>PCAK01000008.1 GCA_002730525.1 Acidobacteriota bacterium | reverse complement strand
CCACCGCCGAGGTCTGGCGCAAGCTCGGCACGAGTGAGCAGACGTACTCCCGGTGGCGTAAGGAATACGGGGGCTTACGCGTGAATCATCTGAAGCGGCCGCGGCCTTGTCGCCTCTCGGACGGGGGCATCAGCCCGCCGGCGAAGCGCTGAGGACTGTTGAGAAACGCGAGTCGGAGGTCATACGCCGATAAATCTCGAACGCGGCAAGCTCGTGTCCCGCTGCGGTCGGGTGGTCGTCCTGTGCGTGCAAGGGAGTCGAGTACAGCTGAAAGACCCCTTCGGCATGCTCTCGCCTCATCGCTGGAAGCAGGTCGAGGCAGGCGACGTCGAGCGAAGAACAGAGTGCGGTGAGGCGTTCCTGAACGACCGCGGGTCGGGCCGGGTCGAGCTGAAGATAATGAGGGAAAATCACGACGAGAAGCTCACTTCCGTTCTGATTTGTGGAGCGCACGAACTCAGAGAGCAGGTCTACATACTCCGGCCAGACGTCAGCAAACTGCGTGGGAACCGGTTCAAGCGTTGCCGGTCGCGGCATCGATGTTTCGTCCGGGTCGCCCGTGCGAGCTGTCTCGACGAAGTCAATCTCGGCGGTGGGGGAAGGCCTCCTTAGCGATCCCATCGCCATCATGAGCTGGACTCGCGCGTACGCGAGCGCCTGATACGTATAGAACTGGGATACAGTGCGCCTGATACGATCGAGCACCTGCGGTTCCTTGAGAGCCTGACGATAGGGTGGACCCTGAAGGTCGAGGAAGTCATTCCCGACGTAGACACCGAGCACGACGATGTCCGGTTGCAGGCTCTGCCCCTTCTCTTCGTAATACTCGAGTTGGTCGCGAATCGAGTAGCCGCCGAAACCGGCATTGATCACTTCCGGTTGGAACCCGAGGTGATCGGTCAGCAGGTGCCCGAGCTTGTGCGCGAACGCTTCGTCGTCGTTGACGTAGGTGCCGAACGTCACTGAATCGCCGAGACAAAGCACGCGTAGAGGGTTTCGTCCGGGTAGCAGCTTGAACTCAATCGAGTCGCGAAACCCGTTGGACGTGATGTTGTATCGAAACGGCCTGGAGAGTACCCATTGCGACAACGAATTCTGGCTCGGGGCGTAATCGCCCGCCTGGCTCCCGCTGACCTCGTAGGCTGGTGCCGTGAACCCGATCGCCTTGAACAGGGGGACGTGGCTCAAGCCGAATTCGATGACGATAAAGAGCAGGCCGGTGATGAGTGCTGAAATGAGGGCACTCCGCAGGCTGACTCTGCCGCGGTTTCCGTTGGCCGAGCGATTGCCCAAAGCTCGAACGCGCTGTGTCATTTGTCGCAGGTTACTACGAAAGAACTTCGCTACGACACGACCGCCGCAAGTACCCCTGCGCGCGGCACCACACTTCTGTCTGGCAAAGCAGCCCAATTTTGGGCGCAGGCGTCGGTGGTGCCAACGCGAGTTGCCGGCCCTCCCCCAGGATTCGTCGACGCTCGGCGTAAATCTCAGCGGCCCTTGACCCCTGTCCCGCCTTGCTCGCGATCCGATTCACCCGCGACACCACACCCTTCAACGAGTTCCGCATCGTACCTCTCCTAACCCTATCGTTGCTGCGCGGCTTCGATCTCCTCGAGCTTCCGCAGGATCGTCTCGGCGTCGTGCTGGTGGAAGCCCATCTCGGCGACCGTGCGAGCCGCGCCGAGTCGGACGTTCGGATACTCCTTCGCATCGAGCAAGTCTTCCAGCGTGTCTACGGCTCTGGCGGTGAGCGCCTGGACTCGCCCCATTCCGGCATTGAAGGCCGAATGTCTCGCTTCGGCGTAGGCCGTCTTGAACACCGCGTCGTCGGCCAGCCAGCGCCGTAGTGTCTTCTCGCTAACCCCGCACTTTGCCGCGGCCCGAGGCATGGTCTTTTCGCTCAGCAAGGCCAGGATGGCTCGTTTGCGCAAGGCTTCCGACTTAGCCCCGTGTCCGGCCGACCTGCGGTCGCCTGGGGTTCCCTGCGGACTCCTGCGTTCTCTAGTGGTCATGCCTGCCCGTGTGGGTGTCTCCGAACGCGCTGGCACTTCTGGACACACCACTTCCCTCCCGGACGGCCTGTCCGACAGTGGCGCACCAAACTGCATGAGATCTGCATGAAATCCATGGGACGAACGGGATTTCATGGTCACTTACGGGTATGCATCCCGTAAGCAATTCGGAAGGAAAACTGCGGGAAAGTTGGTCGGGGCGAGAGGATTTGAACCTCCGACCCCTCGGTCCCGAACCGAGTGCTCTACCAGGCTGAGCCACGCCCCGACCGCTCGGCCGCCTATTTTACCCCAGCCTCCCGGCCGAGCGATAGCGCTTCGGCCAGCGGCAGCGCTGAGTGATCCGTCAGATCAGGACTGAGCGGCGTCACCGAGACCCAGCCGTCAGCCATGGCGTGATGGTCGGAGCGTGCCAACTCCTCCCACCGCGTCTGCCCCTCCTCGATCCAGAAGTAGGGTTGTCCACGCGGGTCGAGCGCTTCGGCGACCGAGCTCACATGATTTCGCCGCCCTTGCACGGTCACCCGCACCCCCTTCACACGGCCATGCGGGACATTGACGTTCAAGAACGTCCGGCTCGGCAGCGGATGCACCAGCAGCGCCGTGGCCAACTCCACCGCCGTCGCTGCCGCCTGGGTGAAGTCGAACTCGTCCGACCGCCGTTCCAGCGAAACCGCGAGGCTGGGGACACCCAGCAAGGCGCCCTCCATCGCGCCGGCGACAGTGCCTGAATACGTCACGTCGTCACCGACGTTGGCCCCCTTGTTGATGCCCGAGACGACCAGGTCGGGCCGGCCGCGCAGGACCTTCGACACGGCCACGTTGACGCAGTCGGTCGGCGTCCCGTCGACGCTGTAGCGATTCGCCGCGAGTTGCTCGAGGCGCAGCGGGTGTCGCAACGTGAGGGCGTGTCCGACCGCGCTCGCCTCCATCAGCGGCGCGACCGCGATCACGTCGCCAATCGCCTCGAGCGCGACGGCTAGCGCGTCGAGGCCCGCCGACCTGATGCCATCGTCGTTGGTGACGAGAATCTTGGGCATGGCAAACGCTCGACTATAGCATGCGGGCGGCTCGCCCTCAGCGGGTCTGCGCGCCTTCCCCGAACGCGCGTCGATAGAACGCGAACGTCGCATCCCCGATGGTGGCCGACAGACCGTCGTAGTCGTGGGCCACGTCCGGCACTTCGATGTAGTCGTGCTCCACCCCGCGCTGTTCGAGCAGGCGATGAAACGCCCGGTTCCACTCGAGCAGTCCGTCGGCGGTGCCGATGATCTGCCGGATGACGGTCCGCCCCCGCACGGCGTCGGCATTCTCTTCCGCCAGCGTCCACGGCGTGTTCCGCCGTGCGTAGTCCGCATCGCCGCCGTAGACCGCGTCATAGACCGCGGCGCGATTCTCGGCGAGCGTCGCTTCTGTGTGCAGCGCGGCCGCGAACGACGACATCACGCCGAAGAGTTCCGGATACTTGAAGCCCAGCCGGAAGGTCCCGTAGCCGCCCATCGACATGCCGGCCACCGCGCGGGCCTGGCGGCGAGGAATCGTCCGATATGTCGCGTCCACGTGCGGCACGAGGTCCTCGACGATCATGCTCTCGACCGGCCGTTGCCCGTCCTTCGAGTCACTGTACATGCTGGCGCGCAACCCGTTGATCGACACGACGATCACTTCGGGCGCTTCGCCAGCCCGGATGCCTCGGTCTAGGCGTGCGGCCAGGCGCGCACCGCCGGACTGACGCCCCCCGAGGCCGTGCATCCAGTAGATCACCGGATAACGCCGCGTGGCCGCCGTGTCGTAGTCGGGTGGCAGGTAGATGAGGTAGCTCACGTCCCCGCCGGCGTGCGTGCTGTCGAAGGTTCGGTACGTCATCCCCGAGGGCGCGGTGCGGTCCGAGTCGACCCAGTCGGGTCGCGGCTGGGCCGCGGCCGGGTCGGCCCCGCCCACCACGAGCGCGCCGGCGAATGCGACGACCCGGCATGCCGGCGTGTTCAGTCCGAACATCGGACACATGGCGATCATGGCTCCTCCTCCGCAGGTCTCGCGCGACGGTTCACTCTCGGCGTCCGAGCGAGAGCAGGTTCGCCAGTAGCCGGTAGGCGCCGGGCACGCCCGAGGGCAACTGCCGGTGCAGTGCGTACGCGAAGTACGTGTAGTGCCCCTCCCCGACGGGCGCCGTCAGCCAGCCGCCGCGCTGCTGGGCCTGCCCCGTGTCGTGCGACTCGACGATCGGGGTATAGGCGTCCGCCCAGGAGCGCCAGAACTTCGAGCCGCGCTGCTCGACCCACCCGTCGAAGTCGACGGCCGTGATCCGATTCGGCCACGCCAGCACCGGGGCGCCAGGGGCCAGAATCACGACCGGCGCATCCTCCTCCGAGACCTCTTCGGATCGGCGCGGCAGGTCGCCGGGAAACGGCGCGTGTTCCGACGGAACGAACTCCTGGGTGTTGTACAGGACGATCAGATGCCCGCCTTGCTCGGCAAAGGTGAGGAGTCGGTCGTTCGACCGGTGCAGGTCTGGCCGAACGGCGTAGGCGCGGGTCCCTGTGACGACGACATCGAATCGATTCAGGTCAGCCGAGGCCAGGTCGTCGGCCTCGAGCCGCTCCACCGTCGCGCCCAGTTGGCGAATCGCTTCGGGCACCTGGTCGCCGATCCCCATCACGTAGCCGACGCGCAGATTCCCCGCTATCGCCACGTCCACGCCGCGGACGATCGCTTCGGCCGGCCGAAAGAGCCGGCGCGTCTCGAGATCGCGGTGCGCGATCGCTTCGTAGCCCTCCCGGAACTCGAGGCCCTCGAGCCTGGCAACCGCGCCGACGCGCTGCGGCGCATCGTTCAGGTCGGACGGCCAGACGCGGAAGTCGAACGTCCGCTCCAACCCGTCGCCCTCAAGAAGTCGAACCTGCACCGGCGACACCCGCCAGCCGTCCGGCAACTCCAGCTCGAGCGTCGCCTCACGGCCGGCGGGGTCTATTCGACCGACGCGAACCGAGATCGTCAGCTCCGGCGACTCGACGGCGAGGGGCACGACTGCCACTGGCGGGCTGACTGTGAGGCTGATTGCCGGGAGCACCGGCAACACGCGCTCGGCGTAGCCATACGGCAGCCGCGCTTCTCGAGCCACCACCGGCGCGTGGTGCTCGATGACGACGCCTGCGACGCGGAACCGAGCCACCCCACGCGCGGGCGGGGGCGGAAACGGATCGAAGAACGCGCTGTCAGCCGCGATCCGATAGCGACTCTCCGCCAGTGAGGCCCGAGCGAAATGCGGCCGGCTGGCCGACGTGTCGCCGATCTGAAGCAAGACGCGGCGCTGCCATCGATTGTTCGACGACTCGAGTCCCGAGTCCTCGACGCGCCAGCCCGCGGGCGCCTCGATCGTGAGGACGACATCGTTAGCCTCGTCGATCCCGGCACCCGAAAGCGCCAGATCCACCTGCACAGTCTGGCCCCGGACCACGGGACCCAGCTCGGCCACCCCGGCAGGCGGCGTGTCCCAGGGGACGGCGACGGCTGACAGTTCGAGCCCGAGCATCGCGCTGATCGCCGCTTCGAACTGCTCCGCCTTCCGCTCCAGCAGCAGACGCACGTCCGACTGCTCCGTCAGATCCGAGATAGCGTTCCGCGTGGCGTCGAGAGCCGCGGCCAGCGCCCCTGCGCCGTCCGCCGGCCGATGCATCGAGAACCCGCGAGCCACAGCCTCCACGACGTCGCCGATCGCCGTGAGTCGCACCACCCAGGCCGGTGTCGCCTCCTGACCGACGAGCGAGAAGAGGCCCGCCCAGCTCGTGTCCAACCCGTCGAATGGGCTCGCTTCGATCGCGGAACCCGGCGTGTCGACACGCGCATATCGGTAGACGGTCGGGCCCGGCGACGCGCTCGCGCGGCCCGCGTTCTGCGAACGTTGCAGGCTCAACCCGAGCCGCGCCAGACGCTGATACGACAGTCCGATGCGCGGGTCGACGGCGCCCACGTCCACCGTGAGCGTCGGGCCCTCGGTGTCCCGCACGCCACCGACATACAGCTTCCTGGCCTGCCACGGCCGCAGCCCGGCGGCGACCTGTTCTGGAAAGGCCTCCGGGTCCGCGGCGGCGCGGAACGCCTCGCGCGTGATGGCGCCCGCGGCCATGTGGTGACCGTGACCGTCTCGCGGCGTCCCCTGAAACCGCGACAGGACCACGATCGGCCGTTCGGTGCGCAGCAGCGCCACCACCTCACCGAGTAGCGCGCCGCGATCCCACTTCTCCCAGGCCTCTTCCAGACGCTTGGAAAAGCCGTAGTCGACCATCGACGTGAAGTACTGCCGGTCGACGCCGTAGTATCGATTCGCCGCCAGCAGTTCTTCGGTTCGGATCAGGCCAAGTGCATCGAACAGTTCTGGGCCGATGGCGTTGTCCCCACCTTCGCCACGGGTCAGGGTCAGCAGGCTCACGCGGGCTCCCTGCCCGCGGCTCAGCCAGGTCAGGACGCCCCCATGCTCATCATCCGGGTGCGCGGTCGTGTGCAGGACGCTGCCGAACGTCCGCAGCCGTTGCAGCGCTTGCCAGGCGCCGACGGCGCCGCGGTCGATGGTGAGTCGTTCGGGCTGTGCGGTGGCGGAGGCGGCGCATGCGCCCACGAGCACCGCAACGGTTGCACAACGCATTGTCCTATTCATAGGCACAGCACAGGCGGTCGAGTGACCTTATCGTGAGGCTGAGCGCCCGCGCAACACGACGCGGGCGAGCGAACCGCTGGTATAGAATCCGCCTGGTCCTTCAGCGCCATGGCCGACTACTCACACCCGTTCGATGCCGTCCTGGTGATCGCGTTCGGCGGCCCCAACGGGCCCGACGATGTCCGACCGTTTCTCGCCAACGTGTTGCGGGGTCGGCGAGTGCCGCCGTCCAGGCTCGAGGAAGTGGCCGGCCACTACGACCTGTTCGACGGCGTGTCGCCGATCACCGAACTGACGCGCCGTCAAGCAGGCGGTCTCGCGGAGCGACTCGCGAAGGCGGGTGAGCGCCTGCCCGTCTATGTGGGCATGCGCAACTGGCACCCGTTCCTCCATGAGACGCTACTCGACATGTCACAGGCCGGCGTCCGGCACGCGATCGGGTTCATCATGGCCCCGCACGCCTCCTACTCGAGCTGCGAACAGTACCGGCGCAACGTGGACGAGGCGCGACAACGGCTCGCCGACCGTGGCGCGGCCGATGTGAGGGTCACCTACGTCGGGCCATGGCATGCCCACCCTGGGTTCGTGGAGACAGTGGCCGATCACATTCGGGCGGCGGCGGGCGGATTGCCCGACGAGCTACGGTCTCGCGCCCGAGTCGTGTTCACGGCCCACAGCATCCCGCAGGAGATGGCACGTCGTAGCCGGTACGAAGCCGAACTCGGCGAATCGTGCGCGGCCGTGGCCCACGTGCTCGAACGCTCGGACTGGGCGTTGGTGTATCAGAGCCGCAGCGGCCGACCCGGCGATCCCTGGCTCGAACCCGACGTCTGCAACTACCTTCGCGACGCTCGGGCTGGCGGTCTCGCGGCGGCGATTCTCTCCCCGATCGGCTTCGTCGCCGATCATGTCGAGGTCCTCTACGACCTCGACGCGGAGGCTGTGGGGCTGTGCCGCGAGATCGACCTTCCGGTAGTGCGCGCCGCCGCGGTCAATGACGCTCCCCGCTTTCTCGCGGGCATGGCCGACGTGGTGCGTGCCACCATCGAGCGTCACGCTCATCGGGTGCCCCCTCCCCTCCTGCCCCGATGGTCTGACGCCGCCCGTACAGACGACAGGCGGCGCCGCGCGCCGCCTGTCATGACCCGCGAGCCGGCAGACTCGCTATCTGTCGACGGCCGCCTTCGAACAATGTTCGTCGAACGCGCCGATCAACTGGCGCGCGATCGCCGGGGCTTCCTGCCCTTCGATCTGGTGGCGTTCCATCATGTAGGCCAACTGCCCGTTCCGCAGCAGGCCGATCGCCGGCGACGACGGCGGATAGCCGGCAAACAGTGCCCGCGCCCGTTCTGTCGCTTCGATATCCGCGCCAGCGAACACGGTCGCCACGACGTCTGGTCTCGTCGAGTGCTGGAGGGCGAGCGCGACGCCTGGCCGGGCCTTGCCTGCCGCGCATCCACAGACGGAATTGACGACAATCATCACGGTGCCGTCGGTGTCTCGGGCGATCGAATCAACGGCGTCGGGCGTTCGCAGTTCCTGCACACCCAACCGCGTCAATTCCTCGCGCATCGGCGCGATCATGAACTCGGGATAACCCATGACGTGGCGCTCCTTTCAACTTCGACACTTACGCTAGCATGGCCGCTGAACGAGGCGCCAGCGCGCACATCCGATATGCTAACGCCATGCCGACCGAACCGTCATCACTAATCGCCCGTCGTCAGCGCTACATCGACCGGCAGCGCGCGCTTCGGCACGGCGTCGTCGACGCCGAGGCAGCCGGACCACCTGAGGGCAGCGGGCCGGTCAACCGGCATGGCATGCCGCAGCTTCCCGTGGGCCAACACGTCGTCCCGAACTGGCCGGTGCTCGATCTCGGCGTGCATCCCGAGGTCACCTGCGACACCTGGCGCCTCAACGTGTGCGGCCTCGTCGACAACCCACTCACGCTGACCTGGGACGACTTCATGACCTTGCCGCAGATCGACGACGTCAGCGACTTCCACTGCGTGACCACGTGGAGCCGATTCGACAACCGCTGGCGCGGTGTTCGCTTCCGCGATGTTGCCGAGTTGGTCGTTCCGAGGTCGGAAGCCGCCTTCGTGATCTGCACCGGGTCCGATGCCGACCCGACCAGCGGCACGCCCTACACGACCAGCCTGCCCCTTGCCCGTGCCGTCGAGGACGACGTGCTGCTCGTCCACACATGGGACGAGCAGCCCTTGCCGCGCGAGCACGGCGGGCCTTGTCGCATGATCACACCGAAGCTCTATGCGTGGAAGGGCACGAAATGGATCCGCGCGATCGAGTTCGCGGATGCGGATCGAAAGGGCTTCTGGGAGACCCGGGGCTACTCGGACACGGCCGAGCCGTGGCGCAACGACCGATTCAGTCCGTGAAGGAATCCTGCTCCACGGCAGCGGACCGGCGTTTCTGCGCCTCGCGTCGGATGCCGAAGAGGAGCAGGGCGATGAACCCGCCCCAGTTGAGGCCGAGCATGATCGCCATCATCAGCCACGTTCGACCGCTCATGCGGCCTCCGCCGAGCCGGCGACGCTGGCCCGTGCCATCCGTTTGTTGAAACTGATCAATAGCACGAACGCCAGGCCCCACTGCACGAGGCAGGTGCCGACCGAAAAAGTGTGCGTCGGATTCCACCACCCGTCGGGATCGTAGACGGTCGCCGCCTGATACATCCACCAGGCGAACATCGCCACGAACTCCGCCGGGACGAGATACTTGAGGACCCAGCTGTACAGGCGGCCAAGGTTGAAGTCGTTCCCCGGTACGTTCACAAGCTCGGTGCGGAATCGCTCCTGCCCGTACTGCGTCGCCGCAATCGAAATGAACAGCCCGCTGATCATCAGGGCGATGCCCCAGACCCAGTCCTGGTTCTCGAGGATGCTGACGTTCACGGCCGAGGGAATGCCGCACACCGCGACCGCCCCGGCGACCAAACGCACCGCCCGCCGCCGGACCATCCCTCCGTCGATGAGAATGCGCGTGGCGAGCTCGATCATGGCGATAAGGGATGACAGGGCCGCCGAGAACAGGGCGAGGAAGAACAGTGGCAGGAAGATCGCACCCCCCGGCACCCGCTCGAACAGCTGCGGGATCCAGATGAACGTCAAGCCGTAGTTGCTCGACGCCATCACCGTCATCGCCTCTTCGGTCGACAGGATCGCGAACGCCGTCGGGACGACCGCCATGCCCGCCAGGAGCGACGCGGAGTTGTCACCGAAGCCGATGGTCGTGGCGTTGAGCACCACGTCATCGTTCTTCCGCATGTAGGTGGCGTAGGTCAGGATCATCCCCCACCCGGCGCCGGTCGACCACGCCGACTGCGTCAGGGCTTCGAGCCATGTTCGATAGCTCGTTAGCGTCGAGAGGTCTGGATTGAACAGGAACTCCAAGCCTCGATGGGCGCCAGGCAGCGTCACTGAACGCGCGACCGCCACGATGAGCAGGGCGAAGAGGACCGGGATCAGGACGCGGTTCGCGCGTTCGATTCCCGACACGACACCGCGCAGGATGATCGCGGCCCCGATCCCGACGGCGGCCAGGTGGAACCCGATCGGCTGCCAGATCGAGGTGCTGTAGGCGTCCCAGTACGCTTCCGGGGCCTGGCCCGCGAGGCCGCCAGTGGCGCTCAGGAGGAAGTACTTCAGCGCCCAACCAGTGACGACCGAGTAGTAGAACAGGATCATCACCGTCGTGACAGCGATGAATCCGCCCATCCAGGCGAACCGCCCTCCGATCAGCGAGCTGAACGCGCCGACCACACCGCGGCGGGCGCCACGACCGATACCGAACTCGGCGATGATCAGCGGCAGCGACCAGACGAAGAGGAAGATGAACCAAGGAATGAGGAAGGCCGCGCCGCCGTTCTGGGCCGCAATTCGCGGAAACCGCCAGAGATTCCCGGTCCCGACGGCCATACCCAGGCCCGCCAGGATGAGCCCCCACCGGGATGAGAACGTCTCTCGACTCGACACTTCCACCTCCGTGCAGCGCTGAACGCCGAACGAGTCTATACCAGCCGGCGCGGTGCGAGCCCGAGGCTGGCGCTCAGAGTTGACACGCGGCGTATCAATGCCTATACTTGGATCGACTTAACTTCGTGTTTCCCTTACCCTGAGGTGGCCGTGGACGAGGTGATCTTCATCAGCGTGGCGGCGCGTCGGCTCGGAATGCATCCGCAGACCTTGCGGAAATACGAGCGTCTCGGTCTCGTCCGGCCGCCCCGCACGCTCGGCAGCATGCGTGTCTACTCGGAAGACGAACTGGCGCGGCTTCGCGTCATCAAGCACCTGGTCGACGAGTGCGGGATCAACCTGGCGGGCGTGCAGCAATTGCTCTCGATCGCCGATGTCGCCCAGCGGATGCGGGAACTGACCGACGCGGGCGGCCTCGCGCGGCCGGACCGCCGGCGTCGGCTGACCCATGAAGTCGAACACTTGTGCGGACTGCTCGGGCTCTAGGGCGTCGACAGATGGATTTCAAGGACTACTACCAGACGCTCGGGATCGCCAAGTCCGCCAGCGCGAAGGAGATTAAGCAGGCGTACCGGAAGCTTGCGCGCAAGCACCATCCTGATGTCAATCCGGGTGACGCGACGTCCGAGTCCAGGTTCAAGGACATCACCGAAGCCTATGAGGTTCTCGGCAACGCGGAGACGCGGCGAAAGTACGACGAACTGGGCGCGAACTGGCGCATGTACGAGCAGGCCCCCGGCAGGCCGGCCGGCGGTGCGAACCCATCCGGCAGCGGGTGGCCCTTCGGGGATGGGCGATGGACGGTGAACATGGGCGGCGCCGAGGCGCGGGCCGGCCAGGCCGGCGACCCGTTCTCCGATTTCTTTCACACGTTCTTCGGCGGCGCGCCCGAGGCGCCGAGGCGCCGTGCGCCCAGGAACAAGGGGCGCGACGTCGAGCAACCGATCGAGCTCACGCTCGAGGAAGCCTTGCACGGCGTCCAACGCCGCTTTTCCATCGCGACCCGCGGGCAGGCCCGAACCGTGGATGTCAAGATTCCACCTGGCGTGAGCGATGGATCGCGGGTTCGGATTGCCGGCGAGGGCGAGGCGGGCGTCGGCGGCGCCGCCGCGGGCGATGTCTTTCTCCGTTTGCGGGTCTCCGAGCACTCGACCTTCCGGCGAGAGGGGCGCGACCTCCACACGCCTGTGGACGTGGCGTTGACCACGGCGGTGCTTGGCGGGACCGTCGAGGTGCCGACGCTCGACGGGCCGACGCTCACCCTCAAGATCCCTCCTGCGACGCAGCCGGGACAGGTCTTTCGGCTGAAGGGCCAGGGGATGCCCGGCGTGCGGTCACGCGGCGAGCGCGGGGCGCTCTACGCGACGGTGAGTATCGAGGTTCCGCGCCGGCTCAGCGACGAACAACGGAAGCACTATGACGCGTTGGCCGAGCTCGAACGGCCCAGCGAGTCAGGGCGCAAGAAGCGGCGTGCCGGGTCGAGTGCCTGAGCGCGCCGGCCGGACACTCTCGAGGTGGTGCACGACATGATGAATATCAATCGCTATACCCAGAAGGCTCAGGAGGCCTTTCTCGACGCGGAGCGTCGGGCCAGTCGCGCCCACCATCCGCAGCTCGAACCGGAACATCTGCTGGTCGCCCTGCTGGCGCAATCCGACGGCGTGGTCCCGGCTCTCCTGGGCAAGATGCAGGTCGACGCCCCGAGCCTGGGCGCCACTGTCGACGCGCGCCTCGAACAGCTCCCGACGGCTACAGGCGGCGACCCGCCTGCCCTCTCGCGGCGGATGCATCCGGTGATGCGGCATGCCGAGGACGAAGCTGACCGGCTCAAGGACGACTACATCAGCACAGAACACCTGCTCCTCGGCGTCGCAGCCGAGGGTGGCGCGGCGCCCGACAGCTCGGTGCTGGCGGCGCACGGGGTCACGCCCGACCGGATTCTCGAGGCGCTGGTCGCCGTGCGGGGGACGCAGCGTGTCGTCGACCAGAATCCGGAAGACAAGTATCAAGCGCTCGAGCGGTACGGGCGGGACCTCACAGACGACGCCAGGCGCGACAAGCTCGATCCGGTCATCGGCCGCGACGAGGAGATCCGCCGGATCATTCAGGTGCTGTCGCGACGGACGAAGAACAACCCGGTGCTCATCGGTGAGCCGGGCGTCGGCAAGACGGCCATCGTCGAGGGGCTCGCGCAGCGCATCGTCAGGGGCGACGTGCCGGAGGGGCTCAAGCAGAAGCGCATCGTCGGGCTCGACATGGGCGCCCTCATCGCCGGCGCCAAGTTCCGCGGCGAGTTCGAAGAGCGATTGAAGGCGGTCCTCAAGGAGATCACCGAATCGGACGGCCAGATCGTGCTCTTCATCGACGAGTTACACACCGTCGTTGGCGCCGGCGCGGCGGAGGGTGCCGTCGATGCCTCCAACATGCTGAAGCCGATGCTCGCACGGGGCGAACTGCATGCCATCGGCGCGACGACGCTCGACGAGTACCGGAAGCACATCGAGAAGGATGCCGCCCTCGAACGGCGATTCCAACCGGTCCGGGTGGGCGAACCGACCGTCGAGGACACGATTAGCATTCTCCGGGGGCTCCGGGAGCGCTACGAGATTCACCATGGGGTGAAGCTCAAGGATGCCGGCCTGGTGGCCGCGGCGGTGCTCTCCCACCGCTACATCGCCGACAGATTTCTCCCGGATAAGGCGATCGATCTGGTCGATGAAGCGGCGTCGAAGCTCAGAACGGAGATCGACTCGATGCCGGCGGAGCTCGACGAGGCGAAGCGCCGCATCATGCAGCTCGAGATCGAGCGCGAGGCGCTTCGCAAGGAACATGATCCCGCTTCACGCGAACGCCTTGCTAGGCTCGAAGATGAACTCGCCACGCTGGGGGCCGAGAGCGAGACGCTCCAGGCGCAGTGGCAACAGGAAAAAGCCGAGATCCAGGCCGGGCGTGGCTTGAAGGAGCGCCTGGAGCAAGCCAAGCACGAGATCGAACACGCGCAGCGCTCGGGTGATTACGCGAAGGCTTCCGAGCTGCAGTACGGCCGGGTGCCGGCACTGGAGGCCGACGTGCAGGCCGCCGCCCAGCGACTCGCCGAGTTGCAGGGCAAGACGCGAATGCTGCGCGAGGAAGTCGACGAGGACGACATTGCCGCCGTCGTCAGCCGGTGGACGCAGATCCCGGTCACGAGGCTCGTCGAGGGCGAGGTGCAGAAGTTGATCGGGATGGAGGATCGTCTGCGGCGCCGTGTGGTCGGTCAGGACGACGCGATCGCCGCGGTCGCCAACGCTGTGCGACGCGCCCGAGCCGGGCTGCAGGACCCGAACCGTCCGCTCGGTAGCTTCATCTTCCTCGGTCCGACGGGTGTCGGCAAGACCGAGTTGGCGCGGACGCTCGCCGAGTTCCTGTTCGACGACGAGCAGGCGATGATTCGCGTCGACATGTCCGAGTTCCAAGAGAGGCACTCCGTCTCTCGGCTCATCGGCGCGCCGCCCGGGTATGTGGGGTACGACGAGGCCGGACAGTTGACCGAAGCCGCGCGACGCCGGCCCTACTCGGTCATTCTGCTCGACGAAATCGAGAAGGCGCATCCCGACGTGCTCAACATCCTTCTCCAGTTGCTCGACGACGGGCGGTTGACCGATAGCAAGGGCCGCCACGTCGACTTCAGGAACGCGGTCGTCATCATGACCTCGAACCTGGGGAGTCAGTACATTGCGGCGCATCCGGCGAGTGCGGATGGGGACCTCGACGACGCCACGCGGGAACGTGTGACGGCCGCCCTGCAGGAGCATTTCCGGCCGGAACTCCTGAATCGGATCGACGAAGTCATCTTCTTCCACGTGCTCGGCCGTGATCACATGCGGGCGGTGATCGACATTCAGCTCGAACAGCTCGCGGTGCGGTTGGCACGACGAAAGCTGCAGCTGACACTGACCCCGAGCTGCAAGGACCTGTTGATTGCCGAAGGCTACGATCCGACCTACGGTGCCCGCCCGCTCAAGCGGGTGCTGCAACGCCGGGTTCTGGATCCGTTGGCCCTGAAGATCCTGGAGGGAGAGTTCGCCGAGGGCGAGGCCATCGTCGTGGACGCGGCTGATGGCGAACTCCGGTTCGACAAGCCGTCCAGCGTGCCCGCGACGTCGTAGGGACTACCCCGCCGCCGGGCTGTCTTCGCCGTCGTCGGTGTCCGGGGTGAATCCGGCGCGCGCGTGGCTCTTGTCGCAGAAGGGTTTCGTGGCGGACGCGCCGCAGCGACAGAGGGCGATCGGCCGCTCGGGTGCCGGATACTCGCGGCCGTTCCAATCGACGACGGTGACGTCGTCGCCGTCACCGTCATCGATGACGCGATACGGGCCGTTCTTACGAACCTTGATCGTCGTCATCCTGCTATGCCCCGGGACTAGCCCATTTTCTGCATCGCCGATAGGAAGTCGGCGTTCGACTTGGTCTTGCCCATCTTGTCGAGGAGGAGTTCCATCGCCTCGACGGGCGACAGCGGCGTCAGCACCTTCCGGAGCACCCAGACGCGGTTCAGGTCGTCCTTGTCGAGAAGCAACTCTTCCTTGCGGGTTCCGCTCTTCTGGATGTCGATCGCCGGGAAGACCCGCTTGTCCATGAGCTTCCGATCCAGGTGGATCTCCATGTTGCCGGTGCCCTTGAACTCTTCGAAAATCACGTCGTCCATTCGGGAGCCGGTGTCCACCAATGCTGTGGCCATGATCGTCAGCGACCCGCCCTCCTCGATGTTTCGGGCCGCGCCGAAGAACCGCTTCGGCTTCTGCAGAGCGTTCGAGTCGAGACCGCCGGACAACACCTTGCCTGACGGCGGAATGACCGTGTTGTACGCGCGGGCCAGCCGCGTGACCGAATCGAGCAGGATCACCACGTCCTTCTTGTGCTCGACCAACCGCTTCGCCTTCTCGATGACCATCTCCGCCACCTGGACGTGCCGCTGCGCCGGCTCGTCGAAGGTCGACGAGATCACCTCACCGTCGACCGAGCGCTGCATGTCGGTCACTTCCTCGGGGCGCTCGTCGATCAGCAGCACGATCAGGTAAACCTCCGGGTTATTTTCGGCCACTGACTTCGCGATGCTCTGCAGCAGCATTGTCTTGCCCGTGCGTGGCGCCGCGACGATCAGGCCGCGCTGGCCCTTCCCGACCGGCGTCATCAAATCCATGACGCGCGCCGACAGGTTGTCGGCGCCGGTCTCGAGCTTGATCCGCTCCAACGGATACAGCGGCGTCAAGTTCTCGAAGAACAGCTTCTCCCGTGCGTGCTCGGGCGCCTCGAAGTTGACGGCCTCGACCTTGATGAGGGCGAAGTACCGCTCACCTTCCTTGGGCGGCCGGATCTGGCCGGAGACCGTGTCGCCGGTCTGCAGGTCGAACTTCCTGATCTGTGACGGCGACACGTAAATGTCGTCGGGGCCGGGAAGGTAGTTATAGTCGGGCGCCCGCAGGAAGCCGAAGCCGTCCGGGAGCACTTCCAGGACGCCTTCGGAGAAGATGAAGCCGCTCTGCTCGGTCTGGGCCTTCAGGATCTGAAAGATCACGTCCTGCTTCCGCATGCCGGTCGCGCCGGCGACGGTCAGGTCCTTCGCGACCTGTGTGAGCTTCTGGATACTCATCTCCTTCAGCTCACTGATATTCAACGTGTTGCCCTGTTTCTTGGAGGATGCTCGTGGCGTCGCCACGGCGGCCGTTCCAGCATCGGATGCCGAATCCTCGGACGCGCGGGCGGAGGAGCGCTTATTTTGTGTAGGCATAGAACCGCAAACCGTTAGTCGAAAGTATGGGGGATGTGGGTTGTGGGCGCGGGACCGGGAGCCCCGCAGTTCGTTCAGTCGAGGTTCGGATTGGAGCCGAACTTCACTTGAGTATACGGAAGCCGTTGCGGCCTGTCAACTTGGCGTTCCCGATAGACCCGGCTCGCCGTTGCGCAAACCCGGCTGGGGTACAATCCGCGCGTGGCGCCCCCGGTTCGCTGGCTGCTCGTCCTCTGCGTCGTGACGCTGTTTCTCGGCCTGGGCCGGAGCGCCGTCACCGACTCCGACGAGGCGTTCTACGCGGAATCTGCCCGACAGATGGTCGAGTCCGGGGACTGGCTGACACCGCACTACAACGCCGTGGTTCGCTTCGAGAAGCCGGTGCTGATGTACTGGCTCATCGCGACGGCCTACGCCGTCGGCGGCGTCACTGAGGCCGCCGCCCGACTCCCCTCGGCGCTGGCCGGCCTGGCCCTGGTGCTCCTGACCTTCGCCGTCGCCAGTCGATGGTACGACCGCCCGACGGGCACGCTGGCTGGAGCGATCGTCGCGACGACCTTCGGGTGCGCGGTGATGGCCTGGCAGGCCCTGCCGGATCTTCCCGTCACCGCGTTCATCACGTTCGCCACGTGGGCCCTCATTCGCGCGCTGTCGTCCGACGGCCGCGACGCGGGGACGCGGCCGGTCGACGCCCCAGGCCACCGTCGAGCCTGGCTCCTGGCTGCCGCGGTCGCCTCGGCGCTCGCCTGCTTGACCAAGGGCCCTATCGGGATCGTCCTGCCCGCGTTAGTGGCCTTGCCGCTGGCGTGCTGGGAGCATCGTGGCCCGGCTGGAGCGGCTTGGCGCCCGCGCCTGCCTTCAGGCCTGACGCTGGCCACCGTCGCCGCCGCCCTCGGCGTGTTTGTGGCCGTCGCGGCGCCCTGGTTCGCCGCGATGGCGCAGGTCCACGGCGCGGCCTACCTCGTCCGGTTTTTCGTTGGTGAGAACCTCACGCGGTTTGCGACCCCGGAGTTCAACGATCCGAGGCCGTTCTGGTTCTACCTGCCGATCCTGGCCGGGGGGCTGCTGCCCTGGACGCCGTTCGCGGCCCTTTGGGTCCCGGGTGTCGCCAGAGCGATCCGCACCCGCGCGGCTCCGCAACTGGTCGACCTGCGATTGATCGTCTGGACGCTGGCCCCACTGCTCTTCTACAGCGCGTCGATCGGTAAGCAGCCGCGATACATTCTGCCGCTCCTACCTCCCGTGGCCATCCTTCTGGCCCGTAGCATCCGTGAGCACCTCGCCGCGCGAGCCGAACCAGGGTGCGCCTGGCGTCTCCGGGTGTCCGCGGCCGGCGTCGTTGCATACTGGCTCGCACTGGCGTGGCTGATGTTCCGTGGCGCGCCTGTCCTCGCGGCGGCGGGGATGCCCCAGCCGCTCCTACCCGCCACCGCGTGTCTCGGAGCGGCGATCGCGCTGTGCGCCGCCGTCGTCATGGGCCGTCTCGACACCGCACCGCTCGCGGTCGTTCTCGGCGGTGCCGCCACGCTGCTGGCGCTACACTTTCAGGTCTTCTCGCCGCCGCGACCCTCGCCGGTCGAACGCGCCGCCGCCACCCTCCGTGCGGCATGGCGCGAGGGCCACACCCTCGGGACGTACCACGCCTTCGGAAGAAACCAGATCTTCTACTCTGGTCTGCCACGCCTCGATCTCGTGACGGCCGACCAGACCGTCGACTTCCTCGGGAGTGCGGCCCCCGTCATCGCCCTCATTCGGCAAGGTGACCTTGCGCCGCTCGAGTCTCGCATCGCCAAGCCCTTGCGCCGCCTCGATCGAATCGACTACGTCGATACTGCCGCCCTGCGGATCGGCGACCTGCTTCGCCCCGATCCCGACGGTGTCCGGCAACGCATCCTCATCGTCACGAACCGCTGACGCCGCTCCGCTACAATGACTAGATGAACGCGCTTGCGGACCTGCTGGCGAGCCATGCTCGCGAGAGCGACCTGCACGAGCGTCTCGCCGACGGTCGAATCGTCTGCCTCGCCTGCGGGCATCGCTGCCCGCTACCCGACGGCGCCATCGGGGTCTGCAAGGTGCGTTTCAATCGCGGGGGCCGGCTGTACGCGCCGTGGGGGTATGTGGGCGGCGTCCAGTGCGATCCGATCGAGAAGAAGCCGTTCTTCCATGCGTATCCGGGGGCGCTGGCCTACAGCTTTGGCATGCTCGGCTGCGATCTACACTGCGCGTACTGCCAGAACTGGGTCACGTCACAAGCGCTGCGCGATCCCGCGGCGGTCACGACGCCCACCGCCGCCACGCCGGAACAGATCGTCCGGGATGCGGCCGCTCTCGGTGCGCAAGTCGTTGTCAGTACCTACAACGAACCGTTGATCACCGCTGAATGGGGCGCGGCAATCTTCGAGGCGGCGCGCGCGGAGGGCCTGCGCACGGCGTTCGTGTCGAACGGCAACGCTACGCCGGAGGTGCTCGAGTACCTGCGCCCACGTCTCGATCTGTACAAGGTCGACCTCAAGAGCTTCGACGACCGCCAGTATCGGCGCCTGGGTGGCCGCCTCGCTCCGGTCCTTGAATCGATCCGGACCCTGGTCGCGATAGGCATCTGGCTCGAAGTCGTGACGCTGCTCATTCCGGGGTTCAACGACGCCGACGCCGAGGTCGACGCATTGACGAGTTTCCTCGCCGACGTCTCACCCGACATCCCGTGGCATGTGACGGCGTTTCGCAGGGACTACAAGATGACGACGGCTGACGACACGCGCCCGGCTGGGCTGGAGCGCGCGGCGCAGATCGGCGCGCGAAACGGGCTCAACTTCGTCTATGCCGGGAACCGCCCAGGAGAGGTGGGCGCCCTCGAAGACACGCGCTGTCCCGGGTGCGCCACGACACTCGTCGCGCGCACCGGCTTCTCGATTCGCGAATACCGTGTGACCGCCACCGGCCGGTGCCCGAGGTGCGATCGCGCGATTCCGGGCAGGTGGTCAGAGCACGACTCCGGACAGACGACGTCGGCTCCGTACCGACCGGCCTCCGACGGGTGGATTCCGCTGACGTCAGTCTGACGTGGTGGCCGGCTCCGCATCCGGGAACATCTTGCCGGGATTCAAGATGCCGTGCGGGTCGAACGCGGTCTTCAGTCGTCGCATCAGCGCCAGTTCCTCCGCCGACAGGGCGAGGTGCATGAACGAGCGCTTCTCCAGGCCGATACCATGCTCGCCGCTGATCGCCCCCTCGAGGCGGACGACTTCTTCGAACAAACGCTGTTCACCGTCGCGCGCGCGGTCGACGGCGGCGCTGTCGTTTGGGTCGACCATGATATTCACGTGAATATTGCCGTCACCCACATGCCCGAAGCACGCGATCGTCAACGCCAACTCCTCGCGTAGTCGCGCCACACACGCGAAGAGGTCGGGCACTCGGGCTTTGGGTACCACGACGTCATGATTCAGCTTCAGGCCCGCGATCGTCTTGAGTGACGGCGACAGCTCGCGCCGCACGCGCCAGAGCTCGTCGCGCGCCGCCGCGTCGGTGGCATGTCGCACCGTCGTCGCGCCAGCCTGCCGGCAGGACGCCTCGACGCGGACCGCCTCTTCACGGACGGTTTCCGACAACCCGTCGACTTCCAGGAGCAGCAGCGCTCCGGTGCCTTCCGGCGCGAGCGTCCGGTCGTCCAGATAGCGCGCCACCGCTTCGAGCGACGCCCCGTCGACCAACTCCAACGCGGCCGGCACGACGCGCGCCTTGACCAGTTCGATGACGGCGCGCACGGCGCCGTCGACCTCGGCGAACGTCGCCTGAATCGTCTCGCGATGCGGAGGCAGCGGGATGAGGCGGAGAATCGCCTTCGTGATGATCGCCAGGGTGCCCTCGGAGCCGACCAGCGTCTGGGTCAGGTCGTAGCCGACGACGTTCTTCACCGTCTTGCCGCCCGTGCGCACCACCTCACCCGTCGGCAGCACGGCCTCCAACCCGAGCACGTATCGCTTCGTCGTGCCGTACTTGAATGCCCGCGGGCCACCCGCGCACTCGGCGATATTGCCTCCGAGCGCGCACCGGTCGAGGCTCGCAGGATCGGGCGGATAGAACAACCCGATCGCTTCGACCGCGCGCTGCAGGTCGCCGGTCACGACATTCGGCTCGACGACCGCCAGCAGATTCACCTCGTCGATCTCGAGAATCCGCGTGAACCGCTCCATCGTCAGCACGACACCGCCCAGCGCGGGCACCGCCCCGCCGGTATAGCCGGTGCCGCCGCCACGCACTGTCAGGGGAACACGATGCTGGTGACAGAGCCGCGCGATCGCGGCGACCTCGTCCGTCGTCGAGGGCCGCACGACCAGCTCGGCCGGACCGTGCTGTTTCGACGCATCGGTCCCGTACTCCTCGAGGGCGTCCGCCGCTTGCGTGCACCCGTCGGGTCCGACCGCCGTCCGAACGGCCTCGATGAAGTCTGGCTCCAGCATGCGGTTCGTACGATCGTGCCAGCCGACGGAACGCCGGCCGTCGTCAAGAAACGGACTGCGCGTCGAGTTGAGGGATCCGGTCGCTCGTCCGGATGAATTCGAGAATCCGGTTGGTGCCCTCGCGCAGTCGCTCCATCGAGGTGGCGTACGAGATCCGCAAGAAGCCGGGCGCGTCGAACGCCTCGCCGGGCGTGACCGCGACATGGGCCTCCGTGAGCAATGCCTGCGCCAGTTCCGCGGATGTCACGATGCCGTCGACCGAGAGCAGGTCCGAGATGTCCGGGAAGAGGTAGAAGGCGCCGGCGGGTGTGACCAGGCGGATGCGTGGGTCCGCCTGCAGCCACTCGGACACCTGGTCCCGGCGCGAGCGATACTCGTCGAGCATCTCTCCGACGCAGCCCTGCGGGCCGTTGAGCGCGCCGATCGCCGCGCGCTGCGTGATCGAGCAGACGTTGGACGTGGCGTGACTCTGAATCGCGCCGCAGGCCGAGATGACGGACGTTGGTCCCATGACCCAACCACATCGCCACCCGGTCATCGCATACGCCTTCGACATCGAACCCGTCAGGACGGTGCGGTCCGGCATCCGCTCCTGCAGCACGCGCGGCAGGTTGTGCGGCACGTCCTCGTAGATCAGACGCTCGTAGCAGAGATCGAGGATGACCCAGAGTCCACGCGAGGCGGCCTCGTCTGCGATGATCGCCAGATCGGACTCGGCGATCACGGCGCCCGTGGGATTCCCCGGCGAGTTGATGATGATGCCCCGTGTCCGAGGGGTCAGCGCTGAAATGACCGCCGCCGGATCGATGCGGAATCCGTCTTCCGCGTGCGTCCTGACCGTTACCGGCGTGGCATCCGCGAGTTTGATCTGCTCGACGATCGTCGGCCAGCCAGGCGCGTGGGTCACGACCTCGTCACCCGGACCGAACAACGCCATCGCCGTGTTGTACAGCGCCTGCTTGCCACCCGCGGACACGATGACCTGCTGCGGCTCGTACTCGACGCCGTAGTCCGCGCGATAGCGCGCCGCCAGCGCGGTCCTCAATTCCTCGACGCCGGCGTTGGGCGTGTACTTCGTGAAGTTCGCGTCGATCGCCTCGCGCGCCGCCGCCTTTGCGTGCTCGGGTGTCGCGAAGTCTGGCTCGCCCGCCCCGAAATCCACCACGTCCGCTCCGGTTCGCCTCAGGCGCGCCGCTTCCAACCCGACCCTCAGCGTCGGCGACGACGCCACCCGCGATGTTCGATCCGCTAATTTCACGATGCGTGCCCTGCCCTTCTGTGGCCGCGTCAGATCCGGACGCCCGCCTTCGTCTCATGCTTCCGTCGCAGGTGCGCCTCGACCGTGTCGGGCACCAACCCGTTGATGGTGCCTCCGAGCGCGAAGACCTCCTTCACCAGCCGAGAGCTCAGGTAGGTGTACTGCTCAGCGGGCATCATGAAGACCGTCTCGACCTCGGGATTCAGGTGACGATTCATCAGCGCCATCTGCAGCTCGAACTCGAAGTCCGAGATGGCGCGAAGCCCCCGCACGATGACGTTCGCCTCACGCCGCCGTACGTAGTCGACCAGCAACCCTTCGAATGTGTCGACTTCGACGTTCGGATGGTCCGCGAACACCTCCCGAGCAATCTCCACCCGCTCGGCCACCGTGAACAGCGGCGCCTTGTCGGCATTCACGAGCAGCGCGACGATGATCCGGTCGAACAGCCGAGAGCCCCGCAGAATGATGTCGACGTGGCCGTTGGTCAGCGGATCGAACGACCCCGGATAGACGGCGATCCGCTTGCCGGCGCTCGCACTGGTCATGGCTGCTACCGTTCCCCTTCCGCTGCGTCGCCCAGCGCCCCATTCGCGACCGTCGCGTAGAAGCTGAGCGTGCTGTCCCCCGCCGACACGTGGCGAACTCGCCGCAGGGCGTCGACCGTGTCGGGGAGGGCGCGCCGAGTCGCGTGCTCGACGACCAGCAGCCCCTCGGCCGCCAGATGTCCCGCTGCATCGGTCACCACGTCGTCGAGTTCCTCGAACTCGTATGGCGGATCGAGAAAGATGAGGTTGGCCGCGAGGTCTCCCATCCGCCGCCACGCGCGGCGCAGCGGGCCACGCAGGATAGTATACCCGGCCTCCCGGCCGCACCGGCGGAGGTTCTCGGCGATCAGCCGAACGGCTCGGCCGTCCGATTCCACGAACGTCACGTGCGCGGCGCCGCGGCTCAGCGCCTCGATGCCGACCGCGCCGGTGCCGGCGAAGAGGTCGATGAACTCGGCGTCCACCACACGGTCACCCAGGATGTCGAACAACGTTTCACGAAGTCGCTCGGACGTCGGCCGCAGCCCTTCCCAGGTCGGCGTCGTGAGCCGGCGTCCCTTGAGCGCACCGGCGATCACCCGCATGGTCGTTCGCTCCCGGTGTCTCCCTGGCGCGCCGAGATCATCCGACCCCCACGAGCTTGAAGCGCTGAGCCCAGGTCGATTCCACCAGTTCGACCAGGGCAGCGGCCGCCGGTCCCGACGCCAGCCATCGCTCGGCTTCCGTCCGAGCCTGTTCCATGATCGACTGATCGCGGAGCAGGTCACCCACGCGAAGGGTCGGGATGCCCGACTGGCGAGTGCCGAAGAAGTCGCCTGGCCCTCGCAGTTCGAGGTCCTTCTCGGCCAGGACGAACCCATCCGTGCTCTCAGTCACGGCCTTCAAGCGTGCCTTGCCGGCCCGGCTCACTGCCCGGTCGTACAGCAGCACGCAGTGGGACTGCTGCGAGCCGCGGCCGACGCGCCCGCGCAACTGGTGGAGTTGGGCCAGGCCGAACCGCTCGGCGTGCTCGACGACCATCACGGTGGCGTTCGGTACGTCCACGCCGACCTCGATGACGGTCGTCGACACCAACAGGTCATACTCCCCGCGCGCGAAGGCGGCCATCACGGCGTCCTTCGCGTCCTCCTTCAATCGGCCGTGAATCAAGGCGACTCGACGGTCCGGGAAGACCTCCTGCTCGAGGTGCGCAGCCATTTCGGTGGCGGCCCTCAGGTCCAGCTTCTCTGACTCCTCGACAAGGGGATACACGATGTAGGCTTGTCGACCCGCGCCCAGTTCGCGCTCGATGAGCCGGTACACCTCGGCCCGACGGCCTTCCGGCTTTGCGACCGTGCGCACCGGACTCCGGCCGGGCGGGAGCTCGCGAATGGTCGAGACATCCAGGTCGCCGTAGCTGGTCAGAGCCAGGGTCCGCGGAATTGGCGTCGCCGTCATCACGAGCACGTCGGGGCAGAGCCCCTTGTCTCGCAGCAACGCCCGCTGCCAGACCCCGAACCGGTGCTGCTCGTCGACGATGGCCAGCCCGAGCGCGTTGAATTCGACCGGGTTCTGGACCAGCGCGTGGGTGCCGACGACGAACTGCGCAGTCCCCGTCTTCAGCGCGTTCAGCGTCTCGCGGCGCGCCGCCGCCGGCATACCTCCCGAGAGCGCGACGGTCTTGAACCGGGACGTCGACAGCAGCTGTGAGAGGTTGCGAAGGTGCTGTTCTGCGAGAATCTCTGTCGGTGCCATCAGGGCGACCTGCAGGCCGTTCTCCATCGCGACCAGCGCGGCCAGTAGCGCCACGATCGTCTTTCCCGCGCCGACGTCGCCCTGCAGCAGCCGGTTCATCGGCTGCGGACGGCACATGTCGGCCACGATCTCCTGCAGCGCCTGCTTCTGTCCCGCGGTGAGTTTGAAGGGCAACACGCGCAGCGCCGACTGCCGGATCCGGTCGTCGACCTTGGGCACGCGCGCTTTGTGCTCCGCGTCCAGGCTCTGACGCCGGAGCCGGAGGCCGAACTGAAAGATGAAGAACTCTTCGAAGATCATCCGGACCTGTGCCGGAGCACGAAACGCGTTCAGCGATTCGACCGGGGTGTCGGCCGCTGGGAAGTGCACGTCGCCCAGCGCCTCGCGTAGGGCGGGCAGGTCCATCTCGCTGCGTAGATCGGCGGGTAGCGGGTCAGCGAACGCCGCCGGGAGTTGCTGCAACGCGCCGTGAACGATCCGTCGCAGCATCTTGGGTGACACGCCACCGATGCGCTCGTACACCGGCACGATCCGCCCGGTGTGGATTCGGGAGTCATCGTCGGCCGAGTCTCCCCCGTCGGCATCCAGCAGTTCGAACTGGGGGTTCGTGAACTGAAGACCGCCGCCTCGCCGGGATTCCACCGGGCCGAACAACACGGCGTGTGCGCCCGGCGTCAGGACGTCCCGGAGGAACGGCTGGTTCATGAAGACCGCTCTCACGACGCCGCTCGCATCCGCCAGCGCCAACTCAAAGATGGTAAAGCCCCGGCGGCGTGTCGCGCGCACGCCCCCCTGCAGCACCTCGCCCATGACCGATGCGGTGGCGCCCGGCTCGAGCGACGCCACCGAGTCCAGCCGGCTCCGATCCTCGTATCGCAACGGGAAGCGATGCAGGAGATCGTCGATGGTGGAAAGGCCCGCGCGCGTGAACTCGTCGGCACGCCGAGGACCGACGCCCTTCAAATACTGGAGTGGTGTTTCGAAGTAGGTCTCGGGAGTCATCGGCCTCGGATGGTCCGTCGAGTCCGTCGCCCGCCCGCCGCCGCTTCGGGGGCTACTGCACGACGACGACTTCACCCGCGAGAATGCGAATCTCCTGGACCCGGTACGGCAGCTGGTACTCATCGTCGAGGTCCAGGCCCGCCGGTTGATCGTCGGTACGTGTGTACGCGGCGACGAGCTCCCGCAAGAGCAGATGGGGCACACCGATGCCGCCCACTTCGACACGCTCGATCTCGACCCGCGCGACGCCGTTCTCGGCATGCAGCACACCGCTCGCCCGCACCGGGAGGCGGCCAGACAGATAACTGAGTGGGTCGGTCCAGCTGCCGGACCGGCGCGACCGGACGCGGTCGAGATCCACGATCGCCTCGGCGACCGCGGTGCCTTCGCCGACCAACGTGAGGTTGGGATCGGTGACGCCGTCGGGCAGCGTCACCCCGGCCAGTAGAAACGCGCGCAGTTCGGCCTCACTCGCCCGGGTCTCCCGTGCAGCTTGTCGCTCCTCGGGCGCCGATCCGTGCACGACGATGTCGGCGAGCTTGGCGGCCATCGAGGTCACGAGTGCCTCCTGCGTCTCGCCGGACTGCACGAACCCGGCGGACGCGATCGCGAACAGCAACGCGACGAATCCGCTCGCCCTACGTGAATGGAAGAACATGAACGGCGCATTCCTGCGCTGACGGCCTCGGCAATCGAGTGTAGCATGCGTCCTACGGACGCTGCGGCGCGCCGCCCAACAGGGCGTCGACTTCACGTGCCGTCGGCAACCCGCCACGCGCGCCCAGCCCGCGACAGTTCAGCGCGCCAACCGCATTCGCGTACGCCAGGAGGTCGCCAGCCTCTGCCTGTTTCCCCGACGCGAGCCAGCCCGCGATGAATCCCCCGCGAAACGCGTCACCGGCGCCCGTCGAGTCCACGACATCGATCGGACGACCGGGTGACCGGATCTCCTGGCCGTCAACGATCGCCAGACTGCCGTCCGCCCCGAGCGTGACGCCGGTCAGCGCCGCGTCGAATCGGGAGGCCAGCTCGTGCATCGCCCGGCCAAGGTCCGCGACGCCCGTGAACGCCGACGGAAACGCCTGCGCCGCGATGATCACATCGACTTCGCCGAGGAGTGTTTCGATCTTCGGGCGTACCCGCTCCACGTCGATGACCGATGGAATCCCTGCCCGGCGCGCGAGCCGCGCCGCCTCGATGGCGGCCTCGGTCTCGGCGCAGTCGACGAGGAGCACCCGACCGGCCGTCACCGATTCGGCCTCGACGTCCGCCGCGCGCATCCGAAGCGAAGGATCGCGCTGCCACATGATTGTCCGTTGCCCGGAGTGTCGGTCGACGACAATGATGGCGAACTGGTTCTTGGTGCCCGGGAGGCTGCGGCAGGTCGACACGTCAACGCCGGCGGCGGCCAGACTCGACTCCGAGAAGCGACCGTTCTCGTCGCCACCGAAGTGGCCGACGTAGCGGGCGCGCCATCCGAGCTTCGCGCAGGTCGCCATCGCCGTGGCCGTTTGTCCGCCGGCGACGCGAAGCATCGTGTCGGCCGGATGCTTCCCGTCGGGGCGTAACGGTCCCGCGATCGCCGTCACCAGGTCAACGCTGTTCAGGCCGAGCCCGACGACGTCGAACGGGTAGGCGCCGGCTGGCTTCGGACTGACCCGTAGTCTCACGGCCGACGATGCTAGCAGATGCTCGGATCAGTCAGCTCTGAAGGACGAGGGTTGATGTTCGCCTTTTGTTTGCGTACAGTAGCACTGCCGGATCGGATGCGGCGGTCGCCCGAGGGGCGACCGGCCGTGCGGCCGCCAAGACGACGGGAGGACCTGTGCAACCTCTGACCAAGCGACAGCGCGAGATCCTCGATTATCTCGATGAGTTCATCCAGCAGCACGGCTACGCGCCGAGCCTCGAGGAGATCGGACGACGGTTCGGCCTCTCCTCCCTCGCCACCGTCCACAAGCACCTGACCAATCTGCAGGAGAAGGGCTTCATCCGCCGCTCCTGGAATCGCAGCCGATCGGTCGAGCTCGTCCCCACGAAGGTCACGGCACGCTCGCTCGAGCTCCCCCTGATGGGCTACGTGGCGGCCGGCGCTCCGATCGAGGCGGTCGCCGCTGCCGAGTCGATCGCCGTGCCCGAGACGCTCGCAGGGAAGCAGGACACCTATGTCCTGCGCGTCCGCGGCGATTCGATGATCGACGAGCACATTCGCGACGGTGACTTCGTCATCGTCGAGGACCGCAAGACGGCCGAGAACGGTGAAATGGTGATCGCGCTCCTCGGCGGCACGGATGTGACACTCAAGACGCTCTTTCGGGAGAACGGCCGGGTCCGGTTGCAGCCTGCGAATCCGACGATGCAGCCGATCGTGATCGACGCGGCGGACCTGCGAGTTCAGGGTGTCGTCGTCGGCGTGATGCGCAAGTACTGACCGTCCGCCCGCCCCTGGCCCGCACCCGCCGAGGAACCCTGATGGCCGCAGACAAGCAGCAGATCAATTTCACGATCGTGCCCGACGAAGACTCCGACGCCCCGCGTACGTACGCAAATTTCTGCGCGATCGCCCACACGCCCTTCGATGTCACGCTGACGTTCTGCGAGGTCATGCCCCTCTCCCAGAAAGACGTCGAGGACGCCAAGAGCGACCGTGTGGTCCGTGCGCCAGTGCGCGCCAAGATCGTGCTGCCGATGCAATTCGTCCCCAACCTGATCACGACACTCCAGGAGCACGTGCGCGCCCTTGGCGATGCACCGGCCGCGACGACGTCGGGGCCCGGCAAGGGACCGGTGCACTAGCGCGCCGTGCCCGGATCGGTCGACCGCGACCTCACACATCCTCAGGGTCACCGCCATGGTCAGCCGCCGTCCGACCGTTCGGCCTACCCATCCGGCCGCCGAGGTGCGCCGGATCCTGCCAAAGCTTCGGCGCCAGCATCCCAAGGCTGACACCGAGCTGCATTTCGAGAACGCCTTTCAGCTCCTCGCCGCGACGATTCTCTCGGCGCAATGTACCGACGAACGCGTCAACGCGGTGACGCCGGCCCTGTTCACCGCGTATCCAGACGCCGACAGCCTTGCGGCCGCCGACGAGGGCGCACTCGAGGAGCTCGTCAAGTCGACGGGGTTCTACCGAAGCAAGGCGCGTTCCCTGCGCGGGATGGCCGCGGGCGTGGTCGCGGACCACGCCGGTGCGGTGCCGCGAAGTCGGGAGGCGCTGATCGCGTTGCCAGGTGTCGGCCGAAAGACGGCGAACGTCGTTCTTGGCCATGCGATGGGCGTGCCGGCGATGCCCGTCGACCGCCACGTGCTCCGCGTCGCCAATCGCCTTGGGATCGCCCGGGGTGACGACCCGGAGCGCGTGGAGGAGCAACTCTGCGCCGCCCTGCCCAGACGTGGCTGGACGCGCGCGTCGGATACGCTGATCCTGCACGGTCGCCGAATCTGCAAGCCCAAGCCCTTGTGCGACCGATGCAACGTCCAGCAGGAGTGTGCGTTCTTCCCTCCGAGCGGGCCACCTGCCAGACGACGCACCAGGCGGTGATCGCGCGTGAGCATGCCGAAACTCCCCGCACGTCGACCCGGTGCCACGCCGGGGCCGCGCAAGCGGTTTGGCCAGCACTTTCTCGAACCCGCCTGGGCCGAGAAGCTCGTCGCGGCCATCGCTCCGGCGCCGTCGGACTGCTTCGTCGAAGTGGGGCCCGGGCGAGGGGCGCTCACCGCCGCCCTTGCCTCGCACGCGGCTCAGGTCGTGGCGATTGAGATCGACCGCGACCTTGCGGCCGGACTGTCGCGACGCGGACTGAGTCGGACGACCATCATCGTCGGCGACGTCCTGAAGGCGAACCTGCACGACCTCGGGCGCCGCGCGCAGTACGACCAGCCCGACGGGCGGCTCCGGCTGGCAGGCAACCTGCCCTTTAACATCTCCTCCCCGGTGCTCATCCACATCCTCGCCGCACAGCGGGCGGGCAGCCCGTTCCACGACGCGACCGTGATGTTGCAGCGCGAAGTCGCCGATCGGCTCGTCGCCCAGCCGGGTACACGGGGCTACGGCCCGCTCGCCATCATGGCGGCGGTTCAGGCTGACACGACCCGGCTGCTGAGCCTGCCGCCAGGGGCCTTCCGGCCGATGCCCAGAGTCCGTTCCGCGGTCGTCGGACTGACGTTCCGCCCGAGTCCGGTGGAGATTCCCGACTACGCGCTCTTCGAGGCCCTCGTCCGCCGGCTGTTTCAGCATCGGAGAAAAATGCTCGCCAATGCGCTGGTGCCGTTCGCCGAGCAGTTCCGCGTCGAGGCGGCGGCGTGGCTCGCGCACGCGAACCTTGATGGGCGGCGCCGACCGGAGACGCTCCAACTTGCTGAGTTGGCGCGACTTGCCACCGCGCTCGAGGCCGTCCCTGAGCGTGCTGTGCTATAGTTGGGCACCGGACAACCCGCCTCAGGCCTCACCCAGCAGGCTGAATTTCACAGGACACCGATCTCGCGGGAGGTGTGTCGCTGCTCCCGCATCAGTGGACGTACGACCGCAGTCGGCCATCGCCGTGGCGGCCGGCCGCGACCGGCGTGGATACGATCAGGATGCAGCAGCCAGTCGGTACCCCAAGCGGGACGGGCGTCGTCGATATCACTCCGCTCGGCGGGGTCGGCGAATTCGGCATGAACATGCTGGCGCTGTCGTGTGGGGAGACCACGGTCCTCATCGACGCCGGGGTGATGTTTCCGGAGCCGGGCATGCCGGGCGTCGATCTCATCATTCCCGATCTGTCGTATCTCGAGGAACGCCCAACTCCGCTGGCCGCCCTCTTCCTGACCCACGGTCACGAAGACCACATCGGCGCGGTGCCCGACATCTGGCCGTTGCTCGGCGGTCCGATCTACGGCACTCGACTGACGCTCGCTCTGGTGGAGCGCAAGCTACTCGCCCACGGCTTCGACCCGACGGACCGCCTCGTGCCGCTCGAACCCGGCGACGCCATCCCGGTAGGACCCCTGACCGTACAGGGGCTTCGGGTCACGCACAGCATGCCCGACTGTCTGGCGCTGGCCATCGACACACCGGCCGGAGTCATCGTCCACTCTGGCGACTTCAAGATCGACCACAGCCCCGTCGATGGCAAGACCATCGACCTCCATCGGTTCGCCGAACTGGGCCAGTCCGGCGTCCTGGCCATGTTCGGCGACAGCACCAACGCCGATCGTCCGGGCGTCACGGGATCGGAGCTCGACGTCCGCGAGGCCTTCGAGGCGATCCTGGCCGACGCGAAGGGCAAGGTCGTCGTCGCCGTGTTCGCCTCCAGTCTTCACCGGATTCAACTGTTGGTCGATCTGGCCCAGCAGGCCGGCCGTCAGGTGGCGTTCGTCGGGCGAGGGGTCATCGAGAACGTCGAGATTGCCGAGCGCCTCGGCTATCTCCGGGTCCCACCCGACACCGCGGTACACGAATCGGACGTCATGGCGCTGCCCCCTCAGCGCGCCCTCTGCATCGTCACCGGGTCGCAGGGTGAACCGATGGCCGCGCTGTCTCGGATCGCCCTCGACGACCACCGCCATGTCAGCCTGCAGCCCGACGACGTGGTGGTCTTTTCGGCCCGCGCCATCCCCGGCAACGAACGGGCCATTGGACGGGTCATGAACCAGATCGCCCGGCGGGGCGCCGCCATTGTCTCGGAGGAGACTCGACACGTGCATGTCTCAGGACACGCCAGCCAGGAGGAGTTGAAGCTCCTGCTGGCTCTGGTCAGACCTCGCTACTTCGTGCCGATACATGGGGAGTACCGCCAATTGGCGCACCACGGACGGGTCGCGGCGGCGCTGGGGAGCGGCGAAACCACTGTGCTGACGGCCAAAAACGGCGATTTATTGCGATTCGACGGCCAGGAGGGCCGATTGGCGGGCCATGTACGGGCCGGGCGGATCCTGATCGATGGGACACGCACCGGAGAGGTCGGGGACGAGGTCTTGCGCGACCGGCGCCATCTGTCCACCGACGGGCTTGCGATTCCCGTGGTGGCGATCAGCCGGCAGGACGGTGCCCTCGCCGGGGGGCCCGACATCATCACTCGCGGCCTCGTGCTCGGCGCACTGACCGGCGACGTGCTGGCCGAGGCACCCGAGGTAGTGCGCGCGGCGGTCGCCGGCGCCTCGGTCGAGGAACGAACGGATCAGGCGCTCATCGGAGAGCGGATCCGCACCGAACTGCAGCGCTTCTTCAGGAAGCGGACTGGACGCCGCCCGATGGTCGTTCCCGTCGTCATGGAGATCTGATGCTTGGATCGTGGCTTTCCCGGCGTACGAGCGAGTTCCTGGGGGTGGCGTTCTTCGCGACGGCGCTCATCTGGCTCATTGCCCTCACGACGTACGACTCGTCCGACCCGGTCTGGTTCTTCAGCGCGGGCGGCCCCGACGCGCCGAGCAACTTCGCCGGACGGGTTGGCGCCTTCCTCGCTGAACTGTCCTACCAGTTGCTGGGTTATGCCGCCTACGTCATTCCTGCCGTCGTCGCCACGATCGGCTGGCACGCGTTCTGGTGCCGCCGGGTCGACGCCGCCTACACGAAGGTCGTTGGGGCGCTGCTGCTGGTGGCCTGCCTCGCGTCGTTCCTGACGCTGGCGTTCGGCACGGTTTCGCTGTCGGGCACCACGATGCAAGCCGGGGGCACCGCCGGTGCCTGGCTCGCGGGCGGTCTCGCGGAGTACCTCAACCGCACCGGTTCGATCATCTTCATCCTGACCGCCCTCTTCCTCGCGATCATCTTGACGACGCAGTTCTCCTTCGGCCGGGTCTTCGCGGCGACCTGCGCGCTGCTCGCGCGGTCGGCGACCGCCATGGCCGTCGTCTTGCGCGACCGGCGCGCCGAGCGCCAGCGCGCCCGCCAGCGACAGCAGATCCTCAAGAAGCACAGCGACAAGGCGCCAACCGAAACAGAGGCCAAGGCCGACGCGCTGGCGAAGGCGCTGGCACGCGCGCCGGTCAAGCCGGAACGCGCCGCCCCACCGCCGAAGAAGGCCTCTCGCAAGACGCCCACGCCCAGCATCCGCCACGACCCGCCGGACTGGGCCGCGGCGCCCCTCCCGCTGACTGAGCCGGTCTCGAAGGCCCCGGCCGAGCGGCGCAGCGGCGAGTTCTCGCATCCGCCCGCGGCCTTACTCGACGCGCCACGTACCGAACAGAAGATCGACGAACGGGAACTGATGGACGGCGCGCGGTTGCTCGGCGAGAAGTGCCGCGAGTTCAACGTGGCGGGCGATGTCGTGCAGATCCACCCCGGCCCCGTCGTGACGACCTACGAATTCAAGCCTGACGCCGGCGTGAAGTACAGCAAGATCACCAGCCTGGCCGAGGACCTATGCCTGGCCATGCAGGCCGAATCGGTGCTCATCGACCGGATCCCCGGCAAGTCCACGGTCGGCATCCAGATTCCGAATCAGGCGCGCGAGGTCATCTCGCTGCGTGAACTGCTCGAATCCGAGGTCTACCGCCGCTCCACGTCGAAGCTCAGCTTGACCTTGGGCAAGACGATTCATGGTGAGCCGTTCATCACCGATCTGTCCTCGATGCCCCATCTGCTCGTCGCGGGTTCGACCGGGGCCGGCAAGTCCGTGGCGATCAACTCCATGATCACCAGCATTCTCTACCGGGCCACTCCTGACGATGTCCGGATGATCATGATCGACCCGAAGCGGCTCGAGTTGGGCATGTACGAGGACATCCCCCATCTCCTGACGCCGGTCGTCGTCGATCCGAAGCTGGCCTCGAACGCCCTACGCTGGGCCGTCCGCGAAATGGAGGAGCGCTACAAGCACCTAGCGGCGCACGGCGTCCGGAACATCGACCAGTACAACCGAAACGCTCGGCAGGCGGCCGAGGAGCAGGCCGGCGGCCGGTCCGCGGCATCGGACGCCGATCCCGAGGAGATCGCGAAGCCGCTCCCCTACATCGTCGTCATCATCGACGAACTGGCCGACCTGATGATGGTGGCCAGCCACGAGGTCGAGGAGTCGATCGCCCGACTCGCGCAGATGGCCCGCGCCGTCGGGATCCATCTCATCCTGGCAACCCAGCGCCCGTCAGTCGATGTCATCACCGGCCTCATCAAGGCCAACTTGCCGGCGCGAATCTCGTTCAGGGTCTCGTCCAAGACGGACTCGCGGACGATTCTCGACGCCAACGGCGCCCAGCAGCTTCTGGGCAATGGCGACATGCTCTACTTGCCGCCCGCGTCCTCTCGTCTCATCCGGCTCCATGGGCCGTACATTTCCGAGCAAGAAAGCGCGCGCCTGGCCAGTTTCCTCAGGAAGCAAGGCTCGCCGATCTACGACGACACGATCACCTCCGAGGAGAAGACCGTGGACGCGGTCGAGTTCGATCGCGACGAACTGTACGACGAGGCGGCGCGCATCATCGTCTCGAACGGCCAGGCGTCGATCTCGTATCTGCAGCGCCGGATGCGGGTCGGGTTCAGCCGTGCCGCCCGTCTCGTTGACATGATGGAAGCTGACGGCCTCGTCTCGGCCGGCGGCGGCGGGAAGGCCCGTGAGGTGCTGGTCGGCAAGGACTACTTCGAGGAGGTCGACGCACAGGTCCGCTGACCGCGTCGCTACTGATGATCGCCTCCACTCACCTGCGTTCGCCCTTCCCGGCGGTTGCCTCGCGCGGCGTCTTTGTCGCGTGCCTGGGGATCGTCCTCACGTTGACCGCGCTCGTTGCGCCGACCGTGGAGGCCACCACCGCGCGCGAACTCTACGCCGACGCGCTCGCTCGCGAACGCACGCTCCGGGCTCCGACGCGGCCGCAACCGCCCTCCCTCGATGAACTCCGAGCGCTGGTTCGCCGCTATCAGGATGTCGTGCGGCAGTACCCGCGCAGCGGATACAGCGACAACGCCCTGTGGCAGGCCTCCGGCCTCGCCCTCGACGCGTTCCAGCACTTCGGCAATGCGACCGACCGCCGCGATAGCGAGCGCCTGCTGGAGATGCTTCGCAGCGAGTACCCGAGCAGTTCCCTGGTGGCCCGGGTCGACGAGCGCGTTGCACGCCTCGGCGCGCTCGCTCATGCACGGCTGCGCCCCACGGCGATCAGCGCCATCGAGCGAACCCGCCTCGAGGCCGGCGTACGCGTCACGATCCAACTCGGCGGGGAGGTCAGTTACCGGCACGAACGCCTCGAGAATCCCGACCGGGTGTTCTTCGATCTCCAGGGGACGGAGGCCGCCCCGGAACTGCTCGACGCCACCTTTTCCTTCAGTGACGACGTGGTCAGAAAGATTCGGCTGGGACGTCACCCGAACAACATCACGCGCGTCGTGCTCGACCTCGACAACGTCGAGGACTACAGCGTCTTCTCGCTCTACAGTCCCTACCGTCTGGTGATCGACGCCGTTCGCGGTCCCGACGCGCCGACCCCGGAACCGCTGACCGTTCGCGGCGGCGAACCCGCCGCCCCGGCCGCCAACGCCGCCGGCAACTTCTCGCTATCGCGCCAGCTTGGCCTCGGGGTCAGTCGCATCGTCATCGACCCCGGCCACGGCGGCCGCGACCCTGGCGCCCGAGGCTCCGGCATGTCCGAAGCCGCGCTCGTGCTCGACATCTCGCTACGGCTGAAGGCGCTCCTCGCCTCCCAACCGTCTATCGACGTGGTGCTGACACGGGAGACCGACCGGTTTATCCCCCTCGAAGAGCGGACGGCCATTGCCAACCGTCAGCGTGCCGATCTCTTCCTCTCGATTCACGCCAACGCCAGCACGAACCGAAAAGCCCGCGGAGTCGAGACGTACTTCCTCAACTTCGCCACCAACCCCGAAGCCGAGGCTCTGGCCGCTCGAGAGAACGCGTCGTCAGGGCGCACGATGGCTCGATTACAGGACCTCGTGCAGACGATCGCGCTGAACAACAAGCTCGATGAATCGCGGGAGTTCGCCGAAATGGTGCAAGGGGGGCTCGACCAGAAGCTCAGGTCCGTCAATCCGCAAATCCGCGATCTTGGCGTCAAGCAGGCCCCGTTCGTCGTGCTGATCGGGGCCGACATGCCCAGCGTGTTGGCCGAGGTCTCGTTCCTCAGCAACCGGGCCGAAGCACTCCTGCTCAAACAGGATGACTATCGGCAGCGAATCGCTCAGGCCCTGTTCGAGGCCGTGCTGCGGTATCAGCGCACCTTGAAGAACATCCAGGTGGCCTCGCAGCCCTAGTCCTCGCCTTCGATCCTCGTCACAGCCCCAGGCTCTGCATCCCGTCGTCTTCCGCGTCTCTCCGGCTCCGACGGATCCGGAACAGCAGGCCTCCAATGACGATCCCCGCCACGAATGCGATGAGGATGAAGGCGCCCGTCAAGCCGATCGCCTGCAGCAGGACGTCCGCCACGGTGGTTTCGGGCGTGGGCGGGTCCGGGAGCTGAACGATGATCGGCGTCGTCGGCTGACTGGCCATCTGCCTCGGTCCTTCCGCTGCTCAGGCGCCGATCCCTGCCCATCTCACGTGGGCACAGGCCAGTTCGACCAGCGTCCGCACCGCCACGCCCGATGGGCCCTTGGGCTGGTCAGGGCGCGCCTCCTCGCTCCAGGCCGTCCCTGCGACATCGAGATGGGCCCACGGAGTCTCGCCGACGAACGCCTTGAGAAACATCGCCGCAGTGATCGGGGAGGCCGCCCGCCCGCCGGTGTTCTTCAGATCGGCGATGTCACTTCTGATTTGATCGGCGTACTCCTCGAACACCGGAAGCGGCCACACTCGGTCCCCAGCGATGCCTGCCGCTCGCTGCACCGCCTCGACCCAACCATTAGGGGCGCCGAAGAGGCCGCTCGTGATCTTTCCCAGTGCCACGACACATCCCCCCGTCAACGTTGCTACATCCACGAGGTGCGTCGCGCCACACCGCTTCGCATACCAGAGCGCATCGCCCAACACCAGCCGTCCCTCCGCATCGGTGTTGATCACTTCGACGGTCTGGCCGTCCGCGCTTCGCAGGATGTCTCCCGGCTTGATGGCACGGCCACCCGGCAGGTTCTCGGTCGCCGGCACGACGCCGATGACACGGATCGGCACGCCGAGCAGACTGATCGCGCGCATCGCAGCCATCACGGCGGCCCCGCCCGCCATGTCGTCCTTCATCAACTCCATTGAATCGGGCGGCTTCAGCGAGATGCCGCCGCTGTCGAAGGTGATGCCTTTCCCGACGAGACCCAGAACGGGCGCATCGGCCGCGCCGTCCGGTTCGTGCTTGAGGACGATCAGTCGGGGTGGCTCGGCGCTTCCACGCGCCACGCCCAGCAGCAGCCCGAGCCCCAGCTCCTCCATCTGCGGCTGCTCGAGCACGTCGACCGTCAGCGTCGTGCCCTCCGCGAGCTGTCTGGCGCGATCGGCGAACACGGTCGGGGTCAGGGTGTTGCCCGGCTCGTTCGCCATCTCGCGGGCTGCGTTGCTGCACGCGCCCAGTAGCCGGCCGCGTGCGACGGCCTGCTCCAGCGCGGCGCCCTGCTCGGAGTCGCTCGCCGCGCCGGCGCGCGCGACGAGAACGTTGCCGACCGTGTGAGGCTCGGCATCGCTCTTGTAGCTTCCGCCGTCGAATTCTCCCAGGGTCAGCCCCTCGGCAGCCGCCTGGGCCGCTTCGACCGTCTGGTTCACCTCACGGAGACAGAACGCGACGCTGGCCACTCGACGGCTCGTGGCCTCGAGCATGGCCGCGGCGGCGACCCGTCTAATCTGGGCTGTCGATTCCGGGGCCGATCCCGTGCCAATCAAGAGCACGCGGCGCGCGGGCCAAGACGCATCCGCGACCGCCACCAGACAAGTCGCGAAGGCCTTTCCACGCCACTCACTTCGGGCGCGGGCATCGGCTAATGCCCCAGCCGTCGCAACGTCGAGTTCGGGAATGTCGGCGAGATCGTCACCGTCCCACGTCGGCAGGACGAGGAGGTCCGCAGCCAGACTCGAGAGGTGGCCGCTCACCGCTCGCAGGTCTGACCGCAGCGTCGCATCGTGCATCCAGGGATTATACGGCGCTCGCCTCACCGATCAGGCCTCGACACGCAGAGCCTCGACGATGGCGCGCCCGTCCCGCAGCCAGTACGCCCGGAGCGCGCCGGTGTCCACCGGGTCCTCGCCGAGACTGGAGGGCGAGACGATCAGGTAGAGATACTCGGGATAGCTCGCTTCCGCGAGATCCGTGAACGACGGAGACGCAGAGCTGTGAGGATGGGAATGATATACCCCCACAACACGACGCCCGGTGGCGCGCGCCGCGTGAATCGCACCGAAGTGGTCCTCGGGATTTACGCGATACCGGGTCGGGTCTGGGGAATCATTCCGCGCCCGCGTCGCGGTGTCGATCCTCGCCGCGTCCCCCAGGAGCAGTCCGCAACATTCGTGAGGGCTCTCCGCCTGCGCGTGTCGAACGATCTCGTCAACTGCCGAGCGAACAATCACCACGTCAGGTCTCTCGCTTCGCCGCGGCGCCGTCCACCGCACTCGTCAGGGTCTCCCGCCAGTCGTTGGCCGACTCGAAGAGTTCGTCCAACCTCGAACCTGTTCCAAGGTCATCCCGCAGCGTCTCCAGGGCTTCAATGAGAGCGTCGAGCGCGGGCCGAATCTCGTCAGCGTTCGTCGCACAGACATCCCGCCAGGCCGCCGCGTCGCTCGATGCCAACCGTGTGGTGTCGACGACACCTCGGCCCGCCAGGCTCAGGCCGTCGCGGCCCAGCCTCGTGCCTAGAATGTGCATCAGCGCGGTCGCGGCGAGCTGCGGGAGGTGGCCCAGCGATGCCAGCACTCGATCGTGCTCCCGGGCATCCATCGTTCGCGGCACGGCGCCCACCGCCTCGATGAAAGCCCTCAGCCGCAGCAGTGCCTCACCATGTGCATCACCGTCAGGCGTCAGCAGCCACGGTCGTCCCGTAAACAGATCGGCCCGAGCGTGGCGTATCCCTTGCCGTGGCGCGCCAGCCAGCGGATGGCCTCCCACGAACCGCAGCCGCGGCGGCAATCCGCGGGCGGCCTCGACAATCGCCCGCTTCGTGCTGCCGACATCCGTCACGACCGCCTCGCCGCCGACGTGAGCCGCCACCTCGTCCAGCATCTCGAGGTTCTGCCTAACGGGAGCAGCCAAGATGACGAGGTCGGCCTCCGAGAGGACGACGACGTCATCCGCGCCGACGTCGACGGCGTGCAGCACCATCGCCTCTTCCAGCAGCTCCCCGGTATCGACGCCGATGATCAGCGCGTTCGGCCACGCCGCGCGCGAGGCCATGGCGATGGAGCCCCCGATGAGGCCCAGACCGACGATCCCGATCTTCTCGAAGACCGGCGCGGCGCCGATCGCACCCGCAGAGATGACGGGGAGCGGTTTACGATCGGTCATCGGTCGACAAGTCCACCCTCATCTGACCCAGGCCTTGCCACCGACCGGCTCCAGGCAGATGCTCCGCCCGATCGCCGGAGCGATGATCCGCAGTTCGGTCATCAAACGCTCGAACTGCTCAGGGAAAAGCGACTGCGCTCCGTCGCTCTTCGCGCGCTCGGGATCGTTGTGCACCTCGATAATCAGGGCGTCCGCGCCGGCGGCGACCGAGGCGCGCGCCATCGGAGCCACCTTGTCCCTGCGCCCGGTGCCGTGACTCGGGTCGGAGACGATCGGCAGATGGCTCAGCTTGTGGATAACCGGGATCGCCGAGATGTCGAGCGTATTGCGCGTGTAGCTCTCGAACGTCCGGATCCCCCGTTCACACAGCATCACATCTGCATTTCCACCCGCCAGGATGTACTCCGCCGACAGCAGCCACTCCTCGATGGTCGCCGAGATGCCCCGCTTCAAGAGCACGGGTTTCGCGGTATGGCCAAGCTCGCGTAGGAGCGTGTAGTTCTGCATATTTCGCGCGCCGACCTGCAAGATGTCGGAGTATTTTCCGACCAACGCGATCTGGCTGACGTCCATGACTTCCGACACCAGCTTCATGTCGTGCCGGTCGGCCGCGCCGCGCAGCATCTGCAGCCCCTGCTCTCCGAGCCCCTGGAAGCTGTACGGCGAGCTGCGAGGTTTGAACGCTCCCCCGCGCAGCACCTTGGCCCCGGCGCGCCTCACGGCGGAGGCGGTCGCCTCGACCTGCTCTTCCGTTTCAGCCGAGCACGGCCCAGCCATCACCACGACCTCGTCTCCGCCGATGCGCAGGTTGTCGATCTGGATCACGGTCCGCTCGCTCTTGAACGTTCGGCTCGCCAGCTTGTACGGCTCGGTGATCCGATGGACCCCCGATACCCCGTCCATGACCTCCACGAGCCTCGCGTCGAACGTCCGGTTGCCCCCGACAGCGCCTAGGACAGTACGCAGCGCGCCGGTCGATCGGTGGACGTCGAAGCCCTGCTCGGACAGCTGCTCGATCACCTTTTCGATCTGGCTCTCCGACGCCTGTTCCTGCATGACGATCATCATTGCCTCACTCCTTCACTCCCTGCCGTCGGTCGCCCGTACGCCGTGATGGCGTTCCAGCCGACGGGTCTCGTCCACACGTCCCTCCGCGTACCGGGCGGATCCATGCCCCGACGTCAACTCCTGGACGTAGGCGGCCAATGCCGACTCCAGCGTCGCGTCTCCAGCTGCCTTCTCGATGACCGACACGAGGGCACTGCCCACGACCGCGGCATCGGCCCAACGACCGATCGCGGCCACGTGCTCGGCCGTCGAGACGCCGAACCCCAGCGCGAGCGGCATCTGGGTCTGAGCCCGGATGCGCGCCGCCATCCGCTCCGCTCCGTCGGCCAGTTCCGTCCGCGCCCCGGTCACACCTAGCCTCGAGATCCCGTACAGAAAGCCTCGCCCTAGCTCAGCGGCCCGCTTGATCCGAGCGTCGCTCGTCGTCGGGCTCAACAGGAAGATCGGGTCGAGTCCCGCGTCGAGCATCGTCGCCCTGAAGTCACCAGCCTCTTCGATCGGCAAGTCCAAGGCCAGAACGCCATCGACGCCAGCGTCGCTGGCCCGCGCCGCGAACGTCTGGCTGCCCATCGCCAGAATCGGGTTCGCATAGCTGAAGACCACGACCGGCGCGCGCAGCTCCCCTCGCGCGCCACCGATCATCTCCAGCGTCGCGGCGAGCGTCGTCCCGCCAGCCCGCGCCCGCTCCGACGCCCGCTGGATGACCGGGCCGTCGGCCAGCGGGTCGGAAAAGGGCACCCCGACCTCGAGCACGTCCGCTCCGGCCTCATCCAGCGTGCGGAGGATCGACCTGGTGCGCACGAGGTCGGGGTCGCCCGCCGTCACGTAGGTCACCAGGCCGGTCCGCTTCTCGCTCCGGATCTGTCCGAACGCCTCGTCGAGCCTCGACATCCCCCGCCCTTCTACGCCCCGCCGCCGGCTGCCGACGAATCGTCCAGCCGCGCGGCGACGCTGTCCACGTCCTTGTCGCCGCGTCCCGAGAGGTTGACCAGAATGCGGGCCGATCCCTCGAGCGTCCCGGCCAGGGTCATGGCGTGAGCCACCGCATGCGCCGACTCGAGCGCCGGCATGATGCCCTCGCGACGGCAGAGTTCGTGAAACGCGTGGAGCGCCTGATCGTCGGTGACCCAGGTGTACTCGGCACGGCCGAGGTCGCGCATCCAGGCGTGCTCCGGTCCGATAGCCGCGTAGTCGAGGCCCGCCGACACCGAATGTGTCGGTTCGATGTTGCCGTGCGCATCCTGCAGCACGTAACTGCGTGTCCCTTGCAGCACGCCCATCGTCCCGCCCGCGAACCGGGCGGCGTGTCGGCCTGGCACGATCGCCTCGCCGCCGGCCTCCACGCCCACGAGCCGAACAGCCGCGTCGTCCACGAAGCCATCGAATATCCCGAGCGCGTTACTCCCGCCGCCGACACACGCCACGACCACGTCTGGCACGCCCCCCGCCTCGATGGCCTGTGCTCTGGCCTCGCGGCCGATCACGGACTGGAATTCGCGGACCATCAGGGGATAAGGATGGGGCCCGAGCACCGACCCCAGAAGATAGTAGGTGTCCGTCACATTCGTGACCCAGTCACGCATCGCCTCGTTGACGGCGTCCTTCAGCGTACGGCTGCCGCCCTCTACGCGTCGAACCGAGGCGCCCAATAACTGCATCCTCACGACGTTGAGCGCCTGTCGCGCCATGTCGTCCGCGCCCATGTAGACGTCACAGTCGAGTCCGAGCAGCGCGCAGGCCGTGGCCGTGGCGACGCCGTGCTGGCCCGCGCCGGTCTCGGCCACGATCCGTCGCTTCCCCATCCGAGCGGCCAGCAACGCCTGCCCGAGCGCGTTGTTGATCTTGTGCGCGCCCGTGTGCGCCAGGTCTTCACGCTTCAGCAGGATCTGGGCGCCGCCCACCGCCGCGCTCAGCCGCTCGGCCGGCGCCAGTGGTGTGGGTCGGCCGACGTAGGTGGTCAGGAGGCGATGCAGGTCGCGCCCAAACGTCGGATCGCGCCTGGCTTCCAGGTACGCGATCTCAAGCGCCCCGATGGGCGCCACCAGCGTTTCCGGTACGTAGCGCCCGCCGTAGGCGCCGAAGTAGCCCCGTTCGTCCGGGTCGCGCTGACCGAACACCGGGGCCGAGATCACCGACTCAGTCATGGTGCTCCTCGACTTCCATTACCGCGAATCTCCGCTCGGCCTCGATCTCCACGAAGAACTCGCGCAGCTTCACGGTGTCCTTCGTTCCAGGCGAAGCCTCGACACCCGACGAAACGTCGATGCCGTAGGGTGCCACCTGGCGGATTGCGGCCCGCACGTTCCCGGGCCGCAGCCCTCCCGACAGGATCACCCGTCGCCGGAGCGCCCATCGTGCCGCGACGTCCCAGTCGACCTGTCGGCCGGTCCCCCCTCGCCGGCCCGGGTCGTGGACATCCAGCAACACCGTCACGTCTGGCGGCGGCGACTCGATCGACACGACCGGCCCGGCCGCCTCCACACCGACCGTCCGGATGACTGGCCGCGTCAGTGCAGACAGCAACTCGCGTGGCTCGTCACCGTGCAGCTGCACGACGTCAATTCGCGCGTCAAGGACCGCCTGATGGATTTCGCCCGCGCTCGCGTTCACGAAGACGCCCACGGCCGTCGTCAACGGCCCAATCCGTTCGATGATCCGTCTGGCGTCGGCCGGCGGGATGTATCGAGGGCTCTTCGGCCAGAACACAAACCCCAGGGCATCGGCTCCGAGCCCTGCGGCGCACTCCGCGTCGTTCGACGTGGTGATCCCGCAGACCTTCACGAACGGGGCCCTAGACATCACGGAGCGCCTCCAGCGCCCGTGCCGGGTCGGCGTCAGCCGCCAGGGCTTCCCCGACCAGGAACGCCCGGTATCCGAACGACCGCAACATGGCGAGATCGCCAGACGACCGGAGACCGCTTTCGGCCACCGCACACACCCCATCCGGGATCCGCTCGATGAGTTGGACGCTCGTATCGACCGCGACCTCCAGGGTTCGAAGATTTCGGTTGTTGACGCCGACGAGTCGGGCACCCGCATCCAGCGCGCGGTCCAGTTCCGCCGCATCGTGGACCTCGACCAGGGCGGCCAGGTCGAGGCCGTCCGCCGCGGCCAGCAACCGCCGGAGCATCGCATCGTCGAGCGCACCCACGATGAGCAGCGCGGCGTCCGCGCCGGCCGCTCGCGCCTCGACGAGCTGATACTCCGTCACGATGAAGTCCTTGCCTAGGATCGGCAGTTCCACCGTCGCGCGCACCTCGCGGAGATGCTCGAGCGCGCCATCGAAGAACGTCGGCTCGGTCAGCACGGAAACCGCCGCCGCGCCGCCCCGGGCGTACGCTGTCGCCAGGCGGGCCGGGTCGTAGTCGCGGCACAGCACGCCTCTGGAAGGCGAACGACGCTTACACTCCGCGATGACGTTCACCTGGTCCGGCCTGTTCAGGCGCGCCATGAACTCCGCCGCCTTGGGCATCCGAGCGGCGGCGGCCCGCTCGATCTCGCCGTCGGAGGTGGTTCGTCGCCGGGCGTCGACCGACGCCCGCGTTGCGGCCACGATTGCCCTCAGCAGGTCCACGCCCGCGCCCAGCTTCGGACCCACCGTCCCGGAGGTGGCGACCCCGTCCGGGCCAGCCGTGCGGCTCACGAGGCCGGCTCCTTGACGGCTTCGTTCGAGAACTCGACCATCAGTTCGAGTTTCCGGCTCGCTGTGCCATCGTCGAGCGAGCGCGACGCCATCGCCACACCCTCACGCAACGTCTCGACCCGACCCGCGATGAGCAGCGCCGCGCCCGCGTTGAGGGTGACGACGTCACGCGGCGGGCCTTCCACTCCCGAGAGGACGGTGCGCGCGATCGCGGCGTTCTCCTCCGCCGTCCCACCCTGTAGCGCCTGCATCTCCGCACGCGGCACGCCGTGCTCCGAGGGATGCAGGTAGAAGGTGTTCACCACTCCCCGCCAACACTCGGACACTTTCGTGTGGCCGGTCGTCGAGATCTCATCGAGACCGTCGGCGCCGTGCACGACCCAGGCACGCTCCGAACCCAGGAGCGCCAGGGCCTTGGCCACCAACTCGGTGAACTCCGGCCTCGGGACGCCAACCAGTTGCCGAGTCGCCTTGGCCGGATTCGTCAACGGGCCAAGCAAGTTGAACGCAGTCCGCACGCCGAGGTCCTTCCGCGCCGGTCCGGCATGCTTCATCGACGGATGAAAGGTAGGCGCGAAGAAGAATCCGATCCCGGCGCCGTCGAGGCAGCGCTCCACCTGTGCGGGTGAGGCCGCGACGTTGACGCCCAGGACCTCGAACAGGTCGGCGCTGCCGCACTTGCTCGAGACCGAACGGTTTCCGTGCTTGGCCACCGTCACTCCGCACCCGGCCAGGACGAGCGCCGCGACCGACGAGACGTTGAACGTGTGCGATCGATCGCCGCCGGTTCCGCAGGTGTCGAATACGTTGGCGAGCGGCGTGGAGAGCTGCACGGCGTTCGCTCGCATCGTCCTGGCCAAACCGACGATCTCGTCAGGTCGTTCGCCCTTCATCGCCAGGCCGATCAGGAAACCACCGATCTGCGCGGGCGCCGCCCGGCCCGCCATGATCTCTTCCATCGCGCCGGCGGCCTCGTCGGCAGAGAGGTCGTAGTGCTTCGACAGCTTCTCCAACAGCGCGGCAAACATCAGATCTCCAGGAACGTCTGCATCAGTCGGCAGCCGACGTCAGTGAGAATCGACTCCGGATGAAACTGTACGCCGTGCGCCGGCAGCGTTGATACCTCTGTCCCCATGACGGCGCCGTCGTCCGTGGCGCGCGCCCCGACCTCGAGGTCGGCCGGCCACTCCTCCTCCGACACGACCAGTGAGTGATACCGCGCCGCGGTGAAGCCTTGCTCCAGGCCGTCGAAGACGCCGCGTCCGTCGTGAGCCACTGGCGAGCACTTCCCGTGTCGGATCACCCTGTGACGCCGCACGCGTCCTCCGAAGGCCACGCCAATGGCCTGATGGCCGAAGCAGACGCCGAGCATGGGCATCCGGGGCGCCAACCGGCGGATCAGTTCGACAGAAATCCCCGCCTGTTCTGGACGGCCGGGCCTCGGCGAGATCACCACGCGACTGGGCTTCATCGACCGTCACCTGATCGTTGCGGCACACCAGCGGACACGCGCCGAGTTGCCCCAGGTACTGCACGAGGTTAAAGCTGAACGAGCCGTAGTTGTCCAACACCAGCACCATCACTACACCGCGCCCTGCGCCATCTCGATCGCCCGCAGCATCGCCTGGGCCTTCGCGCGCGTCTCCTCGTACTCGACCGTGGGTCGCGAGTCGGCCACGATGCCCGCCCCCGCCTGCACCGAGGCGACGCCGTCCGTCACCGTGACGGTCCTGATGCCTATGCAACAGTCGAGATTGCCCGCGAAGTCGAAATAGCCGATCGCTCCGGCATAGATGCCGCGTCGCGTCGGCTCCAACTCCGCAATCAGCTCCATGGCGCGCACTTTCGGGGCGCCCGAGACCGTGCCCGCCGGAAAGCACGCCGCGAGCGCGTCGAGCCGGTCGACATCCTCCCCGAGGCGTCCTTCGACCTTGGAGACCAGATGCATCACGTGCGAGTACCGCTCGAGCCGCATGAACTGCGGCACCCGAACGGTTCCGTAGTCGCACACTCGCCCCAGATCGTTCCGGCCCAGATCCACGAGCATGACATGCTCGGCGCGCTCCTTCTCGTCGCCCTTCAGCTCGTCTGCCAACCGGTCATCTTCTGCTTCGGTCGCGCCCCGCGGGCGAGTGCCGGCGATCGGGTGCGTCTCCACGTGCCCACCCTCCACGCGTACCAGCATCTCCGGCGACGATCCGGCGATCGCCGTGCCCCCCAGGCGGATGAAATACATGTACGGCGACGGATTGACGTAGCGGAGCGCCCGGTAGACGGAGAACGGGTCGGCCTTTAGTTCGGTCTGAAATCGCTGCGAGACGACGACCTGAAACACGTCCCCTTCCTCGATGTGCGACTGCGCCCGCGCCACGGCCTTCTCGAAGGCCGCTTGCGACGTATTCGAGGTCACCTCGCTCGGCTCGGCCGCCACCGGCTCCGGCCGCGAGAGCGCACCCTCGAGTTCACGTTCCAGGAACTGGATCTTGGTGCACGCGAACTGATAGAGCGACTCCAACGGCTCGCCAGATTCCACACGCGCGTTGGCGATAATCAGAATTCGGTGCTTGACGTGGTCGAACGCCAGGACAGTATCGAACAGCATGAAGGCTGCATCGTCAGCGGCGCCCGCCTCGGCGTGCGGGCCCGTCTCCCAGGCCGAGGTGAGCTTCGGCTCCAGCCAGGGTGCGGCATCGTAGCCGAGATAACCAACGGCGCCACCGGTGAAGCGCGGCAGACCCGGCACCTCGGGCGAGCGATAGGCGGTCATCACCTCGCGCAGCAGCTCCACGAAGGGCCGGTCAGACTCGGTCAGGACACCCGCCTGTTCGACACTCGTGCGTGAACCGTTGGCGCGCAGGACGAGGAACGGGTCCTTTCCCAGGAAGGAGTAGCGGGCGACGTGCTCCCCGCCCTCGACACTCTCCAGGAGAAAGGCGTGATCGGAGTGTTCCGCGACCTTCAGGAACGCCGAGACCGGCGTCAGCAGGTCGGCCATGATCTCCTTGTAGACCGGAACGAACGTACCCTGCGTCGCAAGCGCCGTGAACTCTTCGAACGAGGTCTGCTTCATGCCCCACGCTCCCTCGTGTCCGTGAGCCACGCCCGAGCCGCCGTGGCAAAGACCGAGTCAGCTGGACGCGCTCCCGTCCACCATTCGAACTGTCGCTCCGCCTGCGCCACGAGCATCTCCAGCCCCCCGAGAGTGGCGCAGCCCTGCGCCGCGGCCTCGCGCATCAACCGGGTCGGATTCGGGTTGTAGACCAGGTCGTACACGAATCCCCCATCCAGCGCCGACGACGGCATCGGCGAGACGTCGCTCTTCGGTGACGTCCCGACGGGCGTGGCATTCACCAGCAGGTCCCACGAGCCAGGGACCGGGGGAAACGTCCCAACCTGCGCGCCACAGACCCCGGCCGTCTCCTCGGCGCGGGCTTTGACCCGTGCGCACACGTCAACCGAGGCGCCGCCCTCGACCAGCGCGAGCGCGGCCGCCCGTGCCGCCCCGCCCGCTCCCAGGACCGTCGCGCGCAGGCCCTTGCAGGCCAGACGGTCCGTCAGGGGCTCGAGGAACCCCGGCACGTCACTGTTCATCCCCTGCCAGTCCTCGCCGCACCGGCGCACGGTGTTGACCGCGCCGATCCGCCGTCCGACGTCGTCGGTCGTCGCGACACGCTCGAAGGCCGCGCCCTTGAACGGCGCCGTGACGCTGGCGCCGGTCAGCCCGAACGCCTCCGCAAAGCCGAAGAAATCGTCGGCATCCGCCGCCGTCAGCGGCAGGTAGACCGCATCACGACCGGCCGCCGCGAACCCCGCGTTGTGCATCGCGGGCGACACGGAATGCCCCACGGGGTTGCCGACGACACCGTACAGCTCCGAGTCGACGCCGATGTCGCGATATCGAAACTCCCGAACCATTCGCGCTGCCGAGAACTGCCCTGGCGCCACCGAGCCCGCGTAGCTCCAGCAGGCGCCGAATCGGCTGGCCAGCAGGCGTGACGGCGCGCCGGCGGGGCCCATGCCAAGCAGGACCGCCCGCTCGTCGTTCACGGCGGCCCGGCGGCCCAACACCGCCATGGGCACGAGATCCATCAAGTGGTCGACGGGAGCGGCGATCTTCACGACCGCCGCTCCCGTCGCGCGCATCGCCCGGTAGCACGGCTCCAGCTCCGAGGCGTCGAAAGTGGAGAGATGGGACGACAGGACGACGCGCGACGCCTCCGCGGCGATCCTCGGATCCGGGCTGCCGGTCCACTCCAGGTCCACGAACTCCGCGCCACACGTCAGGGCCTCGTCGATCAGCCGCCGCCGTTCGTTCTCGCTGCCGTCGAAGCGACCGCCGTCCCGCACACCCCGACAGGTCACGATGACCGGCGTCTGCCGGCCCTGGATCGCGCCCTTCACGTCGAGGTCTCGAACGCCGTCCAGGCGCAGCTCGATCAGATCCGCGTCGACCGTGGCGTCACGACGCCGTCGAAGCTCCGCGGTACTGCCCGCGGTGACCGTCACACACAACTGCGGCCGTTGCATCTCTCGTCTCACCCCATCACCAACAACAAGAAAAGCCCCCTCAACCGGAACAGGCTGAAGAGGCTCGAGAACTTCTCGCTCGTGAACTGTGTGGCGTTTCAGGCCCGCACGGCTGCCTCCTCAGACAGATTCGTAAAGTAGAAAAACCACCACCAGTTGGACAGAGCAGTCCGCACGCGGCCCTTCGGGCCGTCGGTCGCCACCGTCCGGTCGCACGCTGCGAAAGTCATCTCAATGTCCACACCGCCAAGCTCTCCCGCGGTGCAATCTGTGACGATACCAGGGCCTCCCGCGGGTGTCAATTTTCGCCACCCCACGACCGGATCCGGCGCAAGGATGGCCTCGCGGTGGTCGTTTTCTCCTTGACTGTCAATTATTTCCAGCGCTATAAGGGATCTCGGTTCCTGGCCAACCGCGCCCCTATTTTCCCGATGAAGAACCTGTTCGTCGCCGGTCTGATGCTCGCGGGTGCCGTGGCTCCCGCCGCCGCGGCCGACGTGCTCCCGTTGGCCGACGTGCGTCCGGGCATGCGCGGCATCGGCGTGACGGTGTTCGAGGGCACGACGCGCGCGGAGTTCGACGTCGAGATCATCGGCATCCTCCACAACATCAACGGCCCGAAGCGCAACCTCATCCTCGCGCGCCTGGACGGCGGCCCGCTTGCCGAAACGGGTGTCATCGCGGGGATGAGCGGGAGCCCGGTGTACGTTGAAGGTCGACTCGTCGGTGCCGTCGCCTACGCGATGGGTTCGTTCACGACCGAACCGCTGGCCGGCATCACCCCGATAGAGGAGATGTTCGATGCGGTCGACGTGCCCGGCGTGCGGCCTGCTGCCGTGCGGGCGCGAGTCGAGGTTCCCCTCTCACCTGACCGGCTGATCGCACTGTTTCGCGCGTCCATGCGTCCGACGGCGGCCTTCGCGCGAAGCACAGGGGATGTTGCCGGGATCGGCCCGCCGCTCCGCGAAGCACAGAGCGTCGCGACGATGCTTCGCCCGATCGCCACGCCGTTGAGCCTGAGCGGGTTCGATCGCGAGGTGGCCGACCTGTTGACGTCCGCCCTCGACGGGACCGGGCTCGTGCCCGTGCTCGGTGGCGGCCAGGCCGGCTCGGCGCCGGTGGCCGCCGAACCGCTTCAAGCCGGCGACGCGGTCAGCGTCTCGCTGATTGACGGCGACCTCTCACTCGCGGGCACCGGCACCGTCACGCTCGTCGAGAACGACCGGGTGTATGCCTTCGGCCACCCATTTCAGAATCTCGGCCCGACGCAGTTCGTCATGAACCGCGCCCACATCCAGGCCCTGCTGCCAAGCCTGCTGTCGTCGACCAAGATTGCGACCGTGGGCGAGGCGATCGGCACGTTCGAGCAGGATCGGCTGACGGCGATTGCGGGGACCCTCGGCCCCGCGCCGAGACGGATTCCGGTGACGGTGACCCTGCGGCCCAGCGCCGGCAACGCCGCCGTACGTGAACTGCAGTTCAATATCGTCGACGACCAGGTGTTGACGCCGTTGCTCACCTTCGTCACGGTGCTCAATACGCTGCGGGCCTACGAGCGCGGCGCCGGCGCGGCGACGCTCGCGGTAGCGGGCACCGCCACGTTCCAGAACCACGCACCCCTCGCCTTCGACGACGTCTTCTCCGGGAACGGCCCGTCGCTGGCGGCGGCCACGTCGGTGCTGACGCCGATCACGTTCCTCGTTCAGAACGGCTTCGCCCCGATTGCACTCGCTGGCCTGCGTCTCGAGATCACCGCCTCGGAGGACGACCAGCGCGCGCAGATCGAGCGCGTCTGGCTCGATGAGCGGAGGGTGCGGCCGGGTCGCGAGGCCACCCTCAAGATCGCGACGCGATCACACCGTGGCGCCGAGGAGGTGCACACCCTGCCGATCCGCATCCCCGCCAATGCGCCCTCGACCGTGTCACTGTTCGTGGCGGGCGGCACCGAACTGGCGCAACTGGAACGGCAGGAGACGCAAGGGCGCGTGCAGCCGCGCAATCTGAATCAGCTGATCCGGATACTCAACGAGGGCCGTCGCAACAACCGGCTCTATGTGCGCCTGCTGGCCGCCGATTCGGGCGCCGTGGTCGCCGGCGAACCATTGACCGCCCTGCCCCCGTCGGCGTTGGCCGTCTATCAGAGTGACCGAAGTCGGGGCACGGTCACACCACTCCGTCGCACCACGCTCGCCGACTGGGAACTGGGCACGAGCGAGGCCATCTCCGGCTCGCGCGTCCTGACTCTCAATCTGGACGCCCGATGAAAGTGCCCGCGACGTCATCACGCGCCGTGCGCGTCTGCTCGGCGCTGCTCCTCGCCGCGACGGTGTCGCTGCTCCACGCCGCATCCCCGACCTTCTGGCACGTGTCGACGCAGGCCGAGTTGCTGCGCGGTGAATTCGAGCATCTGTCGGTCGACGAGACGGGCCGTCTGGCTCTGGCCCCCAGCGCCGATCTGCTGCACGAGTCGACTGCGCCGTTCATCTGGAGCGCTGTTCCCGACGAGCGCGGCGGCTTCTGGCTGGCCACCGGCGACGAGGGCCGCGTCTACTATGTGGCGGCTGACGGCGCGTCCCGGCTCTTCTTCGACGCGGTCGAGACCGAGGTGCACGCCGTGGCGCGGCGGCCCGGTGGCGGCCTCTACGTCGGCACCAGCCCCGATGGCAAGGTCTACGCCGTCGAGCCCGACGGCGAGGCCACGACGCTGTTCGAACCCGAGGAGTCGTACATCTGGGCGCTCTTGGTCGGTCCGGACGACGCGCTGTACGTCGCAACCGGCACACGCGGCACGATCTACCGAGTTGCCCCCGACGGGACCGCCGCGCCGTTCTACGAGACGAATGCGACCAACGTGCTATCGCTCGCCTTCGACTCCGACGCACAATTGCTCGCAAGCACCGATTCCCCCGGCCGGCTCTTCCGCGTCGACGCCGACGGCAAGGGCTTCATCATCCTCGACTCCGATTACAGCGAACTGCGCAGCTTGCACGTCCGCGACGATGACACGATCTACGTCGCGGCCATTCACGACGGCGGCAACGGCACCTCTTCGCCGCCCACGGTCACGACTCAAACTCCAACCGCCACCGTCGCGACCCAGGTCACCGTAGCGGTCACCGACGTGCAGGTCGCGCCGCCGCTCGGCGCTTCAACCGGCAACGGCGCGTCCGCCGCTTCCGCGGGCGCCGTCCTGCGGGTGCGACCGGACGGTGTCTGGGATTCGATCTGGGAGTCCTCGACCGACGCGCCCTACGTCGTCAGCTCGGACGACGGCCGTGGCATCCTCGTCGGTACCGGGCCGGATGGTCGGATCTACAGGCTCACCGGCGACCTCGCGACGGCAACTCTCCTGACTCGTGTCGCCGCCGGCCAGGTCACGACGATGGCTTACGGGTCGAGCGGCCGCTTGCACTTCGCCACGGCGAATCCGGCGAAGCTGTTTGTGCTCTCTGACGCCATTGCCCCGCGAGGTACCTACCTTTCCGATGTGCGCGATGCCACCACGGTCGCGAGTTGGGGCACGCTCCGCTGGCGCTCCACCGAACCGGCGGGCAGCGGCATCGAGTTCTCCACGCGCTCCGGGAACACCGAGACGCCCGACGAGACGTGGAGTGCCTGGTCCGACCTGTATGACGCCAACACCGGCATGCCGATTGCGAGCCCAAAGGCTCGCTACCTGCAGTGGCGCGCGGTCTTCACGCTCGGCGAACGCTCGCCAACGTTGACGTCCGTGACTGCGGCGTACCTGCCCCGCAATCTCCGCCCGGTGATCGCGTCGATCACGGTCCACCCGGCGGGCACCGTCTTTCAGAAGAGCTTTTCTGGCTCCGAGACCGACTTCGCCGGCTTCGATCCCCTCGCTGTCGACGGCGCGCCGACTACGCGGCTGGAAGCCGCGGCGACCGCCCCGTCGGGCCAGCCGGCGCTCGGGCGTCGCGCGTATCGCAAGGGGCTGCAGAGCTTTGCCTGGTCGGCCAACGACGTCGACGACGCGCGCCTCACCTACGCCGTGCTGTATCGCACCGAAGGCAGCCCAGACTGGACGCCCCTGATTGATGGTCTCGTCGAGCCGATCTTCGTCTGGGATACGGCCTCAGTGCCCGACGGGAGCTACCTCGTTCGGATCGAGGCCTCCGACTCACCGTCCAACTCGCCCCAGACGGCGCTCACGGGCAGTCGCGCCAGTCGGGTATTCGATATCGATAACACGCCGCCGCGGATCGCGGTCGACACGGAGCCTGTCGGAGCCGACGGCGTGACCTTCACAGTCCAGGACGCGCAGTCGATGATCGAACGTGTGGAGTTTTCGCTGGACGGCAGCCGGTGGCAGTCGGTCTATCCGCTCGACGGCATCGCGGACTCGCGCGCCGAGCGCTACGCCATCACGGCGTCGCGCGCCCAGCCCGCGCAGATCATCCTTCGCGCCACCGATGCGATGAACAACACGGCAACCACGACGACCCCCTGACCCGCCCCGGGCCGGTGTCGCTGTGGCCGGTCTCCGTCGTCTTCGAGAAGAACCGTCAGGTCTGGTGGGGTCGTGGCAGCCGGAGGGAGGCTTCGGGTCCGACGCGTCCCGGCGCCCGCACCGTCGTGTTGGTCAGCAGCCAGACGACGCTGGAGGAGAACGGCGCGCCAGCCACGCTGGCGGGTTCGAAGTGGGCCGACGGTGCGGCGCTCAGCACCTGCAGGAGCACATCGAGGTCGCGGTCGTCCGACAACAGCACTTCGAGATTGGCGATTCGGCCCTCGCGCGTGACCACCCCCGACAGGGTGACCGCGAACTCACGTCCCGACGTGCTCGTCTCGCCGAGGACCATGAGCAACGCGTCATCGGGGCTCACCCGCGCGGATCGTACTCGCCAATCGAATGGACGCGCCGTGGGGGGGGCGACGGGCACTGCCATCGCGCGCATCACACCCGACAGCGAATCATCGCGACCTGAGGCCGACAGCCACAGCAGCCCGAAGATGGCAGCCACACAGCACAACAGCGCGGCCGTGCCGGCCAGGCCGGCCCAGACCAGATGCATGTCATCGAACATCCGGTTCATCCGGCTTCCGATGGTCTGCGCCTCCTCGGCCTGGAACCGGCTGACGACCGCGCCAGGCAGGCCAGCCAGCGCGTCACGCGTCACATCGCGACCGATCGCGACGTCCCGAACGCTCTGTCCGATCGTCGCGACGCCGGTCAGCGCACGTTGACACGCCGGACACTGGTGCAGGTGCGCCTCGACCGCGATCTGCCGCCCTACCGACAACTCGCCGTCGTGAAAGTCTCCCAGCAAGCGGTGAACCCACCGGCAGGTCATCCGCGCCATGCATCCCTCACTTCCTTGAGTTCGTCGCGCAGGGTGCCGCGCGCGCGCGCGAGCCGTGATTTCACGGTGCCGACGGCCACGCCGAGTGAGAAGCCGATCTCCTCGTAACTCAGGCCGTCGACCTCGCGCAGCACGATCGCTGAACGCTGCTCGAAAGGGAGGCGCGCAAGCGCCGTCCAGAGTCGTTCGGCCAGTTCACGCTGCCGCAGCACTCCGTCGGGTGACGCCTCGCTGGCGTTCGTTCTCAACTCACCATTGGCCCGAATGTGGTCGTCCAGCGACACCTGGGCGTCACGACGTCGACGACGCCACCAGCGCTGCCGGTTGCGAGCCTGGTTGACGACGATCCGGTAGATCCAGGTGCGCAGCGCTGACTGGCCGCGGAATCCGTGAATAGTGCGAAACACGCGGAGGAAGACTTCCTGGGAGAGGTCCAGCGCCTCGTGATGGTCGCCGAGGAGGTGGTACGCCAGGCCGTACACCATCCGCTGCTGCTGTTCGACGAGTTCCGAGCACGCGTCCTCGTCGCCCTGAGCGCAGCGCTGGATCAACGCCGCCTCGCCGGCGCCGACCTCGGCCCACTCCGCCGCGCGCGCCGATCTGACCCCCATTGAACTGGATCTTACCATTCGCGCCTCGAATCTGCCCTGTTTCCGGGAGCGGCCGTTCGACCCTGTACCGTTAGACCAGCCGAACTCGAAAAGGTTCCGGTTCTTGCTACCATAGCGGCGTGAACCGTGTGGTCCTGGCCGGCATCCTGCTGGCAGTCGGCATCGGGGGCGTCCTTGCGTATACGGCCGTTCGCGAGGACCGCGAGTATCGTCGCCTGGTGGGCGACGGCAACGCGGCCGTCGCCACCGGAGACACCTTCCTGGCCATCGAAGCGTTCAGCGGTGCCGTTGCGCTGAAGCCTGACGCGATGCTGGCCCGGTTGAAACGTGGCGAGACCTACCGTCGACGCGGTGAACTGGCCGCGGCGCTACGCGACCTGCGGTCCGCCGCCCGTCTCGACGCCACGGCCACTCGCCCGCTCGAACAACTCGGCGACGTCAACGCCGCGCTCGGCCAGTACGCGAACGCCGAAGCACGATTCCTCGACTACCTGCGGCTCGACGCCGAGGCCCCCCGCATCCTGTACAAGCTCGGCCTTAGCCGGTACCGCAACGGCAACGCCGTCACGGCCGTGTCCGCCCTCCGCGACGCCGTCGCCCTCGACCCGGGTCTCGCCGAGGCGCACTACGTCCTCGGCCTGGCCCTGCGTGCTCAGGATGAACTCGATACCGCGGTCGCAGCGCTCCGGGTCGCCGTTCGACTGGCCCCGGCCGAGACGAACGCTCGACTCGAGCTGGCGGACCTGCTCTCGACGCTTGGACTCCACGAGGAGCGCATCGATCAACTCGAAGCCCTCGCGGCCCTCAATCTCGATCGCCCCGAGCACCAGGTCGCACTGGGCCTGGCGCACGCGGATGCCGGTCGTTCGGACCTGGCCGTCCTGGCCCTGGGCCGCGCCGCCGAGCGATACCCCGATCAACCGCACTTCTACGTCGCCCTGGGTCGAATCTGGCTCGATGTGGCCGATCAACGCGCTGACCCCTCGGCGCTCGGCAAGGCTCTCGAAGCGCTCGACGGATCCATCGTCCAGGCCGTGAACACGAGTGCCGCCTACGTGCTCCGCGGCCGGGCGCTGCTGCTGGCCGACGACCTCGACGGCGCGCACGATGCCTTTCAGACGGCCACCGAGCGCTTTCCGGTCGACCCGGAGGCCCACCGCCAGTTGGGCGGCCTCGCCCTGCAGGCCGGGCGGGTCGGTGCCGCACGCGAGGCGCTGAGCCTGCACGACGCCCTGGCCCAGCACACCATGACGCCGGCGGCACGAGCGTCTTCGGCGCGCCGCCTGGGCGAACTGTCCGGCCGGTTGGCCGACCACACCGCCCAGGTGCGCTGGCTGCGGCTGGCCGATGAGATCGACCCGCCGACCGGCCGGCCGCCCTCCCCCTAACCGTTCATGCTCAACGGCCTCTTCGTCTTCGCGGTCATTACCTCGATCCTGCTCGCGGGCTTCACCGGGCGGATGGAGGCGCTCACTCAGGCCATCATCGACTCCGCCCGAGACGCCGTCACGCTCGCCATCGGTCTGGTCGGCGTCATGGCGTTCTTCCTTGGCCTGATGCGCGTGGCGGAGGACGGGGGGCTCGCCCGCCGCATCGCCCGCGCGATCGGCCCGCTACTGCAGCGCCTCTTCCCCGAGGTGCCGGTCGACCATCCGGCGATGAGCGCAATGATCCTGAACATCTCGAGCAACATGCTCGGCCTGGGGAACGCCGCCACGCCGTTCGGCATCCGTGCCATGGAAGAACTGAACTCGCTCAACGGGAACAAGGGCACGGCCAGCAACGCCATGGTCCTCTTCCTCGCCATCAACACGGCGGGCCTGGCGATTCTGCCGTCAGGCGTGGTGGGGCTGCGCGCGTCACTCGGCTCGCAAGATGCTGCCGGAATCTTCTTCCCTACGTGGGTCGCCAGCGCCTCCGCCACGGTCGTGGGCATCCTGGCGGCCACCCTGCTCTCGAGGCTGCCCCGTTATCGCGCGACCGCGCCGCCGGTGGTCACCCCCGCCACGCCCAGTACCCCCGAGACGATCGCGCCCGACGCGACGGATGGCCACCCGCGGCGACGCTGGGCGGTCTGGCTGTTCTGGCTGGTCTTCGTCGGGCTCCTCGTGCGGTACCTGGTCGTGCCAGGCCTGAGCGACGAGACGACGAACCTGGTGCGGAGTGTGTCGTCGTTCTGGATGCTGCCCGCACTCGTGGCCGCGCTCACACTGTACGGATGGCAGCGCGGTGTCCCGGTGTACGAGTCGCTCGTCGCGGGCGCCAAGCAGGGCTTCGACGTCGCCCTGCGAATCATCCCGTTCCTCGTCGCGATCCTGGTCGCCGTCGGCATGCTCCGCGCATCGGGTGGCATCGAGGTCATGGTGACCGTGATCGGTCCGGTGACCAGCCTCATCGGCATGCCCGCCGAGGCGCTCCCGATGGCCATCCTCCGGCCGCTCACCGGCTCCGGCGCTTTCGGGATCATGGCCGAGGCCATGACCGCGCATGGACCCGACTCGCTCATCGGCTACATGGTCAGCACCTTCCAGGGCAGCACCGAGACGACGTTCTACACGCTGGCGGTCTACTTCGGTGCTGTCGGCATCGTTCGAACCCGCCACGCACTCCCGGCCTGCTTGCTCGCCGATCTCGCGGGCATCCTCGCGGCGGTCGCGATCGTCAACGCCATGTTCGGGTGACGTCGACCTTACGCAACTTCCAGTCGCTTCAGAAGCTTCGCCAGCCCCTGCCGACTGACTCTGAGCGCGCGCGCCGCCTCGCCGCGATGGCCGCCCGCCTGGGCGAGCGCTTCACGGACATGGCGACGCTCGCACGTCCGCCGGGCTTCGTGCAGGGAGCGCCCTACTCGCTCACCGCCATCGGAGATAGCTCGGGGAAGATCGCCCGGTCGAACCCGGCCATGACGCGGACCGGTGACCGCCAGCGCGCTCATCACGTTCTGCAACTCGCGGTCGTTCCCCGGCCACGAATAGCCCACCAGCGCCTCGATCAGTTCGGGGTCGAGAACGGCAGAGTTTCCGACGGCTCGAGCGGCCTCGGCCCAGAAACGCCTCGACAAGAGTCGCACGTCACCGGGCGACCTCTCAACGGCGCCGCCGCGATGCGCACGACGTCGAGCCGATACCAGAGGTCACGCCGGAATCGGCCGGCCTCGACCTCGTCCGCGAGCGGCCGATTCGTGGCGGCGATGACCCGCACGTCGACTCGTCTCGGCCTGTTCTCGCCCAGACGTCGAATCTCGCCCTCCTGCAGGGTCCGGAGCAGCTTCGCCTGCGCCCGGGCGGACAACTCCGCCACCTCATCGAGGAAGACGGCTCCCGTGTCCGCTTCCTCGAACAAGCCGCGCCGCTCGCGCACTGCCCCCGTGAAGGCGCCTCGCGCGAACCCGAACAACTCCGCCTCGAAGAGTTCCTCCGTCACGGCGGCACAGTTGAGCGAACAGAGCGGCCGCGCGGCCCGAGGACTCAACCGACGCACGGCACTAGCGACCAACTCCTTGCCGCTCCCGCCCTCGCCCTCGCCCTCTACGAGAACCGGATACGGCGCGGTCGCGGCGTCGCGAATGGTTTGCCGTAGCTCCCGAATAACCGAACTGTCACCCGCGATCCCGAAGCCTCCGATCTCTTCCTGGTTTATCGACGCTTGCTCACGATCGCCCGATGAACTCCGTGCAAGATTGCCGCCGCATCCACGCCGAAAAGTCGCGCACAGGGCGGCTCAGACCAGTTCGGCCGCCCAAGGAGGCGCAAATACTTCGTATACAATGAATTCACGATGTTGAGATTTCTCACGGCCGGCGAGTCGCACGGCCGTGGCCTCGTCGTCATCCTCGATGGTGTTCCCGCCGGCCTCGCACTCGACTTCGACGGCATCACGGCGCAGATGCGTCGACGTCAAGGGGGCTACGGGCGCGGTCGTCGCATGGCGATCGAATCTGATCGCGCGGCGATCCTGTCGGGTGTTCGGCACGGGCAGACCCTCGGCGGCCCGATCGCTCTGCAGGTCAACAACGAAGACTGGCCCAACTGGGAGCAAACGATGCAGGTCGAATCGTCGCAGGACGATGCGTCCGCCGCCGACCGGAAGCCGCCGGTCTCTCGTCCGCGTCCCGGGCACGCCGACCTCGCGGGCACGATCAAGTACGACCGGAGCGACATCCGCGACATCCTCGAGCGGGCCAGCGCCAGGGAAACCGCCGCCCGCGTCGCCGCCGGCGCCGTCGCGCGGCAACTCCTCGAAGCCTTCGCCATCGACGTTACGAGTCACGTCACCACCATCGGCGGCGTCTCTCTCGAGGCGTCGACCGTCGCGTTCGAGACCGTCCGAGCCCTCCCGATCGACACGCCGCTCCGCTGCGTCGACCCCGACACGGAACTCGCGATGATCGCCGCCATCGATGCCGCGCGCGACGCCGGCGACACCCTCGGAGGCACGTTCGAAGTGATCGTCCGCGGCCTGCCCGTGGGCCTTGGCAGCTACGTTCAGTGGGACCGGAAATTGGATGGCCGCCTCGCGCAAGCGGTCATGTCGATTCCTGCGATCAAGGCGGTGGGGATCGGGCGTGGCCCGGCGGCAGCGGCCCTGCCGGGTTCGCAGGTCCACGATGAGATTGTCCTGCCGTCCACATCGGATGATGAAGCTGATAGCCCGCTCGGCGTCGTCCGCCCGACCAACAACGCGGGTGGCCTCGAAGGCGGTGTGACCAACGGTGAAGACCTGCGCGTCTCCGGCTACATGAAGCCGATCTCCACGCTGATGAAGCCACTCCGCTCGGTCGATCTGTCGACGATGTCCGAGGTACTGGCCACGGTCGAACGCAGCGACGTCTGCGCTGTGCCCGCCGCTGCCGTCGTGGCCGAGGCGATGGTCTCGCTGGTGATCGCCGACGCGTTCCTCGAGAAGTTCGGTGGCGACTCGGTCGAGGAGATCACGCAGCACGTCGCCGCCTCCGCGGCGCTGACGCGCCCGCGGCTCGATGCAGCCACCGGCACCGCCACGTCCTGACGGCCAATCCAGCGCGGCGCGATGATCCGTCCGATTCTCAAGTACGGCGATCGCGGACTCGAGCAGCCGGCCTCGCCCGTGGATGCGGTAACCGACGAGGTCCGGACGCTGATCGACGACATGATTCAGACGATGTACGCCGCCCCCGGGGTGGGCCTGGCAGCGCCCCAGATCGGCATCGGACTTCGCGTCTTCGTCATCGACCTCTCGGTCGGACAGGCTGCCAGTGAACTGCTGGCGCTCGTAAATCCGAAGTTCGAGTCGCGGGATGGGATGCAACTCGAGGAAGAGGGCTGCCTGAGTCTTCCGGGCTTCAGCGCCACGGTGGCGCGCCCCTCCTGCGCGGTCGTCATCGGCCTCGACCGTGACGGGCAGCCGCTCAGAATCGAAGGGAGCGATCTGCTTGCGCGAGCGCTCCAGCACGAGATGGACCACCTGGATGGCACGCTCTTCGTCGACCGCCTGCGCGGAATCAAGCGCGATGTCATCGTGCGCCGTATCGGCAAGCTCCGACGGACCGGCAAATGGTGAAGGTCGCGTTCTTCGGCACTCCGGCCTTTGCCATCCCGTCGCTCACTGCCCTGATCGCGTCGTCGCATGACGTCGTGGCGCTGGTAACGCAGCCCGACCGACAGCGCGGTCGCGGCCAGCGTCTGTCACCGTCCGAGACCAAGTCGCTTGCCCAGACCCACGGAGTGCCGGTGCTGACGCCCGAGCGGCTCAGTGAACCCGAGTTCCTGCGAGCGCTCGGTCGCGCCGCACCCGACGTCGGCGTCGTGGCGGCATACGGCAAGATTCTCCCTGACGAGGTGCTCAGCCTCCCGCGATGCGGCCTCGTCAACCTGCACGCCTCGCTGCTACCCGCGTATCGCGGCGCCTCGCCTATTCAGCGTGCGATCCAGTCCGGCGATGCCTTGACCGGCATCACGCTGATGCGGGTCGTCGCCGCGCTCGATGCAGGCCCGATTCTCGCCCGCGCCACTCATCCGATCGGCCCCGATGATACCGCCGCCGACGTTGCGGCCGCGCTCGGCCGGCTCGGCGCGGCGCTGCTGCTACAGCACCTCGACGCCTTCGTGGCCGGAGACCTGACTGGCGAGCCACAAGACGACGCTGCTGCCAGCTGCGCCCCGCGGCTCGTCAAGACCGATGGACAGATCGACTGGCAGCAGCCCGCCAAGGCGATCCACAACCACGTCCGGGCAATGCACCCCTGGCCACACGCCTTCACCCATCTCGACGGCACCCGCTACGTGCTGCATCGCACGGCCGTCACCACCCACTCCGTGACGGGCCAACCCGGTCAGATTCTCGAGTCCGCCGGAAGGCTCCTCGTCGCCGCCGGCGAGTGTTCGGTCATCGAGGTCCTGGCGATTCAGCCCGACGGCCGACACGTCATGGCGACCGCCGCGTTTCTCGCCGGGCACGCGCTCTCGACCGGGGCGATCTTCGCCTCCCGGAGTCCGCGATGATCGCGCCCGCCCGCATTGCGGCGTTTCGGGCGCTACAGGCAGTCACGAGTCGAGGGACCGATCTGCCTGATGCGCTGCATCGCGCGCGATCGGGTGTCCCCGATCGTCGCGATCGCGCGTTGACTGGAGAGATCGTGACGGGCACTCTGCGCTGGCTCGCCGCGCTCGATCACCTCGTCGCGCACTTCGCGGACCGCCCCGTCACCAAGCTCGATCCGATCGTCCTCGACGTCCTGCGCATCAGCGTCTACCAACTCGTGCACCTCGACCGGGTGCCGACGTCCGCCATCGTCAACGACGCCGTGGAGATCACCCGGACCGCCGGCCGCCGCCATGCCACCGGCCTGACCAACGCCGTTCTCCGTGCGCTCTCCCGAGCTCAGCCGGACCTGCCGCTGCCACCGCCGCCGTCCGAGGGCGCGCTCGACGCTGCCGCCGCACTGCCGCTCTCGAACTGGCCAGACGAACTGCGACGGACCACCGTCCGCTTCCTGAGCATCACGCAATCCCACCCGGCCTGGCTCATCGAGCGCTGGCTCCATCGCTACGGCTACCCCGCGACGCTGGCGTGGACCGAGTTCAATAATCGCCCGGCGCGACTGACCCTTCGTGTGAACACCATGCGAACGAGCGCCGAGACGCTCACGGCCCGGCTCGCCGAGCGAGACGTCACCGTCGAACCGGCCCGATACGCCTCGGACGGTCTCGTTGTCACGTCCGGAAATCCGCTTCTCACCGACCTCGCCTCCACGGGCGACTTCTTCGTGCAGGACGAAGCCTCCCAGCTCGTCGCCCCTTTGGTCCAGGTCTCGCCGGGGCACCGGGTCTTCGACGCCTGCGCTGCTCCCGGGGGCAAGACCGTGTCGATGACCGCCATGATGGCGAATCGTGGCCTCCTCGTGGCGGGGGACACCCGGAAGCGCCGGTTGACCTTGCTGGCCGAAACGGTCGAACAGGCCGGAGCCGAAGTCGCTCGCCTCATCGCGGCCGACCTCACGCGCGGGGCGCCGTTCGGTCCGGTGTTCGACCGGGTGCTGGTAGATGCGCCCTGCACCGGACTCGGCACGATCCGACGCGACCCCGAGATCCGCTGGCGGCGGGGCCCGGACGACCCCGCCCGCCTGGCGTCATCTCAACTCGCGATGCTGCACGCCGCCGCGGACACGGTGCGACCCGGCGGTCGGCTCGTCTACGCCACCTGCTCGAGCGAGCCCGAGGAGAATGAACGAGTCGTCGAGGCATTCCTCGCCTCGGCCCCCGCCTTCCGCCACCAGCCGTCGGACTCCGAAGGTGGGGAGGACCTCGCCTCGACCATCGACGCCCAGGGGCACCTGCGCACCTATCCGCACGTCCACGCACTCGACGCGTTCTTCGGTGCTGCCCTCGTCCGCGACTAACCGCCAACCTTGTGCAAAACAAGGACTTGTGCTAGATTGGGCTCTTCGATGGCCCTAACGAGTCGCGTGTGGGGCGTCGGGAAAGTCTGCCTGCTGGCCGGCGCGCTGATGGCGACGTACCTGCTCTTCGCCGCTGCCGGCATGCGTGTCGCGCTTCGAACCCGCGAAGTCACCATTCCCAACGTCTCCGGTCAAACGATTGCCGCAGCGAGCACCACGCTGAGTGACCTCGGCCTGCTGCTCCGGCTCGAACCCGGCCAGCGGCTGCACCCGTCGATTCCGGCCGGCAGCGTGATGTTGCAGGAGCCACCGCCCGGAGTCAGCGCCCGGCGGCAGCGCACCATCAAGGTCTGGCTCAGCGCTGGCTCCCGGCCGAGCCGGATTCCGGCATTGGTCGGGCAGTCCGCGCGCAGCGCCCAGTTGCGTGTGCAGGAAGACCGCCTCGAACTGATGGGGGTTGCCGAAATCCGCTCCGGCCGCTATCCGAGCGACACCGTGGTCGCCCAGGAGCCACCCCCAGCGACCGAGAGCACCGCCGTATCGTTGCTGGTGAATCGCGGTGAGCGCGCGGCGACCTACGTCATGCCCGATCTGATCGGTGCCGATGGCACGGCGACGGCCGACACCCTACGCGCGCAAGGGTTTCGCGTCACGGTCGTCGGTGATCATCCCTACCCGAACGTGCCGCCCGGCATCGTGCTGCGCCAGTACCCCCAGGCCGGGTTTCAGATCTCGCCGGGAGAGCCGATCTCCCTCGAGGTCAGCCGATGAGTGTGCGGATCGCCCCGTCGATTCTCTCGGCCGACTTTGCCGCGCTTGGTGACGCCGTCAGGTCGGCCGAGCGTGGAGGCGCCGACGCCATCCACGTCGACGTCATGGATGGCCATTTCGTCCCCAACCTCACCGTCGGACCGCCGGTCGTGCGCGCCCTCAAGCGCGTCGCGCAGGTGCCGCTCGACGTACACCTGATGATCGAGGCGCCTGACCGGTATCTGAACGTGTTCGCCGCCGCCGGTGCCGATGCGCTGTCGGTGCACGTGGAGGCGTCACCCCATCTGCACCGAACGCTCGCCGCGATCAAGGCGCTCGGCATGCGCGCCGGTGTCGCCTTGAATCCGTCCACCTCGGTCACCGCCATCGAGGAGGTCGCGGGCGACGTCGACCTGGTCATCGTCATGTCCGTCAACCCAGGTTTCGGCGGACAGCAATTCATTCCGCGCAGCCTCGAAAAAGTTCGTGCGACGCGCGCGCTGCTGGCCCGAGCTGGGAATCCGGCGCCCATCACCGTCGATGGCGGTGTCGACGGGACCAACGCGGCCGCGCTCGTCGCATCCGGCGCCGCGCTCCTGGTGGCCGGGTCAGCCATCTTCAGCCAGGACGATCCGGAGGCGGCCACCCGGGCGCTGCGCGCCGCGGCCGACGCCGCGACGACGAAGGAGTCGGCATAGGGTGCGCACCAGTTCGTCCAGTGTGCGCGTCCGCTACGCCGAGACCGATAAGATGGGCGTGGTGTACTACGCCAACTATCTCGTCTGGTTCGAGGTCGCACGGACCGACCTGCTGCGAACGATGGGGTGGACCTACCGCGAAATGGAGGAGGCCGGGGTGTCGCTGCCGGTCATCGAAGCGCACTGCGAATATCGCCAACCGGCGCACTATGACGACGAACTCGAGGTGTCCACGCGCGGCGCGCTCCTCTCACCGGCCCGCATCGCGTTCGAGTATGACGTCATCGGCGCCGACGGCACCGTGAGTGCCGTCGGGCGAACGGTGCACGCCGCCATCAACGAGCGGGGCCGCCCGTGCCGGTTGCCCGATCAGATCAGGACGGAGCTGGCATGAAGGCCCTGGTCACCGGCGCCGCCGGCTTCATCGGCTCACATCTGGCCGAAGCCCTGCTCGCGCGCGGGACCGAGGTCGTCGGCCTCGACAGCTTCACCGACTACTACGATCGGGCGCAGAAAGACGCCAACCTGTCGCCGCTGCTGGAGTCCGCGGCCTTTCGGCTCGTCGAAACCAACCTGGCCGACGCGGATCTTCCGCGTCTGCTCGCCGATGTCACCCATGTCTTTCACCTGGCCGCTCAGGCCGGTGTCCGGAAGAGCTGGGGGCGGGACTTTCGGGTCTACACGGCCCTCAATCTCGACGCCACGCAACTGCTGCTCGAAGCATGCGTCGACCGTCCGCTCGAGCGGTTCGTCTACGCATCGAGCTCGTCGGTCTATGGCGACCACGTCGCGCTGCCGATGCGCGAAGATGCCTTGCCCCGCCCCGTCTCGCCCTACGGCGTGACGAAGCTCGCGGCGGAGCAACTGTGCATGCTCTACCACCACAACAGAGGCGTGCCCGCCGTGGCCCTCCGGTACTTCACGGTCTACGGGCCACGCCAGCGCCCCGACATGGCGTTCCACCGCTTCCTGCTCGCGGCGATGCGCGACGAGCCCATCCATCTCTACGGGGACGGTCGACAGACCCGTGACTTCACCTTTGTTGCGGACGCCGTGGCGGCGACCGTGTCCGCTGGACTGCAGGGTGTTCCCGGCCAGGTCTACAACATCGGTGGAGGCTCGCGGATCTCCATGAATGAGGCGGTCGATCTGATCGCGAGGTCCACGGGACGTCGCCTCGATGTCCGCCGCGAAGCGACGCAGCGCGGCGACATGCGCGATACCTATGCCGACACCTCGCTCGCGCGGCGCGACCTCGGCTTCGCGCCGACCACCTCACTGAAGGACGGCCTGCGGGCCGAGCAGGCGTGGCTCGCCGCTCGACCCAGGGTCACCTCATGATCGGCCTCCTCCGTCATCAGTCGGCGCTCGCCCTCACCGCGCTCTTGGTCGCGCCGCTGCTGGGCATCGGGTGCGCGGCTTCGGATCCCACGATCGTCCCGCCGGGCACGCCGGAACCCGACCGGTTTCTGTTCGAGCGCGGCACGGCATTTCTGGAGGACGAGGACTGGAGGCCCGCGCGCAACGTCTTCCGTCGACTCGTTGACGCCTATCCGCAGAGTCAGTTCCGCTTCGACGCAAAGTTGGCTCTCGGCGACGCTATCCTCGGGCAGGGCGGCGCCGCCGCGCAGGTGGAAGCCGTCAACGAGTACGACGAGTTTCTCCGGTTCTTCCCGACCCATCCGCGCGCCGGGTACGCCCAGTTTCAGATTGCCATGGCGCATCATGCGCAGATGCTCGGACCAGACCGAGACCAGACCTGGAGCCGGTCCGCGGCGGAGGCTTTCCTGCTCTTCTTCGAGTTGTATCCCGACAGCGATCTGAGCGAGGAGGCGCGCGGGCGTTATCGAGAGGTGCGCAACCGACTCAGCGAGGCCGACTTTCAGGTCGGCGAGTTCTACTTCAGCCAGCGCTGGTATCCGGGTGCCATCCAGCGGATGCGTGCGGTCCTCGCCCAGGATCCTGAGTACCCCCGCCGCGACGGGGTGTACTACGTGCTGGCTGAGGCGCTCATTGTGATCGGACGAGGGCCGGAGGCGCTACCCTACTTCGAACGACTCGTGAACGAGTTCGAAACGAGCGAGTATCTCGAGCTTGCCCGGATGCGGATCGAAGAGCTGAGAGGAGACGGATCATGACCCCTAGCCCTATCCGCTGGCTGTTCGCCCTGTGTGCCGCCAGCCTCGCACTCGCGTCGGCCGGGACGGCGTCGGCCCAGCGCACAGCCGGAACGCTCGATCCGAGCATTGCCGTCGCGCGCTCGGTCGAGATCCTCTGCGCGCCGCGCGCCATCTGGCTCGCGCCGGAGTTGCCGACGACGGTTGCCGGCTCGCAAGAAGGCCGCGCCAAACGGATGTTCGGTCCCGGAGAGGCGGTCATTCTCGATGCGGGTCGCAATCGCGGACTCGCCGTTGGCGCGGAGTTCTTTATTCGCCGACAGTACCGGTCGCGTGTCGAGTCAGTGGTGCCGCGGGGCGAGATGCCAGCCGTTCTCCACACGGCCGGCTGGCTGCGCATCGTCGCCGTCGAGGAGGAGATGGCCATCGCCACGATCGCGCATTCGTGCGGCGACGTGCTGATCGGGGACTACATCGAACCGTTCGAAGCGGTCGACCCGCCCGCGGGGTCCCCGCTCGCCGAGGCGGACTACGCCTCTGCAGCTCGCGTGCTCTTTACCGAGGAGGGAGGCTACACAGCCGGCCCCCGCCGCTTCGTGGTGATCGACCACGGCCGCGAAGACGGCGTCGTCCCTGGCCTCAGGTTTACGCTCTTTCGCGAGATCCTGGCCGCACCAGGTCTCGTCAACAATCTGGGCGAGGCCTTCGCGGTGCTCGTCGATGACCGAACCGCGACCGTCCGCATTTTCGGCACAGCCGACGCCGTCTACGCGGGCGACCGCCTCGCCGCCCATCGATGAGCCAAGCTCACCCTCACGGCGCGCGCGTCGCCGGCGAACGTTTCTGGGCTGCGGTTGACTCAGCGATTGATGACGTGGCTGAAGCGGCGGTAGTAGTCGAGCGCGGACAGCAGCGCCGCGACCAGCACGCCCCACAGCGCGACCTGCCCCACGACGAAGAGTTGTGGCAGGTAGTCTCCGCCCAGAATCAGCAGGACGATGGCCACGACCTCGGTCACCATCTTTACTTTTCCCAGCGGGGATGCCGCGATAGTGACGCCGCGCGAGTAGGCCACGCTGCGCAAGACGGTCACCCCGAGTTCCCGGCCGAGAATCACGGCCACCATCCATGCCGGCGCTAGGTCCAGGGCCACCAGCGAGACGAACGCCGCCGTGATAAGCAGTTTGTCGGCGAGCGGATCCATCAACTGTCCGAGGGTGGTCACCTGACCGCGGCGCCGAGCCAGATAGCCGTCGAGCCAGTCGGTGCCGGCGGCTAACACGAAGATCAGCGCACCTACGAGTTCTTTACGAACCCCGAGAATCATGCGACCCTCAAACCTCGTCAAAAGGACGACGACGAGCAGTGGAATCAGAAAGATGCGGCCGAGCGTCAACGAATTAGGAAGATTCATCTGGGCGCACGCGGTGCCGTCGCGGCGATATTGTAGCGCGGACGATCCTCGCCAACAAGCCGCCTTCGCGCCTCACGACGCCAGGAGGCTGAGGTGAAGGCTATCCTTCTCGCCGGCGGCAAGGGCACGCGTCTCCGCCCGTTGACACTTCACACACCGAAACCGATCGTCCCGATCTTCAATCGACCATTCCTCTTGTACCAACTCGATCTACTCAGACAGATTCCGTCGATCGACGAGGTCATCCTGAGCCTGAATTACCAGCCCGGCCGCATCGAGGACCTCATCGGAGACGGCCGCGACCTCGGCGTGAAGATCCGCTACGTCGTCGAACCCGCGCCCCTGGGCACTGCTGGAGCGGTCAAGTATGCCGAGCAGTATCTGGACGACGCCGTCATCGTGTTCAACGGCGACGTGCTGACCCAAATCGACCTTGCCGCAGTACTCCGGCTGCACCGTGAACGCGAGGCCCGCGCGACCATCGTGCTCTCACCGGTCGAGAATCCGTCGGCGTATGGCCTCGTCGAAACCGACGACGACGGCAATGTGAGGCGCTTCCTGGAGAAGCCCAAAGCGAACGAGATCACCTGTAACACCATCAACGCGGGCATCTACATCCTGGAACCCGACACGCTCGACCGTATTCCCAAGGAAACGAATTGGTCGATCGAGCGAAGCTACTTCCCGTCACTGATCGAGCGCGGTGAACGATTCATCGCGTATGTCTCGAGTGGCTACTGGATCGACATCGGCACGCCCGAGAAGTACCGGCAGGTTCATCGCGACATCATGGATGGCCGCTTCGCCGCGGCCCCGTTCGGACACCGCGCCGCCGGCACAGCCATCGTCGCCAAGACCGCCAAGATCGAGCCAGGTGCCCGCCTCGAGGGCCCTTGCTTTATCGATGAGGGCGTGACGATCAAGGCCGACGCACAGATCGGGCCGTACACGGTCCTGGGTCGGGACTGCAAGATCAAGGAGAGGGCCCGGCTGAGCGGCGCAATCCTCTGGCCCTACGGCGAGGTCGAGTCCGGGGCCGTCGTCTCAGACGCCATCCTCGGCCGCGGATGCCAGATCGGCGAGCATTCCATCATCGATGCCGGCACCATCCTCGGGGACAAGTCGGTGATCACGGAGTACGGTCGCTTGGGGTCGTGACCACGTGATCGTGCCTCCCCCGATTCGGCGAAACGGAGCTAGCCATTGAACGTGCTCAGGGAGATCTTCAAAGCCTACGACGTCCGAGGCGTCTACCCCGGCGAGTTCAACGAGACTGCGGCGGAGCAAATCGGACGTGCGTTCGTGGCCTACCTGGGTGCCCGGCGAATCGCCGTTGGACGCGACATGCGACTGTCGTCTCCAGTCCTGAAGGAGGCCTTCGTCGCCGGCGCCCTCCGGCAGGGCGCCGACGTCGTCGATTACGGCCTGATCGGCACCGACATGCTGTACTCCGCCGTGATCGAGGACGAGCACGACGGTGGCGTCGAAATCACGGCGTCCCACAACCCGAAGCAATACAACGGAATCAAGCTTGTGGGTCGAGGTGCCGTTCCGCTCAGCGGCGATGCCGGTATCTGTGACATACGAGACATGATCCTGAGCGACGCCGTGCCGGCGCCTTCACCGATGGCCGGCAGCCGCAGCGAAGCCGACATCCTCGAGCGGTATCTCCCGCATGTCCTGTCGTTCATCGACCTGGAGGCGATGACATCGTCTCGGTTGGTCCTCGATGCCGGCAGCGGCATGGCCGGCGTGGTCGCCCCCCGACTCTTCGACGCGCTGCCCTGCGACACGACGCGGCTCTGCTTCGAACTCGACGGGACGTTTTCGAACCATGAAGCCAACCCGCTGATCGAGGCGAACCGGCAGGATCTCGTTGCCGCCGTGCTGGACACTGGCGCCGATGCGGGCATCGCGTGGGACGGCGACGCCGATCGTTGCTTTTTTGTCGATGGCGAGGGTGCCTTCGTGCCGGGCGACTTTGTCACGGCACTCCTCGCCGAAGCCTTTCTGCTCAAACAGCCTGGCGCCACCATCGTGTACGACGTCCGTGCGAGCCGAGCTGTGCCCGACATCGTGGCCGAGCGTGGCGGCACCGCGCTGATGAATCGCGTCGGCCATGCCTTCTTCAAGCAGCGGATGCGTAGCGCAGACGCCGTCTTCGGAGGAGAAGTAACCGGGCACTATTACTTTCGCGAGAACGGGTTCGCGGACAATGGCTTCATTCCAGCGCTGCTGATCCTCGAGTTGATGTCCAAGCGGAAGGCAACGCTCAGCGATCTCCTGGCGCCGCTCAGGGCCCGCTATTTCATCTCCGGCGAAATCAACACCGAGCTCGATAGCGCAGGGGTGGTCGCCACCAAGCTCGACCAACTCGCCGCTCGTTACGCCGACGGCGCTCAGCACCGGATGGACGGACTCTCGGTGGACTACGCTGACTGGCATTTCAACGTTCGCCCGTCGAACACCGAACCGCTCCTCCGTCTGAATCTCGAGGGCACGACGCCAGACCTAATGGCGGCGAAGCGGGACGAAGTACTGGCGCTGATTCGGCAGACATAGCGCCGAGCGCGGCGTCCGAGCACCGCGCGGCGTCTGCTACAATACGACGCCTGGCCCGAAGCGGGAGTAGCTCAGTGGTAGAGTCACGGCTTCCCAAGCCGTTGGTCGCGGGTTCGATCCCCGTCTCCCGCTCCAAACCTAACCATCAGTGAGTCAGTCGCTTACCGGGTCGCGGGACTTCCTCGTTGCAAGGTAGCCGTTGGTCGTGTTCGCCCGAACTTGCAACGACCTTGCAACATTCTCGCTCCTTGTCGAGCCGTCGCATCGACTCGCGCAGGTCGTGGCCCGTGACGTTGAGGTAGGTGTTCGTCGTGGACAGGCTCGCATGGCCGAGCATCTCCCTCACGTGATGCAGCGGCATGCGGCCTTCGAGGAAGCGAGAGCCGGCTTCGTGTCGGAGATCGTGGAAGCGGAGGTCAGCAATCCCGGCCTTCCGGCAGGCGTTCTCCCACGCCGTCTGTGGCGAACCGATGGGGTCGCCGACCTCGTTGCCGAAGACGTAGGCCAACGGCCCGAGGGGGGCACCCGCCGGGTCGGTGCGCCCCATCTCCAACACGCCCGCTAACCGGCTCGAGATCGGGATGGGCCGCGCCTCCCGGTCCTTCGCGTGTTCCGCCTGGATGCGGAGGGCACCGGCGCCCAGGTCCACGTCCTTCCATTGCAGCGTCAGCAACTCTTTGCGCCGACAGCCCGTCTCCAGTGCGGCGACGATCAGCCGCTGGAGCCGAGGGTTCGCCGCAGCCAAGAGCCGATCCTCTTCGTCCCCCTGGAGCCGACGCTGGCGACGAGCGATCTTCTCGCGCCGAATGTCCGAATCCCCGCTGATCGGATTGTTCGCGAGATACTTCTTGCGCACGGCCCACTTGAACATGGCCTTGATGACCTGGACGTAGTGGTTTCGGGTTGACGCGGCCCGCCCCTTCGTCTTCAGGTCGCGCATGAACGCCTCAAAGTCGTCCTCGGTGGCGGCTGACAATCGCTTGTCACCGAGTCGCTGCCCGTCGATCTCGAAGGCGGCGATCTGCGCGAGGATCATGTCGTCCTCGCGCCACGTCACTTTCCCTCGCGCCTTCGAGTAGCCCTCCAGGAACTTCGCACTGTACGCCTCCAGCGTCAGATCGCCCGGCGCGATCTCGGAGGGATGGCCTCCCCGATGGCCGCCTTCGCGAATCGCCGAACGGAGCCGATCTGCCTCAGACTTCGCCTCAGTCTTACTCTCGATGTGGCGTCCGAGTTGCCGGTCCAAGCTGAAGCGGTAGTGCGTCCCGTCCCACTGGAAGTTGACATACCACCCATGCGAACACTTGGGCCACCGGGTACGCGGGCAGCCGCAGATCTTACGGAGCCCACCGTTACGGTGTCGAGCCATGGTCTCCCCCCTCCGCCGCCGCGTCATGCGGCTGCGCGGGGATGGTAGCCGGAGGTTGGTGTGCCGGAATAGTTGCGAGCAGCCAGTTATCGACCCACGCCGCCGTCAGACGTATTTCCCTCCGTCCACCGACCCGCACGGCCTGGAGCCGCCCGGCGTTGACCTCCCGGTAGATGAGCTTCGTCCCGCAGCGGGCATGCTGTGCGGCCTCGACGACGGTCAGCCACGCGGGCGGTGGCATAGGTCGATTCATTCCGCCTCCACTGGGACCGGAGTTGCGGCAGAATGAATTGGAGCCCAGTAGCACTTGAGGTTGCCCTTCACACCCTTACCAGACTGCTTGACGCGGCCGTCGGCCAACAACTCGTCGAGGCCCTTTTGGGCCGAGGTGCGCCGAATCCCACTAGTCTTGACAATCTGGTCAAGGGTTAGGGCTTCGGGCTCCTCTCCAGGAACCAACTTCGAGATCCGGTCGACTGCCTCTGCCACTGCGACTGCCGCTGAATCACCCAGGCTCACGAACCCGTCATCAGTCAACTCGATGGTCAACTCCTCCGGCGAGCCACTGAATCGAGACAGCGTGTGCAGTTGGCGGATCGACGCTCGCCCGTTCCCCTCGGCCCGTCGAATCGAGATGACGATGTCGGCCGCAGCGGTGAAGGCATTGCTGCCCCGGGCCGAATCGCCGACCCCGCCCCACTTTTTCGCTCGTGCCTCACCGCAATGACCGCAGACCCCTGATCCGCTGCCCAACGTAGAGGCTGGAACGCCTGCAGAACGTGGCCGGCACTGTTCTCGTTGTCACCCACAAGTCCAGCGAACTGCGGGAACGTGTCCACTACTAAGAGCTTGGCGCCAACAGCTAGCCATTGCTCTACAGCGCTCACCATGATCATCGGCCACGCCACACCCCACGCCTCGCCGTAGCTCAGGACATGGAGATCAGCATGACCAAGCAGCCCAGCTCGGCCAAGAGCCTCCCTGAACGTCGAGTCGTGTTCTTCGGTGAGGTAGACAACCGGCCCCTTCAAGGTCGGCTGTCCCATGAAGTCCTTTCCATCCAACACGCATCGAACCATGCTGAGGACCCAAGTCGTTTTGACGTTGCCTCCTGAACCCGATCCAGCCCGAGTGGTAGGATTTCGGGCGTTTCAGCAGGCGGCACGATGCCACGCAAGCGATTCAGTACGGAGCAAATCGTCACGAAACTGCGCCAGGCCGAGGTCGAGCTCGGCTGGGGGCTGCACGTCCCGCAGGTGTGTAAGAAGCTCGCCATCAGCGAGCAGACCTACTACCGGTGGCGGAAGGAGTACGGCGGCTTGCGCCTCGACCAGGCGAAGCGGTTGAAGGCACTCGAGCAAGAGAACACCCGCCTGAAGCGCTTGGTGTCGGACCCGGCGCTCGATAACGCGATCCTCAAAGAGGTGGCCTCGGGAAACTTCTGAGCCCGCCCCGACGCCGGCAGGCGGTGGCGCACGTGCGCCGTCAGCTGCCGGGCGTGTCGGAGCGGCGGGCGTGCCGAGTGCTAGGCCAGCCGCGGGCGACCGAACGCCATCCCGCGGTCGTCCTGGACGACGAGCCGCGGCTGGTGGCGCGGATGATCGCGTTGGCGACGCAGTATGGACGCTATGGGTATCGGCGGGTCACAGGGCTGTTACAGGGCGAAGGCTGGCGCGTGAATCACAAACGGATCGCCCGGCTCTGGCGACGGGAGGGGCTGAAAGTCCCCCAGAAACAACCGAAACGCGGCCGGCTCTGGCTCACGGACGGGTCGTGCATCCGGCGCCGCCCCGAGTATCGGCACCACGTCTGGGCGTACGACTTCGTGGCGGAGCGGACCCACGACGGCCGGCCGCTGAAGATCTTGACGGTCGTGGATGAGTACTCGCGGGAGTGCCTGGCCATCGTCGTCGCCCGGCGTTTGCGAGCGACCGATGTGCTGGAGACCTTGGCCGAGCTCTTCGCGACGCATGGCCTGCCGACCTACATTCGGTCGGACAACGGGCCGGAATTCACGGCGGCGCTCATCCGGCTCTGGCTCGAAGCCTTGGAGGTGCAGACGTTGTTCATCGAGCCGGGCAGTCCGTGGGAGAACGGCTACGTGGAATCGTTCAACGGCAAGCTGCGTGATGAATTCCTCGACCGCGAGATCTTCTATACGCTGACGGAGGCGAAGGTCTTGATCGAACGGTGGCGGTGGGAGTACAACACAGTGCGACCGCATAGCGCGCTGGGCTATCGTCCGCCGGCACCGGAGGCCGTTCAACCAGTGCCACTCGGCGGACTCACTATGAACTTCGCGCTCTCGTAGCAACTGGTACGACCACTGGGGGCAGGTCAGTTGATTCCTGGGGACCCGACTTTCCGGCCTCACCCCTCGGCATGGGATCTACAATTGGCCCTGTTTTCGCGGACCGCCTACGACGCTGGCGGGCGGCGTCCGCTTGGCCTGGATCAGATCGAGTCCCCGTTAGACACCGGGGGTAGCGGAGACGTGCGATGAGTCCAACCGACCATACCCACTCTGGGTTCCTCAACGTTGAGGAAATCATGACATCCATCAAGCGGAAGATACGGGAAGGGCAGGCGACAGCGTCGACCGACGGGCACTCATCGGCCGAGGTCAAAGCATTCTTCGAGCAGGCTGTCAACGTGAGCGACGACCTCAACGAACCCGCCTCGCAAGGCTCTCTTGCACTCGCCCTCTCGCTGCCGAGGCTCCTCAGAGACCGAGACGCAGACTGGCGGCTCAAGACCTACCTGCGCTTTCCTAGCCATCGGCGGGTCGTCGGTCCAGCGATCAGCGCCTTGAAGCGTCACTTGCTACTCCCCTTGTTCCGTGTGTTTCACGAATACGGTCGAGAAAACTTCAGGCGGCAGAACAATCTGAACGTGACCATGTTCGCTTGTCTTGAACTGCTCGCGGCAGAGAACATCCGCCTCCGCCGGGATCTCAGCCAGCTGCAGCAATTCGCCGAGACTCGGTCATCGTCATGAAACTCGGGGTCGTGATCCAGCGATACGGGCCTGGCGTGGTTGGAGGCTCGGAAGCGCACTGCCGCGCCATGGTCGAGCGTCTGGCCGCGAAGCACGACGTCACGGTCCTGACCAGCTGTGCGAGGAGCCACATAACTTGGCGAAACGAGTTTGATCCAGGCTCGACGAGAGTGGGGCCCGTCCGCGTCAGACGTTTTCGTGCCGTGCGGCAGCGTCGGACCAAGCGATTCGCGGAGCTGAGCGAGCTGGTATTTTCAGGAGACGGAACAGCCGAAGAGGAAGAACTCTGGTTCAGGGAAAACGGTCCCGAGACCCCGGAGCTGCTCGATCATCTGGAGACTGGTGGTTCGGAGTACGACCGTGTCCTGTTTTGGAGCTACCGCTACTACCCGTCGTTCTTCGGGGTACCTCGAGTCGCCGACCGCGCCGTGCTCGTTCCAACCGCAGAGGAAGATGCGGCCATCCATCTACGTAGTGTCCGAACCTTCTTCACGTTACCGCGCAGCTATCTCTTCTTGACTCCCGAAGAAGCCGAACTCGTTGCTGCCCAGGCCGCCAGCGCGTTGCCCGTATCCGCGATCGTTGGGTCGGGACTGGAACCCGCCCTCGGGGCCAGAGGAGCCGTTGACTTCCAGGGTTCGAAGGTTGGGGAATCCTTCGCGCTCTACCTAGGACGAGTCGATCCGAACAAGCGCTGCCAGACGCTGCTTCAACACTTTCTCCGCTACCTCGACGCCACGCCAAGGAACACCCAACTGGTCTTGGCGGGCGAGGCGTTCATGGACGTTCCAGAGCACCCGCGCATCACGCATCTGGGCTACGTGAACGATCGCCAGCGCACAGCCTTGCTCCAAAACGCCAAGGTCCTGCTCATGCCCTCTCGGAACGAAAGCCTGAGCCTAGTCCTGCTGGAGGCCTGGAACCACGGCTTGCCGGTCCTCGTCAACGGGCGATGCAAAGTGACTAGAGGGCAGACCCTCCGTGCCAACGGCGGTCTCTACTATGAGAGCGCAAGCGAATTCGCTGCAGGCCTCGATCTGCTGGTCAGCGACCAGAAGATCTCGACCCAGCTGGGGCAACAGGGCCTCGCATACGTGAACGAGCACTATCGATGGCCGACCGTCATGGCCAAGGTTGAAGATCTTCTGAGCCGGTAGGTGCTGACCGTTCAGCGGTGGCGGGTCCCGCACTTCGGGCAGACGAACCCGCGGTCGTCGTTGCGGAGCCGGATCCCGTCGATGTGCTCAACCACGAAGTCTTGGATGAAAGCGTAGCGCGCGACGCCGTTGTTCACGTCGACCTGACGGTCCCGGGCGACCTGCCGGATCTCGCCATCGTACTCGTACCGGCCCCAGCAGTTGGGGCAGACACCCTCGGGGGCATCGTCGGCGGTCTCCTCGACTGGACGAGAGAAGAAGGCTGACAACGTGTCGAGCAGGCTCATGGGGGTGACCCGGCAGATGCCCGGGACCGACGAGTATGGGACCGTCAACGCCGAGCAGGCGATATCCGTGGAACAGGCCATCCGAGGTTTCACGTTGGGAGGTGCAGAGGCCCTCGGCCGTGGCTACGATGCAGAGTTCGGGTCAATCGAGGTTGGCAAGTCGGCGGACATGGTCGTGTTGGATCAGAACCTCATCGAGATTCCCGAAACCGAGATCCATCAGACGGAGGTCGACACGACGGTCTTTAGGGGAGAAGTAGTCTACGAACGCTAGCGAGCCAACGGGTCCTCCGAACTCCAGGCCCGGGTGCCGACGGGGCGGTAGACGCAGCCGTCGGTGGGAACGCTCTCTGCCCTGCCTCACGCCTAAGTCGTCCCAAGCAACTCGAACATCGGGTTTCTAGCGGCACTTCTCGCCTTGAGGTGAACCGCAAATCCACGGGACACCGCCACCTCTCTCGGGTGGATAGTCTTGCCATCTCCTAGGCCACACACGTTGCCCTGAAGGCCTAGGACGGCGTCGAGCGCATTCAACAGGTGCCCAGTGTCCTCGGGAGTCATCCAGACCTTCCTAGCCTGAGCCAGCCAATCGAGAATCTGGGCTGAGTCCTCGCACTCGTCGAGGTCTACCTCGTAGTGATCGTCTCCACGTTGAAAGGTCAACGTGAAGTTGTCAGCGTTGTAGGTCCAATCGCCCCACTTCGTTTCTGTCATTGAAGATCCTCCTGTAGCATATTGTCTAGTGCTGGCGCGGATTTCACGCTCAGCCGCCTTGCAAGAACTTGCAAGAAGTTCCGGGACACGGCACCACGAACGGCCATGATCGACCAAGGTGACGGACGCCCGACCCCGTTCTACCGAGGTCGGCCATGATCGGCTACGCTTGCGCCTCGAGGCAACAGCGACCGACGACGACCTCACCGCCGCGGGTGAGATCAGACGCACCCTCGTGACCGCCCTCGATCGCCTGATCCCGGCGCTGCATCCACTGATCGTCGATGCTCGCGACACATCGTCCTATCCCAGCCACTAGCCGCCCGTTCCAGGTGCCTTGCGTCGCACGAACCGATCGGGCACAATCGCTTCGTCCGATGCCCAGACCCGCGGCCGGTAGCCACGTCGTTCCCTTCGATTCGACGGCGGAATCGCGTCCTCCTTTCGACCGAGCAACAGCCGAAGCCGTGACGTCGATCGGCCCGTCCGTGATCATCAAGGGCGAACTGCATGCGAGCGAACACGTGATCATCAACGGCCGGATGGAGGGCACCGTCGATCTTCCTGAGCACGGCGTTGCGATCGGCGTGAAGGGATGTGTCGATGGCCGGGTCTTCGCGAAGTCGGTCACGATTCTCGGCACGGTCAAGGGCACAGTGACCGCGGAAGAGCGAACCGAGCTGCGTCACACCTCGCACGTCGAAGGCCGACTGGTGGCAGCGCGAATCGTCATGGACGACGGCGCCTTCTTCCGGGGGCCCATCGACACCTCGCGCGCCGATATCGCCACGCGGGTCGCCCGCTATCGCACGCGTCGCGAGGAGCCGCCCGGCGCCTGACGACCGGCGACCCTGTCCCGTAGCGCCTCCCTGTCGCTCAGCAGGGTATGCTTAACGTCTACACCCTGTTCCCCTGAGGAGCGCCGCATGAAGCCGCTCGTCGCCGCTGTCGCCGTCCTGGTCGCTATTGCTGCTTGCGGCTGCGGTTCATCTAGCCAACTCCCGATTGGAGAGGTCTACGAGAGCGTGTCAGGACGCACGCACCTCGTCGTTCAGACCGATACCGAAGTCGATGTCCTCGGCTTCGATACTGCAGACCTTTCATCCAACCAGGTGTATGGAGGAACGTATCGCATCCAGGAGGACGGGCGCGTCAGAGTCTCAGTTCCGGCTTATGGGCGGGCATTGAGGGTGTTTTCTCTTGAGCCAATAGATGAGGGATTGCGAGAAGTGGATTCGCAAGGGACACTGACCACCATCTTGTTCGATAGGCAGCATAGAGACAAAGGTCAGTTTCACTTGTGGCGAATACAGGCTAAGGAGGGGGGGGACGCTGCTGTCGAGCGACGAGCAGGACGCCCTCACCAGCTGGACACTGGCTAAGGAGGGCGACGCCGAGGCGCAGCGCAACCTCGGGGTCATGTATGCCAACGGCCTCGGCGTTCCGCAGGACGATGCCGAGGCGGTACGATGGTTGCGGCTGGCGGCGGGCCAGGGATACGCAGCGGCGCAGTTTACCCTTGGGCTCTGGTACGACTACGGCGTGGATATCCCGCAGGACGACATCGAAGCGGTGCGCTGGTACCGGCTCGCAGCCGACCAGGGAGACGCCAGGGCGCAGTCCAACCTCGCGATCATGTACCAGAACGGCAAGGGCGTCCCGCAGGACTACGTGCAGGCGCACATCTGGTACAACCTCGCGGCCTCACGAATGGCCGGTGGGCACCGGCAGCACGCTGTCGACGGTCGCGACCGAGCTGCAGGCCAGATGAACCCCACCCAGATCGCCGAAGCCGAACGCTTCGCCCGCGAGTGGGACGCCGCGCACCCGCAGTAGCGGTAAGCCTCGTCCCCACTGAACCCAGACTATCGACTGAGTCTCAGCACAAGCGGTGCTGCATGGCTGGACTGCGGCCTCGGATGGCCACGGGGCGCAGAGTTTTTTGGAAACAGTTACACAAAAGCTACACAAAGCGCCCAAACAAGAAACAAGGCCCAACCGACAGAATCGATTGAGCCCCGTGTTTACTGGTCGGGATGGCCGGATTCGAACCGGCGGCCCCCTGACCCCCAGTCAGGTGCGCTACCAGGCTGCGCCACATCCCGTGGTGCGATTCACTTCGCGGTTTCAGCGCCCTGAGCGCTTGGCCGTCTTGCCCTTCCGTCCCCGTGCCGTCGGACGCTTGCCGCTCCGTGCGCCGCGCGTCTTCCGTGTTGCCGGCACCTTGCCGTCGCCGTTGGTCGACAGCATCGCGAGGATGTCCCGCAAGCCGGTCTTGAGTTCGGCAAGCTGGAGCTTCACACCTGGGTCGATCGACGTCGACGCCGCCCCGACCTCGGCGACGGGCTCGTCGATCGGACCGAGCTCCTCCTCGAGGCGCCGCCGGGCCCCGCCCAACGTCAACCCATCGACGAAGAGCATCTCCTTCAGTCGGAGGACCAGTTCCAGGTCCGCCTGCCGATAGACGCGCGGGCCGTCGCCCTTCGCGACGCCGAGATTGGGGAACTCGGCCTCCCACGACCGGAGCACGTAGGGTTTGACCTCGGCGATCTGGCAGACCTCGGCCGCCTTGAACGCCGCCCGCTTCGGAATGTCTGGGGTCGCGGTGGAACTCATGCTCCTCGCCTCCGGTGCGCGCCAGTATAGCACGCACGATCGGCTCACTTTCGGCGGCGCCGGACGTGCACGCGGATCGGGGTGCCTTCGAACCCGAAGGTCTCACGTATCCGGTTTTCCAGGAACCGGACGTAGGAAAAATGAAACCGAGTCGCCACGTTCGTGAAGCAGACGAAGGCCGGTGGAGCGACACCGATCTGCGCGGCGTAGAGCACCCGCACCTGCCGCCGGCCCGGACTCACCGGTGGATGCTGGGTCGTCACCTGCTCGATGAACCGGTTCAACTCACCCGTAGGAACTCTCTGCTGGCGTGCGGTTGCCACGCGTTCGATGGCTTCGAGCAGCTTCGGCACACGATCCCCGGTCAGCGCGGACAGGTGCAGCAGCGGTGCATAGTCGAGGAACTTCGTCTGACGTCTGGCCGTGTCGTCGAACTCGCGAACCGCCGCGGCGCCTCGCCCCTTCATCAGGTCCCACTTGTTCGCCCCGACGATGATCCCGCACCCCGCCTTCTCCGCCTCACCGACGATCGCCGCGTCCTGATCCGTCATCCCTTCCGAAGCATCAATCAGCAGAACCGCCACGTCAGCCCGGGCGATCGCGCGGCGAGCGACCACGACGCTGACGGCCTCGACCCTCCCGCCCCGCGCGACCCGGCCAGGCCGTCGGATCCCCGCCGTATCCACGATGCGAAACTGCCGACCTCGCCATCGGAGCACCTCGTCCACGGCATCCCGAGTCGTGCCCGGTAAGGCGCTGACAAGGACACGCTCCTCGCGAAGGAGGCGGTTGACGAGGGAAGATTTGCCGACGTTCGGGCGCCCAACGATCGCCACCGCGACCTCACCCGACAAGCCGGCGGCCTCTTCGTGCCGGTGTCCCGCCTCGACGCGGCCGCTCGGCAATCGCTCGACGATCGGGTCGAGCAGCTCGCCCACACCGGTGCCATGTTCGGCGGAAATCTCGACCACTGAGTCGAACCCCAGTTGATGGAACTCGTCGACACGCACCTGCGCGCGGTGATCGTCGATCTTGTTGACGGCCACGACGACGGGCGCGCCGGTTCGCCGTAGCGTCTCGGCCACGTCCCGGTCAGCCGGCACGACCCCCTCGCGGCCATCGACCACGAAGACGACGACGTCGGCGGAGGCGATTCCCCGCCGTCCACGGTCGACGACCTCGGCCTGCAGCGGGTCCGCGCTCGCACCGAACATCCCACCGGTGTCAACGAGGCGGAAGGTCACGCCCTGCCATTCGGCCTCGGCCCCGACGAGATCCCTCGTGGTGCCCGGTGTCTCGGTCACGATCGCCTTCCGCGACCGGGTCATCCGGTTGAACAGGGTCGATTTGCCGACATTCGGTCGTCCGGCGAGGACGACAGTCGCGAACGGCTTCTGGCGACGGGTAGCCATTGCACTCTTTGCGGTTGCGCGGGAACAGTTAGGCTACCACTTGACAGTGTAAGTCTCTATATCTATGATAGTTACACATCGTGAGGAGTGCCTAAGTCATGATCAAAGTCGACATCGTCAACGAGGTTTCGACTGCCGCCGCCATCACGAAGGTCAAGGCCGAAGTGGCGGTGGATGCCGTGTTCGATGCGATGCGACTCTCGATGCAACGTGGCGAACGGATCGAGCTTCGAGGCTTCGGCGTCTTCCAGGTGAAGCCCCGCAAGCGCGGCATCGGCCGGAATCCTCGCACCGGCAAGGAGGTCCGTATCCCGCCTGGTCGGACCATCCGCTTCAAGCCCGGTAAAGACCTCCAGAATATCCGCATCTGAGCATCGGCAGCCTTGGCCTCCGCGTCGAACGAACTGCCCCGGCCCGAGGGGGACAGAGCCGCTCGCCCGCCCGACCACGATCTCGGGCCACCCGAGCCCGCACCTCCACCGCGCCGGCGGAGCTACGTTCATCTCCTTCTGTTTCTCGGCACGATCGTCACCACGACCGTGGTCGGCGGCTGTCACTATCACGCCTTCGAGGCCGACTTCGGTGCCCGCCAGATCGAGCCCGCCGGCCTGCTGATCCCGCAGGGACTGTGGTACAGCGCGACGATTCTGGCCATCCTCGGCGCCCATGAATTCGGTCACTATCTGACCTGCCGCTACTATCGGGTCGACGTCTCGCTGCCCTACTTCATTCCTGCACCGATCTGGCCGACCGGGACGCTCGGCGCATTCATCCGTATTCGCGAGCCGATCAGGACGAAGCCGATGCTCTTCGATATCGGCGTCGCCGGGCCGATCGCCGGGTTCGTCGTGGCCGTTCCGGCGTTGGTCGCAGGTCTCAGCCTGTCCCGCCTGACACGCCTGCCCGACGACTTCTCCGGGCTCTCGCTCGGCGAACCACTGCTCTTTCAGATCGTCTCCTGGCTCATCTGCGGCCCAACGCCAGAGGGCTACTCCGTGAACCTCCACCCGATGGGGTTCGCCGCCTGGTTCGGCCTCCTGGCCACGGCGCTGAACCTCTTCCCGATTGCCCAACTCGACGGGGGGCACATCGCCTACGCCGCGTTCGGCCGGCGCTCCACGCTCATCACGCTGGCTATGGCGGCCATAGCGGTCCTGCTGACCTTCTGGTCTCGAAGCTGGATCGTCTGGACCATCATGCTGATCGTCATGATCGTGATGTTCGGCCCGCGGCATCCCCGGACGGTGGACGAGCACATCCCGCTGGACCGGCGACGCCGTCTCGTGGCGCTGGGCGCTCTGCTCATGTTCATCCTCTGCTTCACGCCGGCGCCCATCGAACCGTTGAGCCTCATCGACATCCCCTGATCGCCGCGGCACCCTCAGCGCACCGAGACCGGATCGACGTCCACCGTCACCCTCCGCACTAGGCGCGGATGCTCTGCGAGAATCGACTCGACCGCCTTCCGAAGGCGGACTCGATGATCGCCCTTGGCAAGGATCTGCACGCGGTGCTCACCCTTCAGCCGACCGAGTGCCGCCGGCGCCGGCCCGAGCACCCAACCCGACCGAGTCCGCTCTCGCAGCGCGCTCGCCAGCGCGGTGCCGTCTCGCATCGCTTCGCCTTCGGTTCGGCCACGGACGACAAGATTGACCAGGGCCAGACAGGGCGGGTAGCGCATCGCCTGCCGGAACGCGATCTCCTCCGCGTAGAACCCCTCGTAGTCCTGCCGGCACGCATACTGAATGCTGTAGTGGCCGGGATAGAGCGTCTGCACGATCGTCTCACCCGGCCGCTCGCCGCGTCCCGCACGGCCAGCGACCTGAGTCAGCAGCTGAAACGTGCGCTCCGCGGCGCGAAAGTCGCCGATACCCAAGCCCCCATCGGCCGCCACGACGCCCACCAGGGTCACGCGGGGAAAGTCGTGCCCTTTGGCGATCATCTGCGTGCCGACCAGAACGTCGATCTCCCCTCGCCCGAACGCGGCCAGTAGCGCCGCCGCGGCCCCCCGGCGCGCCATCGTGTCGCGATCCATCCGCGCGACCCGCGCGGCCGGGCAGCGCTGACATACCTCGGCTTCCAGGCGCTCCGTGCCGACACCGGTCAACTCGAGGAACTCGCCCGAGCACGACGGACACCGCGTGGGCATTGCGCGCGTGTAGCCGCAGTAGTGACACCGAACACGCCCGTCGCGCCGATGCGCCGTCAATGACACGCTGCAATTCGGGCACTCCGCCGCGACACCGCACTGCCGACAGAGCACCACGGGCGCGTAGCCCCGGCGGTTCAGCAGGACGATCGCCTGTTCATGGCGGGTCAGGCGATCGTCGAGGCCTTCGGCCAGGGTTCGGCTCAAGACAACCTCCCGGCCACTCTCGGCAACCTCGCCTTTCATATCCACGATCCGCACCGCCGACAGATCGTGGCCCGTCGCGCGAGTCGGCAGCCGCACGAGGTCGTAGCGCCCCCGTAGCGCCTGCTGGTAGCTCTCGAGCGACGGCGTCGCCGAGCCCAGGACGACGAGTGCGCCGTCGTGCTGCCCCCGCACAATCGCCAGGTCGCGACCGTGATATCGAGGTGTTTCCTCTTGCTTGTACGACGCGTCGTGTTCCTCGTCCACGATGACGAGGCCGAGGTCTTCCAGCGGTGCAAAGACCGCCGACCGTGTCCCGACGACGACATCCACACCGCCCGATCTGATCCGATGCCACTGATCGTGACGCTCGCCCGGCGACAGGCCGCTATGCTGAATCGCCACCCGCTCGCCGAACACGGAGCGAAACGCCGTCACGCTCGCTGGCGTTAGTCCGATTTCTGGCACTAGGACCAACACGCGCCCACCGGCGCGCTGAGCCTCCAGTGCGAGCCTCAGGTACACCTCGGTCTTTCCGCTACCGGTGACGCCGTGCAGCAAGGCCACGCCGAACCGGCGCTCCGCAAGCGTCGCCGTCAGCCGATCCACGGCGGCGGCCTGCTCTGCGGTCAGGGTGACCTCCAGCCTCGGGCTGTCGCCCACCGCGCCGGCGGGGATCCGGCTGACGCGGCGTCGACTCCCGCGCGCCAAGTCGAGCGCCTCCAGGCGACGCAGCGTCGCCGTCGGCACCCCGAGTTCCACCAGGGTGGCCTGGTCGAGACCAGCCGCTGCGGCCGCCAGCGCCGTCAAGGCCGCTGCTTGACGCCGGCCCAGCCGCCGACCGGTCCCGTCTCCATCATCCGGCTCCAGCGCCGTCCGCCCCGACTCCGTAATCTCGAACCAGCGCACCGTGCGGAATCCCGCAGCCCGGCCCGCCGGCAGCGCAGCCTCTATCGTCTGGCCCGGACCGCAGAGGTAGTACTCCGCAGCCCAGAGGGCCACCGCCATCACTGACGGCGGGACCAATGGCGACTCGTCCAGCACCTGGTCCAGGTCCTTGATTGATCGCGCGTCGGGCGCCGCGGACGGGTCCTCCGTGGCGACGACGCAGCCCACCACGCGCCGCGGCCCGAGCGGCACGACGACTCGGACACCGGGCGGCGGTACCGGCCATCCTTCTGGAACCCGATAGGTCAGGAGATCACGTAGCGACACCGGGACCGCTACCTGAACGAGGCGAGGCACTGGCAAAGGATATCAACGGGCGCCGAGCGCCGCCGGAACGGCTCAGGCGTTGGACTCGAGTAGCGCTCGAACCTTCTTCATGTCCTCCCAGACCTCGCGCTTGCTTCCGGGGTTACGGAGCAGGTAGGCCGGATGGAAGGTAGGAACCAGCATCGCGCCCCGATACTCGAACTCACGCCCGCGCATCCGGGAGATCGGCGTGTCGGTGCGGGTCAGTGTCCGTGCGGCAAAGGCCCCCAGTGCCACGATCACCCTCGGCTGAATGGCATCGACCTGGCCGAACAGGAACGGCTCACAGGTGGCGACCTCGTCGGGTTCGGGATTCCGGTTCTGGGGTGGACGGCACTTGATCACGTTGGCGATGTACACCGACTCGCGAGACTGGCCGATCGATTCGATGATCTTGTTCAGTAACTGGCCCGCCCGACCGACGAACGGGATGCCCTGGGCGTCCTCGTCGCGACCTGGGGCCTCGCCGACGAACATGAGCTCGGCATCGGGGTTCCCCACCCCGAAGACGACCCGCTGGCGCCCCAGACCCGAGAGCTTGCATCGCGTGCACTCGCCCAGTTCGGTCTGGACGGCCTCCAGGCTCACGACGCCCTCCCCACCGACCGGCGTTCCATCGGCGGGGTCGGCCTCCATGCTGCCACCTGCGGCGATCTCACCATCCTGCGTCGGCTCCGGCCCGCCCGCCCGGCGACGCCATTCCCGGTCGAGGCTCCAGCCGGCAACGCCCAGTTCACCGTAATACTCCAGGTGCGCCGCAGCCTGCCGCTTATCCACTCTATCGGTCCTCGGTGGCGACCGGCGCGGCCGACGCGAGCAGCGATTCGACGTGATCGACGACGACCCGAGCGACCTCGGCCTTCGCCCGCAACGGCACCGCCGTCTCAGTGTCCGCCGTCACCAGAGTCACGGCATTCGCGTCAACTTCGAAGCCGGCATCAGCCCGCGAGACGTTGTTGGCCACGATGAGATCGACCCCTTTTCCAAGCAGCTTCGCCCTGGCGCGCTCCACCACCTCGTGGGTCTCTGCGGCGAAGCCGACCAGCACCGGCGTGCGCCGAGATCCGCGCCAGCCGCCGAGGTCCGCCAAGATGTCTCGGCTCCGCGCCAGTGTGAGCGTCAGCGGTCCATCGCCCTTCGGGATCTTCTGCGGGCGCGCCCCTTCCTCCGGCGTGTAATCCGCCACGGCGGCCGCCAGGATCATCAGATCCGTCGACTCCCGACGCGTCATCACGGCCTCGTACATCTCGGCCGCCGAGCGAACTCTCACGCTCTCCAGGCCGGCGGCCGGAACCAGTGACGTGGGCCCAAGCACCACGACGACCTTGCCACCTCTCCGCGCCGCCTCCGCCGCCAGCGCCAAGCCCATCCTGCCAGTCGAGCGGTTACCCAAATACCTCACCGGATCGAGGTCCTCGTAGGTCGGGCCGGCCGTCACGAGGACCGAACGTCCCAGGAGCGATCCGACCGGCCGGAGCACGTCCTCCACCGCCGATACGATCCGTTCAGGTTCGGCCAAACGGCCCGGGCCAACCCAGCCGCAGGCCAGTTCGCCCGTCTCCGGATCGACGAGGTGCACGCCGCGTTCACGCAGGGTCGCCAGATTCCGCGCGACCGCCTCATGCGTCCACATATTGCTATTCATCGCCGGCGCCATGACGATGGGTGCCCGCGTCACGAGCTGGAGCGACGACAGGAAGTCATCGGCGATGCCATTCGCGAACTTCCCGATGACATTCGCGGTCGCCGGAGCCACCACAAGGGCGTCGATCGTCGACGCCAGCGAGACATGCTCGACGGACGAATTCAGCCCTGATGCGAACTGGTCGGTAATGACGTTGCGGTGGGTGATCGCCCCGAGGGTCAGGGGGCCGATGAACTGTTGCGCCGCCGACGTCATGATCGCCACGACGTCGTGGCCGCGCTTCTGCAGTCCGCGCGCCACTTCGACGGACTTGTACGCGCCGACACTCCCCGTGATGCCGAGGGCGATCAGTGCCATCTCTAGGTCTCGGAAAACTCCGCCGCGATCGTTTCGGCCCGGGCCTGGGCACTGGCCGAGGCCACGCCATTCCCGGCGATGATGGCCCGCAATCGATCGACCGCGGCCTCGAAATCGTCGTTCACAACGACGTGATCGTACTCGCCATGGGCCTTGACCTCGTCGCGAGCCACGTCGAGCCGCCGCCTGATCTGCCCCTCGCTGTCCTGGCTGCGGCCTCGCAATCGCGCCTCGAGGATCTCAGGCGACGGAGGCATGACGAAGATACTAGTGGCCGCGGCGCGGCGCTCCCGGACCTGACGTGCGCCGTTCACGTCGATCACGAGGACCACATCCTCTCCGTTGGACAACCGCATCTCGACATCAGCCTTGGCTGTGCCGTACAGATTGCCGAAGACCTCTGCCCACTCGAGAAACTCGTCTCGAGCAATCATCCGCTCGAACACCTGGCGGCTCAAGAACTTATAGTCCACGCCATCCGTCTCGCCACGCCGCCTCGGGCGGGAGGTGTACGACCGCGACTTGACCAGGTTCGGTAGCCGGTGCACGAGTTGCTCGACCAGGCTGGTCTTGCCCGCCCCCGACGGCGCCGAGACGACATACAGTGTTCCTTCGCCGCTCATTCCACGTTCTGCACCTGCTCTCGCAGACGCTCGAGCTCCGCCTTGGCCGAAACGATCAACTCCGATACCTCCAGGCCCTCCGCCTTGGAGCCGATCGTGTTCACCTCCCGATTCATCTCCTGCAGCAGGAAATCCAGCCGGCGGCCGCAGGCCTCGTCGTCGTCGGCAATCGTACGCCAGTGCGACAGGTGCCCTTGCATGCGGGCGATCTCCTCGTTGACGTCGGAGCGGGCGGCACACTTCACGACCTCCTGGGCTACCAGGCCCGGCGCGGGTTCGGGGTCCACGGCCAACTGTCTCACCCGCTCCGTCAGCCGCGCCTCCAGCGCCGCCTGCCCCCGCAGGGCCGACGCCTCCAACTGGCCGACCAGACCTCGGACGACGCCGCACCGCGCGTCGAGATCCCCCGCCAGGTACTCCCCCTCGCACGTACGCATCACGATGAGCTCATCCAACGCGCGACTGACCGCGGACGACGCAGCCTCCACGACCTCCGGATCGGCGGCGACCTCGCTGTCACCCGATCGCTCCCGAACGGTCACCGCGTGCGGCAGCCGAAGCAGATCGCCGGCCGTCAACCCTCCGATGGACAACCCTTCAGCTCGCACGCGCTCGAGCGCTGCCGCGAGCGAGCCCACGAGTGACTCGTTCAACTCGACCTCGACGGTGGGCTGCTCGACGAACGTGGCGCTGACCGCCAACTCCAGCCGCCCCCGCGCCAACCGCGACTGCACCAGAGCCCGCAGCTGCGGTTCGAGTGCGAGCATCGACGGCGGAAGACGAACTTGCAGGTCGAGATGTCGATGGTTCACGCTGCGCAGGGTCACTCGCAGCGTGACGGCTGCATGCTCAGCCTCGACGCTCGCGAAGCCTGTCATCGACCGAATCATGACGCCGCGCTCCCCTCCGTCGACCTCACGACTCTCCAGCTTCCCCATCGACCCCACCGAACGATCCCGCGGGTTCGCGATCGTCGACCGCACGCATCGGTTTGCCCGGCGGTACTCGGTCGAAGATCTGCATCTCGTACAGCTTGGCGTAGATGCCGTCGTCCCGCTTGAGCAGTTCATCGTGCTGACCGACTTCGACGATTCGGCCGTGATCCAGAACGACGATGACGTCGGCCCGTCGAACGGTGGACAGACGATGTGCGATGACGAACGACGTACGGTTCGTGAGGAGACGTGCCAGGGCATCCTGCACTAGTCCTTCGGACTCTGAGTCCAGCGACGACGTTGCCTCATCCAGAATCAGAATCGGTGCGTTCGTCAGCAGCGCCCGCGCGATGGCGATTCGCTGCCGCTGCCCACCCGACAATCGCTGACCGCGCTCGCCGACGTAGGTGGCGTAGCCTTCCGGCAAGGCTACGATGAACTCGTGCGCATGCGCCGTGCGAGCTGCCGCTTCGATCGCGCCCGCTGAGGCGGCCGGATTGCCGTAGGCGATGTTGGCCGCAATCGTGTCGTCGAACAGAATCGTTTCCTGGGTCACCATGGCGATCTGGGACCGCAGCGAGCTGAGCGTGCCGTCTCGAATGTCGACGCCGTCCAGCAGTACCGCGCCATCCGTCACGTCATAGAACCTGGCCAGCAGATTCACGAGCGTCGTCTTGCCCGAGCCGCTCAGCCCCACGATCGCCACCATTTGGCCGGCACCGACCATCAGGCTCACATCGCGGAGGATGCGCTCGCCTTCGATTCCGTCATAGCTGAACCCGACATCGCGCAAGGCCAGACTGTGCCCAAGCGGCGCCAGGGGCTTCGCGTGCGGCCGGTCCACGACCTCCGTGTGCAGATCGAGCATCTCGAAGATCCGCTGGCCCGCGGCGGCGGCCTGCTGCAAACCGGCGTTCACGCGGCTGAGCTTCTTGGCCGGTCCGTACATCATGAACAGCGCCGCGATGAACGAGGCGAACTCGCCTGAGGTTAGTCGCGACGCCGAAATCTCGCGGCTGCCGTACCACAACGCCGCCGCCACGGCGACTCCCCCCAGCAACTCCATGAGCGGCGGCAGGGCGGCGATCGCACCGGTGACCTTCATATTGATCCGGAACAAACGCTGCGACGCCTCCCGGAACCGCCCCACCTCATACGCCTCCGCGCTGAAGGCCTTGACGATGCGGTGGCCGGTAAACGCCTCGGCCGTAATGTGCGACAGATGCTCGAGTTCTTCCTGACTCCGCCGACTCGTCCGCCGCACCCGCTGACCGAGCCTGAGCAGCGGATAGACGACGATCGGCGCTCCGGTCAGGCAGACGAGGGCCAGGCCCGCATCGATGTAGAACAGCAACGCGCAGTACCCGACCAGCGCGAGCGACTCGCGCAGGAGGTCGCCGACCGTCGACGACACCGCCTGCTGGATCTGATGGACGTCGTTGGTAACCCTCGACATCAAACGGCCGGTGGTCCACGTGGTGAAGAACCCGGCAGACTGCCCGACAACGTGCCGGAATAGCTGGTTGCGGACGTCGCGAACGACTCTCTGACCGATCCCGGTCATCAAGTAGGTCGAGCCGTACGACCCCACTCCCTTCAGCAAGTAGCACCCGAGCATCGCGCCGGCCACGAACCCGACCCGCTCTCGATTCGGCAGGACGTCGTCGAAGATCGGCTTGATCAGATAGGCCAGCCCTGCCGAAGCGGCACCAAACAGCACCATCGCCCCCAGCGCAGCGGCCAGGTGGCCGCGGTAGGGCCACGCGTAGGTCCAGAGGCGTCGCACCATCCTCAGCCCGCTCCCCCTGCCGCGCCGCGCCAGCCGGACTGATGCCAGCGCCAGGCGCTCTCCACGATCTCCTTCAGGTCCGAATGCGACGGCGTCCAGGCCAGTTCGCGCTGGATCCGATCGCTCGCCGCAACAAGCGCGCTCGGGTCACCCGTGCGCCGCGGCCCGACCGCCGTCGGCACCGGCCGCCCCGTCACACCCGCAACCGTCTCGACCACCTTCTGCACGGACTCGCCTCGCCCAGTGCCGACGTTGTAGCTCCCCGACGCGCCGCCGTCGTCGATCCAGTTCAGCGCACGGACGTGGGCGTCAGCCAGGTCGGTCACGTGAATGAAATCGCGCACGCAGGTGCCGTCAGGCGTCGGGTAGTCATCACCGAAGATGTCCAGCGGCGGCCCTCCAGTAACGGCCGTCAGCGCCCGCGGAATGAGGTGGGTTTCCGGATGGTGCGCTTCGCCCAGCCGGCCCGCGGGATCGGCGCCGCTGGCGTTGAAGTATCTGAGGCTGACGGCGCGCACGCCATATGCGCGCTCGTAGTGCGGCAGCGCCCGCTCGATCGCGAGCTTCGTCTCGCCATAGGTATTCACGGGCCACGTCGGGTGCTCTTCCGTCATCGGCATCCGCTCCGGGGTACCGTATACCGCCGCCGTCGAGGAGAAGACGAACGCGCCCACCGATTCCGCCACCATCGCCTCGAGCAGCGCCAGCGTGCCGGTGACGTTGTTCCGATAGTACCCGACCGGATCGACCACCGACTCCGGCACTGACAGTAGTGCGGCGAAGTGCATCACCGCCGTCACCCTATGCTGCCGCAGCGTACGGCGGACCAGGTCGATGTCCCGAATGTCGCCCTCGACGAACGTCCCGCCCAGGAGCGCCTCGCGATGCCCCGTCGACAGGTTGTCGTAGCACACGACGTCGTGGCCCGCGTCCCGAAGGGCTTGGCTGGCGTGGCTACCGATGTAGCCCGCCCCACCCGCGACGAGGATGCTGCTCACGCCGGTCGCCCGATCGAGAGATACGTGAACCCTTGCGCCCGCATCTGCTGCGGCGTGAACACGTTTCGACCATCGGCGATCACCGGCTCGCGCATGAGTCCGCGCATCCGTTCAAGGTCTGGCTCGCGAAACTCGTTCCACTCCGTCACGATCGCAAGGGCGTCGGCCCCCTTGACGGCATCGTAGCTCCGCTTCGCAAACGTCACCTTCGACCCGAACATCTTCCGTGCGGTGCGCTCGGCCACCGGATCATATGCACACACCTTCGCGCCCTCCGCCAGGAGCCGCTCGATGATCGTCACCGCCGGCGCCTCTCGCATGTCGTCGGTCCTCGGCTTGAAGGCCAAGCCCCAGACGCCAATGCGCTTGCCCTTCAGCGTCCCGAAGTGCGCCTTCAATTTCTCGACGAGAAGGCCCTTCTGCCGCTCATTGACCGCCTCGACGGCCTCTAGGATCTCGCAGTCATATCCCGACCGCTTGGCCGAACTCAGTAGCGCTTTGACGTCCTTCGGAAAACAACTGCCGCCATAGCCAACGCCAGGGAAGAGAAACGCCGACCCGATTCGAGGGTCCGAGGCGACCGCCCGCCGCACGTCATCGACGTTGGCGCCGACTCGCTCACACACATTCGCTATCTCATTCATGAACGAGATCCGCGTGGCCAGCATCGCATTGGCCGCGTACTTCGCCAATTCCGCACTGGCACAGTCCGTCACAAGAATCGGTGCGCCCGTGCGCGTCAGCGGCGCGTACAACTCCTTGACGATCTCCGCGCCCCTCGAGTCGTCGGCGCCGATCACCACCCGCGCGGGTCTCATGAAATCGTTCACGGCCGCGCCTTGCTTCAAGAACTCCGGATTGCTCACGACGCTGAACGGGTGCGTCGTCTCTCCTCGAACCACCTCGCGCACCTTCGCCGCGGTCCCTACAGGCACCGTGCTCTTCGTCACGATGACGGTGTATCCGTTCAACGCCCGCGCCACATCGCGGGCGACGCGAAGGACCTGGCCGACGTCCGCGGACCCATCCTTCCCGGGCGGCGTGCCGACCGCGATGAAGACGACCGCCGATCGCCGCACGGCCTTCGCGAGACCGAGCGTATAGCTCAGGCGTTTCTCGGCGCGGTTTCGCTTGACCAGTTCCTCGAGACCTGGCTCGTAGATCGGAATCTTGCCACGCTGCAAGGCGCGCACCTTTGCCGGGTCGACGTCCACACAGACGACCTCATTCCCGTTTTCGGCCAGGCCGGCACTCACCACCAGCCCTACGTAGCCCGCGCCAATAACTGCGATCCGCATCCTCGCCGCCTCCCAACGCACACGACCAGTCCGACCTGGCGGGCGCTTCCCGACATGGCTAAACGACTCACGGTAACACTGCCTCGATAGGCAGTCAAGCCATTGATTAATAAGGGGTTGCCCCCACTTTTGCCTTTCGACGGTCGACAGTGTCTGCTACGATTCCCGGGCGTCTCCGATCGCCAGGAGCCCGCCAGGTCACGCGGCCCATCGTGCGCATCCTTATCGACTATCGCCCGGCCCTGCGCGAACGCACCGGCGTCGGTGAGTACATCCATCACCTCGCCCAGGCCTTGGCGACCGGGACCGAGGCCGACCCCGACACCACGGTGACGCTCTTCTCCAGCTCCTGGCGGCATCGCCTCGCCCCGAACGTCATCGCCGGCGCCGAGACCGTCGACGGCCGCGTGCCGGTCCGCTGCCTCAACTGGCTCTGGCACCGTGCCGACTGGCCCCCGATCGAGCGCCTCGCCGGGCCCTGCGACATCGCGCACTCTCCCCATCCGCTCCTCATGCCGTCGACGCAGGCGGCGCGTTTCGTCACGATTCATGACCTCGACTTCCTGGCACATCCCGAGCGTACGGCGGCCGAGGTCCGGCGGGACTATCCGTCGCTGGTCGCCCGGCACGCCAACCGCGCGGACCGCGTCATTGTCTCGTCCAGCTACGCCGCATCGCTCGTGCACGGCCGGCTCGGTGTGCCGACCAGCCGGATCGTCCGCTGCCCCAGTGGCGCGCCGGCATGGACACCTCGGGCCGAGCCGGTCTACGACGGGCACATCCTCTTCATCGGTTCGCTCACCCCGCGGAAGAACCTCCCGACGCTCGTCCGCGCGTATCGAGCCTTGCTGGGGCGGCGCCCCGCGGCACCCGATCTCGTCCTGGCCGGACCGATTCCACCAGGGGCAACGCGCACGCTCGGCCCGATCGATACCGCTCCGCTGTGCGACAAGCTGCGCGTCCTTGGGTACGTCGACGCGCCAGCCCGGCGTCGGCTGTATGCTGGAGCAAGCATGCTCGTGTTGCCCTCGCTCGACGAAGGCTTCGGCATGCCCGTCCTGGAGGCCATGACCGCCGGCGTCCCCGTCATCGCCTCCACCCGCGGCGCCCTTCCCGATCTCGTCGGTGACGCCGGCCTGCTCATCGACCCGGAGGATGAAGCGGCGCTTGCGGCCGCGATGACCCAAGTGCTCGACGACCGCTCGTTCGCGGACACGACGACCGCTCGAGGCCTGGCTCGAGCCGCGCGCTACGATTGGCGCACGACGGCGCGGACACTGCTGGGCGCGTATGCAGACGTTCTCCGCGAACGCTGACCGGCAACGTGACGATGCGCATCGGAATCGACGCCCGTGAACTCCTCGCTCACGCGACCGGGGTCGGCCGGTACCTCGCGTCCCTCTGTCAGGCCTGGGCCGAGTCACCGCGCACGCGGGCGCACAAATTCACCCTGTACTCGCCCGCCTCGATCCCCGAGGACGAGACCAGATTCTCCTTCCTGAACTCGTCCGATCCCCGATTCCAGGTCCGCGTCGTCCCCGGGTCACGCGGCTCGTGGTGGGAGCAGATGCTGCTGCCGCCGGTCGTCAACGCGGACCCGCCCGATGTCTTCTTCTCCCCCGCCTATGCGGCGCCGCTACGCCTCACGGTCCCCGTGGTCCTCACTATTGCCGACATCTCGTTTGCCAGCCACCCCGAGTGGTTCCGATGGCGCGAGGGCCTCCGGCGACGATGGCTGGCGGCCCGCTCCGCCCAGCGTGCCGCCCGCATCCTCGCCATCTCCCAGTTCACACGCCGCGAGATCGTCGACTGGCTCGGCATCGACGCCGAGCGCATCGCGGTCACGCCCCTGGCCGTCGACGGTGCCTGGGCGCCGCCGACGAGCAGCGTCCGCGACCCGCTCGTCCTGTTCGTCGGCTCGATCTTCACCAGAAGACACCTGCCGTGGCTCATCGCCGCATTCGGGCGCGCGCTGGCTAGGGTCCCCGACGCCAGGCTTGCCATCATCGGCGCCAATCGGACTTATCCACGAGAAGATCTTCGGACCCAGGCCGCTGACGCCGGCCTCACCGGCCGGGTCAGCGTCGAAGATTGGGTCGACGATGCCCGCCTCGCCGCCTATTACGCTCGCGCGCGCGTCTTTGTGTTTCTCTCGGACTACGAGGGGTTCGGCCTGCCCCCGCTCGAGGCCCTAACGGCCGGTGTGCCCATCGTCGTCCTCGACACTCCCGTGGCGCGGGAGGTGTACGGCGACGCCGCCACCTACGTGGCGCCCGGCGATCTGACCGGCATCGCCGACGCCCTCGTCCGCGGGCTTACCCTCACCACGCCCGCGTGTTCCGCCACCGCCGAGCATCTGCTGGCGCGCTACTCCTGGGCCCATACCGCGAACTTGACCCTCGACGCACTCGAGCGGGCCGCGGAGGCGCCGCAACGATGAGCGCCCCCGCCGTCGCCATTGTCATCGTCAGCTTCAACGCCCGCGAGGATCTCCTGCGCTGCCTCTGCTCGCTGCACGCGCATCCGCCGTCTCGCCCCCACGAGATCGTCGTGGTCGACAATGCCTCCTCGGATGGCAGCGTCGAGAGCGTCCGTCGCGATTGGCCCGCGGCCCGGGTCGTGGCGCTCACAGCCAACGTCGGTTTCGCGCGAGGCTGCAACCTCGGATTCGCCGACACCGACGCGCCGCTCGTCCTCCTCCTCAACAGTGACGTGGTCGTCCGCGAGGGAGCGCTGGACCATCTGATCGAGGCGCTGTTGAGCGACGAGACCTGTGCGGCCGCCGGCCCTCGCCTCGTCGATGCCGCCGGGATCATCGAACTCTCGTGGGGGCGGATGATCGGACCGTTCACCGAACTGCGCCAGAAGTCGCTGCAACTACTGCGTCGACTCGGGATCCCCCCCGTGGCCGCCCTCATCGCACGCCGCACCAGGCAGGTCCGCTTCCCCGACTGGGTGAGCGGCGCCTGCTTGCTCGTTCGCCGCGCCGACGCAGAGCACGTCGGCCTGCTCGACGAACGATTCTTCATGTATCTCGAGGACGTCGATTTCTGCGCCGCACTCCGCGCACGGGGTCGCCGCATCCTGTTCACACCTGCCGCGGAAGTGCAGCACGCCCGCGGCCGATCAGCTTCAGCGGCACCCGACGCGACGGCTCGCGCCTATCGGCAGAGCCAACTGGCCTTCTACGCCAAGCATCACCCAGGCTGGCTCCCGATACTTCGCGTCTATCTCCGCCTGCGCCGGCAACTGCCGTCGCCCCCGGCTCGTGCCGTCCCGTTTTGATACACTTGCGAGGATCGGGACCAGCCCGCGGCCCGATCGGCACCGTTCGACACCATACGGGGGATGCCACCGGTGCGGATCGCCATTGACGTCCGGAAACTTCACGACTACGGCATCGGGACCTACGTCCGCAATCTGCTGACTCACCTCCGGCGTCTCGATCGCGAGACGGAGTACGTCCTGCTGTGCCGCCCGGCCGACCAGGCGTTCGTGGGCGGGCTGGCGGACAACTTCCGCGCTGTGCCCCAACCGGCGGGCGCCTACTCGGTCAGCGAGCAACTGCGGATCCCGGTGCAGCTCCGGCGTGAACGGATCGACCTCTTTCATGCGCCGCACTACACCCTGCCCGTACTCACGCCCTGCCGGTCGATCGTGACGATTCACGACTGCATCCACCTTCGCTTCCCGCAGTACCTGCCGAACCGGCTCGCGCATGGCTACGCCCAGGCCGCGCTCTGGTCGGCGACCCATTGCTCCGACTGCGTCCTGACGGTGTCCGAGGCGTCGAAGCGCGACATTCTGACCTTTTTTGATATCGCGCCCGAGAAGGTCGCGGTCATTCCCAACGCCATCGATGACCGTTTCTGGACCCCGCCGGACGAGGACGCGATGGCGCAGGTGCAGGAGCGCTACCAGCTGCTTGGCCCCTTCCTGCTTTATGCCGGGAACATCAAGCCGCACAAGAATCTCGAACGCCTGCTCGACGCGTTCTACGACGTTAGGCGGCGGGGACACGACGACCTCTCGCTGCTGATCATCGGCGACGAGATCAGCCACTACGCCGAGCTGCGCCGTGCTGTCCATCGATACCAACTGCATCGTTTCGTGAGATTTCTCGGGTTTGTGCCAGCCGAGACGCTCCAGATCCTGTATCGCCTCGCGCGCGCGTTCGTCTTTCCGTCGCTCTACGAAGGGTTTGGACTGCCACCGCTCGAAGCGATGGCCAGTGGCACGCCGGTCGTCACATCGAACGTATCGGCGCTACCGGAAGTGACAGGCGACGCGGCCGTGCTGGTCGACCCGCGCGATCGTGACGCCATCGCCGATGGCATCCAGAGTGTGCTCGAGGACGACTCCCTGAGAGCCGAGTTGGCCACCAAGGGAATCGCGCGCGCGCGCCAGTTCTCGTGGGACCGTTCCATCCGACGCATCTGGGAGATCTACGGCGACGTGGCATCCGCCCGGCACGGCGCCCCGACGACTCGAGCGACGACCGATGCATGATTCGCGCGAAGCCACATCGCTCGACCACCTGCGAGTCGCGCTTGTTCACGACTGGCTGACGGGCATGCGTGGCGGCGAGCGAGCCCTCGAGGGACTCTGCCAGCTCTATCCCCACGCCGAACTGTTCACGATGTTCCATCACCCCGGCACGGTCTCGCCGCTACTTGAACGCCGACGCCCCCGGGTGTCCTTCATCCAGCGGCTGCCATTCAGCCGGCGGTTCTACCGCCACTACCTGCCGCTGTTTCCGACCGCCATCGAGCAGTTCGACTTCGACCGCTTCGACGTCATCGTCAGCACGAGCCACTGCGCGGCCAAGTCGGTCGTCAAGCCTGGCCGGGCGCGCCATCTCTGCTACTGTTTCACGCCGATGCGCTATGCCTGGGATCAGTTTGACGCCTACTTCGGCGCCGATCGGATTGGCACCACGGCCAGCCGGCTCATGCGCCCGGTCCTCGGGCGACTGGCGCGCTGGGACGCCGCCACCGCCGGCCGAGTCGACCGCTATGTTGCAATCTCGCAACATGTTGCAGGCCGCCTCCGACGCTACTATAATCGCCCGGCAATAGTGGTGTATCCGCCAGTCGATACCGAGTTCTTCCAGCCGACACCCACGGAACCTGGGCCCGCCTTCCTCATCGTGTCGGCGCTCGTGCCCTACAAGCGGATCGACCTCGCCGTCGAAGCCGCCCGCCTTGCTGAGGTCCCCCTGAGAATCGTTGGGGGCGGCCCAGAGTTCGCGAGACTCCAGCGCCTGGCTGGCCCCACGGTCGAACTGCTCGGCACGTTGAGCGACGACGCCGTGCGTGAGGAGTATCGGCACGCTCGCGCGTTCATCCTGCCTGGGGAGGAGGAGTTCGGGATCGCGCCCGTGGAGGCGCAGGCGTGTGGGTGCCCCGTGATCGCGCTGAACTGCGGTGGAGCCCGCGAAACGGTTCTCGATGGGGTGACCGGACTCCTCGTGGACGAGGCGACGCCCGCCGCATTCGCTGACGCATTCCGGCGCGTGCAGACGATGTCATTTGACCCCGCTGCGGTTCGCGCGCACGCCCTCACCTTCTCGGAGCAGACCTTCCTGTCCCAGTTCGGCCACGCCGTCGCCGAAATGGCCGCGGCGCCCCGCGAGACCGCGCGATGGTGAAGCGATTCGCGCGCCTACTCGTCGCCCTGCACGTCGTTTCGGATGCCCTGCTCGGTATGGCGGCTTTCGTCCTGGCCTACGTCGTCCGATTCGAAACGGGTCTGATCCCGGTGACACGTGGGTTCCCGCCGTTTCAGCAGTACCTGAACGTCCTTCCGCTGATCGGTCTGGTCGTGCCGATTGCCTTCCAGATTCACGGCATGTACCGGCTGCGGCGCCACCGGTCCCGCATCGACGATTTCTTCGGCGTCTTTGTCGGTAGCGTGATTGCAGTCGTCTTCGGCATCGGCAGCACGCTGTACGTGCAGACCTACTTCCTGCCGCCGGAATTGAAGGAGCGCGGCGCGTTCGAAGTATCCCAGCTCGTCTGGGCGCTCTTTCTCGTCCTGAACACACTCCTCTGCTACGGCGTGCGCGAGCTCGTGCGCGAGGTCTTCGAACGGCGCTGGCGTGCGGGCATTGGACTCAAGCGGCTCCTCATCGCCGGCAGCGGCGAGCTCGGCCGGCTGGTTGCCGACAAGGCCTTGCAGCACCGGGAACTCGGCTATCGCGTGGTCGGCTTCCTCGACGACCGCGCCGAACAGGACCATCTCGGCTATCGCGGCCTGCCGCTGCTCGGCACGCTCGCCGACATCGCGGACCTCCTGCATCGCGAGCAGATCGACCTGCTATACATCACGCTGCCACTCGAAGAGCACGTCAAGATGCTATCGCTCATCGAAGCCGCCAGCCGTGAGTGCGTCGAGGTCAAGGTGGTCCCCGACCTGTTGCAGTTCATCGCCCTCAAGGCGGGGCTCGAAGACCTCGACGGCGTACCGATCATCAGCGTCAACGACGTGCCGCTGCATGGGATGAACAGCGCACTCAAGCGCGTCATCGACGTTGGGTTGTCCACGGCAGCCCTCGTCACACTGTCGGCGCCGATGGCCGCCATCGCGCTGCTGGTCCGCTACTCCTCACCTGGGCCGGTACTGTACCGGCAGGAGCGGATGGGCCTCGACGGACGGTCCTTCACCGTCTACAAGTTTCGGTCGATGCACAACCAGGCCGAAGCCAGCACCGGCCCGGTCTGGGCCCGGGACAACGACCCGCGGCGCACGCTGCTCGGCGGCTGGCTGCGCCGCTTCAATCTCGACGAACTCCCGCAACTCTGGAACGTCTGGCGCGGGGACATGTCCCTCGTGGGCCCTCGCCCCGAGCGCCCCTACTTCGTCGAGAAGTTCAAGCATCGGTTTCCACAGTACATGCTTCGCCACAAGGTGAAAGCCGGGATGACCGGCTGGGCGCAGGTCAACGGCTGGCGAGGCAACACATCGATCGAGAAGCGTATCGAGTTCGACCTCTACTACATCGAGAACTGGTCGGTCGCGCTCGATTTCAAGATTCTCTGGCTGACCGTCGTTCGTGGACTGTTCCAGACCCACGCCTACTGAGCCTCCCGTCTACAATGCCCAATCGTATCGTCATCACAGGCGTCGCCGGCTTCATCGGTTCGCATCTCGCCGAATGCCTCCTCGACCAGGGCCACTCGGTCATCGGCCTCGACAACCTGCTGACCGGAAGCGCTGACAACATCGCGCACCTGATCACCCGGGACTTCACTTTCGTCAAGCACGATGTCACGGAGCACATCGACGTCGACGCACCGGTCGATGTCGTCCTGCACTGGGCGAGCCCCGCGAGCCCCGTCGACTATCTCAAATGGCCGATCCCCACCCTGAAGGTCGGCGCGCTCGGCACCCACAAGGCGCTGGGCCTAGCCAAGGCGAAGAGCGCCACGTTCGTCCTGGCCTCGACATCCGAGGTCTACGGCGATCCGCTCGAACACCCGCAGCGTGAATCGTACTGGGGCAACGTGAATCCGGTGGGGCCGCGCGGAGTCTACGACGAGGCCAAGCGATTCGCCGAGGCCATGACCGTCGCCTATCATCGGTATCACGGCCTCGATGCGAAGATCGTGCGGATCTTCAACACCTACGGCCCACGGATGCGGCTTAACGATGGTCGCGCCGTTCCCACGTTCGTGGCACAAGCCCTGGCCGGGGAGGACCTGACGATCTTCGGCAGCGGAAACCAGACCCGCAGCTTCTGCTACATCAGCGATCTTGTGGATGGGATCGGCCGACTGATGGCGTCGGATATCAACGAGCCGGTAAACTTGGGGAACCCGGCGGAAATGACGATCACCCAGATCGCCGAACGGATTATCGAGATGACCGGTTCGAAGAGCCGGATCGTCCACCGGCCCCTGCCGGTCGACGATCCTAAAGTCCGTCAGCCCGACATCACGCGCGCCCGCGAGCTCCTCGGATGGACCCCTCGGGTCACCCTCGAAGAGGGCCTGACCCGCACCATAGAGTTCGTGAAGCAGAAGCTGGCTTGACCGTCACGCCGATCTGGTGGCGATTGGCGCGGCGAAGTTCGCACGCGGCACGGTGGAGTTCGCGCAGTGGTCGAAGTCGATGCTCGACGACTTCGGGGACTGGGTGCAGCCGCACCTGCAAGAGATCTACGACGCCGTGAAGGCGCGAGCCGGGCAGATCCGGCGGGAGGCAGAAGATGGCGATGAGGAAGACTGGCGCACAGGAGTGGCAGGAGGAGATGGACCCGGCGCAGCCCCCGACGCTGGAGGAGGAGCCGTTGGCGGGGGTGAAGTTGGAGGCACGGGCGTACTGGGTCCGGTTCCTACCCCGCAGGGTGCGAGCCCAGAAGAAGGAGGGCCCGGAGCGGCTGGACCGGGCGACCAGGAAGGCGTATTGGGAGCGGCGGTTCCTGGTGAAGCTGGAACGGGCGAGGAGCCCCAAGCTCCCGTTGCGACTGGCGGAGAAAATATACCGGGACGTGCTATTTCCCCCGCCGGAGCGATTGACGATGCGGGAACCGCGCCGCCGCTCCAGGCCAACCGTCTGACCCACCGGCCCCTTGGCCGTCTGACCCCGCTCTTTACCCGTTATCGACCGTTCTCGCCACGTGTGCAATGTAGTGCAGCCCCGACATCACCGCCATTCCCAGCGAAGCGTAAATACAGACGTCCACCAGGCCGGACGGTTGCTCCAAATAATTGAAGGTCATCGTGACGACCCCGGTCACGATATAGACGGCGGTCGCAACCTTGCCGTACATGGACGGCTCGAAGGTGCGCGGACCGATCGCCAGATTGACGACTGCCACCGTCAGCACGATCCCGACATCCCGGCTGATAACGACCACGGTGAGCCAGATCGGCAGCCGGTTCGTCAGGCCCAGGTCCGGCAGTGTCAGAACGACGAACGTCGTCAGGAGCAGCAGCTTGTCAGCCGCCGGATCGAGCCAGGCGCCGATCGTGGTCCGCTGTTTCCACCACCTGGCGATGACCCCATCGAGCAGATCCGTGACACCTGCCAGAACGAAGGTCGCCAGCGCCCACCCGAGGTACTGATAGACAGTCAGGATCACGAAGGCCGGAATCAGCAGCATCCGCAGGAGGGTGAGCTGATTCGCCAGCGTCAGTACTGCCATGCCACACCGGTCGTCCGAACTCTCGTGTTGGCCTACGATCCAGCCAACCGCTCGAGGCGCTCCAGCGCCGCCAGCGCCTCGCGGCCAGTCACCAGGTTGCTCAGTCCGAACCGGTTCCCGTCAAGCACCGGCAGCACCTTGGACGCCACCGCCATCGAGGCCGCTGGATACCGCAGGTGGCCCGGTTCAAGATCGGAAAACGGATACCGCCCCGTCTGCCACGCCGCGCCCCGCCCTGGAGCGGTCTGGGCGATCAACGTCAGCACCCGGCTCACGACGAGCGCCAACTCGCCGCGATCGACGACCGACTCGGGCTGAAAGGTGTGGTTCGCGAAGACTTCCATCACGCCGGCCTGAGCCACCGCAAGGATCCACCGGTCGGCCCAGTGCGCACGCGTATCCGTAATCAGGACCGCCTCGCCCCGCGGGGCATCCGCCACCAGCCGCTCGAGCCGGACCCCGACAACCGACGCGAGTTCCGCTCGCGTGATCCGCGGATTGTCCGGTATCGCGCGGTACGCCGGCGGCAATCGCACCGCCGCGAGCCGCCCCCGTACCCGTTCCAGTCGCGCCCGGCGCTCCGGCGCCGGATCGACTCGCGCGGCGCGCGCGAACGCCGCCTCCGCCCCCTCGAGATCGCCCAGGGTCTCGTGGATCTCTCCCTGCAGGGTCAGTCCGTCCGCATCGTCTGGCTCGAGTTCGTTCGCGCGCCGGATGTGGTCGAGTGCCTGTCCCAGATCGCCCAGCCGCAGCTCCGCCGCGCCGAGTCCGCGATACAAGACCCCGCTGTCCGGCGCAACGGCCAGCGCTCGTTCGTACGCGAGTCGCGCCTCGCCGAACCGCTCCGCCCCCTCGGCCAGTCGCGCCGCCTCGAGCGCGTCCTGCACACTCCGGAATCGCAGGACCTCGACACGGCGGCGCACATCGCTGAGACCGGGATCTGCCGCCAGAGCCGACTCGTATGCCGCCAGCGCGTCGCCTTCGCGCCTCGACGCCAGCAGCGCCTCTGCGCTCCCAACCCACGCCGGCGCGTACGCCGGCACGCGATCGAGCACGGCGGCGAACCGCGCCAGCGCGTCGTCGAAGCGCCGCGCCGCGACATCGACATAGCCCAGGCCAACCTCGGATGGATAGAACGCCGAGGTTCCCCCGAGCGCGTCGGCGAACCCCGCCGTGGCTGACGGCAGATCCCCGGCCTGCAGGCGCCGCCACGCCTGGACGTGGGCCGTCACCGACGGCAGGCCGGCCAGGGACCCGGGCACCGTGGGAAACAGGAAGTTGGGATACTGCGGGGCCCCCGGCGCCGGCGGCGGGGGTGGCGGCGCGCAGCCGGCCAACCACGCCGTCACGACGATCAGGGCGAGCCCTCGCCGGGCCCTGCCGTTCATCAACGCCTGCCGCTCGGTTCTCATGTCGATCACGCCGCGCCGTTGACGTACTCGCCTTCCGGCACGCCCCGCCCCAACCGCTCCTCGATCACTTCTAGTACCGCCGGACCGCTCCCGGCTTCGAGGGCGGAGAGGCAGACGCTCCCAGGCTCAGCCCGCTCCAGCCGGCGCCGCTCGGCTTCGACCACCTGGTCACACTTGTTCCAGATCATGACGCAGGGCACCTCGTCGGCGCCAATCTCGGTGAGCACCGAGCGCACCGCCTCGACTTGGCGATCTCGGTTAGGGCTGGACGCGTCGCTGACGTGCAGTAGCAGATCGGCCTCGGCCACTTCCTCCAGCGTCGCACGAAACGCGGCCACGAGCGCGTGCGGGAGCCGATCGATGAACCCTACCGTATCCGAACAAAGGATGACACGCCGGTCGGGCAGGCGCAGCCGGCGCACCAGGGGATCCAGGGTGACGAACAGGGCATCGGAGGCCGCCGCGTCGTCGCCGGTCATCTGATTGAATAGCGTGGTCTTCCCGGCGTTGGTATAGCCGACCAGGGCGACCGTTCGCAGTCGCTGCTTCGTCCGCCGCGCCCGCAATTGCGCGCGACGCCGCCGCACCTGGTCGATTTGCCGCCCGAGCGTGCCCATCCGCCGACGGATCCGTCGCCGATCGGTCTCCAGCTTGGTTTCGCCCGGCCCCCGGGTGCCGATGCCTCCACCGAGCCTCGAGAGCGCCAGCCCGGCGCCGACCAGCCGCGGCAGCAGGTAGCGCAGCTGGGCCAGCTCCACCTGAAGCTTGCCCTCTCGCGTCCGCGCCCGACGCGCAAAGATATCGAGAATGAGCTGCGTTCGATCGATGACCCGGCAAGCCAACGCCTCCTCCAGGGCACGCCGCTGCCCCGGCGCCAGCTCGGCGTCCGTGACCACGACATCCACGGCCCTCTCGTCGCAGGCCCGCGCCAGTTCCTCGACCTTGCCCCGGCCGAGGAAGGTCCTCGGGTCAGGATGCCGGCGCTCCTGCAGCGTCCGGAGCACGGGTGTCGCGCCCGCTGCCCGAGCCAATCCCGCCAGCTCGTCGAGTGACAGGTCCGCCGCACGGCGGCGGCCCACCGCGAGCCCGATCACCGCCGCGCGTTCGACTGTCGAAGAACTAGAACCGGGGTGTGCGAGAGGCGCCGACTTCCGCCGCGTCACGCAAGCGATCTTAGCACGCGGCTCCACGCGACCGCACCGTCGCGGACCAGCTTCGGCACCCGCCCTCGGACGTCAACGATCGTCGACGGCGCCCCGCCCGTCAGGGTTCCCGCGTTCACGATCAGACCGACCATGCCCCGGATCTCGACGTCGAGGTCGCTCACGCGCGCCACCCCGTCGACCCCGGACCGATTGGCGCTCGTCGACGTCACCGGGCCGCCGACCGCACGCGCGATCGCCCTGGCCACCACATGGCCGGGGACGCGCACCGCGACGGACCCATCCGCGGCGAGACAGCGCGAATCGATTGACCCTCTCGCCTGCACGACCAGGGTCAACGGACCCGGCCAGAACTCCGCCGCGAGACTCACCCCAACACCACCCATCGGCCCCACTGCGACCTCCACCTGCGCCACGTCCGCGGCCATGAGGGGCAACGGCTGGTCCGATCCCCGGTTCTTGATCGCGTAGACACGCTCGACCGCCGAGGGGTTCGCGGCATCGGCGACGAGGGCGTACAGCGTCTCCGTCGGGCAGACCACGACCTGCCCTCTGCCGATCGCGCCGGCAATCTCGGCGATTGTGGTCCGCGCGGGATCTTTCGCGTCGACCGTGAGTTCAGGCGTCATAGAATCGGCCCGTGGCACGCGCACGCCCCCCCGGGTCAAGACCCGGCGAAAGCCGAAGATGCCACGCGCACCACTGCCACGGCAGCGCGGCGGCCCGCACGAGGACCTCACCAAGCGGCCCCACCGACAACGGAAGTATCGACGGTCACCGCCCGACGACGACTGACGCGTGGCATCCTCCGCACGGCGTCGCCGCGGTCCGGAGACCGTACAGTAGATGAGTCGGAATCTCGGCTGAGTCGTGGCCGGCAACGCCGAGCGGCCACCCTCAGAAATGGATCCGCGGGTTCGGGGAGCCCTCGTACACGTGAATCGTATCGATGAACTGCACACGGTGCGGCCGCGTCTGCATGATCAGCGAGTGCGTCCGCACGCCATCGCCAAAGAAACGGACGCCTTCCATCAACGTCCCTTCAGTGACGCCCGTCGCGGCGAAAATCACCGAGTCGCTCGATGCCAGATCGTTCGCACGGTACACCCGGCTGAAGTCGGTGATCCCCATCGTCCGGCACCGCTCTTCGTGCTCCGGCTTCTTGACGACGAGGCGCGCCAGGATCTCGCCGTTGAGGCACCGCATCGCCGCCGCGGCCAGAACCCCTTCGGGCGCCCCACCAGTCCCCATCACTGCGTGCACACCGCTCCCCACTACCGCCGCCGAAATCCCAGCCGACAGATCGCCGTCGGTGATGAGCCGGATCCGCGCGCCGGCCGCTCGAATATCGGCGATCAATTGCTCGTGGCGATCGCGCTCCAGCACGACGATGACCAGGTCCTCAACTTTTCGATCCAGACACTCGGCGATCGCGGCAAGATTCTTGGTCACCGGCGCATCGAGGCTGACGGCGCCCTTGCAGCTTGGGCCGACCACCAGCTTCTCCATGTACAGATCCGGCGCGTGCAGCAGTCCACCGCGCTCCGCCGCCGCCAGCACGGCGATGCCGTTCGGCGACCCGGTCGCGCAGAGATTGGTGCCTTCCAGCGGATCCACCGCGATGTCGATCGCCGGATACGTGCCGTTGTCGTGGAGCGCCTTGCCGACTTTCTCGCCAATGAAGAGCATCGGCGCTTCGTCGCGCTCACCCTCCCCAATGACAATCGTGCCGTCCATCGGAACGCCGTCCATCCTCTTCCGCATCGCTTCGACCGCGACATGGTCCGAATGATGCCGGTCGCCTTGCCCCATCGTCTGCGCGCAGGCGATTGCCGCCTGCTCCACGACCCCGAGAAAATCGAGCGAGAGTCCTGCGTCCATGGAATGCGTCTCCGCGAAATCCCGTGTGCTATGCCGAGGCGTAGTACGCCGGCAACTGGCACCGGGTCGGGCGATCCGAGCGGTAGCCCAGCACGTAGTCCGCCTGCATCAGGGTGTGAATCTCTCTCGTCCCCTCGTAGATCACCGCCCCCTTGCAGTTGCGGTAGTACCGCCCGACGGGGTACTCGTCCGAATAGCCATTCGCGCCATGCACCTGGACGGCGTCGCCGGCCGCACGTTCCGACGCCACGGTGGCGAACCACTTGGCCAGGCCGGTCTCCCGGGTGTTCCGGCGCCCCTCGTTCTTCATCCAGCCCGACCGCAGCCAGAGGAGCCGCGAGGCCTGATAGTCCGACTCCATCTTGGCAATCATCTGCTTGACCAGTTGATGCTGAGCGATCTCGACGCCGAAGGCCTGCCGCTCCTTCGCGTAGGCCGCACTGGCATCGCGGCAGGCGCGTATCAGACCGGTCGCGCCCGCCGCCACGGTGTAGCGGCCCTGGTCCAAGGCGAACATCGCGATCTTGAACCCCTCGCCCGGCTCGCCCAGGACGTTCGCCGCGGGCACCTCCACTTCGTCCATCGTGAAGTAGCCGGTGTTCCCGGCCAGGATGCCCCACTTCTCCTTCATCGTCCCGCTCGCAAACCCCTTGAACCCACGCTCCACGATGAAGGCCGTCAGCCCCGAGGGGTCCCGTGCCTGCTTCTTCTCGAGGTCGCTCCACGCGAAGACCAGGAAGTGGTCGGCCACGTCGGCCAGGGAGATCCACTGCTTCTCGCCACTGAGCAGATAGGTGTCGCCCTTCTTGATCGCCACGCTCTGCAGCCCGCGCACGTCGCTGCCCGCGGCCGGCTCGGTGAGGCCATAGGTCGCGATGCGATCGCCCTTCGCCTGCGGCACGAGGTACTGCTGTTTCTGCGCCTCGGTGCCCCACGTTAGCAGCGACAGGCAGTTGAGCCCGACGTGTACCGAGAGGATGACGCGCAACGACGTATCGACGTACTCCAGTTCCTCGCTGGCCAGACCCAGACTGACGTAGTCCATGCCCGCGCCGCCGTACGCCGCCGGCACCGAGACGCCGAGGAGGCCCAGATCGGCCATCTGCGTCAGGATCGCGGGATCGAACTCGTGCGCGCGATCGAGATCGTGAACTTTCGGGGCAACGTCACGCGCGCCCCACTCACGCACCGACTGTTCGAGCAGGCGATGCTCTTCGTTGAGATCGAATCCAATCATGAGGTTTGGAACACCACGAGATGACGGAGGCCAGAATGGCCGGACACTCTTCCCGGCCAACAAACGGGTGATGGTACCATGTCGTGCCGACGCGCCTCAAACGGCGCGCCGAACGCTCAGCCGCGCGACACGACGACCGCGGAACCGCGATCCAGCCCCAACTGGTCGGCGGCACTGGCCGCATTCGCGGCCAATTCGAGGTGATCCGTGCTGCCGAACAGCGCGCAGACCTCGCCGTCGTCAATGTCCGCGTAGGTCTCCACGAGCCGCTCCACACGATGCTCGCCCGCGTCGATCTGCACGCTGCCGATGTTCGCCAGATGCTCAAAGCTCTTCCGGTGGATATTCGTCACGGCGTTGCCGAACCGATCGACTCGGATGACCTCGCCACGGACGGCATCGGCTTCGATGTCGGCTTCGGGCAGCTCAATCGTCTGATAGTCCTGGAGCGGGCGGCCGAGCGCCGTCAACTGAGTGCCCTTCGCGAGCCAGGCCGCCGCCGGCGCAAAACGGTCACGTCCCTCGAACGTCCGACTCACGGTCGGCCGACCGTACCGGCGCTCGGTGATCTCGACGATCTTCTTCGGCGGCGCCTCCGCGAACACAGCCGTCAACACGCCATTGTCCGGCGCCACCAGGCGGTAGTCGCCGATATCAGCAGCGAGACCGCGCCGCTTGGAACCCACGCCGGGATCGACCACCACGAGGAACACCGTGCCGTGCGGGAAATAACGGTAGGTGGCGGCCAGCTGCAGCGCGCCGCTGAGCACATCATGCGGGGCGACGTCGTGCGAGATGTCCACCAGCGTCGCGTCCGGACAGATGCCCAACGCCACGCCCTTCATCGTGCCAGCGTAGTGATCCTGGCTCCCGAAATCGCTGAGCAGTGCGATCACTGGACGAGCCATGACTCCCCTTCTCCATCGCCGCCCTCGTCGTCGTCATCGCGATCGATTCGGATCAGACTTGGGCGGCCGCTTGCGGCTTACGAAACAACATCTCACGGATTTGAATCTTCAGCAGATACGTCTCGCCGATGGTCAACCCGTGAAACAGCTTGAAGACGTCGCGGCTTCCCCACACACGGCCCTTGCCCCGCGTGGCTTTGTAGGGCCGATGCTCCAGGTGCTCACCGTCCACGATCGCATACTTCGTGTAACGCTCCGCGCCGGAATTGCTCCCCCCGAACAGCGAGAAGGCAGCGCCGCCCGGCTTCAGCACCTGGATCACCTGCCGCGCCAGGCTCTCCGCCGACGGTTGATCGAGATAGTCGAAGAGATCCCAGCACAGCACGCCGTCAGCGCTGCCAGGCTGATGATCCAGGCGCCCGTTGATCGCGGATACCAGCTCGATCTCCTTCTGCTGGACCTGGTGCGCCACGCGCTCGAGGTCGGCGAACAGATCTTCTACGATCAGCTTGCAACCGAGCTGCTCGCCGAAGTAGCTCACGTTCGCGCCGACGACCGGACCCAGATCGACAATCGTCGGAGCGTCCCGCTTGCTCACGTAGCTGACGAACCGCCCGAGCCCACGAGTCGGGAACACCGCGCTCTCGGGCGAGTCGCGGTCGACGCGAAGCCCGAGGCCGGAATCGGCGCGCCGAGCCCCGAGGCGCAACAATCGGTCGCCGAGCGTCCCAAACGTGGTCGCGTCCACTCTGGCTCCTTGAAGCACCGCCCGAACGGTTCAGCGTGCCCGGATCCCCGGCGCTACCGCGCCGCGGCCTGCGCGGCCTTGGGCTCGGGCTTCGCCACCGCCGTCTTGGCATCGGCCTTCGCGGGACCGGCAGCACCGGTTTGCATGTCGACACTGCCGCGGAAGTGTGCCCCCTCCGCAATGGCAACTCGGGGCGCGATGATGTCGCCGTCAACCGCGCCGTTGTCTCGAATGTCGACCTTCTCCGTCGCGGTGACGTTGCCGGTGACCTCGCCGAGGACGACGACCGACTTCGCAAACACTTCAGCCTTGATCTTGCCGTTCGGTCCGATCGTCAGCACGTTCTGCCGAAGCTCGATCTTGCCCTCGACCCGGCCCTCGATGGTCAGATCTTCGCAGCCGTTCAACTCGCCCTTGATCACCACCGATTTGCCGATATCCACGACGTCCCTTCCCGGTCGCCGCCCCTCGGCCGCAGTTCGCTGTCCCGGCCCCCCCGCCTGGTCGGGCCCCTTTCCAACACCTGCGCTCGGTCCGCCAGCGGCCGGTCGCACTGATTCGTCGCGTCTCCACATGTCGACACTCTCCCGGTGCAGGCGTCAACACGCTGGGGGCATGCCGACGTATACAAGACGGCCAGTATATGAAAGGCCTCGTAAATCTGTCTAGTCCCCTTTGTTGCTGGAGGTTAGCGCCGATGCTATGATGAGCAGCCGCGTGAACACCGTCTCGATGCGGCCCGGGTCGAGGGCGGGCTTTGCCAGGTCGCGCTTCCCGCGCGCAGCGTCCGGCGGCGTCTCGCGAGCCCCCTCTCGCCACGACCGACACCTTTGCGGCCGCCGATCGCAGGACCGATGCGAATCTATTTCGATCACAACGCGACGACCCCGCTCGATCCACGCGTGGCCGACGCCGTCGCCGCGGCGTTGCACGATGACTTCGGCAACCCGTCGAGCGTTCACCACTTCGGACAGCGCGCGAAGCAACTTGTCGATGACGCGCGCGCCGCCGTCGCCACGCTCATCGGGGCGGAGCCCTCCGAGGTGATCTTCACGAGCGGCGGTACCGAGGCGGACAACCTGGCGCTTCGCGGCGTCTCTGACGCCCTAGCCGGCCAGGGCCGTCGCCATCTGATCGCGAGCGCGATCGAGCACGAGGCCGTGCTCAACACGCTCAAGGCCCTCCAGCTCCACGGTTCGCGCGTCACGCTGCTGCCGGTCGACGCGCGCGGCATCGTCTCGCCAGACGACCTGCGCGCCGCCATCGACGACGAGACCTGTCTCGTCTCGGTGATGCACGCCAACAACGAGATCGGCACCATCCAACCGATCGCCAAACTGGCCGCCATCACCCACGACCGCGGCGCGCTGTTTCACACCGACGCGGTCCAGTCGGTCGCCAAGGTGCCGACCGAGATCACGACGTTGGGCGTCGACCTCCTGTCGCTCTCGGCGCACAAGTTCAACGGCCCGAAGGGCGTCGGCGCGCTCTGGCTCCGACGCGGCCTGCGCCTGTCCCCGACCCAGACCGGCGGACGCCACGAACGCAGTCGGCGCGCCGGCACCGAGAACGTCCCAGCATTGGTGGGAATGGGCGTGGCCGCCAGGGCGGCTATCGACAAGCTGGCGTCGACCGGAACTCCCCTGGCGCCGCTGCGCGACCGGCTCGAGCACGGCATCCTGGGCGCCGTCTCGGGCACGACGGTCAACGGTGCACGCGAACCGCGCGTACCCAACACCTCGAACATCAGTTTCGAGGGCGTCGAGGCCGAGTCGCTGCTGATCGCGCTCGACCTCGAGGGCATCGCCGTATCGACCGGCTCCGCCTGCTCATCGGGCACGCTCGAGCCGTCTCACGTCCTGCGCGCGATGGGCCTGCCCCCCCATCGGGTGCAGAGTTCGATCCGTTTCAGCCTCGGGCTTGGGAACACCGAACAAGAAGTCGATCGGACGCTCGCGGCCCTGCCCGGCATCGTGGGCCGGCTGCGCGATCTGACCCGCGCCAGCGCGCGTTCCCGCACCGCCGCCTCCGGAGCCGGCCGCTAGTGCGGATTGTCGTCGCCATGTCGGGCGGCGTCGACTCCTCGGTGGCCGCCGCGCTCCTGGCCGACGCGGGGCACGACGTCGTCGGCTTGTCGATGCAGCTCTATGACCAGCGCGAGGGCGAGGCGCGCTTCGGAAGCTGCTGCACGATCGAGGACCTTCACGATGCACGCCGCGCCGCCGCGCAGCTCGGTATCCCGCACTACGTGGTCAACTACCAGGCCTCGTTCGACGCCCACGTCGTCCGCAACTTCGTCAGTGAGTACACCGCCGGGCGAACGCCCATTCCGTGCGTCCATTGCAACGGCGACCTGAAGTTCTCTCACTTGCTCGACCGCGCCCGCGCACTCGACACCGAGACTGTGGCCACCGGCCACTACGCGCAAGTCGACCGGGCGCCCGGCAGCGACCGCTACCGGCTCCGCCGAGGCGTCGACCGGCAGAAGGACCAGTCGTACTTTCTCTTCCCGTTGACACAGGAGCAGCTGTCACGCGCGGCGTTTCCCGTCGGCGCGCTCGACAAGCCAGCCGTACGGACTCTCGCGTGCAAGCGGGGCCTCCCCGTCGCCGACAAGCCCGACAGCCAGGAACTCTGCTTCGTCGCCGACGGCGACCATGCGACCTTCGTCGAGCGGCACGCCGCCACGCCGCCCCAGGGTGGAATCATCCAGGACGGATCGGGCGCGCCGGTCGGCCAGCACGCCGGCGTCCATCGATTCACGGTCGGCCAGCGCAAGGGGCTCGGCCTCGCCTCCGGCCGCCGGCTCTACGTGACCGCGCTCGACGCCGACAGACGCACGGTGACCGTGGGGACGCGCGACGACCTCGAGCGGACCGACCTGAGCGCATCCGGCGTGAACTGGATCGCGGGTGAGCCGCCGACCGGCCCTCGCCGCGTGGAAGCGCAGATCCGCTACCGCCACAACCCGGGCCGGGCCACGGTCACGGCCGGTGCCGGCCAGACCGCGACCGTCCGGTTCGACGAACCGCAGATCGCGGTCACCCCGGGCCAGGCCGTTGTCTTCTACGATGAGGACGAAGTCATCGGCGGCGGCTGGATCGACTAGGTCGCGGCCGACGCCACTTCTGCCGCCGGGGTCGGCAGCCCTTCCAGATAGCGCTCGGCATCGATCGCCGCCATGCAGCCGGACCCGGCGGCCGTCACCGCCTGGCGATACACGGGATCTTGGACGTCGCCGCAGGCGAACACGCCCGCCCGCGACGTGCGCGAACCTGACGCCGTCTTGATATAGCCGTTCTCGTCGAGATCAATCTGCCCCTCGAAGAGTCCCGTATTCGGGGTGTGCCCAATGGCGACGAACACGCCTTCCACGCCCACTTCCTTGACGGCCTGCGTCTTCACGTTCCGCAGGACGATGCTGCTGACGGCACCCTGGTCGGCGTCCTTGATCTCCTCGACGACGCTGTCCCATTCAAAGTGTATCTTCGGGTTGGCCTGCGCCTTGTCCTGCATGATCTTGGACGCCCGCAGCTTGTCGCGCCGATGGACCAGCGTCACGGTCGACGCAAACTTCGTGAGGAACATAGCCTCCTCGAGCGCGGAGTCACCACCGCCCACGACCGCGATCGGTTTCTCTTTGAAGAAGTAGCCGTCGCACGTCGCGCAGGTGGACACGCCGTGCCCCATCAGGGTGCGCTCCGACGGAAGCCCCAGCAGCCTCGCGGAGGCGCCGGTCGAGATGATCAGCGCGCGGGTCTCGTGCCGTCCGTCGGCCGTCTCGACCAGATACGAATCTCCGGAGAGGTCGACGCGCCGGACGTGCCCCCCGACAATCTTCGCGCCGAACCGCTCGGCCTGCGCACGCAGTTCGGTCATCAGGTCGGGTCCCATGATGCCGTCCCGATAGCCGGGCCAGTTCTCGACCATCGACGTCAGCATGAGTTGGCCTCCGGCGTCCACGCCTTCGATGACCAGAGGATCCAGATTCGCGCGCGCCGAGTACAGTGCCGCGGTCAGGCCCGCCGGGCCCGAGCCGATGATGATGACGTGTTCCATCTACTCCATCCACACGGTGACCGCGTTCCACCCGCCGGAACCGGCCACTGTCGAAGAGCCCACCGCCTGCCGAAGCCGCGGCTAGAGGTGCTTGTCGATCATTTCCTTGAGTTGCGTGTCTTCGGCGAGGCCCACGACCTGGTCGACTACCTGACCGTCCTTGAAGAGCAAGAGCGCCGGGATGCCGCGGATGCTGAATCGGCCTGCGACGCCGGGGTTCTCGTCGACGTTGAGCTTGCCGACCGAAACACGCCCGTCGTAGTCCGATGCCAACGTCTCGACGGTGGGCGCCAGGCGCCGACAGGGCCCGCACCACTCCGCCCAGAAGTCGACCAACACCGGCGTGCCCGCTTTGATGACCATCTCGTCAAAATTGCCTTCGGTAAACGTTTGAATCTTCTCGGATGCCATGAATCTCCTTGATATCACTCGGACCGCGTCGAGCCCGCCCCCCCCTGCGCGGCAGTCCCGTCTGCGCCGTTGCGCACGCTCGCAACCGCCCGCCTGTACACTTTGACATATTCTCGAGCCGAAACGTCCCAGGAATGGTCCTCGGCCATGCCGGCGGCTTGAATCCGTCGCCATGCGTCTCGATCTCCAAACACCGCCAGCGCCGTCCGGAGCGCCGCCATCAGGGCGGCGGCGGAGTACTCCGTGAACACGAAACCCGTACCTTGTTCCGTCTCCGCGTCGAACGCCCGCACCGTATCGGCCAGACCGCCGGTCGCGCGCACCACAGGCACTGTCCCGTAGCGCAGGCTGTACAGCTGGTTCAGACCACAGGGCTCGAAGCGCGACGGCATGAGAAACAGATCGGCACCGCCTTCGATCAGGTGCGCCCGGGCCTCGTCGAATCCGACGTGCACACCGACCCCGGCCGGATGCCGCTCAGCGAGGCGTTGCCAGAGTGCCTGATACTCCGCCATTCCGGTGCCGAGCACCACGAACGTCGCGTCAAGTCCTGCCAGGTCGTCCGAAATCTCGGCCAACAGGTCGAGCCCCTTCTGGGGCACCATTCGCGACACCATGCCGACAAGCGGGCGCGTCAGCGCCGCCTCGTCAGTTGGCAGGCCGTAGCATTCGAGCACGGCCCGCTTGGCGGCACGCTTCCCCTCCAGATCGCCAGCAGAGAACGGCGCCGGCAAATACGGATCGGTCGCCGGGTCCCAAACGTCCACGTCGATCCCGTTCAAGATGCCGGAGAGATCGGAGCCGCGGTCCCGGAGGCTGGCGTCGAGGCCTCGCCCGAGTTCGGCGCCGAGGATTTCGCGCGCGTAGCCCGGGCTCACCGTCGTCACCGCATCGCTGTATGCGATGCCGCCCTTTAAGAAGCTCACCCCGGCCTTGTGGGTCAAGGTGCACGCCACGCCCGGAGCCTCCGCCAGGCCGAGCGCCCCGAGGCAGCCCAGCGGGAACACTCCCTGGTACGCCAGATTATGAATCGTCTGAACGGACGCGCTGCCGCGCAGCCGCTCGAGCCCGGGCAGGCCCGCCGAAAGCATGACCGGCCCAAGCGCGGCCTGCCAATCGTGGGCGTGAACGATCGAGGGTGGCCCCTCCGTCGCCGCGGCCAGATCGAGGGCCGCCCGAACCAGCAGGCCGAAGCGTGTCGGATTGTCCGGATGGTCGCGTCCATCAGCGCCGTAGAGTCCCTCACGATCGTATAGCGCCGGGCAGTCCAGCAGGGTGACTCTCACGTCGCGCCCGAGCGACGCCGCGTACAGCCCGACCTCGTACGGTACCTGACCGACGGTCACCGTCATGCGCCCGGCCGGCTCGCCAGCGCCCCCGGCCTCTCGGTAGCGCGGCAACACGAGCGACACGTCGTGCCCGAGGGTAGCCAGCGCCACCGAGAGCGCAGAACTGACATCGGCCAGCCCGCCGGTCTTGGCGAATGGCACCGCTTCCGAGACGACCATCATGACGCGGAGCCGCGCCCCACCGTCCGCCGCTCGTGGCGCCGCATCCGGGGGTATCTCGCCACTCATTCGGGGATCATCGTACTCGACCTCGCCCTTGCTCGACACGCACCGTTCGGGCCACCATGCCGTTGTGACGAAGTTCGGCGAGGACTCTCCCGGCGAGTCGAACACGGAGCGGGATCGCCTCGCGCAGATCAGACGCCTGGACCGCTCGAGCCTCGGCGATGCGCCGGACGACGACCCGCCACCAACACGCCGCGGTCCCGCGCCGGCGCCGGGAATCGCGGAACTCGTGGAGCTGAAGGCGGCCAGCCCCGACCTGGCGTCCGCGGTTGACCTCCAGATCGAACTCCTGACCATTGAACACCGGATTCAGGCGCGCGTCTCCCTGCCCACGCTCGACCTCGACGCCGACACTGTCGCCGTGGCGCTCGCGCGTGGGCTGCCACTACTGCGGTTTGAGCAGATCCCGCTCGACTGGAGCGATGTGCGCCTGGCCGTGCGGGAGATCGCCGATGCCTTACGGCGGCACGATGCCATCGACGCAGATGACTACGCGACCGCCCAGATCCTCTCGCATCGCGGGCACGACCTCGAGTCCCTCGCCGCGGCCTGGTACGCCGGCCCGGCCGCGCTCGCTCGGCTCGACGCACCCCCGCCGGAGATGCTCGCTGAACTCATCGGCCTCGCCCTCCGCCCCTCTCTCCGCCGCTGTGCCGACGCCTTCGGTCGAGCTGTCGATTGGAGTTCCTGGCGGCGGGGCCGCTGCCCACTCTGCGGCGGTGAGCCGGAGTTGGCGACCATCACCCCAGACGCGCAGCGGCTGCTCATCTGCGGGCGCTGCCACGCGCGCTGGCCGTTCCACGACTACGCCTGTCCACACTGCGACAACGCGGACAAGGCCCGGATCACCTCGTTCGCGAGTCGTGACGGCCGCTATCGGCTGTATGGGTGTGACGGGTGCCGGCGGTACCTCAAGGCCTACGATGCGCGTCAGGGCACGCGACCCGCGCTCGTCCACGTCGACAGCATCGCCACCCTGCCGCTCGACGCGGCGGCCCTGCAACGCGGCTATCAGGCGTAGCGCCCGCGGCCCGCGCGACGAGCGAAAGCCGAGGAGCGCGCAGTCCGTGGGGGTGGGGCCCGTGCGCGTCTGGAAGGGATGTTACTCGGCGAGTCGCGTGTTCAGCCAGCCAACCAACCGCCGGGTCTCGAGAAACCGTGCCGCGTTGCTCCGCGTGCCGAGCACGACGACGGCCACCAACTCGCCCTGCGGCAGCTGCACCAGTGCCGCTAGGCAATACCCGGCTCGCCGGATGAATCCGGTCTTTCCGCCCCAGACGTTGATGTCGTTGTCCAGGAGCTTATTGGTGTTACGGATCCGAACCCGGCGCCGGTTCGTAGCGATCCGATGTTCGCGCATCCGCATGATCTGCGCTATCTGCTCGTTGCCCGCCGCGTAGACGATCAGTCTCGACAGGTCGTACGCTGACGACACGTTCCCCGCGTCGAGCCCCGACGGATCGGTGAAGACCGTTGCGCGCAGCCCCAGGCCGGCAGCCTTCGCGTTCATCCGATCGATAAAGCCCTCGGTCCCCCATCGCGACACGCGCGCGAGCGCTCGCGCCGCACCGTTATCCGAGGCGATCAGCGCCAGGTGGAGCAGGTCGTCGACCTGCAGTTGTTCGTTGCGCCGCAGATACGTCGTCGATGCCCGCCGCACGTCGGAGCTAGCGACGGTGACCTGGTCGGACAGATCAGGGTCGCTCTCCAGGAAGACGACCGCCGTCATGACTTTCGTGATGCTGGCGATCGAACGCTGCACGTCGGAGTTCTCCTCCCAGAGCACTTCGCCGCGAATCGGGTCGTACACGATGGCCGCCGCCGCCTGCACGTCGGGCACCAGATCGCCGTACTCGTTCCGCTTGACGCGGGGTTGCGCCGCGCCCGACTGCGCCGGCTCGGCAGTGAGCAACTCGCCAGGGCCCGCGGACGCGGCCACGCCTGGCGCGGCGACCACGGCAGCAATCAGACTGGGCAGGAGGATACGAACGATGGCTTGGGGCATCACGACGGTCGACAGTCTACACGCGCGGCGCAGGCACCTCGATCGTGGCTGATGTGCGAATCAGAACAGCGCGCATTGTAACACGACTATCTGTACGGACCGCGCAAGACTTGACACCCACTGGGTTCTGCTGGGACGCTGGTTGCGCACATGGGCGGACGTCGCGGCGTGCCGAAGCCGTATGCGAGCTTGCGATCCACCGGCGGCGCGTTGCGGTTCCACTATGGTGACGCGCTCGATCTCCTCGCGCGTCTACCCGCCGGCTCGATCGATGTCATCGTCACCTCCCCGCCCTACAACCTCGGCGTCCGCTACCGCTCGTATCGCGACACGCTGCCCCAGGCGCGTTATCTGGATTGGACCGACGAATGGATCGCCGCCGCCGCTCGCGTCCTCGCGCCGCAGGGGTCGCTCTTCCTCAACGTCGGCGCGACGCCGAAACGACCGTGGACCGCGCTCGACGTCGCGCAGACCGCCCGGCGCCACCTCGAGTTGCAGAATGTCATCCACTGGGTCAAGTCGATCGCCATCGACCGTGAGGCCGCCGGCGCCCGCGCCGGACTCGCGCGCGATCTCGCCGTCGGACACTACAAGCCAATCAACAGCGAACGCTTCCTGAACGACTGCCAGGAGTTCATCTTCCACTTCACGCCCGAGGCTCGCACGCCGCTCGACCGCCGCGCCATCGGCGTCCCGTATCAGGATCCCTCGAACATCGCACGGTGGCAGGCCGGCGGCGGCGGGCTCCGTTGCCGCGGCAACACCTGGTTCATCCCCTACCAGACGATTCAGAGCCGCGACCGCGAGCGGCCGCATCCCGCGACCTTTCCCCCGAAGCTGCCCGAGTGGTGTATCAGGCTGCACGGCCTCGACCGCGTCCGCCACGTCGTGGATCCGTTCGTCGGATTGGGTTCCACGCCGGTCGCCTGCGCCCAGCTCGGCATCGGCTGTACGGGCGTCGACTTGGATCGGAACTATCTCGATGAGGCCGTCGCCCGAACGCGCGAGGCGCTGCGGGAACGGCGGCGGGCCGCCAGGTCGGCCGCATCGCGGGGCGGTCGGGGCGAGGGCTAGCGCGACGGCGGAGGCGGATTCGACGGCGATCCTGGTTCTTCCGGCTCGGCCAACTCGTAGGCGCTCCGTGACCAGACGTCGAGACCGTCGCGGGACACGTCGATCTCCAGTTGCCGCCGCCACCGTGTCGGGTCGCTGTTGTTGGAGTAGTACCCGACGACGTAATAGTCGCTGGTCTCGGCGTCGATCCGGCGCAGCGCCCCGTCAAAGTTGTTCGAATTCACTGTCGCGAACCCGCCGGTGGCTTCCGCGAGCGTCCGCAGACTGTTCTGCGTCTTGTTGACGTACTCCCACCACTGCCCCGGGTCGAGCTGGCCTTCCAGGTCGCCCATGTCGGCGCCGGCGATCAATCCCCTCGGGTCGATCGTGTAGAGCGTCGCGTTGGCCCGGTTCGCTGCGCGCGTCAGCCGGTGCAGGTGGTTCGACAGATCGAGGTCCGCGAATGCGTAGTTCGACTGCTCCATGAACGGGTTCGTCCGGACCCGACGTTCCATATCCTCGTACTGATCGAGGCGGAAGCGCCCCCCGCCGAACGTGTTGGCCTCGTCGAACCGCGATTGCTCGAACGGGTTGAGATCGTACCCGGCGCTGACGTAGACCACCGCTTTCCGGCGGTGCTGCACGCCCGACAGCGCCCTGACGAGATCCAGCGCGGTCGAGACGGCGACATTCGCGCGATAGAACAGCTCGCTCGGTCCCCGGCTCCCCTGCGGCCCACGGATGATGTCGGCCGGTGTCATCCCGTTGCCCATGATCCGGCTGATCGCCGAATCGAGCAGGTCGCGGTCGTACGTGAAATCGATGGCGATCGATGACGTGCCGCTCGACACGATGGCGAACAGGTCGCCCTCGTGCACGAGGTTCCTCGAGATCCGCTTAAACAGATCGCGAATTCGCGGCGTCTCGTCGGCCTCCATGTGCAGATCGTCGACGTAGAGCATGAAGACGCGCCCGGCCATATCGCTGCGCGGCCGCGCCGTGGGCAGAATGATCCCTTCAGCGACAGGTTCGGGTGCCGGCAGTTGCAGGTTGAACGCTCGACCGCCCTGAATCAAGACCAGCGAGGCGATCACCTGCCGCACTCCGTCCTCGCTGATGATGAAGTCGTCCTTCGTGAGGTCGGAGATGAACTGCCCCTCGCCATCCCGAACGATGACGTCGTTGGTGATGAGGGTGACGTCGGCGCGAAACGTCGGCTGCTCCTCGTCCGGAAACAGCGTCGGTGGGCCCTGCGCGAGTGCCGGCGCCGCCAGGGCGACCAGCGCCGCCACGGTCGCAACGAAGGGACCAAGACGCCCGTCGCGCCGCCGAAATCTGCCTGATTTCATGGCCTCATTATAGCAAGGCGTCTGCCGGACGGCCGATCGCCCAGGGACTTCATCTGGTTTGGACGTCTAGTCTTCCGACTCGGTCTGCGGTCCGGCCTTTCCACTCGGCGCCGGATCGGCATCGGATACCCGCTCCGCCCGAGGCTGACCGGTCTCGGCGGTCCCGCCGCCGTCGACCGGCGGCGCGGCAACGTCGCCCTCGGCCTGTCCGCTCCCCACCCTGCGCCTACGCGATCGCCGCGCCCCCCCACGACGGGATCGGCGACGGCGCTTCAAGGGACCTGGTGCTGATGGCCCGTCTGCGCTCGGCGTGTCCGCCGTCGCGCTTCCGGACCCGGACGTGGGATCCGCCTCCGGCTGCGCCTCCACGTTCGGTGCGGGCTCTGCCGCCGGCGGCTCCGCCACCTTGGCTTCTTCCCTCACCGCCGCCTCGGAGGCCGCACGCGCGGCCCGGCGACCTGCGGCCTCCTTCGAGGCCGGCACGACCTGCCGCCGCCGACGGTTCGTCCACCGCTCGGCATCGGCCGCCGGCGGTCGCTGACTGAGCAGGTCGGGCCAATCGAAGACGACCTCGGGGTAGGCCGCTTCGATCGACGCGATCGTCGCCTCGTCGAGAGCCGGCCGTCCGACCTGCACGCTCGGCGGAGACCGGAACCAGTACAGCAGCTGCGAGCGACTCCCTCGGCCGCTGCCGACTGTGTGCATCAGGAATGTACTGACGTACCCGCGACGATCGCGGGCAAACCGAAGGAACGGCATTGCTGCGGAACCCATGCATCCGGGCGCACCCTCGCGGGCGCGATCACGCGGACGCGCTCAGCGACGTGACGACCGCTTGGCCGGCGCCTTTCGGGCCGTCGACCGCCGCGAGGTCGTCGTCGCACGTGTTTTGGCGCGCCCGGCGGTCTTGCGGCTCCCCGCCGCGCGCGTCGTCTTCGACTTCGTCTTGCGAGCCGCGGCCACCTTCTTTGCCTTCGGCTTCGCTGTCTTCTTCCGACTTGCGGCCGCCCGGCCGCTCTTCGCGCTCGTCTTTGCCGTCTTTCTCTTGGCACTCGCGGCCGACTTCGCCCTAGATGCCGTCCGCGCCTTGCCCTTCCGGGCCGGCGCGCGATGTGCCATCGCGAAGCGCACCTGCGACCCGACCGTGTGATAGGTCCAGATTTCGTCGACCGTGATGCTCTTCTCGTCGCACAGCCGACGCGTCGCCTCGACGCCACCCGGCGGAACGTAGAGGTGAAACGGCGCCCGCACCCGCGCGAACGTCACCCACTGATCCATCGCCTCAAGGTGGTTGATCGACCCGTTGGTCTCCACCTCGATGACGGCGTGCAGCCGCCGCGCGCGGTCGTTGGTCGTCAGGACGAGATCGGGGAACAGCAGCCGTGGTCCGAACCGGAGCGGCGCCGCGGGCTCACCCGCAAGGTTGACGCCCACCTCGCACCGGCGCCGCCAGCGCGCCGCCAGCAGGCGGATCACGCGGTCGTGCTCGAACTGCTCCCGGACTGGTCGAACCAGAATCGGACTCACTCAGCCTCCGGCGGACGCTCGGCACGACCGCCCAAACCCTCAAAGGCTAGCATGAATCGGGGCCTCGAACCACACCGCGGGACCCCGAGGCCCTCGGTCGGACTCCCGACGACGCCGCGCTGGCGCAGCTCGCACACAAGGACCTGGCCCGCATCCTGAGCATCCGCGCCGAGCCTAGCCTCACCCGCGTCTATCGGTGGAAGCGCCGCAGCCCGCAGCTCGAGGTCGGCCACCTCAACCGGCTCGACGCGATCGACCGGCGGATCGAGGAGGTTCCGGGGCTCTTCTTGACGGGAAGCAGTTTCCGTAGCATCGGAATTCCCGATTGCGTACGGGAGGGGCGCGCCACGGCTCGACGGGCCGCCGAACGGACCGTGGGCGCAGCCGCCGCGGGTAAATCAGTGGGGTAAGGGTTGGGTCAGGCCGACTTGGCGACGGTTTCCTTGGCCTTCTTCGTCTTGGCCGTCTTTACCTTCGCCTTCGCCGCCTGCTTCGCCTTCACGGCCGTCTTCGCCTTGACCATCGCCGCGTCGGTCGCCTTCGTGGTCTTCGCCTTCGTGGTCTTCGCCTTCGTGGTCTTCGCCTTCGTGGTCTTCTTCCGCGCAGCGGTCTTCCGCTTCCGCTTCCGCGCGCCGGCCGGCGCCGGTTCGCTCGAGTGTTCGAGACGCGCGAGGCTGGTCAGGAACTTCTTGATGCCGTGCTCGTCGAAATCGATCCGGGTGTATGCGTCCTCGACGGCAATCACCGACCCCAACCCGTAGGTAGGCTCGGAAAGCCGCGAGCCGACGTCAAACCGCTTCCTCACTTTTGTTGCTCCAGGGGATTGCGCCGAATCCTACTCAAGCTTCGATCCATCTCTGTAAACTACACAGTAGCATACGTTTATTTAATTCGTCAACCCAACGGGGTATCATGACGACACGTTCCACCGGCCCCACCGTCTTATCGGATCAGCGATGCGTTCCATCCACATCATCGGGATGCCCCTCGACTTGGGCTCGGGGCGGCGTGGGGTCGACATGGGCCCGTCGGCGATCCGCATCGCCGGTCTCAACGAGCGCCTCCGCGCACTCGGCTACCCTCTCGTCGACATGGGCGACTTCGCCACGCCGATCCCGGAGACCAAGCGACCCGGCGACCAGCGGAAGAAGTACGTCCGGGAGATTGCCCGCGCCTGCCAGAAGGTACATCAGGCGGCCCTCGATACGCTGACGGACGGTGCGCTGCCTCTAGTGCTGGGCGGCGATCATAGTGTCGCTGCCGGCTCGGTCGCCGCCTCGGCCCTGTTCGCCCGCCGCCGCCGTCAGGGCCTCGGCGTGATCTGGGTCGACGCCCACGGCGACATGAACACACCGGCGACGACCACGTCGGGCAACGTGCACGGAATGCCATTAGCCGCACTGCTTGGCACCGAACCTCGGGAACTGGCAGAGATCGGCGGCGTGACGCGGAAGGTCAAGGCCGACCGGACCGTCCTCGTCGGCGTGCGGAACCTCGACGACCGCGAGCGTGACCTGGTCAAGGACTCGGGCGCCCACGTCTTCACGATGAAGGAGATCGATCGGAGCGGCATCGCGGCCGTTGCGGAACAGGCCCTGGCGATCGCCGGCGCCGGCAACGCCGGCATCCACGTCTCGTTCGACCTCGACGCCTGCGACCCATCCGCGGCACCCGGTGTCGGGACGCCGGTGAAGGGTGGCCTCAACTATCGGGAGGCCCACATGCTGATGGAGATGGTCGCCGACTCCGGCAGGCTGCGCGCACTGGATCTCGTCGAGGTCAACCCGATCCTCGACGTGCAGAACACCACCGCGCAGCTCGCCGCCGAACTTGCCCTCTCGGCGCTCGGTAAGAGGATACTCTAGTGGGGTCGATGCCGACGACAACCGCGACCTCGACGCGTAACCGTTTCCGCAGGGGCGCCGCCCTCACAGCACTCGCCCTCATCGCACCGATAGCCTGTGGTCGTGCGCCGGACCCACCGGACGCGCCTCCCACGGCGCCTCCGAACATCGTCCTCATCTACGTCGACGACCTCGGCTACGGCGATGTCGGCGCTTACGGCGCCGTCGCCGACCTGACCCCGAACATCGATCGCCTTGCGGCCGCGGGCCTGCGATTCACCGACGCGCATAGCTCGGCGGCGACCTGCACACCGTCGCGGTATGCCCTGCTGACCGGCAGCTACGCTTTCCGCCGGAACGCCGACATCCTGCCTGGCGACGCCCCGCTCCTGATCCCACCGACGAGCCGAACCCTCGCCGATCTTCTGGGCGACGCCGGCTACGCCACCGGCATCGTCGGGAAGTGGCATCTAGGGCTGGGTGACGGTGACGTCGACTGGAACGGTGCAATCGCGCCCGGACCGCTCGAACTGGGGTTCGACGATGTCTTCCTCATCCCGGCCACCGGCGACCGGGTTCCGACCGTCTACCTCGAAGGCAACCGGGTGGTCGACCTCGACCCCGCCGACCCGATCACGATCAGCTACGGCGACCCGATCGACGACGCCCCGACCGGTCGGTCGCATCCCGAACTGCTGCGCCAACCGGCCGACGACCAGCATAGCGACACGATCGTCGACGGCATCAGCCGCATCGGCTACATGGCGGGCGGCGAAGGCGCCCGATGGCGCGACCAGGAAATGGCTGACGTCCTGCTCGATCGCGCCGTCCGCTTCCTCGACGACCACCAGGCGGATCCGTTCTTCCTCTTCTTCTCGTTCCATGACATTCACGTCCCCCGGGTGCCCCACGACCGCTTCGTCGGCCGAACCGGGATGGGCTCGCGTGGCGACGCCATCGCGCAGATGGACTGGGTCACCGGTGAACTGATCAATGCGCTGCGAACCCGCGGCCTCGACGAGCGGACCCTCGTGCTCTTCACGAGCGACAACGGTCCCGTGCTCGATGACGGCTACGGCGACGACGCGGTCGAGGCGCTGGGCACCCACCAGCCGAGCGGCCCGTTCCGTGGCGGCAAGTACAGCGCCTACGAAGCCGGCACGCGCGTGCCTACGATCGCGTCATGGCCCGGGACGATCACGGCTCGGACATCCGACGCGCTGGTCAGCCAGGTCGACCTCCTCGCCTCACTCGCGCGGCTGGCGGACGTCCCACTCGGTCCCGGCGACGCACCGGACAGCGCCGATCTCCTCGACGCGTGGCTCGGGCAGTCAGACCAGGGACGGCAGGAACTGATCGAGGAATCGTTCACGCTCGCGCTTCGACGCGGCCGCTGGAAGTACATTCGCGCGGACGCTGCCGATGCCCAGACCTGGATCGCCGACGACAAAGGGATCGAGTCGGGCCTGCTCGACGTCGACCAACTCTTCGACCTCGAGCAGGACGCGCAGGAACGCGACAACGTCGCGGACCGCCGGCCCGAAGTCGTCAACGAACTTCGCACCGCACTGCAGCGCATGGTCGATGCCGCCGGCACCCGGCCGGGGTTCGAGGGATCCGACTGATTCGGTCCCCGACCCGCCGGAACTTCGGGCACAATAGACATCGCTCGACGACGTCGAGCGTACCCTTCCGGGGCCGCTAGCTCAGTGGTAGAGCACGTGACTTTTAGTCCGCAGAGCGGCTCGTTTCCCTGCGTGATCCCGCGATTCTCCTAACAATTCCACCTTCGCGCTTGGGTGGCGTTGGGTGCAATTGGCTGTCGCCTGACAGGCGTTGGGCACAATCTTGGGCACATCACCTGCCATCACCTCTTGCGCTATCTACTTCGGTCTATTTTAGAAGCGACCCCGGCGAATTTGTTCTAGCTATTCACCTGGGCGACTGCGATGAGCCTGGGGTTTCTACCCCTCGGGGCAGGCTCGTTTGGGGAGCACGCCAGCCTGTTCAGCGTAGGCTTGCTCATTCCGAAGGGAGGCATCCATGAGAATCCTGCTCTTGTCCCTCGTCCTCGTCGCCGGGGCCGTCCCCGTCGTCTCGAAGGGCGACGCCTGTCCTACAACCGTTCGGTCATAGGACGGCCTACGCAGCGCACCTACTCGCAGACGATACCGTCGTTGTCGCGGTCGTTCATGTAGGGATACGCCGGATGGCCACGTCGCACGGGCGCAATGCCGTGTCGGCGCGCCTCCGCACAGGTAATCCTGCCATTGCCATTATCGTCGTACCGTTGCAGTGCATCCGTCCCCCTGGGTGCTGGAGGCCGACGTGGCTGGCCACGCTCCACGCTGCCATCTCCACTCCCCGTCTCACAAACGATGCCCTCGCCATCGCCGTCTCGCATGTAGGGATAGGCCGGATGCCCTCGACGCACCGGGGCGATGCCGTGTGCACGGGCTTCCGCGCAGGTGATCTGGCCGTTGCTGTTGTCGTCCCATTGCGCGACATCATTCGGCAACGCAGGCGACACGGGGCGTCCAGGCTGAGTCGGCAGGCCATTCGCGGGGCTACCTCTACGAACCAGGGCTGTTGTCGTGCAGGAGGCCAGCACTCGCTCGAGCGTCTCGGCCTCTCGGCGGTCGATGGTCAAGCCGTATTTTTGGCGGACGCGAATGACCCGGTCCGCGAACCAACAGCTGTTCTGCGCCGGGAGCCAGTCGGCGGCGTCACGGTCGCTCTTCTGTGCACGATTCACCGCCGGGCTGGCAAGGGTCAGATTCAGGAGGTCCGTCGCAAACATGCGGCGCGTCGCAACCGTGGCGGCACACAACCCGCTGTCGTGCGCTTCGGATCTGGCAACGATATGCTCGATGTCGGTCTCACTTCTGCTCGTAAACGTGCGCCCGGTATACGGACTCCAGATCCCGCCGAGGCTCTCGATGATCTGTACTTCAACCGACTGCGGGTAGGCGTAGTCCGACGCCTCATAGGGGCTGCAACGTGACTCCGGGGCTAGGCGGAGATCTCGCCACGTTTGCGCTGTGAGCAGACTCGCGCCCCCTAGCAGACACGCCACCGCGAGGTAGAGCTGCAGCTTTGTCGGCTTCATGATCCTTCGGCATGCGGCAACGCTGCGCCCGGACATGACGTCCTCCAACGGATTCATCGGCTGGTCTTTGGTCGGAGTCTGACACAAATGCCATCCTTCGGCGGGCGAACCGTTGCAACTATTTCAACGCCCTTGGTACTAGAGCCGACGTTACCGGAACCATAGGCCGGCCCAGTCCTTGCAGCCTCTCACTGCATGGCTGCTCCCGAAGTGCTGTGGCGCCACACCCTGCTGGACGGGTCAGTCGCGCACTGTGTGCTGGCCCCTGCTCGGCCGGTCAACTTCGTGGTCTGGTATCTGAATGATGTGGTGCAAGGGGTGCGGGAGTTTGAGGATGTGGAGGAGGCGCGGGAGTGGGCTACGACGACACTGCGGCAGAAGAACAGTCACGCACGAGGGCGTTCGCCCAGCGTTGGGTCCGTTCTAGGCGGAGATCCTCGGAGCTCCAGAGCTTGATCAACTCAAGGCCTATTTCAGTTGTGAGAAAGGCCTCCAGCTCAATCGGGGTGAAGTCAGTAAAGTGCCGACCCGTTGCATCGATGCGTTCACCCACGCCCTCCTTGAAAGACATATAGCAGACGCCGCCGGGTCGAAGTGCGCGACGAATGCGGCGAATCGCGTCGGCAAGCCCCCTCCGTGGCACGTGAATCAGTGAGGCGCAAGCCCACACACCATCGAAGGCGCTCTCTATGTCAAGCTCCTCCACGGCCAGTTGCTGTACCTGCTGGCCGGAGAGACGGGTGGCTGCCTCAACCATCCGGCTGGATGCGTCGACAGCTGTAACCTGGTAGCCGCGGCCCAGAAACACCTTCGTGTCACGGCCAGGGCCACACCCCAAGTCCAGAATGCTGCCTCCCGACGGAATCAGCGCCAGGAATGGCCTATACAAAGGCTCCGCATCGACTCCCAAGAGCTCCTGCAAGTAGGACTCGGGTGTGCCGTCGTAATACGCGACAGTGCTGTTAGAACGCTCGGTCATCTTCGCTTGCCGGAAGCCACTCATGGACTAGGAGTTTCTTGGCGCGGTCATAGGCCGCCTGAAGAAACTGACCTCGCGAGGTCTCCGAAGTACCCAGCTGCAGCATCAAGGTTTGCCTCAGCGGATGGTGGCTCTCAATGAGGAAGCTATTTCGAGTGTGCAGCCGTTCGACAAGTCGGAGCCCAGGCACCTGATCGAACTTCCCGCCTGGTCCGCGATTGCACTGTTGGCAACTCAGAACGAGGTTCCAAATCCCGTCGATGGGAGCGCCCAGGCCATGAGGCTTTAGTCGGTGCGGGAAGAAATGGTCAACCTCCACAGGGTCCCCAAGCGAAGTCCCTGCCACGATAGCTGTGAAACAGTAGAAACACTTACCCTTCTGATAGCCGTTTAGTGCGTCTCGGCAGTTTGTAACGGGCCGCCGTCCATGGGTGTCCTCGAGCTTCACGGTGAGCTGTTCTGCTTCCGAATCGTACTCGATGACATGCTGCGGAAGAGTCAACTCCCAGGCGGTCTCCACCAAGCGCCACCGAGCTTCGAGTTCGCTTGAGAGGCTCTCGGCCGCATTCTGCTTGGACAGTCGAAAGAACTCATCGGTTAGGCGAAGCTGGGTCTTCCGCCCACTGCGCTCATCGGCATAGAAACGCACAGCATCGGGATCGCCTGTGACGTGAAAGGCATCGATGACGTCTCCAAACCCCAAGCGGACCGTAGAGGCCAGAAGCTCTTCCTTCGTGAGTTCTCCTCGGTTGAACGTTCGGCACGCCTCCAAGAACTGGCTGGACGGCGCTGTGCCCTGCTTGTCCGCAAGCTTCAGGTGACTACAGATGTGCTGGGCGAAGGGCTCCGCCAATTCATCCAGCGTGATGATCTCAGAGTGAGCAGGTGGCAGTTCGAGGAGGGCCTTGCCAAGTGCAAACTTGTACGAGGCTGAGTTCTTTCCGAACAGAATGATCGAACGCCAGTAGTCTTCTAGCGTCGGTTGAACTGCCGTAAAACGGAACACCGCGTCCTTACCCCCGCTCTGAAATGCCGTCCATCTTGGCCGTCCCGGAGGCTCCCGAACAACCCTCATTGATCCACATCTAATCCATCGAGACTCATCCTTTCACACGAGAATAGCGGCCGGCGAGTACAGCCATCTTCTTCCGTCCTTGAATGGTGGAGAGTGGTCAGTTCTGGCCACCAGCGGTTTCAAGAACCGCCAATGAACTCGGTAGTTCCCTACTGGTTGGGTAACGGGCGAGAGGCTTACAAGGCCGATGCTCTAGCCCCGCACCCAGGCGTTGTCCCTTATCTCTCAAACCCCTACAATTAGCCCTGTTTTCCTGACAGCCCATGCCCCTCACCCGCGGTACCCGCCTCGGCCCGTATGCCATCGAGTCCCCCATCGGGGCCGGGGGGATGGGTGAGGTCTACAAGGCCACCGACAGCCGGTGGCCCCTGTAGGAACACCCGATGAGGCAGTGTCCATTCTGCGCCGAAGACATCAAGGACGCCGCGATCGTGTGTCGGTATTGTGGCCGCGATGTACCTGTGACTCCGCCAACGCCCACAGTTGTCACCGGTCCCGATACGGTTGGTAGCCCGGCGTCATCCGGTGACCCGGCAACCGAGACAGTGCCTGCCACGGACTACCCAGACGATCGTGATGATCGGACGGATATCACGCCCCGCGCGTACCTCGTCATGGCGCTCATGCTGGGCGTGGTCTTTGGGTTGATCTTCTGCCGTGATGCGGCCGCCGACCTGCTCCGACAACCGTCAGCGCAAACAGTTGCGGCGCTCGTCGGCGAAATGACGGGCATCTTCTTAGTCCCATTTCTGACTGCGGGTCTGTTAGCGGGCTGGCGTCGGACCCCCGGCGTGTTTTCCCGATGGCTGTTTTGGTCGGTTGTTGTGTGGTACGGCTTCGCCCTGCTGTTCAATCCTTCCGTTTCTCCCATCGCCAATTGAACTGGCTGGCTCGAAGACTGAAGAGGAGAAGGCGCGTGTCGAGAACGCCCCAGTTTCAACTTGAAGTAGTCCCGTTGGTCATCACTCTACTAGCGAGCGTTTCGCCGGTCTTCGGGCAGGCTGGCGATCCCGCAGTGGAATTTCTGACCGAACCCAGGAAGACATTCGAGAGCGCAGGTCATGCAAAGGCCAAAGGCGTTAGGCTTCAGATCGAGTATCCACAGAGTTGGTCTGCCGCGGAGGGAAGACACCCGAACGTCGTTCAGAACCTCGTTAGCGCGGATCGGTTCTCAATGTGCATCATTACGGTTCGCACATGGGGAGATTTAGGCACGCTGACGGCGGCCGACATCGAGGAGTTCCTGACCATGCCGGGCTGGCCTCAACTTCTATTTCCGCCGCCCATTGTTGTGACCGACGCCGAGAGAGTCACCGTGGACACGTTGCCCGCCTCTGTCGTCCGCGCAACGATAGAAACGGAGAACGTTGGCAACAGGATTCGCCAGGAAACACTGAACTACTCCTTGCTGACCCCTGAGCACTACATCCTGTTTCAGTTCAGTGTTGGTGATAGCGCGGACAGACGGGCAGCAGCGTTGCAGGAGCGGTTCTCTCGATTCGAGCGGCTATTCCACCAAATGGCCGCCACCATCGTAATAGCCAACACCTGGCGCGACCGTTGAACTGTGGAAATAGCCTCCAGGCGCGGGTGCCGACGGGACGGTAGGGAGAGCAACCTAAGATGGAATCGAAGCTGAAGTTCACCAAGCATGAGCGCTTGTCCCTTAAGGATCATCCAGAACTTGATGAACGCTGGCTCCAGGATCGAATTGCCGAAAACCCGTCGATCCTCGGCCTCGGCGAGATCGTGCTCCTCAACAAGGAACTGATCCAGCCAAAGGCGGGGCGTCTCGATTTGCTGCTTCGAGATCCAGCCTCGAGTCAGCGCTATGAGGTTGAGATTCAACTCGGTAGGACCGACGAGACGCACATCATCCGCACCATTGAGTACTGGGACATCGAGCGTAAGCGCTATCCGCAGTATGACCACACGGCTGTCATCGTAGCTGAGGACATCACGAGTCGCTTCCTGAACGTAGTAGGCCTGTTCAACGGCTTCATTCCCCTTGTCGCTCTTCAAGTAGGCGCGATCAAGATAGGTGACCAACTCACCCTGGTGTTTACTAAGGTCCTTGATCAAATCCAACTTGGAGCGGTTGACGACGACATAGAGACACAGGCACCTGCGACGCGAGCCTTCTGGGAAGAGCGTAGCGCCAAAGAGATTCTTGCACTTGTGGACGAGCTCGTTGAACTCGTCAAGTTGAATGACCGGAGCCTTGAGCCCAAGTACAACAAACACTTCATTGGCCTCGCGCGTAATGGAAAACCTGACAACTTCCTTGTCTTCCATCCGCGAAAACGGTGGCTCCGACTTGGGGTGGCGCTTTCACGGACTGACGAGGTAACCGAGATGTTTGAGCAGGCCGGGGTGAAGAGCGACTACGATTCGCGCTGGCGTCGATACGTCCTCACACTTGAGCCTGGTGAAGTGCAAGAACACCGCGCGACCGTGCAGGATGTACTCAAGCGAGCTTTCGAGGAGTGGAAGTAGCCGGGCATTGTCCCCACACTGCCCCATCAAGACCGCATTCCTCGTATCCAGGAGCACTCCTCCTGCTCGCAGGCGACCCTCTGGTTCTCACACTCCAGGCGCGGGTGCCGACGGGACGGTAGCGGGTGGACCGCAGAAAGCGAATAGAGGAGAGACAGATGGGTTACATCGATGCAATCTCATGGTGGGCGAAAGCGTCGTTTACCGCACGACCTTGCACTGGGCAGTGTTTCTTCGACCAGTGGTTATCTTTTTCATCGGTATTTCGTAGCCGCTGGAGATCGCAACGTTCGTCGTGTTGATCGCGTTTGGAGACGGCCTGCTGCGCCTGATTACCGTCGTAAGCTCAGAGTTCGGCGTCACCAGCAAGCGAGTCATGGTCAAGACTGGATTTATCAGCCGTACGTCGCTCGAGACGCTTCTGACTAAGGTGGAAGGAATCGGCGTGGATCAAAGTGTCTTGGGCCGAGTGCTTGGTTACGGCAGCATCGTGGTGAGCGGGACAGGTGGCTCCAAGCGCCCATTCAAGATGATTCGCCACCCTTTGGAATTTCGGCGCCAGGTCCAGGAACAGATCACCTCCACTGAGTAGGGCAGCGAAGATGAGTTGAGTCGTGGTGTGGGGCAACGGGGCGGTAGGCAGTCCCCGACGTCGTGACGCAGCGGGCACACTTTCGGGCACAATAGGACAAGAATAGAAGTTCGGAGCAGCAAGCAGTCGGCGTAAGTCTTTGACTTCCCTACCTCAGGGGCCGCTAGCTCAGTGGTAGAGCACGTGACTTTTAATCACGGAGTCCTGGGTTCGATCCCCAGGCGGCCCACCATAACATTTGCGTTTGATATCAGTACGTTACGGCGATTTCACTCAATTGACTGACTGGTCAGTAACGTCCTGCGGGTAGCGCATGGGTAACACATCGCAGCCCGCCCAGGGAGCCGCCGTTCACCAGCCGACGACGACAGGAGGAGCATTCCCTCTTTCGTCACCGACAACTCGGCCTGAAAACTCTCCCGCCGGAGAATCTCAAGTCTCGCCCAGAACTGTGCGAACAAATACAGGGTGCTACCCAGATCGACGAGTTGAT
>PCAK01000007.1 GCA_002730525.1 Acidobacteriota bacterium | reverse complement strand
GGTGGTGCAGGAGACCGCAGACCGGGCTGGCTGATGAGAGGGGAAATCTAACCCGATCTCTCTCATAATAAGTGGACCATCATTGGGGGCAGGTCAGCTGGACGGCTACCCATACGGCGAAGATCCCGCCGAGCGCCACGACCAGCGTGACGGCCGGCCGGTCGTACCAGGCGCGCGCCGGGCCTTCCCCATCGGGGCCGTCCGCCGGCTAGAGCGCAGCACCCGCCCGGCCGACGTGCCCGATCACCATCAGCCCCGCCATCAGGGCCGTCCCGAGGGCGAATCGCCATCGCCGGGTTTCCAGCCTTCTCATCGTCGCCTATTCTCACATACACGCCGGTGGAGACCAACGCCCGGCCCGACCGACGCGCCGTCCGGGTCGATCACCCACGGGTGATACCCTCACGGTGACTCGACCCCTGCGGATGCCCGCCAGACGACGAAGCCAGCCGTCTCCGTCCGATGCCACGCCCCCGCCCGCCCTGCGGCGAGCGGTGGGCCTTGAGGCCGTGCTGGTCCTAGTGGTCGGGTTACTGTTCGGCCAGACCCTGAGTCACGAATTTGTCCGGTCCGACGACGTAGACCTCGTCGCCGGAAACCTGCCGTTTCTGTCCGAGCTGTCCAACGCGCCGCGGCTGTTCACGCGCAGCTACTTCGAGATCGAGGGTGAGCTGAGCAGCCTCGAGACCTACTACCGCCCACTCGTGGTGCTCTCGCTGATGCTCGACGCGCAGTTCGGTGGTCCGGAGCCTGCCGTCTATCACCGGACCAACGTGGTGCTCCACACGATGGTCGTCGTGCTGTTGTTTGGGCTCATGATGCGCCTCGGCGCGGGGCGCTGGGCGGCGTTCGCGGCGGCGCTGCTCTTCGCCGTGCATCCACTCAACACCTCGACGGTTGCCTGGATCGCCGGGCGCAACGACTCGTTGCTGGCGGTGTTCGCCCTGGTGTCGCTGGTCGGCCTCGACGCGACGGTGCGAGGGAGCCGGTCATCGCCGTGGGGGCCGGGACTTCACCTCGCGGCGTTCGTGCTGGCCCTATTCACGAAGGAGACCGCGATCGTGCTCCTGCCGGCGTACGCGATGCTCGTTTGGTTCTGGTACGAGCGGCCCATGGTGTATCGAGAGGTCCGCTGGCTGCCCTGGAGCTATGCGGCTGCGGTCGTCGCGTGGGGGACGGTTCGTCAGCTGGCGCTGGCGGGGGGTGAAGGTGGCGCCACGGCAATGGTGTCGATGGCGACCACCGTGGGAAACCTGCCCCAACTGCTCGCGTACGTGGGCAAGGTGGTCTTTCCGATTGATCTACACGTGATGCCGTCGGTGGATGCGCGCGCGCTCGGCCTCGGCGTGCTCGGGCTGGGCGTCCTGGCGCTGACGTTCAGGCGGCTGCCGTTGCGCCGCTCGGCCGTCGTCCTGGCCTGGTTCATCCTCTTCCTGCTGCCGCCGCTGGTCGTGCCCGACCTGCCGGCGTACGAGCATCGCGTCTACGTGCCGTTACTGGGGCTCGCACTCGGGTTGTCGCAGCTGCCGGGGCTCGCCGCCCGTCTGGGGTCCTTGGCCTGGCCTCGGCTGGTCTGCTCGGCGCTGGTCGTGGTCTTCGCGCTGCTCACCCTGCGGCAGCTGCCGGTCTTCCGCGATCCCCTCACATTCTGGGCGAGCGCCACGCGCGGCAGCAGCTATGCGCCGATCGCGCACGTCAACGTGGGGCGGATTCTCGAGGAACTGGGCGAGCCCGGCCGAGCGGCGGCGGAGTATCGCGCGGCGCTCGCGATCGATCCACTGACACCGAAGGCGAACAACAACCTTGGCGTGACCCTGATGGCGCAAGGGCGCGAGGCGACGGCCCGGCGACACTTCGAGCGCGAACTCGAAGTGAATCCAATCAATGCCGAGGCGCACTTCAACATCGGCCTGTTCGAGAAAATCTCCGGCCGGCCGGCCGACGGCGTGCCGCACTGGGAGACGGCACTCTCCCACAACTCCTTCTTCCTTCCAGCCTACGAGGAGTTGGTGGAGTACTACCGGGGGGTTGGCGATGATGCGAACGCCAATGCCTATCAGGAGCGCCTGGAGGCGCTGCTCGATCCGGATTGATCGTCGATCAGCCTTCAGCTGCCACCGGGTTTTCGAGCCGTCCGATCTTGTCGATCTCCACGACCACCCGATCCCCGACTTTCAGGAACCGCTTCGGCCGGCGCATGAATCCGACGCCATGCGGCGTGCCGGTCAGGATGACCGTGCCGGGCGCGAGGGTCGTGCCCTCGCTGACGAAACTCACCAGGCTCGGAACGTCGAAAATCATGTCGTCGGTGTTCCAGTCCTGAAGCGTTTCGCCGTTGATGATGGTTCGGAGCCCGAGCGTATTTGGGTCCGGAATATCGTCTGTTGTGACGATGGCCGGCCCGAGCGGGCAGAACGTATCGAAGCTCTTGCCCCGGCACCACTGCGTACCGCCCTGGCGGATCTGCCAGCGGCGGCCCGAGACATCGTTCGCGCAGGTGTAGCCCAGCACGTATTCGAGCGCCCGACCGCGCGGGACGTTCTTGGCTGTTCGGCCGATCACGACCGTCAACTCGACCTCGTAGTCGACTTCGATCGGCTCCGCGTGGGGCAGTACGATCGGCGCGTTTGGGTGCTGGAGCGAACCCGGCGCCTTGAGGAAGACCACGGGAAACTCCGGAGCCCCGGCCTTCACCTCCTGAGCATGGCGCCGGTAGTTCAGGCCGATGGCGAAGATGGCCGGCGGTTGGCAGGGTGCCAGCAGCGTAGCGATTGGCTCGGTTGCGCCCGTCACCGTGCCGCCGTCCAACGGTGATCGGTCGAACAGACGGGCCGTCGTCTCGTCGACCTGCGCCCCGAAGTGTTCACGCCCTTTCCGATCGACGAACCGGATGATCCGCACGGTGGTCTCCTCGTCCGCCGGCGAACGACCGCCGGCGCGCCGGTTGTACCACTGTGCCGGTGAACGGCGCAATGCGATGAGCGTACATGAAAAAGGGGGGCGGCCCGTGGACCGCCCCCTGGTGTGTTCGTTCAGCTCGCAGAGCTCAGGCCCTGCGCGACATGCAGCGTGCCTAGTAGGTCAGCCGGAAGCTGATCTGCCAGATGCGCATGAACCCGACCTGCTGCGTGATCCGGCCGTAGGTTCCGCTGTTGAACGAGTTCGAGCTGAGGCCGCCGAACTTCGGCGTGTTCGTCATGTTCAGGATTTCGAATCGCACCTGAGCAATGGCGCCACCACCGACTTCGGTGTCCTTCGCGACGACCATGTCGATGTTCTTCCGGAACTGGTACCGGGCATCGGTGTTCGTCCGGCCCGCGTTCCCGAAAGTGCCCTCGCCGGCATCGGCGAACGCACTCGAGTCGAACCACCGCGCGTCGGTGTTTCCAGCCGATGCGACACGATCGAGGTCGCTCCCCGACGTGCCCGGGTTACCGACCTGGTTCGGCCGCTGCCGACCACCCAGGAGCTCAAGGTTGTTGTCGGACAGCCCGCCACTGGCGACCGTGTTGAGCGGCGCGCCACTGACGAACTCGACGACGGCCGAGGCCGTCCAGCCACCGAGGATGGCACTCTTGAGTGTCCCCTCCTCCGCCTGGCCCGGGATTCTGACGATCGGCGCCAGGATGATCCGGTGCGGGGAGTCGAAGATGCTCGTCGTGTACTCGGCGTTCATGTCGTAGGTGTTCTGCGGCGTCGCCGTCCGGCTGGCGAACCCGCTGCTCTGGCCCCACTGGTTGTCCTTCGTGCCGCTGAAGGTATAGCTCATCCGGCCGCCCCAGAAGCTGGAGCCGGTCCGCTTGTCGAGCTTGAACACCAGGGTGTTGTACTGCCGCCGGCCATCCGTGTTCGAGCGCAGCTGCTCGACGTTCCCCATGTGCGGGAACGGACGAATCAACTGACCCTGCGAGATGGTCGAGCGGTCGGCGAACTCACCAGCACCCGCCACGAGGGCCGACGGCGTCCCAGGTCTGAGGGACCTAGCGTCCGGGCGGCGTGACCATCAGGTACTGGTTGATCTCGGGGTGCTCGATACGGCGCGTGGTTCCGTTCGCCCAGCGTACTTCGATCGCGTCGACCGCACCGGCATCGCCGAGGCCGAAGTGCGCCGTCGCCGAGTGCTGGGCGGAGTAGGAGTCGCCGCTGACCAGTCGCTGCACCTGGGTGCCAGCCGCGCTCTCGAGCGTGATCGTTGCGCCGAGGGCCCAGAAGCCGTCGGCTGCGTCCGGGAGTCTGACACCGATCCAGTTACCCGCCTCGGCCAGCCGGTTCTGGTAGACGTGCAGCCGGTGGTCGTCGTCATCGCCCGAGCCGCCGCCCGACTTGTACTCAACGACGAGCAGGTCGACGATGCCGTCGGCGTCCAGGTCCTCGGTCACGACCGCGCGCCCGTCGTACTCGAAGGCGACGCCGAAGAGGTAGGCGACGTTCGTGAACTCGGTGTCGCCGTCGTTCATCTTCATCCAGAGCACCTTGTGCTCGTAGCCGTTCCAGGAAATCTCCGTGTCCTGCAATGGCGACATGACGAACTGGAACATCGTCTCGCGAGCCGCATCGTCCTGCGAGTCGTCGGTGTAGATGTCGTGCCGCCAGAAGGTCGTGCAGTAGTCGGCCGTGCTGCCGCCGCTGAGGTGGCCGTTGGCGACGAAGATGTCCCGATCGCCATCGTTGTCGAAGTCGAACGATGACGTGCCCCACGACCAACCGCTGCGCGCGACGTCGTCGTTGAACTCGGCCAGTTCGTAGCCATCGCCGCGGCGCAGGAACATCCGGTTGCCGTAGCCCATCGCGGCGCGTAGGGCGTTGTGCTCGGGTTTGTCCTCTGGCCCGATGCCCAGGCTCTCCAGGCGGCGTGCCGTCGTCGAACTCATGCCGATGACGTAGAAGTCGAGTGCGCCGTCCTGGTCGTAGTCGCCGAACGTGTGGGCCATGCCGAAGAGGTGCCGGTCTTCACCGAACCGGTCGGCCACGTCGGTAAAGCGGCCCCGGCCGTCGTTGAGGTACATGTCGAAGCCGGCGAAGTCGCTGACGACCAACAGGTCCTGATCGCCGTCGTCGTCGAGGTCGACGAACGAGCTGCTGTAGGTTCGACGATTCCGCTTGGCCGCGAGCCCCGCGGCTTCGGTCACGTCGGTGAAGGTGCCGTTGCCGTCGTTACGCAGCAGGGCGGCGGGGTAGCCGTCGTTGGCGTCGTAGTACGGCGTCGGCATCTGGCCGCCCTCGTATGCGTTCTTGTAGTTGGCGATGAAGAGGTCCAGATCGCCATCGCCGTCGGCGTCCCCCGCCGTGAATGATTTCGGCTGCTCGAATGTCACGTCGGCGATCCGGCGCCCGGTCTCGGTGAACTTCCCGTCGGCGTTCCCCTCGAAGAGCAGTGGATACCGCTCGAGGTCGACGCCCACGAAGTCGACATGGCCGTCGTTCGTGAAGTCGGCGAGGATCGCGGCGTCAGCGAAGATGCGATCGGTGCCGTCCTCGAGGAACGCCTCGGCCTCGAACTGGCCGCCGCCGCGGTTCCAGAGGGCGAGATTTCTGCCGCCCAGGATGATTTCCGACAGGCCGTCGCCGTCGAGGTCGTAGACGAGGAGTGGCAGGATCGGAAAACGGGTGCCGAGCCGTTCAACCTCGAAGACCTTCTCGAATGCCGCCGGCGCGTGCCGTTCGAGCAGGTCGAGCTTCGAGAGCGCGATCCGTTCTGGGATCGGCACGTCCTGGGCATCGACCCGGGGTGACCAGGTGACGTCGAGGGTGGCACGGAGAATGACGCGGTGTGCCGGCTGCGCGCGTGCCGCGTGAATCGTGGCGGACACCTCCGACCGCGCGGCTCGATCGCCCTCGGGTGGCTCGAAGCGACTGTGGTGCCACTCGGTCTGCTCGATCGCGTAGCCGTCGCGCTCGAAGCGCTCGAGCAGCGCCTGCCACTCCGCCGTCGCCAACTCCCGGTGGGGCTGCCCGAATCGCGTACGGGCGATGCCGAGATCCATCGACTCGACCGAGTCCGCGTCGGCATCGCCAAGCGCGAGCGTCTCGAGCGGGAACTGCTTTAGAATCTGGTACTTGGCGTCGCTGCGCAGCAGCTCGTCCCAGAGCCGGACGAAGCGCTGCTCGTAGTGCTGCGCCAGTTCCTCTGCCTGCCAGAGGGTCTGGTCGAGCCGCTCGCGCTCCGCGAGCATCTGCTGCGCCTGCTGCGCCGAGACGGTGGTGCCTGCCACCGCCAGCCAGATGGTGACACCTAGCGTGACCGGTACGGAATAGCGCTTCATCGTTCCACAATCTCCGAGGAACGGCGGTGCTGTCAAGGAAGCGAACTGGCCTAGGGCGGTCCGCCGTCAAAAAAAGGGGGCGGCCCGTGGGCCGCCCCCTGGTGTGTGTCGTTCAGACCGCAGGGCTAGAGCCCTGCGCTACATGCAGCGTGCCTAGTAGGTCAGCCGGAAGCTGATCTGCCAGATGCGCATGAAGCCGACCTGCTGCGTGATCCGGCCGAAGGTCGAGCTGTTGAACGAGTTCGAGCTGAGGCCGCCGAACTTCGGCGTGTTCGTCATGTTCAGGATTTCGAACCGCACCTGAGCAACGGCGCCACCACCGATATTGGTGTCCTTCGCGACGACCATGTCGATGTTCTTCCGGAACTGATACCGCGCGTTACTGTTGGCACGCGGCGCGTTTCCGTAAGTGCCCTCGCCGGCATCGGCGTAGGCGCTCGCCTGGAACCAGCGGGCGCTGGTCTGACCCGACGACGCCACACGCGCGAGGTCGCTGCCCGACGTGTTCGGGTCGCCGACCAGGTTCGGCCGCTGGTGACCGCCCAGGAGCCCGAGGTTGTTGTCGGACAGCCCGCCACTGGCGACCACGTTGAGCGGTGCGCCACTGACGAGTTCGACGATGGCCGAGGCCGTCCAGCCACCCAGGATGGCGCTCGCCAGCGTCCCCTCCTCCGCCGGGCCCGGGATCCTGAGGATCGGTGCCAGGATGATCCGGTGCGGGGAGTCGAAGATGCTGGTGCCATACTCGCCATTCGAGATGTTGTAGAAGTTCTGCGGCGTGGCCGTCCGGCTCGCGAAGCCGCTGCTCTGGCCCCACTGGTTGTCCTTCGTGCCGCTGAAGGTATAGCTCATCCGGCCGCCCCAGAAGCTGGAGCCGGTTCGCTTGTCGAGCTTGAACACCAGGGCGTTGTACTGCCGCTTGCCGCCAGCGTTCTGCTGGAGCCGCTCGAGGTTCTTGAACTGCGGATGCGGTCGCAGCAACTGACCCTGCGAGATGGTCGAGCGGTTCTTGAACTCACCAGCACCCGCCGCCCCCTGGAAGGGGTTGGCCACGCTGGTCCGGAGCTTATCGGCATCCCAGCCGTTGGCCCCCGGGAACTCCGCCGTGGCCGTGGCCGGGCTGATCTGGTTGATATTCGGCCGGCAGGACGAGTTCGACCCGCAGAAACCGATATCGCGCCCGCTCGCGCCGGTGTACCCGATCGTGACGGCCATATCTCCGCCAATCTCGCGCTGCATGTCGATCGAGTACTGGTGGACGATGCCCGCCTGCTGCGTGGCATCCACGAAGCGGACGTTGCCGCCGATGCCGGTCAGGAGCCCCGTGGAGCTACCCAGCGGCTGCTGCAGCCCGTTCGGGAACGGGTTGTCGAGCACCGTGATCGGAGCCTCACTCGACGGGTCGGACTGGTTCATCGACGTCGTCCGCGTGAACCCGACCTGGCCCTGGTTGCTGTTCGAGAAGTTCCACGGCGCGTAGAACAACCCGTAGCCGCCACGGAGCACCGTGCGGTCGTCGACCGAGTAGGTCGCGCCCAACCGCGGCGAGAGCCGCACCGCCCGCATGTTGGAGTGCTGTTCCGGAGCACCATCGACACCCGCGAACAGCAGGCCGCCCATGATGGTCCGCCCGAGGGCCGACGACACCGTCACGCCGTTGGCGTTCAGCTGATCGTTGAGCGGGCTCTTCACGCTCTCGTCGAACGTGTAGGTGAACTCGTTGTTCTTCTCGCGGATCCCGTCTTCGTGATCGATCCGGACCCCGTAGTTCAGGGTGAAGCGCGAGTTGACCCGCCAGTCATCCTGGAAGTACGCCCCCCAGTACTTGAGGTAGACATCGAGGTCGCCCCGGTTGATGTCGATGCTGCCCGAGTGCGGCGCGCCGAGGAGGAACGTTGCGAACTCGTGGCCGCCCTCCCCGTTCGGGCCTTGCGTGAACCGCTCGTCGAAGCTGAACGAGCCCGCCTGACGCGACCGGGTCGGGCCCTGGATGCCCATCTTCCGGAAGTCCGCGCCAAACTTGTACGTGTGGCTGCCCGCCAACTTCGAGATCGCGCCGTTGATCGCGTAGGGCGCGTTCCAGCGACGACCGGCCGAGCCGGAGCTCTTGCCGATGTCGAAGTAGTTCACGTTGCCAGAGAAGTTGGCGTTCGGGAACATCTTCGCCCCGTACTCCTGGTCAATGGCATTCGTGAAGGCGGAGGCGAACCCGAGGCCTGAGGGGCCGCCCTCGACGAAACCCGGCGTCGTCGCGTCGAGCCAAGTCGTCCAGCCGTAGCGGGTCGTCAGCACGGTGGTGTCGTTGATGATGTTCGTATTGTTGAACACCAGCACGTGCGGCCGCCGCTCGAGATACCAGGCGCCACTCGAGGAGAAGTAGTCATCCTTGGCGATGCCGGGGAGGATGTACGAGTAGGACGGCTCGTCCGTCTTGTTGTAGATGTACATCCCGGAGAGCGACCAGCTGTCGGTGAACTTGTGCTCGACCTTGAACGTGTACATGTCGGCCAAGTCGATCGTCCGCGACGTGTCGGAGACGTTCTGCTGACCATCTTCCTGGCTCGCGTTGTAGGACGAGCCGCTGACCGTCTTGGTCGGCCAGTGGGCGGTCATATTCTTGGCCGCCGGGCTCAGCGCCGCGTGGCCGGCCGGGATGACCGCGCCGGTGAACAGGCCGCCGGTGGCCACCGAACCGCTGCCGGTCGCGGGGCACCGCGAATTGGCGCCTTCACGGCAGTACGGGTTCCAGATCTGAACCGCGGCGCCGCCGATGGTCGACTTCGAGAAGTCGCCGACGCGCTGGTTGGTGCCGGGCCAGATCTGCTGCTGGAACCGCGTGGTGAAGGAGCGATAGCCTTCCATCGCATACCACCAGAAGGTGCGGTTCTGGATGATCGGGCCGCCACCGCCGCCGCCATACAGACGGTAGTAGGAGTCAGCCACGCCGCTGCTCTCCGCTGTGCCGCCGGCTTCCGAGGTGAAGTAGTTGAGGGTCTGCCCCCAGACCGGACGGGTCTGGAAGAAGCCGCTGCCGTGGAACTCGTTGGTGCCGACGCGGCCGGTCGTGTTGAACACGCCGCCACCGGTCCGCCCCATCTCGGCGTCGTAGGTGTGAACCTGGACCTTGACGTCGGCGAGGGCCTCGATCGTCGGATTGAGCACCGCGCGGTTGTTCAACTCGGTAATCGGGACACCGTCGAGGAGGTAGTTGTTGCCACGGATGGAGCCGCCGCCCAGCGAGACACGCGAGGCGTTGGACTGATCCTGCTGGCGGTTGAACTGCGGGTCGCCAATCGGCGTCACCGTCGGGATGGTGACCGCAATGAGGAAGGCGTTGCGGCCCGGGGCCGGCAACGTCTCGAGGATCTCGCGGTCGAGCGAGTCACCGACCGAGGCGTTGGACGTCTCGATGAGTGGCGCGTCGGCCGTTACCGTGATCTCCTCTTCAACCGTGCCGACTTCCAGGACCAAGTCGATGGTCAGAGCGGCCTGGGTGCCGACCGTGATCCCGCGCTGCTCGTAGGTCTTGTACCCCGGGAGCGACGTGCGGATCGAGTAGGTAGCCGGAGCGACGGCGGGAAACGCGTACTCGCCGACCTCGTTGGTGATGGTGTCACGGGCAACAGTCGTGCCCTCGTTCACCAGGGTGACAGTCACGCCAGGGATGATCCCCTGGGCGTCACTGACCGTGCCACGCACGTTCCCCGTAAACTGCTGACTCATCGCATCAGTGGCCCCGGCAAACACCAGAAGCGCACTGAGCATGAGCAGTAGCGACGTTCTCTTCATACGGTTTCCCTCCTCAACAACAACCCCGAACGACAGTGGACAAAACGAAGAATTCTTACTTCCACCTTGCGAAAACGGGTGATTCTAGGCCTTTTTTCCGTGCTCGTGCAAGAAAAATTTTCCCAAACCACCGGTCGGCAATAGTGCAAATTTTACGCCAGGGCGGATCCGTAAAAACAGGCCTGAAATGAAGGAAATTTTCTTCTCGAACGTCTGAAATACCCAAAAACCAGAAGGTTGCTTCAATACGTTGGATCGAGGCCGAAAACGGGCTGTTTTTCGCCTAGTCTCGGCCCGGATATTCAAACACATGGATCTAGAGAATGTAGGCTTAAGACCTGTTATATCAATAAGTTAAGGTAATTACTCGCCGGGCAACATGCATCACGGCTCCGCCCTCCCAAGGGGAGCGTCGTGCAACCGAGGCGTGCGATGGTGCGAGGCGCCGACTACGGCGCTGAGAGTTCCGCGAGGCGTCGCCTGACCTCGACCACGCGCGCGGCGTCGGGCGGTTGGGCTTCGAGATAGCGCTCGAGATAGGGCCGGGCGTCCCCGGCCGATCCGGTTTCGTGCAGCAGCGCCGTCAGGTCGAGGAGCGCGTCGACGTCGCCCGGTGAGAGGTCGACCGCGCGGCGCCACGCCTCGACCGCACCATCGGGGTCGGTCGGCCTGAGCGCCGCCCCCAGCAGTCGCCATCCCGGCACGTAGGTCGGGTCGGTGCCCGTCGACTCCCGGAAGGCGCGGACGGCGCTCTCGACGTTGCCCGCTTGTACGTCAATGACACCGAGGTTCTTCCAGATCTCGGCGGTCGGACCGAGTTCGAGCGCACGGGCGAACTGGGTTCGTGCGTCGTCGATCCGGCCGAGCGCGGCGTAGGCGGCGCCGAGCCGATTCAGGTCGTCCGCCCACGGCGCGTCCACGGCCACGAGGGTCTCGAGGATCTCGATTGTGCGGCCGGGTTCGCCGGCGTTCAGCAACGCCAGACTGAGACGCTCGCGAATCGCGTCGTTGGCCTGTCCGAGTTCGACCGCGGTATCGAGCAGGTCGACGGCCTCCCTCGGGCGGCCCATCTCGATCAGCAACGTCGCTGCCGACGTGTAGGCGGGCGCGAAGCCGGGGTACGCGTCGAGGTGCTGCCGTAGCACGGACAGCCCCTCCGCGTTGCCGCCAGGCGACTCGAGGGAAGTGGCGAGCCGGCGGAGCACCGCACGCCAGGCCAGGTCGACGTCGAGCAGCCGTTTCGGGTCGTCAGCAGCGGTGAAGACGCGGGCTGGATCGATCGGCCCCGCCCGGCCGCTGGTATAGCCGAGCGCCCGGAGCTGCGCCTCGACCGTCGGGTCGACCGGGACGCTGGAGGCGGTGGCGGCCGCGCGTTCTCCAACCGCTTGCAGCACGCCGCGCATCTCCCCGGCGCGCCCCGCCTGCCGATCGTGCAGGTTGGTCGCTTCGGCTGGATCCGCGGTCAGGTCGTACAGCTCCGGCAGTGGCAGGTCGATCAGCTTCCACCCCTCCGCGACGATTCCGGTCAGCGGCGCCCAGTTGCGCGTTAGACTCGCGCTGAGCGCTTCGAAATAGATCGGCGGCACTGGGAGGTCCGGTTCCGGGTTGGTCCGCAGCGAGCGTCCATCCAGACCTTCCGGCACCTCCAGGCCCAGGAGGTCGAGGATGGTCGGCAGGAGGTCGACGTGCGATGCCGGCGTCTCCCTGACACCCGGCGAGATTCCTGGGCCCGAGACGATCAGCGGCACGCGCAGCGTCGCGTCGTAGGCAAACAAGCTGTGCGTCGATTCGCCGTGGTCGCCCAGCCCCTCACCGTGGTCGCTGGTGACGACGATCAGCGTCTCCTCGAGCGCGCCGGCTTGCCGGAGTCGGGTCAGGAACCGGCCGATCGCGGCGTCGGCGAAGGCGACCTCGTTGTCGTAGGGATCCTCGACCCGCTGCTCGGGCGCGTCGTACGGATCGTGCGGGTCGAACAGATGCGCCCAGGCGAACCAGGGCGAGCCACCCGCCTGTGGGCCGGCAGAATCGTCGACGGCCTCGATCCAGTCGGCCGCGCGCCGCAGGACGTCAGGGGCCCGGCGCTGAACGAAGTTGGCGGCGAAGGATCGTGCGACCTCGTTGAAGCGGTCGTCGTACTCCGCGAATCCCTGGGCCAGACCGAACCGCGAGTCGAGGACGAACGCGCCGATGAACGCGCCGGTGTCGTAGCCGGCCGCGCCGAGCCGCTCGGCCAGCGTCACGTGAGCCTCTGACAGACGGAACGACCCGTTGTCGCGTACGCCGTGCCCGGGCGGCACGAGGCCCGTCATGATCGACGAGTGCGACGGCAGCGTGACGGGCGCGTGGGCGTAGACGTGCGTGAACTGGAGTCCGCTCTCGCCGAGCGCGTCGAGGGTCGGCGTCAGGCCGGGCGCCCCAACACGGTCGGCGCGCAGCGTATCGATCGTGATGAGCAGCAGGTTCGAGTCACGGAGTGCCCCGGACGCAGGGGCCGTGCCGGGCGACCAGAGCCACCAGGCTGCGGCCGCCAGGGCCCCGGCCCCGACGAAGATCAGGGTCGCGCTGGTGACGGAGCGCCGTGCCGCGCGGGGTCGGGGCGGAGCGTCCGGGAGTTGTTGGCCGCGGCGTCTCGGTGGCGGTGTCGATCGCCTGCGCTTCCGGCCCACGCGGCCACTCTATCAAACCGGTCGGCGGGTGTTCCCCGCCGGCGGATCATCGATCGTTCTTCAGTTCGACGACGATCACCTCGATCACCGCGTCCGAATTGTTGACGTCGGCGTGCATCGTATCCGGCTCGTTGTGCGTGAGCCAGTAGGCGTTGCCGGCCTCCCAGTGCACGGTCTCCCGCTCACCCGAATCCTGGACGATGTCGAGGTCGCCGTCGGTCAGCGCGATGAGCGCGCGGGAGTGCTCGTGGCGATGCATACTGAGGGACTGATTCGGCTGGATGATGCTCTTCCAGGCCCTCACGTGCTCGTTCTCGAACTGAGGGACCCGGCGCGTTTCAGATTCCGATTGCTGCGCCACGAGCAGGGCGGTCGGGACGAGCGCGCCGATGGCAAGCCAGACGAGCGGGTGTTTCGACATGATGCAGGCTCCGTGGGAAGTTGGCACGTCGACCGCGGCGAGTCTACCTCACCACGTTGTGAACGGCCTGCGGGGAGGCCGCAAGGGATACGCCCGAGCTTCAGGAGTTTGGCCTGCGGAAGATCGCGCAGTAGGCGTTGCCCGACCAGTCGTCGATGACCCGCATCAGGTCGAGCCCGGCTCCCGTCACCTCGTTCACCAGCTGATCCTGATCGACGCCGTGGCCGCCCGAGAACTCGGGCGCGTCGCGGCCGTAGTCGATCACCGCCAGCAGGCCGCCCGGCCTGAGCGCCTGCCGCATCCGATCGGCCGCGCCGGATCCATCGGCCATGTGGTGGTACATCACGCGGACGAGCATCGCGTCGCAGCACTCGTCCGGTAACTCGAGCGCCTCACCGGGTGTCTCGACAACCGTCACGTTGCCCACTCCGGCGGCCTCGATCGCGGCGGCGATGATCGCCGTCTCGTCGGCGTCGTTCCCCGTCGAGTACACGTGCCCGGCGTCGCCGACCCGTTCTGCCAGGTCGATCGTCCAGCCGCCCTCGCCGGCGATGATGTCGGCGACCGTGTCGCCTTCACTCAACTCGAGCGCCTCCGCGATGAGCGACGCTTCGACGTCGAACGCGTGGCTCGTTTCGTAGCGCTGGAGTAGCCAGCCGGCGCCCAGGCCCGCGATGCCCAGCACCAGGAGCGTCGCGGTGACCGACAACCAGATGCCGCGCGACAGAGGGATGGCCATGGCGCCCTCGCGGGTAGTTCGAGTGTCCTAGGATCGCGGGGTCGTGGTATCCGGGACGGCTGGTCCGTCGGACAGCGGTGTGCGAGCGCGCTGCGCGGAGCCCGCCGCCGGCGTCGCCGTTTCCGCGGCGGACCGTTGCTCCTCGGACGAGGCGTCATCGAGGTAGCGGTCGTCATCGACCGACGTCAGGGCGCGGTTCACAAAGAAACCCAGCACCAGCAGGCCGGCCATGATGTACATCGTAACGTTGTACGACTGCGCGGCCGGTACGCCGTTGGCGAGCTGGAACTCACGCAGGTAGTTGACCAGTACCGGACCCAGCACCGCCGCGCACGAGTGGGCAATCAGCACTCGTCCGAAGATGGCGCCGACGTACTGGGTGCCGAAGATGTCGGCGATATAGGCGGGCATCGTCGAGAAGCCGCCGCCGTACATCGTGATGATGACGGCGAAGCACCCGACGAAGAGGATCATGCCGCCCAGATCGTCCGCGACCGGGACGAGCGCGTAGAGCGCCGGGCCCACCGACAGGAACAGCCCGAACGTCGCCTTGCGGCCGATCTTGTCGGAGAACGACGCCCAGAACAGCCGCCCGGCCATGTTGAAGAAGCTCAGCAGACCGACGAACATCGCGCCCGACGCCGCGGAGAACTCGTCGAAGACTTCCTGAAACAGGGCAGATGCCTGGCTGAAGACCCCGATGCCCGCCGTGACGTTGAGCAGCAGCACGCCCGCGAGCATGTAGAACTGAGGAGTCCGGATCGCTTCGCTCGGATGCACGTTGCGGGTCGTGACCATCCGTCCTGTTGCGACCGGAGTCCAACCCTCCGGCTTCCACCCCGGCGGCGACACCCGCATCATGAACGCCGCGACGAGCATCGCCGCGAGGTAGACCGTACCGAGGACGACGAACGTTTCGGCGACGCCCACCGACGACTCGGTGGCGAACAGGGTGAGCATCCACTCCGACGCCGGCGCCGCGATGATCGCGCCGCCGCCGAACCCCATGATCGCCAGCCCGGTCGCGAGACCGCGGCGGTCAGGGAACCACTGGACCAGTGTCGTGACCGGTGCGATGTAGCCGATCCCCAGGCCGCAGCCGCCCAGCACGCCGTAACCGAGGTAGAGCAGCCAGATCTGGTGCGTCTGCACGCCGACCGCGGCGATATAGAAGCCCAACCCCCAGCAGAACGCCGCGACGACACCCGCCTTGCGCGGACCGACGTCCTCGACCCACTTGCCGCCGAAAGCGGCCGAGAGGCCGAGAAAGACCATCGCCAGCGTGAAGACCCAGCCCAGGGTCGTCAGGCGCCAGTCGTCCGGCGTTGATTGGGTGATGCCGACCGCACGGGTGAGCGGGAGATTGAAGATGCTGAACGCGTAGATCTGGCCGATGCTGGCCTCGATGGCCACGACCGCCGGAATGATCAGCCAGCGGTTGAATCGCGGGCCGGCCACGATTCGCTCACGAGAGAGAAGTCCTGCTGACATGCTGAGCGTCTACCGTTCGCGTGCCCCACTGCCCGGCTCAGCCGACGTCGACCCGCGCATCCCCCAGGGGCGGCCCGATCTTACCCGCGTACGCCGTTACGATGAAAGGCACGTTCCTCCGAACCTGATCGTTTGACGGCGCGGAACGCGCGATTGCTTACTGCTGATACGGTCAGAGTCCGAGCAAAGTTGCCGTGTTGTTGCCCAGGATGTCGGCTTTGTCCTGATCCGAGATCGGCAAGCCGCCGATGCTGTCGAGCATCTGCCGCAGGCTGCCGATCTTGTGTGGATAGTCGCTTCCGGCGATCACATGACCGACGCCGGCGAAGTCGATCGCCAGCTGAAGGGCCTTGGGATCGAAATTCACGGTGTCGAAGTAGAAGCGCTTGAGATAGTCGCTCGGCGGCCGGTCGATGTGCTGGCGGCAATCGGCGAACGCGTGAAACCCCCGGTCGAGCCGCTCGGCGAGGTAGGGGACCGTCCCGCCCAGATGCGCCAGCACCCAGGTGATGCGGGGAAACCGCTCGGCCACGCCGCTGAAGACGATCTTCGCCGCGGCCAGCGTTGTGTCGAAGACGAAGCCGAGCAGCGGCATCAGCCAGTAGTCGGTCATCGCCTCGACACCCACCGGATGGATCGGGTGAATGTAGAAGACCGCACCCAGTTCGTTCGCCTTCTCGTAGAGCGGCCAGTACCGTTCATCGCTCAACGCCGTGCCATTGACGTTGCTGAACAGCATGACCCCCTTGAACCCGAGCTGCGTCATGGCGCGCTCGAGTTCGGCGACCGAGGCCTGCGGATCGTTCAGCGGAAGCGTCGCCAGCGCGGTGAACCGAGGCTTCGAGGCTTTGATCGCCGCGAGGTCGTCGTTAACCTGGCTGGCCAGCCTCACGGCGACGGCGGGGCTCTCAACATGCGTTCCCGGTGACGTAAACGTCAGGACCTGCATGTCGATCCCGTGTTCCGCCATCACCTGGTCGCGGAAGTCGGCGTCGCGGTGGCCCGGCACAACGACGTTGTAGTCGCCCGGGTAGTACAGCACCGGGTTCCCGTCATCGTCGGTCGTGTGCTTCAGCGCGGTCTCGCCGTTGCGAACCGACGCGAGGTAGCCAGGCGTGTAGAAGTGGTTATGAAAGTCGATGATCGCCAAGGACGGTTCACGCTCCTTTCGGGCGGGCGAGCCAGAAGTAGTAGACGGGCACGCCGAGCAAGACGATGCCGAGGCCGATGACAGCCTCGACCGGTTCAGTGAGGAAACGGTTGAGCAGGATGATGGCGGACGACAGCGCGAACACGCCGGCGATGACGGCGGCTCCGCGTACTCGGTAGGCCGGCGTGTAGTCGGGCCGCCGGCGCAGGATGAACAGGCCGAGTGCCATCAGGCCGAAGAAGACCCACTCGACGTAGATGACCCGCGAGAACAGCTGGCTGTACGTGCCGGTGAACACGAGCACCGAGGCCCAGACGCCCTGCAGCACGATGGCCAGGTGCGGGGTCCGGAACGTGGGGTGAGCCCGCCCGGCCCAGTTGAACAGCAGGCCGTCCTGCGCCATCGAGTAGTAGACGCGCGGGCCCGCCAAGACGATTCCGTTCAGGGCGCCGAACGTCGAGAAGATGACCAGACCCGACATCAATCCGGCGCCGCCGCTCCCGAGCAACGCATCGGCGGCGTCGGCCGCGACGCGTGACGACGAGATGACCACGTCCATCGGCAGAACGTACATGTAGACGGCGTTCAGCGCGATATAGCAGATCGTCACGATGACCGTGCCGCCAAGCAGTGCACGCGGGATCGTCCGAGTCGGGTCGACCGTCTCACCCGCGGCGTAGGTCACCATGTGCCACCCGCCGAACGCGAAGAGTCCCGCGATGAGCGCCCGCACGATGGCGGTCCACGTGATCGGGGTGGACGCTACTGCGGCCGCCGGTGCCGAGACCGACGTCGTGCTCGCCGCTTCTCCAGGCGCGAGCACCAGACCCACGGCGATCATCAGCGCGATCGCCGCGACCTTGCCGACTGTGAAGGCGGTCTGCAGCCGGCTGCCGTGCTCGATGCCGCGGTAGTTGATCGCCGAGAGCACGAGAATGGCGCCGGCCGCCACCAACTGGACGCCGACTGGGCTCAGCGGGACGAAGAAGGCGACGTAGCGGGCGAAGACGACGGCGATGGCGGCGAGGATGCCGGAGTGCATGCTCCAGAACATCGCCCAGCCCCACAGGAAGCCGAGCACCGGGGAGTAGGTCTCGTTCAGGAAGACGTAGACGCCGCCGGTACGGGGAAAGGCCGAAGCCAGCTCCGCGGAGACCAGCGCCCCGAAGAAGGTCAGGATGCCCGCGACCAGCCAGATAGCCGCCACGCCGCCGACCGAGGGCACCAGCGCGGTGATCTCCGACGGCTGCACGAAGATCGACGCGCCGATGATCGTGCCGACGACCAGGGCGGTCGCCGGGACCAGGGTCATCGAGCGCTTGAGCTCGGTCGTGGGCGGATCGGGCATGGGGATCCGGCAGGGGGTAAGCCGACGGCCCGATTGCGGGCCGGCTCGGGTAGCGCGAGCAGAGACAAAACGACCCGGCGCATCGGGAATCGGATGCGCCGAGTCGGTGGAACGTTAGGCGGCCGCTGTGGCGTTGACGCGCAGGACCTTGGCGAACGCCTCGGTGGCCTGCTGCATCTGCTCGAGCGTGCCGATCGAGATTCGCGCCCACTCTTCCTGGTACGGCGGGAAGTTCCGGCCGACCATCACGCCATTCTCACGGGCACCATCGCGGAATTCCTGCGCGTTCATACCCGTCTTGACGAAGATGAAGTTGCACTGCGAATCAGTGGCGTCGAAGCCCGCGTTCTTGAACCAGTCGATCGTGTACTGGCGAGCTTCGGTGTTGCGCGCCGCCTCTTCCTCGAGCCGCTGCGTGTCGAGGATCGAGATGGTGGCGCCGAGGATCCCCGGCGTATTCATCGTGTTGAAGCTGTGCCACGGCGACAACTCGCGCACGGTGTCCTCGTGGGCGATCATGTAACCGACGCGCATGCCGGCCATGCCGTGCGCCTTCGAGAACGTGCGCGCGGCCATCACCTTGGGATTCCGCACCGCATGCGGAATCTGCGACACGTGGCGTGGGTCGGTCACGTAGTCGTGATACGCCTCGTCGACGAGGATCATCGTATCGGGCGATGCCGTGAGCACGTCGTCGATGAACCCGTTCACCGCATCCTCGGGGTGGACGGTCGCCGTCGGGTTGTTGGGATTGTTCAGGAACACCATCCCAGCGCCTCGAGCCGCCGCCGCCATCTCGTCGAGATCGAGTTCCAGGTTCTCGTTGAGGCCGACCTCGACGACGGCCGAGCCGATGAGTTGCGCGTACTGCGTGCACTCCTCGTAGGTCGGGGTGGCGGTGACGAGCGCCTTCGTCGGGCTGGTGTAGACCTGGGTGGCCGTCCGCAGCGCCTGCGTTGAACCGGTGCCCATGATGATGTTGCCGGGCTCGACGTCGAACCGCTGGGCGATTGCCCGCGCCAGACCGCCCGTCAGTGCGAACGGGTACCGGCCGATCGTCGCGCCGTCCGGTGCGATGTGCTCGCGGATCGCGTTGAGCACCCTGTCGCCGGGGCCGAGCGGGTTCTCGTTGTTATGTAGCAGGAGCGGACCTTCCTGCGCGAGCAGGGTCGGGGTCCAGAACGAAGGCAGATCGTACGCCCTCGGGATGTAGCTGCTCGAGAGCGCGGCTGCGCCCCCGATCCCGAGAGTCTTCACAAACGCGCGTCGCGAAAACGACATGGATTCCTCCTCGATACTGAAAAGCGTTCCCGGCTGCTTCGATCGTCCGGGCAGTGAATCGTTGTTCATGACTGTCTCGCTGGCACTCTTGGGTCTATGCCAGCACCTGCCTGAAGACCTCAGCGGCTTGGCGCATCTCGTCCATCGTTCCGATCGACACGCGGGCGTGAGTGTTTTCCATCGGCGGGAAGTCCCGACCGACCATGACGCCGCGCTCGCGGCATGCATCGCGGAACTCGGACGCCGGGCGTCCGAGGTTGACGAAGAGGAAGTTCGTCTGCGAGTCCGCGGCCTCGAAGCCGAGGTCGCGGAAGACACCGATCGTGTAGTCGCGTGCGGCCGTGTTTCGCGCACGCTCCTGCTCGAGGTGGGCCGGATCGTTCAGCGAGGCCACCGCCGCCGCATTGGCGAGGTTGTTCGAGTTGAACACGTGCGTCCACTGCGCCAGCGTCCTGATCGTGTCGACGTGGCCGATGCCGTAGCCGAGCCGGAGGCCCGCCATGCCGTAGGCCTTCGAGAACGTCCGGGCGACGAACACGTTCGGCGTCCGGAGCGCCAGCGGAATCGCCGTCTGGTGCGCCGGGTCGGTCGCGTAATCGTGATACGCCTCGTCGATGAGAATGCGCGTGTCCGGCGACGAGCGCTGCACTTCGCTCACGAGGGCCTCGACATCCGACGCCGGGAGGATCGTGGAGCTGGGGTTGTTCGGGTTGCAGAGGAAAATCAGGCCCGCGCCCCTGGCTGCGCGCGCGATGCCCTCCGGATCGAGGCGGAGGTTGGCATCGAGCGCGACGGTCTTCACCGGATGCCCGTGCCGCCGCGCGACACTGACCGCCTGCATGTAGGACGGGTCGGCGGTGATGAGCGCTTTGTCCGGTCCGGTGAACGCCTTCGCCGCGTTCTCGAGAATCTCGCCCGAGCCGGTCCCCAGCGTGACGTTCTCGGAACGCGCATCGAACTTGGCCGCGATCGTCTGCATCAGGTCGGCGTGGCTCGGCCGAAAGTTCGTCGGGTAGCGCCCAGCCCACTGATCGAGCCCGTCTAGCACGGCCTGGTAGGCTGCCGGTCCGGGACCCAGCGGGTTCTCGTTGCTGGAGATCACGATGGCACCTTCCGGCGGCGGGCCGAACTGCGCTTCGGCCTCTTCGTAGCTCAGGCCAGAGCGCCACATTTCGTTGACGAGCGCCTCGCGCCCGCGGGCCGCGATGAACTCGCGGGAAGCTGAGTCGGCAGGGCCGGCTCCTAGATTGCGAAAGAACGCGCGACGCGAGAGCGACATAAGATCCTCCTCAAGTACTGAACTGCTTCAAAAACCGGCTGCGAGATCTCTTGCCTGTTCGACGCCGCGAGCGACGCCTGGGCGGGCGACCCATTCGATGTCTCTTCGGGCGCTTTCGAACCCCGAACCCACACCCCCACGCGTGAACCTGCCATTCTAGAACGACAGGTTCACGGAAAGCCAGCAGACCGTCCGCCCATGCAAAACGCATCCGGGTCGCGACGGGCGATGGCCCAGGCAGGACAATCGTCAAGTCGTTACCTGTCAACCGGTTAACTGGAGCGACGGTCCAGTGAGTGGCCCCGGAGCACCGACGCCGCCGTGGAGTTGGCCTCCTGCAGGTTGTTGACGGCACCGCGTGGCGAGACGTTACATCTTCAGGTCTGGGCTTCGCCCCGAACCCCCGCGCCGGTTTTCGCGGGGGCCCCGAGTGCCCCACTCCGACCGGCGCGAGGCGCGCTGTGCGCGCCTTGGTCTTCTAGCGGAGCGCTCCAGTGCGATTTGTTACCCTGAGTCTTAATGGGAGATCACGTTCGTGTCTTCGCCCCGGCCAGCGCCTCGAACCTCGGCCCGGGATTCGACGTGCTCGGCCTCGCCTTGACCGAGCCGGGCGATGTCGTCGAGGCCGAGTCTCGCGAAGCTCCGGGTGTCGAGATCGTCGAGGTGACGGGCGACGGCGGCGCCCTGCCCACCGATGCCGCGCGCAACGTGGCCGGCCTGGCCGCTGCCGACGTGCTCAGGCGACTCGACGGCCTCGATGCCGGTCCGCCGCTACGCCGCGGTGTCAAGTTGTGGTTGCAGAAGCGGATGCCGCTGGCCAGCGGGCTGGGCAGCTCTGGCGCAAGTGCCGTGGCCGGGGCGGTCGCCGTGAACGAACTGTTCGGCGCGCCGATCGCGCGCCGCGAGCTGGTCGCCAGCGCGCTGGTCGGCGAGGCGGCCGCGTCCGGGACGCCGCACGCCGACAACGTGGCGCCGAGTCTGCTGGGCGGGATCGTCCTGGTGCGCAGCTACGATCCACTCGAACTGATCGACCTGCCCGTGCCCGCCGCGTTGCGCGTCGCGCTCGTGCATCCACACTGCGAGGTGTCGACCGCCGCCGCGCGTCGCCTGACGGCCGAGCGATCGTACGCACTGGACGATGCGGTCGCGAATCTCGGCAACATCGCGGCGCTTGTCGACGCGCTGCACCGGGGCGACCTCGTCCAGTTCGGCCGGAGCATCCAGGACCGGCTGGTCGAGCCGGTGCGGGCGCACCTGATTCCAGGCTTGGCCGACGTGAAGGCCGCCGCACGCTCGGCAGGCGCGTTCGGCTGTTCGATCTCCGGATCGGGTCCGTCAGTGTTCGCGTTCGCCGGGAGCGACGCGGACGCCGCATCCGTCGGCGACGCGATCCGGAAGGCGTTCCGCGACAGTGCCGGTCTGGAGTCGGACGTCTATGTCGGCCCCGTGAATACGGAAGGTGCCGTGAGGCTGGATTGATGGGGCCGGCGTCGTGGCGAGGGCGCCGGGCTCAGACAGTCCTCGCACGCTGACGGTAGAACCGTTTGCCTCCCGGACGACATCACGTGCGACCGTCACCGCGTACTGGTCAGGGTCGATTGCGGCGCAGGGCCGTACAGTCCCATTGGGGCCGCTGGATCTGTTGGAGCGCGTCGGGCTGTTGAAGTATGGCGCGATGCTCGATCCGTCCCAGCTACGAGCCGCGTTGAAGTCGGCGGACTGGAAGACGCCCGCCATCGCCGGCGTCATGGGCTGGGTCGGGAGCCGTGGCGGGCAGGCGGATATGGACACCGGAGGGACATAGTGCATTGTGTTCCCGCTGGGCGTCCACGCACGCCGCACGACTGGCGGCCACGACGACGAAGCCGCACCAGGGGCACTTGGCCCGTGCGAGTTTTGGCTGAGTCATCACACCTTTATTACCGCACGGGGGCGCGGTGACGCTACAGGAATTATGACGATGGTGGAAGAGGCGTGACGTTGCAGGAGTTACTGCAGGCGTTGACGCCGGAAGAGTCGGCACACATGGCGCGGGTGGCGAACGTGCCGCCGCCGTGGCGGTCGCATGTGTCCACGGAGCCGCCGCACTCAAGTCTTCGCCACGCTGTGGAACTCGCAGGCGCCCTCATCCACGACGCCGGCCCCAGGCCCCGTTGGTGTCAGGCGTTCCAGCGTTACATGCCGCCGCGATAGATCGCGTTGAACAGCAGCTTGAAGGTCCCGTGGGGTTGGCCGCGGTGCTGGACTCTGAACCCGAGTAAGACGACACGGCCTGCCTCGACCTCGGCTTCGACGACGGCCGCGCGTCCCTCGATCACCCGATCGCCCAGCAGCCAGCCGCTCTTCAGCAGGTCGTCGTCGGGGTAGGTCGCCACGGCGGTGACCGCCGGGTCGGGCTCGGGTGTCGCGCCGACCATCCGTTCGCGGCGGCCGAGCGGTCGCCCGAGCGCGAACGCCGGACTCCGCGAGAAGAACGCGGTCGTCTCTTCGGGCATGCCGTAGCCGAGCGGATGCTCCGGATCCACGTCGAGCCGAAGCAGCGTGCCCGGGATGAAGAAATCGTCGTCCGACTGCCCGGACGTGACGTCCCGAATCGGCAGGTCGAAGATCTCGAGCGGCAGCTCGCTTGCCGAGTCCATCGCTACCAGGGTCCCGCCTTCCACGACGAAGTCGTAGAGGCTGGCAGCACCTCGGATCGTCATTCCACCGGCGTACTCGGCGGGCATCCGGTCGGCGGAGAGCCCGCGCAGCATGCTGCTGTAGGACGCATCCGGCAGGACGATGACGTCGTAGGCTTCGGCGAGATCGCCGGCACGGATCTCGGCGTCGTGGAGCTGCGCGTAGTCGAACTCGAATTGTTCCAACACCCAGCGGGTCCAGCCTTCGTCCATGTTGCCGCCCCACGCGTGGTACAGCCCGACACGCGGTCGGCTGAGCGGCGCCGTGTCGACGCTGGGTGTCGAGCCGAGCGCCGAGATCCGCAGGCCGAGCGCCCGGGCGGTCTCCTCGACGCGGGCGTGGGTTACGTCGCCCGCGGCGACCAGGAACGTTCCCGCCGGCCAGGTCGTCTCGCCGATCTCGACGGCCGCTGTCGTGCGAGACACGCGCTCACCGGCGGCCAGGAAGCGGTTCACCGCGGTGAACGCATCGTTCACCTTCGGGTCGATCGCGTAGGCGTCGGCCGCCCGGCCCGACACGCTGCCGTTGGGCGCCGACACCCATTCCACCGGTTCGAGCGCGAGTTCCGCCCGTTGCGAACCCAGCCCCGAGTGCTTCCGCACGTCGACCCCCATCTGATGCGGCAGCGTCCAGCCGCTGACGTCGTAAGGGCGATCGGGCGGCCCGCCCGGGTAGATGCGCCGATCGGGGTAGACCTGTGGCGTGAGCAAGTCGGTCAGGTGCGGCCGAAACGGCTGCGCACCCGGCACGATGTAGCTGCCCGCAGGATACGATGCGCCGTCCAGCGTGAAGGCGGCGTTGGCCAACTCGACGTCGACGCCGCCCCAGCGGAGCACGTTGACGAGCTTCGCGGCGGTCGCCTGGTCCCACTGGTCGGTCGAGATGACGTAGGTCTCGTTCTCGCCGTCGGCGATCGCCTCCCGACCCATCTGATAGATGTTCGAGAGCCATTCGGCGCGTCGCTTGGCGCCGATGTCCAGCACCGCCATCGATCCGGTCAGCATGTACTCGCAGCTGTCACGCAGGTGCCACTCGCCGCCCATGTACGGGTTCGGATAGAACGCCGACGGGGCGGTCGTCGATTCGCCGTTGCCGAACGTGGCCGGGAAGGTCTCGGGGTCGTACACGGCGGGCGCCGGGGAGGCGTGCGACGTCTCGGTCAGAATGCCGACCATGTTGTGAAAGTACGGCGCCGTGCGCATGCCGCCATTCCACCAGGTATCGAAGCCGACCCGAGAGACGACGCCCGACTTGCCTTCCTGATCGAACCGCCGGCCCATCGCCGTGCCCACGGCGTTGATGCCGCGCATGACGAGCGGCGGAATGTTCGGGTTGACCGGCTCCGCGAAGGGCGGAATGAAGATGCGCGACGGGAACGGCCCGGTCTGGTGCTGGTTGTAGACGATCTGCGGAAACCATTCCTGATAGAGCTGACGGCCGATATTCTGACTTTCGGGCTGGTTGAACATGAACCAGTCACGATTGTTGTCGTGGCCGACGTACTTCTGGTACAGCTCGGGCAACGGCGCATCCTCGTACTCGGTGCCGACGTGCTGCATGTACCAGTCGGCCACCAGCGTCGTGCCGTCCGGATTCATGTTCGGTACCAGGAGAAAGATGACGTTGTCCCGGATGAACCGCATCTCCTCCGTTTCTTCCGTGACCGCGTTGTAGGCCATCCACGGCGCGGTTTGCGCGTGCGCCACCTCGGTCGAGTGCAGGCCGAAATCGACCCAGACGATCGCCTTGCCCTCGTCGACGAGTGCCTGCGCTTCGTCCTCGGTCGCGCGTGCCCGTGCCAGCCGTTGCGAGATCTCCTTGTAGCGATCGAGATTCTGCATGTTGGCTTCCGACGAGATGATCGCCATGAGCTGGGTGCGGCCCTCGGCGGTCTGCCCGATGTCGACCAGTTGCATCCGGTCGGTCGCCCGATCGAGCACGCGGAAGTACTCGGCGATCTGTTCATAGGTGGCCAGCTTGTAGTCGGCGCACGGCGCCCAGCCAATGATGCTCTCGGGCGTCGGCGCGGCAGCCTGCTCGGCCGGCGCCAGGGCCGGAATCGCCAGGAACGGGATGAGGGCAACGAGATGAGACCAGCGCTTCATGGAGCCTCCAGGTCGGGGTGCATTCACCGAGCAAGGCTATCGGGATAGGCGAGACAGCGCAAACGTCGGCGAGCCGTGCCGGCGACAGGGCCCGCCGAGGCTACGGAACATCGACGTAGCCGGCCCGGGCGCGTTCGAGTTCGGCGGCGATGTCGGTTGCTAGATCGGTCGGAGCGACGACGCGCGCGACCGCGCCGAAGCCGAGGATCCAGCTGCGGAGCGCCTCGTCGATACAGACCTCGAGCGTGAGGCGCAGGGCGCCGTCGGGGCACTCGGTCAGACGCTGCGACGCGTGCCACTCGCGCTCGCGGACGTAGGGAGCGATCGACGCCGCGAACTCCACTTCCACCTGCTCGGGCGGTCCCTGTCCGATGCCGATACCGAGCGAGTGGGCCCACAGCTCCAGTGCCAGTTCCTGCGTCGGCTCGAACGTGGTTTCCAGGAGCGAGAGGCGGTCGATCCGCTCGACCGCGAATGTTCGCATCTGCGTGTACTCCGGCACGTACGCGAACAGGTACAGCCCGCCCTGGGCGTAGAGCAGCCGGTAGGGCTCGATCAGATACTCCTTCGTCCGGTTGCTCGAGAACGAGTGATACCGCATCGTCGCCTGACGCTGCCTGAGCGTCGCGTCGATGAGCCGCGCGATCGTGTCGTCGAGCTTGCCGCCCCGGCGCTTCTTGGGCTCGCCCTTAGCCTGCAGGATGGCCGGCAGCCGGTCGAGGAACTGCCGCATCCTGGGCGTGAGGATCGCCTCGAACTTGGCGAACGCGTTCGCGAGGTCGTGTTGGAACGGCGTACCCGCAAGGCATTCGAGCACGGTGCGGCTGAAGTACAGCGCGCACAGCTCCGACAGTGTGAACCCGGTGTCTCCCAGGCCCTTGAACGGGCGGGTGTCGAGCTTCCAGAACCGCTTGCCGTCGACCTGTTCGTCGTAGATCGGAAACCCGGCGGTTTGCAGCGCTTCGAGATCGCGCCGGATCGTCCGCGTCGTCACCGCCATCTTCTGCGCGAGGCCGTCGATCGTTCCGCGACGCGACGCTTCCAGCTCCCGCAGCACGCTCCACTGGCGGATGACTTCGGCGTTTCTCACAGACCCTTGACCATCAGGTCGCCGATCGCTCGATTGAACCGCGCCGGGTCGGGGAGTTCCGAGCCTTCGGCGAGGAGCGCGTAGCCGAGCAGGAGCTGCGCGTAGTCGACGAGGACCGAATCGTCCTGATTGGCCTCGAACCGCTCCTGGAGCTTCGCGGCAATCGGGTGCTTCGGGTTCACCTCGAGGATCCGCTTCTGCTGCGTGACCGCGTCGGCGCCCTGGCTGCGTCGGAGCATCCGTTCGAGCGCCGGGCTGAGGTCGCCGTCGGCGCCGACGAGGCAGACCGGCGAGGTCGTGAGCCGGGACGACAATCGAGCCTCCTTGATCTCATCCGCCAGCGTGGTCTGCAGGAACTCGAGGAGGCTGCCGTAGCGCTTCCGCTGTTCGGAGAGATCCGCCTCGGCTTGCTTCCGCTCATCCTCGCTGCCCAGTTCCACGGTGCCCTTGCCGACCGACTTGACCGGCTTCCCGCTGAACTCCTGGACCCGCTCGGCGACCAGTTCGTCGACCGGGTCGACGAGGTAGAGCACTTCGTAGCCCTTCGACTGGAAGGCTTCGAGGTGGGGAGAGTGCTCGACGACGGCTCGCGACTCGCCGGTCAGGTAGTAGATCTCCGTCTGCTCCGGTTTCATCCGCGCGACGTACTCGTCGAGCGTCGTCAACGCCGACGGATTGTGCGACGACTGAAACAGCAGCAGCGGCAGCAATCGATCCCGAACGTCGCCCTCCCCAGCCACTCCCTCCTTCAGCACCGGGCCGAACTCGCCCCACAGCGTCCGGAACTTCTCACGGTCGCTCTCGAGCAGCTGCTTTAGGTGGTCGAGGACCTTGCGGCTGAGCCAGCTCTGCATCTGGCCGATGTGGCGATCCTGCTGGATCATCTCGCGCGACACGTTCAGCGGGAGATCGGCCGCGTCGACGATGCCCTTGACGAAGCGGAGGTACGGGGGCAGCAGGTTCTGGCAGCGGTCCATGATCAAGACCCGGCGCACGTACAGCTGGAGGCCGAACTGCTGGTCCCGGAAGTACAGATCGAACGGCGCGTGCGCCGGCACGAACAGCAGCGCCTGATATTCGAGCCGGCCTTCGGCCCGCAGTGCGAGACGGTCGAGTGGCTCGCCCCAATCGCGTGCGACGTGACGGTAGAACTCGGTGAACTCCTCGTCGGTGACGTCCGCTGCCGGCCTTGTCCAGATCGGCTGCATCGAGTTCAGGACCCGCTCCTCGGGCGCCGCATCGACTTTCGCGTCGGGTGCGGGCACCGCGGCCTTGATCGGGTAGCCGACGAAGTCGGAGTAGCGCTTCACCAACCCCTGGAAGACCATCGGATCGATGAAGTCGGCGAGGCCGTGCTCCGGGTCGGCCGGCTTGAGATGCAGCGTGATGGTCGTGCCGCGGGAGAACCGGTTGTCGTCGGCCAGTTCGTACGTGCCGTCGCCCGTCGAGCTCCACCGCGTCGCGTTCTCCTCGCCAGCGCGCCGTGTCACGAGCGTTACGCGATCCGCTACCATGAAGACCGAGTAGAAACCGACGCCGAACTGCCCGATCAGCTGCGCGGCGTCACCGCCCGCAATCGACTGCAGACGCTCGACCAGTTCGCGCGTTCCCGACTTGGCGATCGTGCCAATGTGCTCGGCGACTTCCGCGCGGGTCATGCCGATGCCGTTGTCCGAGATCGTGAACGTGCGAGCCTCGGGGTCGGTCTCGAGCCTGATCTCCAACGCCTCGTCGCCTCCCAGAAGATCGGCATCCGTGAGGCCCTCGAGTCGCACCCGGTCGAGCGCATCCGATGCGTTCGAGATGAGTTCCCTGAGAAAGATCTCCTTCTGTGAGTACAGCGAGTGGATGACGATATCGAGCAGCTGCTTGGTTTCCGCCTGGAACTGGAATGTTTCCGCCGAACCGGTCATGGGTCGCGTCCTCCGAATTGGCCTCAAATGGCCTGAATAATCCCCAATTGTAGTCAGTTTCCAGGGGCGAAGAAAAGGCGTGACCTACCCTGTCACCCTCCGTGGCTACACTGCATCTTAATGAAGGAGGGCGGACCATGAGCCTCAACGCCGAAGCTGGCCCCGATTTTGCTCGCATTATTTCTCAGAAGTGCACTGCGGGGTTGGAGATGAGATACCAAACCGACACCTCGGCACGCCAGCTCGATTTGGAGTACCCGGCGGACGGGACCCTCGGGTTCCCCGACCCGGTCCCGACTCCGGCCGGGACCAGACCGGAGGAAACTGCCATCGCTGACGGCGCGGCGACCTGCGCCATCTGCCAGATCCGTCAGGTGATGGTGGACAGTCGGCGCCCCGGTGGCACCGAGCTGTTCCACACGCTCTGCTTCCGGTGCTATCACGACCAGATGCAGCGGAAGCGGATGGCGAAGCAGCGGCGTGCCCAGGCGGTCGTTCGGGGCAGGTCGATGTCGAACGACCTGCTCGACACCTTGCGCCCGCGCTCGGCCAGGCCGCGCGAGCCGAAGTACCGTGAGTTGGAGCGCCGCCGCCGGCAGGCGCAGATGGCGGCGCGCCGCGAGGTCGAAAGCACGTCGACCGATCAGTTCCGGGCGCGCCGCATCGCCCGCGCCGCCGCGCTGGCTGGCCGAGCGGGGTGAGGCCCCGCCTGCGCCCTCCGGGCTTCAGCCCGGCTGGGTCGGCCTGCGGGTGTTGCCTGTCGCTCAGCCTTTCATCATCGCGACCGGGAACTTGAACTGCACGCAGCCTTCCACCGGGCATTCCACCCGACAGACGCCGCACCACCAGCACTCGTCGGCGTACTCGACGACCGCCTTGTCGCCCTCCATCCTCAGCACGTCGCCGGGACATAGGTCGACGCAGACGACACATCCGACGCACGTGTCGCCAATCTGCGGTCCGTCGGTCAACTGATCCGCCATATCGTTCACACCCTCGCGCTAGCTCTAGGAGAACGGCCTAAATTCGGTCGTGATGCTCTCATTCGATTTCTGAACGACGATCTGCCCGTTCCACTCGGCGTCGTTCTGCTCGGGATAGTCGAGTCGGTAGTGGTACGGGATGAAGCGGCTCTCGCGCCTGGCCTGCGCGGCCTTGGCCATGATCTCACCGACGGTCACGAGGGTCTCGGTCTCCAGCCCTCGGACCAGTTCGTGCGGGTTGGCGGCCTTCAGGTTCGAGAGTTCGCCTTTGAGCCGTTCGATCTTCCGCGCGGCAGTCTTCAGCCCGATCTCGGTACGCATCGGCCCCACGTACTGTTTCATGATCCGCCGCAGCACATCCTCGATGTCGCGGTAATGGACGCCGGACCGTCGGTCGAGAGGCGCGAGAACGCGTGAGCGCTCGGCCGCGACCTCGGCGGCGGCCAGAACATCCCCGGGGCTTCGCTTGGCGTACTGTGCGGCCGCCCGCCCAGCGGCGTAGCCTCCGGTCAGCGCCAGGTGCACGACCTTCATCTGATCGGCGCAGTCGCCCGCTGCGAACAGACCCTCGACGGTCGACATGCACTGGCTGTTGATCTTCACGCCGGAGCCCACGACCTCCAGCGGCCCGGTCTGCATCCCTTCTGAGACTTCCACCTCGAACGGCTCCTCCGCAATGTCGATCCCCTTCTGCTCGAAGTAGTCGGGCAGCGTGTCCTTGTCGGTGCCGATCGTCGTCTTCAGCTGGTGCAGGTTGTCGGCGGGGAGCTTCGTGCAGTCGAGGAAGAGCGGCCCCCGGCCTTCCGCGCCTTCCGTCAAGCAGGCGTGGACCAGGACATTGCGCGGCGCCCTGTCGCCGAGCTTGTGGTACTTCGTCATGAACGGTTCACCCAGGGCGTTGATGAACGTGGCGCCTTCGCCGGTGAAGGCATTGAGCCCGGGCGCGCTGAAGCCTTTCGGGACGATCGTCATCCGCACGTATTCCATGTTCGCCAGCTCCGCGCCGGCGTCGAACGCGAGCGCCTGGGCGGCGCCGGTGTCGTACGGACAGAGCCAGGTGTTGAACGGCATGCCGGTCGGCGTCTCGTACAGCCGATTGGTGGCCCCGGTGGCCACGACAACCGCCGGGCACCGGATGGCCACGAACTCTCCGGTGCGGATGTTGTAGCCGCTGACACCGGCAATCCGTTTGTTCTGGATGAACAGCTTCGTGGCCGAGACGTAGTCGAGCACCTCACAGCCGAGGCGGCGGGCCTCCTGAGCCTCCAGTGGTTTGAGATTCTTGCCGTCGAAGTTGATCCAGTAGGCGCCCGGCGCGCCGAACGATCGCGTTCGGTAGTAGGTGCCGGTCGCCGGGTCGTGCATCGGGCATCCGATCCTTTCCATCCGCTTGATGGCCGCGGCGAGCTCGTCGCAGTAGATCTTCTCGTGGACGGCGATGTCGACAGCGCCTGCGGCCGCCTTCTTGACAAACGCGAGATAGCCGTCGCGGGTGTCCCACGGTTCACCTTCGTTCAGGTAGGCGAGGCAGTGATCGACGCCGCCGCCGATCGCGCCACTACGCTCGATCCTGGCCTTCTCCATCACCACGACCCGAGCACCCTGCTCCGCCGCGCCTATCGCCACGAAGAGACCGGCGAGGCCGCCGCCGACGACTGCCACATCGGCTTCGATTACGTTCTCCATCTGTCACTCCAGATCACGTTCTTCAGATCCCGCACGTCGTCAACCGTCTGCCAGTGCCGCGTCGAGCGTGGCCAGAAACCGATCGTTCTGTTCGGGGGTGCCGACGGTCACGCGCATCGAGTCGGCCAGCAGCGGGTGCCCGCGCAGCCTGCGGACGAGGACGCCCCGGTCCGCCAGCCCCGCGACCGTTCGATCGCCATGACCAGGCACCCGAATGAAGACGAAGTTCGCCGCGGACGGATAGACGTCGATGGCCGTCCGTTTCCCCAGTGCGGCAATCAGCCGCTCGCGCTCGGTCACTATCGTGTCGACCCGCGACTGCAGGGCCGGCTGGTGCCGCAGCGCGGTCAGAGCTGCCTGACATGATAGCGGGTTGAGGGTGAACGGCAGCTTGGCCTTCGAGATCTCCCCGACCAGGGTCGGCGCGCCGAGGAGGTAGCCGACGCGGATGCCGGCCAGGCTCATCGCCTTGGAGAAGGTCCGCAGCAACAGCAGGTTGTCGTGCCGATCCAAGAACGCACGGAAGCTGCCATCCGAGAACTCATAGTAGGCTTCGTCGACGAGCACGATGCCCTTGTAATCGTCGAGGATGGCCTCGAGTCCATCAGGAGCGATCACCGATCCCGTCGGATTGTTCGGGTTGCAGATCACGACCAGTGACGGTTCGGTGCGAGCGATCTCCCGGCGGATGAGATCCGAGTCGAATGCCAGCCGCGCGTCCAGCGGAACGCCGACCAATTCAGCCCCGAGCAGTCGGCAGAGCCGGTCGTATAGCGGAAAACTCGGCTGCACGGTCAGGACGCGCCCGCCCACGGCGGCCGAAGCGAGGATCGTCGCATGCAGCAGTTCGTTCGAGCCGTTGCCCACGAGGAGCCCATCGGCCGGCCAGCCGGTCAGGGCCGCGAGCCCGTCGAGCAGGGCGGCGGGTCGCACCTCGTGGTAGCGCTCCCAGTGTACGGCGGCGGCGTGTTCGAAGGTCTCCCGCTTCAACGGCTCCGGGAAGTCGTACGCGTTCTCGTTCTGATCGAGCTTGACGTCGGCGTCTGGGTTGACGTCGTAGTAGCCAGAGAGGGCGCGGACGGTCTGACGGATCCTCTCGACGGCGGCGTTGGTCGTCATGAATGTGTGGTCGCGAATCACGCCGTGACGAGCGTTCTGGTGTGCGGGCCGGTCATCCAGTGAGTTCCTTAAGTACTGTGCCCGGGACTCAGGATCAAGCAAATTACCCCACGAACATGGTACAGATCACGAATTTTCTCCATCTGCACCAGTTCGTTGGCGATCTCGACTGTCGGACCGGCGCCTCCGGATCCGGTATTCTTGGCGTCCCGAAGCCGATCATGGTCAGCGTCAACCGAACATTCTTCCGCCGGGCGCTCGCCGTTGCGGCCTACCTGGTCGTGGCGGCATCGGTGAGTGCCCAGACGACCCCCGAGTTCGCGGATCGCTTCGTTGCGATGACGGCCGTGACCGGCTACGAGCAGCGGATGGCGGAGACGCTCGTCGACTGGCTGCCGTTTGCCGACCGCGACCGTGCCGGCAACGTCGTGGCGGTGATCGGATCGGGAAGTCCGGTGCGCCTGGCCGTCTGCCCGATGGACGAGCGCGGCTACATCGTCGGTCGGATCCTGGACGACGGGTTCCTCACGCTGCGTCGCGTGGGCGGCGGCGGGCCACTCTTCGACCAGGGTCTCGAAGGACACCGCGTGGCGGTCTGGACCGACGGCGGGCCGGTGCCCGGCGTCGTGTCGATTCCCTCGACCCACCTCGGCCGCGGACGGGCGTCGCAGCCCGACCGTCCGTTCGACGTCGACGACGCGATCATCGATGTCGGCGCGGACTCGGCGGCCGATGTCGCGGCGCTTGGCGTCCGCGTGCTCGACGCGGTCGCGCTCGCCAAGCGGGCCCACCGCTACGGCGAGTCACTTCTCGCCGGGCCTGAGGCGGGGCGCCGCGCAGGCTGTGCCGCCCTCGCCCGTGCCGCGTCGACGGTCGCCTCGGGCGAGGTGCTCGGCACTGTCGTCATCGCATTCGTCGTCGAGAGCTACCTCAGACACTCTGGGCTGCGGGTGGTGGCTCGGACGCACGGGCCGTTCTCGGCAACGTGGCTGATCGACTACGAGGTTCCGGACCGTGCGCTCGGCGAGGACTTCGGCGGTGTGGAGCGGTCGCGGTTGCCGGTGCGCTTCGAGGCGACGCCGGTCGAGACCGTGGACCTCGTCGATGCCGACGCGCTGTCCGATCGGCTCATCGCCTGGGCAGGGACGCAGCCATGAGCATGAACGCGAAGCGGCATGTTCGCCTGTCGCTGGCCTGGCTCACGCTGCTCATTTTCTGGGCGGGCGGTCGTGTCTCAGCGCAGGTGACGCCCGACCGGGTCGAACGCGTGGCGGAGGTGCTCGAAGAGTTGATCGAAACCTACGGCGTGTCGGGAGATGAAGAGCGGGTCCGCGACGTCGTCGTGCGTCAGTTGCCCGAGTGGGCCGAGCCCGAGATCGACGACGTCGGCAATCTTTGGGTCAGAGCTGGCCAGGGCGATCCGGTCGTCGTCTTCATCGCCCACCTGGACGAGGTGGGTTTTCAGATTACGGAGATCCTGGCTGACGGGACGGCACAACTGCGGACGCGCGGCGGCTTCTATCCAAATCTGTGGGAGGCGACACCAGCGCTCATACACACCGGTGCCGGGCCGGTGCCGGCCATCTTCATGCCGCGCGACACGGTGGCGGATCCGCCGACCCGACGACCGCCCGACGGTTTCCGGCTGAGTGCTGGCACGGCGACGCGCGCCGCGACCGAGGCGTTGGGGATCCGTGTGGGTGACACGGTCTCGAATCCGAAGGAGTTCGTCCGCCTCGGCGCGACCCGGGCGACGGCGCGGTCATTCGACGATCGCGCCGGTTCGACGGCGCAACTGCTGGCGGTACAGGCACTCGATCTCGATGCCCTCGACCACGAAGTCATCTTCATCTGGTCGGTGCAGGAGGAGGCCGGGCTCGTTGGAGCAGGAGTGGCCGCCGACGCCCTCGGCTTCACGCCGGCCCGCGTGCACGCCATCGATACGTTCGTCTCGTCGGCCGCCCCGATCGATCGGCAGAATTTCGCCTACGCGCCGCTCGGCAGCGGGCCGGTAGCCCGCGGCGTCGACAGCAGCTCGGTCACGCCCCGCGCGGTCCTCGACGCGTTCCTCGAACTGGCCGAGGGCCACGCCCTGCCGCTCCAAGTGGGCGCGACCAACGGCGGCACCGACGGCACGCCGTTCCGTGACTGGGGCGTGCCCCACATGCCCTTCGGCTGGCCGCTCCGCTACTCGCACTCGCCGGTCGAGTTGATCGATCTGGAGGACGTGGTCGTCCTGGTCGACCTGATCAAGCTCGTCGCCGAAGAGTGGTGACCGGGGCCGGGCGCAATGCCCACCTTCGCGCCGAGGGATCCTAGAACCGAATCAACTTCGTCAGCTTGATCGCGAAGCCCCGGTTGATCAGCTCGGGGAAGCCGTCGATCAGGGTGTCGCGAGCCTCCGTGTAGACGACGAAGAGGTCGCTGCCGGGCGTGTATTCCCACCGATAGCGGACGTTCGTGCCCACCGCGTCCGACGCCGAACTGTACTGCGTCAGCGCTTCGACGAACATCCGCGGCGACATCGTATAGATGACGCGTGCCCTGGCGATCTGCGTCGTGAAGCTGCCCTGGGGCAGGTCGATGACGTTCACTGCCACGCTCGGCTCGATCCCCAGCTTCGTCGAGAGCTTCAGGCGGCCGCTGAAGCTGGCTTCTGATCGTTCGCCGCCGAAGAACGTGCCGGTCTGGACGGCGAGTGTTCCGGAGAGCGGCCGGTGCGTTCGGAGCATGTAGCGCGATTGCACCGTCTGGAAGTCGTAGCCGCCCACCGGGATGACGATGCCGTCGGTGATCTCGAACGGCTCGGTCAAGAACTCGTAGTTCTGCGAGTAGCTGTTGCGCCAGGTCTCGCCGTTCTCGAACTGGATATTGAACTCCGCTTTGACCTCACGCGTTTCGACAATGCCGGTCGAATCGCCCTCGTAGTAGTCGAGGCTGGTCCGCAGCGTGTACTTGCGGACCAGATCGCTCGAAAGATGCCGTGGGCTGAAGTAGGCCTGCCCGAAACTCCTTCGAAAATCTTGCCGCCGCATGAAGCCGATTTCCGGATTGAAGTTCTTGCCGACGCGCAGATGTTCCGCCGCGAACCCGTAGCGGTCACCCGTATTCTCGGCCCGCGCACGGTAGCTCGTGTCATCATCGGAGCGACCCTCGGTGCGCGTCTGGGCGTAGTAGGCGTCGATGAAGAAGTTCGAGAAGAACGCGAGGCGGGTGTCGAGGCCCCAGACCGAGTTTGTTCCCGGGCTATCGACCGCCTGCGAACGGTGGGTCCCGATGACGCCGATCGTCGAGCGGTCGAGGAAGTCCCGCTTCAGCCGGACCACCGAGAAGTTTGTCGATTCGACGAGCGTCTTGGGATCCTCGTCGGTCTGAATGTTCAGGAGACCGATTGTGTAGGGTCCGGCACGACCGGTCACCCGGCCGCCGGCGATGATCGGCACCTCCTGCCCCTCGCTCAGGCCGATCCGCCGGCTGAAGAAGAGCAGCGGCGTATCGCCCGATGGCAGACCGGAGAACCGCGGCCCCGCGCCGCCGAACGCGAAGATGTCCCGCCCTTCCAGGAAGAACGGCCGCTTCTCCGGGAAGAAGAGGCTGAACCGCGTCAGGTTCACCTGCGCCTCGTCGACCTCGACCTGTGCGAAGTCGGTGTTGTAGGTGAAATCGGCGATCAACCCCTTCGTCAGGCCGTACTTCGCGTCGAATCCGACGTCGCCCGTGAGATCGTCGGTCAACGGAGGCGTCTCGGCGAGGTCGGTCGTGAGCGTGGAGATGCCGAACGGCTTCACCTCGAGATTGATCGATTCGGTCGGCGCCTCGAGGCCGACCAGCGTGGCGGCCGACGAGAATTTCCAGACGCCCACGCGGCCGTACGACGCCGGAATCGGGCTCAGGTACGAGAGTTCCTCGTAACGCAGCAGCTTCCGGCGGACGTTGATCCCCCAGATCTGCGGCCCGCCTTCCGGGTAGCGGAGCGACTTGAACGGGATGGCCATCTCGAGGCTCCATCCGCCGTCGAACCGCGCCGATTGCGTCTCCCACACCGTGTCCCAGTCGGGATTCTCGGCCCGCTCGTCGGTTACGAGCGCGTCGTAGAGGCCGCCCAACGAGTTGGTCTCGAAGTAGAAGCCGTTGCGCCGGTCGTAGAACGTGTCGAGCGTCAGCGTGATCGAATCGTCGCTGGCGACGCCGACGTTGCCGCGGCGCATCTCCCTGGCCACGATCCGCTCCGGCTCGCTGTCCCAGTTCCGAACCGACAGGTAGAACGTCGTGTCGTCGAAGAAGACCCAGATCTCGGTCGGCTGCGTAGGCGGGGCGCCCTCGTCTGGCTCCTGCTGGACGAAGCCGCCGACACCGGCAACTTCGGTGTAGATGCTCTCGTCGAGACGCCCGTCGATCTGGAGCGGCGCGTCTTCGTCCAGGCGCACCGCGCGCATCGTGGTCCGCCCCTCGTCATCGCGAGCGACCATCGCCGGTGGCACCGGCGGCGGCGGGCCGAGGATCGTCCGGGTGTTGACGTCCTCCTCGGCCGTCGGACGTTGGACGAACGTCAGCTGGGCGTGTGCGAACTGAGCGGAGAGGACACAGCCGCCGCAGACGAGCGCCGCGATCCGAACGAGGCAGCCCATTCGAGGAAGCCACCGGTCGCGCCCGCGAGTGGCGCTGGGCGTTGACGACATGGGGATTAGGGAATCGGGACGCGCTGCTTGAGTTCCTCCGTCCAGTGCAAGATCAGGCGGAGCTCTGGCTCGGACATGTCGTCTGTCTCTACCTGCCTCTCCATCAGGAAGCGCTGTCCATCAGGCGACACGTCGTAGTAGGTCTGGTAGTTACCGGACGCAAACCCCGGACCTGTCTCGAACAGCAGGCGTGGCGTTCCAACTCTGAACGGATCTGACGTGACGTCCACGACCATCATCTGTCGGCCGATTCGATAAAACAGCTCTCGCCCATGCCGCCTGCGCCGATGGGGGCTTCGATCCGGTACGGGCCGAGGCGAGTGCCTTGCTGCAGGGCCATGGTTGGGGCAACGTTGCGCCCGAACGCTGTCCGGATTATAGCGCTTCGGGCGCCGCTAGCCCGCTTCGAGGACGTAGCGCGCGACCTCTTCGTGTGTGGCGAACCAGACGCCGCCCTTGAGCTTCATATGACGGATCAGACCCTCGAGCACGGCGACGCGCGAGCGGTGGCCCATGATGTGCGGGTGCATCGTCAGGACGAACAGGCCGCCTTCCTCCCACGCCACGTCGAACTCGCTCTCGAAGACCTTGACCATGATCTCGGGCACCGGCGACGAGCCGTTCGTATTGCCGCCGAAGTAGGGGAAGTCGTCGAGGATCCGTTCGATCGGCAGCTCGACGACGCCGCTCGGCTCACCGTCGATCAGAATCTCGTAAGCGTCGTCACTCGCCATGAGCGAGCTGTCGTAGAGGAAGCCGGCCTCCTTCACCTGCTGCATCGTGTGCTGGCTGAACTGCCACGACGGCGCGCGGTAGCCGACCGGGCGCTTGCCCACGGCCTCGGTGAGTGCGTCGATCGCCTGGACGAGCAGTCGTTGCTCCTCCTCGGCGTCATCGAGCACCGGCAGCAATTCGTGAATCCAGCCATGGACGCCAATCTCGTGGACGCCCGCGGCGAGGATCTGCTCGACCATGGTGGGGTGCAGCAGGTGACTGATGGCCGGGATGAAGAACGAGGCTGGGACATCCTGCCGCTCCAGCATCCGGAGGATTCGGGGCAGGCCGTCGACCGCGCCGTACTCACCGCGCGAGATCACCTCGGAGTTCAGGTTGCCGCGCGAGAGCGTCGCCGTGGCGTTGTCGACGTCGAAGCTCAATGCCACCGCGACCCGGTTGCCGTCGGGCCAAGTCTCCGGCTTGAGCCGCCGACCGGCGCTGACGTGGAACATCTGCGCCCGGAGCTCGTCGAGGCTCAGGGTGATGCCGGGAAGGGGAGCGTCCTGTGCTTGGCCGAACGCCGGCACGCTGAGGACGAGCACGAGCGACACCGCGGACGTGACCAGAAGTGATTTCATGAGTGCGCCTCCAGCTAGACGAATCCGAGGAGCCCGCCGACGACGAGCATGACGACCGTCATCCAGACGACCCAGGCCGCGCTGATCAACGCGCCCGGCGCCAGCATCTCGTGCATCCGGTAGTAGCCGCGCGAGTAGGTCAGCAGCGCCACGGCGTCCAGCGGCAGCAGGAACGCGCACGAGGCGGTGAACGCGACTGGCAGTGCGTAGAGCGCCGGGTGGACTCCGGCGCCGACGGCCAGGAGCGCGATCGGCGGAATGACGACCGCGTTGACGACCGGCCCGATCGGCAGCGCCAGATGGATCACGACCGTGAACGCGCTGATCGCCAGCAGGACCCAGACGATGTGCCAGTTGGCCACGCCTCCCAGGGCCAGGTCGACGAGCCAGCCGGCCAGGCCGGCCTCGACCGACGCGGTGCCGAGCGAGGTCACGCCGCCGATCATCAGCAAGGTGTCCCAGCCGATCGCACGCTCGGCCTGTTTCCAGGTCAGCAGCCGCATGCCCGGCAGAAACATGACGATGGCACCGCCCAGGCCGACGGTGAGGACGTCGAGGAACGGAATCCAACTGCCGGCGATCCAGAGCACCATCATGATCGACAGCAGCGTGACCGCCTTCCGCTCGGCGGCTGACATCGTGCCCAGCGCCGCCCGCTCGCGCTCGATCTCGCCGGCATCACCGATCGTCGCGATTTCCGGCGGATAACTCTTGAGAACCGCCCAGCACGCAATCGGCACGAGACCAATCGCCATCGGTAGACCGATCGCCATCCACTCGACGAACGTGACGGTCACGTTGCCAAACTCCTGGATGAAGTGCAGGCCGATGATGTTGACTGAGCTGCCGGCGGGCGTCGTGACCCCGCCGATCAACGAGCCGATCGGCACGCCTATCATGATCGCCTTGCCGATCGACGACTTGCCGGGCTCGAGGTTCAACCGCGACATCACGCCCAGGCCGATGCTCATGAAGATGGCGCAGGCCGGCACGTCGGAGATCATGACCGACGTGGCCGCCGTGCCGATGATGAGCGCGGCAATCACCCGGCGGCTATCGGTGCCGGCGCGGGCGAGCAGCCAGTAGGCGAACCGCCGGTCGAGGCCGGCGTTGGTGACCGACGCCGCGATGCAGAACATCGCGAGCACGAAGAAAAATACCGGGCTGACGAATGCGTTGAACGCGGCGTCGAGCTCGGCGACCTCGAAGATCGGCTGCAGCACGATGACGAGCAGCGCGGTCACGGCGATCGGGATCGCCTCGGTGGCCCAGAGAATGATTGCGGCCAGGAACACGGCGCCGAGGCGCTGGCCCTCGGGTGGCAGGTCGGCGGGCGTCGGGAGCAGAAGGACGACGACGGTTGCGGCAACCGCGCCAGCGATTCCCACGATCGTCTTGCGATCGGCGGCGCCCACGCTCGACTCCGGGAGCTGGCCGAGGCTTGATTCGGACATGGTGCTAGATGATACTGCCGAGCGCCCGGCTCCGTGCCGCGGCACAATTTGAGTGAATATCCCCGGCGGTCAAGAGACAATGACCGACTGACAGTTGGATCGGCCGGTCTGCAAGGCGGCCCGCCGGCCGGGATTCGGGAGGAGAACACCTGATCATGTCGTCAGACGACGCTGCTTTGGTGCGGCTCCAGGCGCTGGACACCTGCACGGTCTCCGACGCGCTGGATCGACTCGGTCTGCCGGGAACGGCTCTCGGCATCCGGCAGGTCTCGGCCGCGCGGCGGATCGCCGGCCGCGTCGTGCCGGTCAAGCTCGGCCCGGCAGGTGACGCGCCGGCGACGCGTCACCTGTGCAGCGCCGCCATCGAAGCGGCGACGGCCGCCAATGTCATCGTCGTCGAGCATCGGAGCCGCGATGATGCAGCCGGATGGGGTGGGCTGCTGTCGACGGCCGCCTGTGTGCGCGGCGTCGCCGGTACGATCGTCGACGGCTCGGTGCGCGATGTCGACGACAGCCGTGCGCTCGGGTATCCGGTCTTCGCCCGCGATGTCGTGCCGGTCACGGCGAGGGGGCGGGTGGCCGAACACGCCTGGAACGAGCCGATCGTCGTCGGCGGCGTCGACGTGAAGCCGGGCGATCTCGTCATCGCCGACGGCAGCGGCGTGGTCTTCATCGACGCGGCGCGGAGCGACGAGGTGCTGGATCTCGCCGAGTCGATTGCCGCCCTCGAAGCGATGATGACCACGGCGGTCCGCAACGGCACGCCGGTCAGCCAGGTCATGGGCCGTACCTACGAGTCGATGGCGGAGCGAGACTCGTCGGACGAGTGAGGGCGACCACGATGGATCCGGTGTTGGTGACGTTGAAGACATTGTCGGCCACGACGGTCAGCGACGCGCTCGACCGCCTCGGCATCGCGGGTCAGTGCCTCGGCATCAAGCCGCTGGCGCCGACCTTCCGGCTCTGCGGGCGGGCGTTCACCATGCGGACGGTGCCGGTATCCGGCGAGCCGGGCACGGTCGGCGACTACATCGACGATGTCCCTGAAGGCGAGGTGGTCGTCATCGACAACGGCGGCCGGCCCGACATGACGGTCTGGGGCGATATCCTCACTTTCGTGGCGCATCGGCGCCGGGTCGGTGGGACTGTCATCGACGGACACTGCCGCGATACCGCGCTGAGCCTGGAGTTGGCCTACCCGATCTTCAGCGCCGGCTGGTCGGTGCGCACCGGCAAGGACCGGGTGCAGCTCGACGCGATGAGTGTGCCGGTCTCGATCGGCGGCGCCACCGTGGAGCCCGGGGATGCCCTGCTCGGCGATGCCGACGGCGTCGTCGCCGTGCCGCGGTCGCGCGAGGACGAGGTCATCGCGTTGGCCCAGGAGATCGACGCCGCCGAGAATCGGATCCGGGCAGCGTTCGAGGGCGGTATGCGCCTCGACGAAGCCCGCGTCCAGCACAAGTACTTCGAGCTGCAGCGGAAGAAGGATTCCACATCGTGACCGATCGCGACGGCGTTCTCGACGCCGCGCTGGTCACCGCCGCCGCCGCCTTTTCCTCGGCCACGCTCCACGAGGCCGCGAGCCAGGTCGGCGCGCTACCGGCGGCGATCAAACCGGTGGCCACGTCGATGCGCCTGTACGGCCCCGCCTGCACGGTCGCCGGTGCCCCGGGCGACAACCTCTGGCTGCACCGGGCGATGGCCCAGGCGAAACCCGGCGACGTGCTGGTGGCCACCGTCGCGGGCGCGTACGAGTTCGGGTACTGGGGCGGGATCATGACGACCGCGGCAATCGCCGGCGGCCTGGGCGGACTGGTCATCGACGGCTGCGTGCGCGACGGCGACGAACTCGCCGCGTCGGGCTTCCCGGTGTTCGCCCGCGGCCGGGCGATTCGCGGCACGGCCAAGGTGGCCGATGCCCCCGGCAGCATCAACGAACCCGTCGTCGTCGGAGATGTCACGGTAGCGCCCGGCGACCTCGTGGTTGGGGACGCTGACGGCGTGGTCGTGCTCGCCCGCGATTCGGTGGGCGACGTCCTGGCCGCGGCGCGGACACGAGACAAGAAAGAAGCGTCGATCGCCGATGCGCTGCGTCAGGGGCGGACGACGCTCGACGTCTACGGTTGGAAGTAGCGGAGCCGGCCCATAGAATATCCTGGCCTCGGACCCCTTGGACATCATGCAGAAAATCGACATCTTCAACCACATCTTCCCGAAGCCGTTCCACGAGCTGATGCAGCGCGTGGCGGGCGATCATAAGGATATAGGCAAGCGGGTGCGCGGCATTCCGATGCTGGCGAATCTCGACGAGCGATTCCGGGTGATGGATCGATTCGGCGCCGAGTACCGGCAGATCCTCTCGCTCGCCTCCCCGCCGCTCGAGCATCTGGGCGGCCCCGACGTTTCGACCCAGCTCGCCGAGGCGGCCAACGACGGCATGGCCGATCTGGTCCGCCAGTACCCCGATCGTTTCCCGAGCTTCGTCGCGTCGCTCCCGATGAACTCTCCGGAGGGGCTCGTGACCGAGACCCACCGCGCGATCCGCGATTTGGGAGCCTGCGGCGTCCAGGTGTTCACCAACGTGCTCGGCAAGCCGCTGACCGCGCCCGAGTTTCGGCCGCTCTTCGCGGCGATGGCCGAGCACGACCTGCCGATCTGGCTCCATCCGTCGCGTGGCGCGAGCTTCGCCGACTACCTCCAGGAGTCGAGCTCGAAATACGAGATCTGGTGGACCTTCGGCTGGCCCTACGAGACGAGCGTCGCGATGTCGCGGATCGTCTTCGACGGGGTGTTCGATGATCACCCGTCGCTGAAGATCATTGCCCATCATCTGGGCGGCATGGTGCCCTACTTCGAGGGCCGCGTCGGTTACGGCTGGGATCAGCTGGGCAGCCGAACGTCCGATGAGGATCTGGGCGCCGTGCTGCAACGATTGAAGAAGCGGCCGATCGACTACTTCAAAATGTTCTACGCCGACACGGCGGTCTTCGGCGGGCGCCCGGCCACCGTCTGCGGCCTCGAGTTCTTCGGTGTCGACAACGTCTTGTTCGCATCCGATGCGCCGTTCGATCCAGAGAAGGGGCCGATGTACATCCGCGAGACGATCAAGATTATCGATGAGCTGGATCTGAGCGATACTGACCGGGACAAGATCTATTGGGCCAACGCCGTCAAGCTGCTGAAGTTGAAGGACAGCTGAGTGGATACGAGGATTCATGACCCACCCAATCCGGTTCGCCGCCGTTGCCACGTTGGTCGTCGCCAGCCTGGCGGGCTGTGCGTCGGCACCCGAGCACGATCTGATCATCCGCAACGGCACAATCATCGACGGCTCCGGCGCGCCCAGTTTCGTCGGCGACTTGGCGATCGACGGCGACCGGATTGCCGCGGTCGGCGACCTGGGGAACGCGCGCGGCGTGACGGAGGTCGACGCCGCGGGGCTGGCGATCGCCCCGGGTTTTGTCAACATGCTGAGCTGGGCCGGCGACGCCCTGATCGAGGATGGCCGGTCGCAGGGCGACATCCGGCAGGGCGTGACGCTCGAGGTCTTCGGTGAGGGCACGTCGGGCGGTCCGCTGACCGACCAGATGAAGAACCTCGAGGTTACCAGCCAGGGTGACATCATGTTCGACGTCGAGTGGACGACCCTCGGCGAGTACCTGGAGCACCTGGAAACGAAGGGGATCTCACCCAACGTTGCCTCGTTCGTCGGCGCGACGACGCTGCGAGTGCATGAGATCGGATACGAAGACCGCCCACCCACCGACGACGAGCTGGACCGGATGCGGGCGCTCGTTCGGCAGGCGATGGAGGAGGGTGCGGTCGGTATCGGCTCGTCGTTGATCTACGCGCCGGCGTTCTATGCACAGACCGACGAGCTCATCGAGTTGTCGAAGGTCGCGGCCGAGTACGACGGCCTATACATCTCGCACATGCGCAGCGAAGGCAACGCGCTGCTGGAATCGGTCGACGAGCTCCTGACCATCTCCAGGGAGTCCGGCATCCGGGCCGAGATCTACCACCTGAAGGCGGGCGGTCAATCGAACTGGGACAAGCTCGATGCCGTGATCGAACGGGTCGAGGCGGCCCGCGCGGAGGGACTCCAGATCACTGCCAACATGTACAACTACACGGCGGGCTCGACCGGCCTCGACGCCGGGATGCCACCCTGGGTGCAGGAAGGCGGCTACGACGACTGGGCCGAGCGGCTGGGCGACCCGGCTATCCGAGATCGGGTTCGGCAGGAGATGACGACGCCGACGAACGCCTGGGAAAACCTGCTGCTCGCTGCGGGCGCCGAGGGTACGTTGCTCGTCGGGTTCAAGAATCCGGCGTTGCGCGGTTACATCGGTCAGACTCTGGCGGAGGTCGCGGAGGCGCGCGGCACGTCGGTCGCCGATACCGCCATGGACCTGGTGATCGAGGACGGCAGCCGGGTGCAGGTCGTCTACTTCCTGATGTCCGAAGAGAACGTGGCCCGGCAGATCGCGCTGCCCTGGGTCAGCTTCTGCTCGGACGCCGGGTCGTATGCGACCGAGGGCGTCTTTCTCAACACGTCGACGCATCCGCGCGCCTACGGGAACTTCGCGCGGCTACTCGGTCGATACGTGCGCGATGAGCGGGTCATTCCCTTGGAGGAAGCGGTGCGGAAGCTGACCTCGCTTCCAGCCACCAACCTTCGCATCCGCGATCGCGGCCAGCTCGCGCCGGGTTTCTTCGCCGACGTCGTCGCCTTCGACCCGGCGACCATCCAGGATCGCGCGACGTACGAGGAGCCGCATCAGTACGCCGTGGGCATGGTGCACGTCTGGGTCAACGGTACGCCGGTGCTTCAGGACGGCGACCATACGGGCGCGACACCGGGACGTGCGCTGCGTGGGCCGGGGTGGACCGGCTGGGCCGAGACGAGCGCAGAAGCGACGGAGGGCGGACGATGAGCAACAAGCCGACGATCGTGGCCGCCATGAACGGCCCGCTGCTGGTCACGAACTGCAAGATGCTGAAGAACTACTCGGACGGGACGGTCTACGAGACCGACGGTACCGTCGCGCTCTGTCGCTGTGGCGGGTCGAAGAAGAAACCGTTCTGCGACGGCCATGACCAGACCAACGGCTTCACCGGTGACAAGGCCCCGGGCCGGACCCCGGACAAGCGCAAGACCTTCGAGGGCGACGGCGTCACCGTCCACGACAATCGCGGGATCTGCGCCCACGCCGGGCGTTGCACCGATGGGCTGCCGTCGGTGTTCAGGACCCGGCAAGAGCCGTTCGTCGATCCCCAAGGCGCATCGGCCAACGACATCATCGAGACTGTGAAGAGCTGCCCGTCGGGCGCGTTGAGTTATGCGGTCGATGGTGTCGAGCACCGTGACCAGACGCGTGATCCGGTCATCTTCATCGCGCCGAACGGGCCCTACGCGATCATCGGCGGCGCCGATCTGCAGGAGGTCGAGTGGGGTGAAGGCGCCTCGCAAGAACATTTCGAGCTCTGCCGGTGCGGTGCGAGCACCAACAAGCCCTTCTGCAGTGGTGCGCACTGGAGCGTCCAGTTCGACGAGCACGCCCGTAAGTCGTGATGCTGTGGCGCGTAGGGCAGGGCTTTAGCCCTGCCGGGACGAGCCGCAGGCGAAGTCCGCCTAGACTCATGCTCTAGGCACGATTCCCCTCGGCTCGCTTCCCAAAGTACCAGTACACCGGCAGGCCGGCGAGGACGAGGATGGCACCGATGAGGGCCTGCACCGGACTCGTCCACAGCGTCTGCAGCATCAGCGCCCAGCTTGCGACACCGAAGACCGCCGGCACGTAGGGATAGCCCGGCACTTCGTACGGGCGCGTGTCGTTCGGGTGTCGGTGCCGAACGACGATGACGGCCAGCCCGCCGAGCATCGCGAAGAGCCAGACCGCTACCACGGCGTACGTGAACAGCTCGTCATAGCGGCCGGTGAAGGTGAGCACGCTCGCCCAGCCGCCGAGGTACAGCATCGCGTTGCGGGGAACCCGCCCCCCGCTCGTCGCGCCAGCGTGGGGAGGGAACCACCCGCGTCGTGCCATCGCGAAGATGATGCGGCTTCCCGAGAACACCAGGCCACTGATTGCGGCGAGACACGACACGACGACCGCCATTGCGACGAGCCGCTCACCGAGAGTGCCGAGCGCGTGGCCGGCGGCATCGAGCGCAAGCCGGTCGGGATCGGCCGGGCCAGACGTCGGCAGGGCCCAGAGAAAGCCCAAGGTCACGAGCAAGGTCAGTGCCGTGACGCCGACTACCGAGTAGGTCATCGCCCGCGGGAGCGTGGCGGCTGGCTCGCGAAGTTCGCCGCCGACGAACGTCACGCTGGTCCAGCCGCTGAAGGCCCAGAGCGCCGCCGCCACGGCCGCGCCGAATCCGGCGGTCGTCCGGGTCAGCGGCGCGGCCGGCACGAAGGCCCCGAACGCCCCGGCACCATCGCCGCCGAACCAGAAACAGCTCGCCGCGACGACGGTCAACAGCGCGATCTTGGCGCTCGTCAGCACGTTCTGGGCCGTGGCACTCCGGCGAAATCCGGCGATGTGCCCAGCCGTCACGGCCATGATGAGGAGAGCCGCGCTACCCGTCGTTTGCGTCGCGTTCAGCGCGAGGAGGGCCTCGAGGTAGGTCACGCAGGCCACCGCGACGGCGGCGATCGATGCCGGCTGGATCACCGTGACCAGCGTCCACCCGAATGCGAATCCCCAGAACGGCGAGTACGCCCGTTCGAAGAAGACGAGCGGCCCACCGGCGCGCGGATATCGCGCGCCGAGTTCGGCAAACGCAGCGGCGCCGCACCAGGTGAGGGCTCCGGCGCTGATCCAGGCCAGCGCCGCCAGCCACGCGGTGCCGGTGTTGGCGAACACGATTCCCGGGACGATGAACAGGGTGGCTGCCTGCATGACGCCGGCGTTGAGCAGCGTTGCGTCGAGCAGCGTCAGCTCACGCGTCAGCGACGCGTCGTCCGGCTCTGGCGGCAGTGGAGCGAGGTCTTCCGCGGTCGGCGGGAGGGCAGTGATCGGCACCGTCGGATTCTGATCAAGGGGTGAAGCGCCAGGCGACGATCGGCGAACGCGTCGTCATTCTCGGAGGTGTCCGTATCTATCGTCGCAAAGTGTCCGTTGGTGTCGTGTCGGCCGCAGTCTAGTCGTGCGATCGATGCAACGCAAGCAACACGCGGGGCGTCGGTACCGGCAACGCGCGCGGTATCATGGCGACGTGAACGGCCGTTCCGGTCACGAGTCTTGCTTCTGCGGCGACTGGATCATGGCCGGCGCAGCGTTCGCCCTATCGAATCGATGACGTCGGATCCTCAGCCGGCGCCCGACCGGCCTCTCGTCCTCGTCGTGGACGACGATCCCTCCGTGCTGGCGATGCTCGGCCGCGTGGCGCGCCGCGAGGGCTTCGACGTACTCACCTGCACCGGCGGCCGTCAGGCGATGGAGCGGATGGCGGAGGCGCGTGTCGATCTCGTCCTCGTCGACCTCATGATGCCCGACGTCGGCGGCCTCGAGGTCATCAAGGCGATCCGGGCGACCGACCAGTCCTGCCGCGTCGTCATCATGTCGGGGCAGGCGACGATCGATTCGGCCGTCGAAGCTGTCAAGCTCGGCGCGCGAGACTACCTGACCAAGCCGTTCGACCTGCATCGCCTGCGGGACCTGTTGGCCGACATCAAGCGTGACGTGTCGTAGTTGAGGGAACGCCTGGCGATCGAGGGCGACCTCGCGCAGCGCACCGAGTTCTGCGGCATGATCGGCCGCGGGCCGGGGATGCAGGAGCTGTTCGACTTGATTCGCCGGCTCGCGCCCCACGTGCGGACCGCGTTGATTACCGGCGAGACCGGCACCGGGAAGGAGCTGGTCGCGCGCGCGCTCCACCACGAGGGTCCTCGCCGAGTCCGCAAGTTCATCACGATCAACTGTTCGGCCGTAGTCGAGACGCTGTTCGAGAGCGAGCTCTTCGGCCACGTCCGGGGTGCATTCACCGGCGCCACCGAGAACAAAGTCGGCATGTTCGAGCAGGCCCACGGCGGCACCCTGTTTCTCGATGAGGTCGGCGAACTGCCGGCGCTCGTGCAGGCGAAACTGCTGCGCACGCTGGAGGCGGGCGAGGTGCAGCGCGTCGGCTCACTCGAGCAGCGACGAGTCGATGTCCGGGTGATCGCGGCGACCAACTCCAACCTGACCCAGCTCGTGGCGGAAGGCACGTTCCGGGAGGACTTGTTCTATCGACTCAACGTCATTCCGATTCCGTTGCCGCCGCTACGGGATCGGCGGGAAGACATCCCGATCTTGACGCAGCACTTCTTGGAGCGCCTCGGACGCGACCTCGTCCCGCCGCGGCCCAACGTCGGCGTGTCGCAGGAAGCGATGCGGCAATTGATGGCCTACGCCTGGCCCGGCAACATCCGGCAACTCGAGAACGTCGTCGAGCGTACGCTCGCGTTCAGCCAGGGCCGTACCCAGATCGATGTCGCCGACCTGCCGCCGGAGATCCAGGCGGCCGCCGAACCAGGACTGGCCGTGCGAGTCGCGTTTCCCGACGACGGGATCGACTTCGAGAACTACGTCCACGACGTCGAACGTGAACTGATCCGGCAGGCGCTCAGGCGCGCCGACGGCAACAAGCGCCGGGCCGCCGACCTGCTCCAGTTGAAGCGAACGACGCTGCTGGAGAAGATGAAGCGGCTCCAGCCCTAGCCTCGCCACGATGCCTCCGCGCTACGCCTACTGGACGATCATCCCCGACGGCACCGCCACGTCCTTCCGATCGGCCTTCTTCGCTCCGCTGCCGCCTGCTGGCTCGGTCGACGCTGCCGATGCGGCCGGCATTGCGCTCAGCGGCGAGCCGGCGAGGAGCGCCAGGAACGCGGCGAGCAGCGTGAATCGTCCGTGAGCCATGCCGTTCCCAAAGGCACGAACAATGCCATCCGAAAGACCTCCGCAACTTACTGATGAAGAAGACGTTAAGGTTGAGCGTGCAGTCGTATGCACCGTGCGATGTGCCGGAAGCGCACGGTGCAGGGCGCGCGCTTTCGTTCGGCCGCCCGGTTCGCGCCGCTGACGCGCTATAATCAGCGTTCTTTCGAAGGGATGCCCAGCGTGATCCAGACACTCAGATGCCGTCTCGCGATCGTCGCGGCCGGGCTGACCGTGGTCGTGGGTTGCGGCGCGGCGCCCGACGATGCCCCGGCGCCCGCCGATCGGCCGCCGAACATCGTCGTCCTCTTTGCCGACGATCTCGGCTACGGCGATCTGGGGGCGTACGGTCATCCGACGATCCGGACACCCCACCTCGATCAGATGGCGGCTGAAGGCCAGAAGTGGACGAACTTCTACGTGGCGGCGCCGGTGTGCTCGCCCAGCCGGGCCGCGCTGCTGACGGGGCGGTTGCCGGTGCGCAGCGGGATGTACGGGACGCTCGACCGGACGCGGGTCCTGTTTCCCGATTCGCCGGTCGGGCTCGCCGGCGACGAGGTGACGGTGGCCGAGGTCCTGAAGGCGCGCGGCTACGCGACCGCAGCGTTCGGCAAGTGGCATCTGGGTCGGCCCGCCGCCTTCCTGCCCGGCGCGCAGGGCTTCGACCAGTGGCTCGGCCTGCCGTACTCGAACGACATGGATCTCGTGGAGCAGCGCGACGAGCCGTGGCCGGGATCGATCTTCCTCGAGCCGCGCAGCGAGTACTGGAACGTGCCGCTGATGCGCGACGCGGAGGTCATCGAGCAGCCGGTGGATCAGACTCAGTTGACGCGCCGCTACACCGACGAGGCTGTCGCGTTCATCGAAGCCAACCGGGAGCAGCCCTTCTTTCTCTACATGCCCTACACGATGCCGCACGTGCCGCTCTTTACCAGCGACGCGTTCGTCGATGTGAGCGCGGCGGGCCTGTACGGCGATGTCATCGAGGAGATCGACTGGAGCGTCGGGCAGATCCTCGATACGCTGCGCGAGCACGGGCTGGATCGACGGACGCTGGTGCTGTTCACGAGCGACAACGGTCCGTGGTTGGTCTTCGATCAACAGGGCGGATCCGCGGGGTTGCTCCGCCACGGCAAGGGCACGACGTGGGAAGGCGGGATGCGGGTGCCGGCGATGTTCTGGTGGCCCGGCACGATCGCTCCAGCCACGGTGCGCGAGATCGGTTCAACGCTGGATCTCCTGCCGACGGCGGCCGCGCTGGCTGGGGGCGAGCTGCCGTCGACCCGCACTCTGGATGGGTTCGATCTGCGCCCGGTGCTCTTCGAGACCGGCGACAGTCCGCGAAACACGATGTTCTTCTACCGCCTCGGCATACTCTACGCCGTGCGCAAGGGGCCGTTCAAGGCCCACTTCATCACCGAGGGATCGTACGGTCAAGGTGGAGAGCGCGTTGTCCATGACCCGCCGCGCCTGTTCCATCTGGGACAGGACCCGGGCGAGCGCTTCGACGTGGCCGATCAGTATCCCGAGGTCATCGCCGACATCCTGGCCGAGGTCGAATCACACCGCGAGGCGCTCGACGTCGCGCCGTCGGTCTTCGACCTCAGACCGCCTGCGTAGCGCGCCTTCGTCGTCCAGTGAGCGCCCTCAGCCTTCGGCGATCACGGCGCATGCAGGGCGCCGCCTCCCGACGCCCGTCGCCTCCTCGAACGCGTAGGCAAGTTGGAGGAGGCTGAAGTCCTCACTTGGTCCGCCCACGATCTGGAGTCCGACCGGGAGCCCGTCCTCGGTGAAGCCGCACGGGACCGAGATCGCCGGCAGACCGGTGACTGAGATCAGGTAGCACGAGCGCATCCAGTCGAGGTAGGTGTCGAGGCGCACGCCGTCGATCTCGGTTACGTAGGGCAGATCGACGTCGAAGGGTGGCACCTGGCTGACCGGTAGCGCCAGGAACGCGAAGCGGTCGAAGAACTCGCGAATGCGCCGGTCGAGACCCGCCCAGGCCCGAGTGGCGCGGCCGATCCGCTGGGGTTCGAGCCGGCGGCCCTCTTCGATATTCCAGACGACGGTGTCTTTCAGCTGTTCGCGGTGCGCGTCCAGCAGGTCGCCGAGCGCGAGGTCGTAGTGCCACGCGCGCCAGACCCGGAAGATCTCGTCGGCGTCGGTCAGATCGGGCTCCGCCTCGTCGACGCGGCACCCCAGCGCCTCGAGCGCCGCGCGCCCCGTGTCCACCACCGCGGCCACGCGGCGGTCCACCGGCAGTCCGCCCAGGGTCGGGCTCCACGCGATGCGCGTCTCGTGGAGGTCGCGCGTCAACGACTGCCTGAATCTGACGCCGGGTTCGGCGAGCGCGATCGGCGAGCGCGGATCCGGGCCGGCGATCACGCTCAGCATCAGCGCGACATCCTGCACCGTTCGGCCCATCGGCCCCTGCACGTCGAGCCGGTATCCGGGGGCGGGCGCCGGCCAGACCGGCACGCGTCCTGGCGACGGCCTGAGGCCGACGACGTTGCAGAAGCCCGCCGGGTTTCGCAGTGAGCCGCCATGGTCTGTGCCGTCGGCCAGCGACGTCATGCCGGTGGCGAGGGCGACCGCCGCGCCGCCGCTGCTGCCTCCGCAGGTCTTGCTCGAGTCGTAGGGGTTTCGGGTCGCGCCGAAGACCGCGTTGAAGGTCTGTGAGCCCGCGCCGAACTCCGGCGTGTTCGTCTTGCCGATCGTGATCGCCCCGGCGGCCTTCAGCCGATTGACGATGAGGCTGTCCTCTTCGGGGATGTGGTCGGCGAACAGCCGTGACCCGTAGGTCGTTCGGATACCGCGAGTGGGGATCAGATCCTTGTGAGCGACCGGCAGGCCGTGCAGCGGGCCCGTCGGCTTATCGCGCGCGAGCGCTTCGTCGGCGACGCCTGCCGCCGCCATCGCCTGGTCGGCCACGAGCGTGACGATGGCGTTGACCTCGGGATTCACCCGCTCGATCTGCGCTAGGTACGCCTGCATGACCTCGCGCGCCGACACGTCCTGGGTCGCGATGCGCCCAGCGAGATCGGTGGCCGTGGTGAAGCAGAGACTCGATTCCGACATCGGCAGTGTCCGGCGACGGGCCGATTATAGCGGTGCGTGTAAACTCTGGGCGGCTGCGCAGCGCGGCGATATAATCGGCTCCTCTCGCTCGGCCGTCTGTGTTGCGCGCTGGACGCCCCGGCGCACGATCGTCTCGACCCGTTTCGAGGAGGTATCCGATGTCCGGCATCAACCTCGGTCGCGTCGTCGTCGGCGGCCTCGTCGCTGGGCTCGTCATGAACATCGGCGAATACATCTTGAACGAACAACTGCTCGTCGCCGACCTGACGGCGGCGCTGGAGGCGCGAAATCTTCCCGCCGTGGGTGGGGGAGCCATCGGTGTGTTCGTTACGATGACGTTCGCCTTTGGCATCCTGCTGGTCTGGCTCTAAGCCGCGGCGCGGCCGCGGCTCAGGCCCGGTCCGAAGACGGCGGTGACGATCAGCGTCGCGATCTGGTTCCTGCCTACTTCGGCCCGACAGTTGCCATGAACGTCCTGGGTGTCCTGCCGGGTCGGCTGGCGATGATCGGTGCCGTCTGGGGCCTGGTCGAAGTATCGCTGGACGCGCTCGCCGGGGCTTGGATGTATCACGAAGCGTAGAAACCGCTTCTAGCCCTGGCGGATCGGCGCGGCTGGCGCCAATCGTTCGGGAGGAGACCCTCATGAAGCTCGGTCGGTTCATTGTCGACACTCACGTGCACGCCCAGCGCTTCGCGGCGGGTCCCGAATTCTCGAAGGCGAAGCTCGACGCCGGGAAGGCGCGCTACAACGATCTCGCGCGGGTGATGCGCGGCCTCACGCCATACGACAACTCAGCACGGCTGCTGTATGACATGGACTGCTACGACGTGGACATGTGCGTGCTGCTGCCGGCATTCGGCATGACGAACGAGCTCAACCTCGAGATCGTCGAACGACACCCCGAGAAGTTCGTGGCCGTGTGCACGGCGATGGAGACCCAGCGCAAGTCGCGGAACGGCGAGATCGAGTGGACGCCCGAAGCAGCGGCGGCCGAGATCGACGCGCTGCTCTCGACCGGGAAGTTCGTAGGCCTTGGCGAGGGGATGCCCGCCGATCACACCAACAAGCGGACGCTCGGACAGACGGAGCGGATGGACCAGATCCGCCCGATCATGGAGGTCGCGCGAAAGCACGGATCGGTCGCGCGCATCCACACCGGCGTCGTCATGGGCTATCCGCTCACGCATCACGTCTGGCCCGAGACGCTCAACCCGATCTGGGCGACCGACGTGGCTGCCGAGTATCCGGAGGTGCCGATCGTCCTCGACCATGGCGGCTTGCAGGGGTGGTGGTCGCAGCGATTCGTCGAGGAGGCGATGAACGTCGCCGCCGCGCACGACAACGTCTACCTCGAGACCGGGCTGTGGTGGACCGACATGTACATGAAGGCGTTGCTCGACCCGAACATCGGGGCCGAGAAGCTGCTCTGGGGCTGTGATTGGGGCGCGAGCATCCCGTTCCACGCACAGTACGGCCACCAGCCGCCGGCCTATGCCGTGCAGCTGCGGAAGCAGCCGCTCGTCCGGCACCAGGTCGATGTCTGGGGCTGGAGCCTGAAGCAACTCCTGCGGCTCGACATCGTGCAGGACGATCTCAATCTGATCCTGGGCGGGAACGCGGCACGGCTCTACGGTCTACCAGTGCCCCACAAGCGGCTGTTCCGTCCGGTCGGCGGCGAACTGGTGCCGCAGCCGGGCGACCGCGACTCCATTCCGCCCAGGTGCTCTTAGCGGCGACGTCGACCTGACGCGTTCACCATGTTGTCGCGGTCGTGGCGCTGCCCGCTGTTTCTGTCGAGTTGACCGTGTGATGGCGATGCTTCCCGACTACACAGTCTTGGATCCCGATCTCCGGCGGTTGCCCCTCGAGGAGCTCAGGGCGCTGCAGGCCGAACGGCTGCGGGCGATGGTGGCCTACGTCTATGACGCCGCGCCGTTCTGGCGCAGGAAGCTCGATGCGGCCGGCGTGACGCCGGGCGACGTCGCCGGGCTCGACGATCTGCCCCGGCTGCCGTTCTGCACGAAGGAGGAGTTGCAGGCCGACCAGGCTGCCTGCCCGCCGTTCGGGTCGTACGTCGGCGTCGGTCGCGAGAAGCTGACGAAGTACATGACCACGTCCGGCACGACGGGCCGGCCGCTGCGTCGTGTCTTCTCGGCGCGCGACTGGGGCTACGTGCTCGACAAGTTTCAGCGCAATCCACGCGCGGGGCCGGGCGACATCACCGTGGCGCTAGGACCGGTCGACGGGCTGATGGGGCCGATGGCGGGGACCGAGAGCGCCGCCCGCGCGGGTGCGATGGTCGTGCTGGCCGGCCTGTACGATTCGAAGACGAAGCTTCGGGTGCTCACCGAGCTACGTCCGACGGTCGTCACCGGCACGGCATCGTACCTGCTGTATCTGGCTGAGCTCGCACGGGAGATCGGCGTCGATCTGCCAGGCCTGAGAATCAGGGCGATCCTGTCCGTCGGCGAACCAGGCGCGGCCGTGCCCGCCACCCGCAAACGCCTGATGGACGGGTGGGGCACCTTCGTCAACGATGGCTACGGCATGACGGAACTCTTTCCGCTCGGCGGCGGGTGCCGACACTCGACGTCACTCCACATCGCTGGTGACTTCGTGATCACGGAGATCGTCAATCCCGACTCTGGCCAGGCTGTTCGGCCCGGCGAGCCGGGCGAGGTCGTCTACACGAACCTGGTCGGCGACACGCAGCCCCTCTTGCGGTATCGCTCGCGCGACATCGCCCGGCTGGCCACCGACGGACCCTGCGCATGTGGGTTCACCGGCGATCGCCTGCGCGATTCGATCGAGGGACGGGTCGACGACATGATCTGGTTCCGTGGCGTCAATCTGTACCCGTCGGCCATCGAGGGCGTCGTCCGTGGCTTCGAGGAACTGGCCCACGAGTACGCGATCGTTATCGACGACACCGGCACGTTGCCCGCACTGACCCTCCGCGTCGAGGCCCGATCGGTCGTGGAAGGTGAGGTCAGGAGCGATCTCGAGCGGCGACTCCAGCAGGCGCTCTCGGCCGCAGTCCGCGTGCGCGCCACCATCGAACTGCTGCCTCCGGGCACGCTGCCCCCAGCCGTCGCGGGGACGAAGGCGCATCGGGTCGTTGATGCACGGCCCCGCTGAGTCCCTCCGAATCGGACCTGCCGTGCCGGAGATCTCCGCCTGCCTAGCAGCTTCCACCGGTTCGCTCGACCGCCAGGCCGAACAGCGGCCTGAGCCGCGTGCCGAGGATGCCGCCGCAGAAGGCCGCCAGCAGCCAGAGCCAGCCGTGCAGGCTGCCCGAGGCGATGCCGCTGAAGTACGCGCCGATGTTGCAGCCGTAGGCCTGGCGCGCGCCGTAGCCCAGCAGCAACCCGCCGAGCACGGCAGCCACGAGCGAGCGCCGGGGGATCTGCCAGATCGGACTGAATCGTCCGGCCAAGCCGGCGGCCATCATCGCGCCGAAGATGATGCCGAAATTCATGACCGACGTGATGTCGGTGGACAGGCTGCCCTCGAGCGAGGCGGCCCGTGATGCCGACGCCCAGTAGGGCCAGGACTCAGGCGCAAAGCCGATCACTCCGGCGACCTTCGAGCCCCAGAGCGCGAACCCGGAGGTCACGCCCCAGGGCCGGCCGGCCAGCGCCAGCGTCGCAAAGTTGGCGAGCGCCAGGCCGACCGCGCCGACAACGAGGGGCCACGGTCCGCGGAGAATACGAGCCATGCCGTGCCGCGGCGCCCTGGCGGGCTGCCGCACGCGGCCGTGACGCTGGCGTTCGGCCATGAGCGTGATCGCCACGACGCCGCCGAACATCGCGAAGCTGGTCGCCAGGCCACCGGCGAGGCCCAGGCTGGCAACCAGGGATACCGCCGGCAGCTCGGGCAGCGCCTTCCACCAGTGCTCGTGCAGCGCGCCGAACGTCGAGCCGACGATGAAGGCGCCGAGCGTGATCATGGTCCGGGTGTTGCCGCCGCCGGCGGCAAAGAGGGTGCCCGACGCTCAACCGCCGCCGATCTGCATGCCGACGCCGAAGATGAACGCGCCCGCCACGACCGAGAAGCCCAGCGGGCTGACATTGCCGCGGATCGACTCGGTGAAGATCGGATTGCCCGACGCCAGGACCGGGAAGAACAGCAGGCACGCCACCGCGAGCATCAGCATTTGCGCCCGCAGCCCGGCGCCGCGCCGGTCGGCGATGAAGATCCGCCACGACGAGGTGAACCCGAACGCGGCGTGGTAGAGCAGCAACCCCAGCACGCCGCCCACCAGGAACAGCATCGCCTGCTGCGCGTGAACCGTCGCTGCCAGGTAGACGGTGCCCGCCGCGAACAGCGCCGTGGAGATGCCGACGACGCGCGTGTCGATCGCGGGCGAACCCAGGGCGGTAACCGGCGTTGCTGACGTCAACTGCTGCGACATCGTGGTACGGGGCGAACCCGTAGTATACCCGCGCTAGTCGTCGAAGCGGGCGATGATGTCTGTCGGGATCGGCTCGGCCCGCATGCCGCGCGAAGCGTCGGGCGCCGCGATGACCCAGGCGCGTCGCTCGAAGCCTTCTAGCGCGGGGCGCCCGTCGGCGTGCGTCAGCCGATGCTTGACCAGCAACGTCTTCCGCTGCCAGTCGTCGACCCACGTGTCCATCGTCAAGCGTTCGCCCAGCTGACAGGGATTCTCGTAGCTCGCTCCGCTTTCGAGCAGTGGCATGCCGACGATGCCGCGCGTCCGCAGTTCGGGGTAGGTCAGCCCGTTGGCGCCGAAGAGCCGCTCAGTGGCCTGGTCGAACCAGGTGTAGAAGTACGGGTAGAAGACAATGCCGGCGGCGTCGCAGTGCGCCCACTCGACCGTCAGTTCCTGGACGAGGCGCTTCATCGGCCGTGACGTCGCTAGGCGGCGTCTTCGTCGAAGATCTTGTTGATGATCTCGGACGCCAGGTTGAACGCGGGAAGGCCCCGGAACAGGAACGCCAGGCCGGCCACCGCGTGCAGCTCCTCTTTCGTCGCGCCGGCGCGCTTGGCGGCACGGGCGTGGAACTCGGCGGCGGGTGCCGCGTGGGCCAGCAAGATGCCGACCAGCATCAGCTGAGCCGTCTTCACGTCGAAGCACTTCGGGTACATCGCTGTCTGACGGATCTCCTCGGCCTGGCGCAGCAACTCGGGGTCGACTTCGAGGCCAAGCCGGATCCGGTTGTGGATACGCGGCGGTACGAACCCGATCAGTTCGGTGTAGATCTTCTCGTAGTCTTCCTGCGTGCTCATCCTCGCCCTATTCCTTTCGGCTGGTGGAACCGTCCGCTACGCCTGCCAGAGCGCGATGTTGGCGTTGCCGCTGCCCGACGACTGCGTATAGGGGCCGTACTGTTTTCCGGTGTAGGGTCGTGTCGACGCTTCGTCAAGGCACCCGAGGAACGTGGCGAGGGTGCGACCACCCATCTCACCGACGACGGCCGCGTTGTACTCCTTGAACCAGCTCTTGGCCTCGGCAATTCGACCCGACGTGAGCATCTCGATGAACTTGCCGTCGAGCTTCTGCCGCTCCTCGGTCGGCCAGGACGCGGGGCCGCGGACGAGTTCGTGGGTGAACGCGCAGCTGGCGGCGAAGACGGCGCGCCGGTCCAGCTTTTCGACGGCGCGCCGGATGGCGGTGCCGGCTTTCATGCACTCGTCGACGTCGGAACTCGTGACCGTGCCAATGAGAATGATCGCCAACTGGGCGTCAGGGTCGAGGTGCTTGCTGGGCACCCACGATCCGTAGTCCCACTGGAAGTGCGTGCTCTCGTTGGGCGCGCACGGAATCTCGTCGGCCTCGAACCCGGCGAGGATCGCCCGGCCCATCTCGGGATCGCCGCGATAGCGATAGGGCACACCGTCGATCAGGTCCGGCGCCTCGTCGGCGACGCAGTGACCGACATGCTCGGCCTGGCAGGTGACGTGCCAGTTGAACGTGCAGACCCAGTGTGCCGAGTTGATGATGAGGACGTCGGGCTTCGTCGCGCGGATCGCCGCGCCCATCTCCTTCTGGCTCTCGCTGAGGGCGCGAACGAAGTCGGGCGCGCGCTCCTCGACACCCATGCGGGGCGTGTGCGGTGCGACGATCGTGTGGGTCAGTGGCATGTCTAAGTCGGGGCTACGCCCCGAACCCCCGCGCGGACCCCAAGTGCCCCACTCCGACCCGCGCGAGGCGCGCTGTGCTCGCCTTGGGCTTCCGGAAGGCAGAGCCTATCACCGACGGCCGCGTCAGACTATTCCCCGACGTGGCCTGCTATCCTTCGGGGCGATGAAGATTGGAGCCGCAGCCCGACGACGCATCTTCGACCAGGCCGGGGAATTGCACCAGGCGCTGGCCGCCACAATCGTCGAAGAGGCGCGCGCCTGCCAGGCGGCCGGCGGCCCGTACCGGCTCGCCCTCACCGGCGGCGTGGGGCGACTTGCCCTGGGATGCGCTCGAGCTGTTCTGGAGCGACGAGCGAGTCGTGCCCCGCGACCACGCCGATAGCAACTACCGGATGGTCCGCGAAACGCTCCTGGCGACGGATCCGGTGGCCGAGGATCGGATCCACCCGATGGTCGCAAGCGACGATCTGGATGAAGCCGACCTCGAGGACGTCGCTGCCAGCTACGAGCGCGTGCTCCGGGACGCCACGGGCGGCGAAGCGCCCGCGCTCGATGCGGTTCTCCTCGGGCTGGGGCCGGACGGCCACATCGCATCGCTCTTTCCCGGTGCGGGCGCGGTCGGTCGGTCGGATCGGTTGGTCGTGGCCGTTCGCGACAGTCCGAAGCCGCCACCGAGACGGCTGACATTGACATCCGCGTTCATCAAGCGAAGTGCGGCGGTGCACCTGATTGTGATCGGCGCCTCGAAGGCGGACGCCGTGCTTGAGACGCTGGAGGGGCCGCACGATCCCGATCGCTGGCCGGCGCAGCGCCTGGTACCAGTGCACGGCACGCTCACCTGGTGGCTCGACGCCGCGGCCGCGAGCACGCTGCGTGGCCGAGCACGAGACGAAGCGTAGGGCTGCCGGGACGAGTCTCGGACAGGTGTAGGGCAGTCCTTCAGGGCTGCCGGGACGAGCCGGAGGCGAAGTCCAGCGCCCGCGCCAGCACCTGCACGGCGTGCATCGCTTGGCGGCCGGTCGTGTCCGCGATCTGGTGCCGGCACGATGTGCCGTTGGCCACGATGATCGTGTCGCTCGACGCTCCCCGGACGCGCGGCGCCAGAACGCGCTCCGCCATCGCCATCGAGATGTCGAAGTGGCCGGCCTCGTAGCCGAACGAGCCGGCCATGCCGCAGCACCCCGAATCAATCTCGGTGAGGTCGAGGCCAGGCACCAGATCGAGCACCGCCCGCGTGGCCCGGGTCGTCGCGATCGCCTTCTGATGACAATGTCCGTGGAGTAGCGCCGGCGTGTCGACCGGTCGAAGGGGCAGAGCCAGACGGCCCGCCGCACTCTCGTTCGCGAGGTACTCCTCCACCAGCCAGGATCCGGCCGCCAGCGAACGCGCGGCGTCGGTCCGCAGCAACATCGGGTACTCGTCCCGGTAGGTGAGGAGGCACGATGGTTCGAGGCCGAGGATCGGCACGCCGCGCTCGACGTACCCGGTCAACTGTCGGAGGGACGCGCCGGCGGCATCGAGGGCCTGGGTGTGAAGCCCCTTCGAGATCTGCGGTCGGCCACAGCACGTCGGCTCCGGCACGACGACCGTTCGCCCCGCTGCCTCGAGCACCCGCACCGCATCGATTGGCACTTCCGGCTCGTAGAAGTTCGTGAAGGTGTCGGCCAGCAGCACCACCGTGTGCGCCGGGTCCTGGTGGGCCGGCGCCGTCCGCCGCTGCCACCAGCGCCAGAACGTGTCGCGTCGGAATCGCGGGAGTGACCGCCGCGGGTCGAGACCGAGCACAGCGTTGGTGAGCCAGCGTAGCGGGCCGGATCGGCCGAGGTTCGAGAGCGGCGCGAGCGCCGAACCGATTGCCGCTACCGTGTGCGCGTTCCCCAGGGCCAGGGTGCGAAGCGGGACGCCCTCGCGCGCGTGGTAGCCGATCTGAAACTCGTATTTGTGTTTCGCCATGTCGACGTGCGACGGGCACTCGAGCTTGCACGCCTTGCATCCGATGCACAGATCCATGACCTCGTGCATCTCCTCCGAGAAGAGACTCTCGGCGGGCAGCGCTCCCGAGATTGCCGCGCGCAGCGCGTTGGCGCGGCCGCGCGTCGAGTGCATCTCGTCGAGCGTCACCATGTAGGAAGGACACATCGTGCCGACCTCGGACTTGCGGCAGCGTGCGTTGCCGTTGCACATCTCGATCGCGTCGGCCATCGTGCCGACGTCCGAGTAGTCCAGCAGCGGCACCGGGAATGCAGTGGTGTAATCGGCACCGTAGCGGAGGTTCTCGTCCATCGGCGGCGCGTCGACCTTCTTGCCGGGGTTCATCCGGCCGTCGGGGTCGAACGCCGCCTTCACCTCCCGGAACGCGGCGTAGAGCGTCTCCCCGAAGACCTTGGGGTTGAATTCGGAGCGGGCCAGCCCCTCGCCATGTTCACCCGAGTGGGTGCCGCCGTACTTCAGGGCCAGCTCGGTCACCTCTTCGGCGACCGCGCGGTACTTCGTGACGCCATCGGCCGTGCGCAGGTCGAGCATCGGGCGGATGTGCAGACACCCGACCGACGCATGGCCGTAGAAGGCGGCGCGGACGCCGTGGCGCTCGAGCAACTCGCGGAACTCGGCCGTGAACGCCGGCAACTGTTCGGGCGCAACCGCCGTATCCTCCACGAACGCGACAGGCTTGGCATCGCCCTTGACGCTGCCGAACAGGCCGAGGCCCGCCTTGCGGACCGCCCAGACGTCGGCGCAGCGCGCGGGCTCGGTGATCCGGACGACGTTGTCGCCGTGGCCGAGGTCGCGCATCAGCGTCGCCAGGTCGTCGAGCTGCCGCATCAGCGGTTCGAGCGTCTCGCCGGCGAACTCGACGATGAGCAGCGCTTCGGGACGGCCGCGGACGAAGTGGAGCTTGTCGCGATGGAGCGGCGACTCGCGCGCCAGATCGATCAGCAGCTTGTCGCTGAGTTCGATGGCGTGGGGCGACAGCCCGACGATCGGCGCCGAGGCGTGCATCGATGCGGCGAAGGTGTCGAAGTGGCAGACGCCGAGGATTGTGTGGGCAGACTTCCGGACGAGCCGGACGCGGGCTTCGTGGTTGATGGCCAGCGTGCCCTCGGACCCGACCAGCAGCCCCGCCAGGTTGAATCCGTTCCTGAGCCCCAGTTCGTCGAGGTTGTAGCCGGCCACGCGGCGCTGAATCTTCGGGAAACGGCGATCGACCTCGTCACGGTGGGTGACGGCGAGGTGGTTCACCGTCTGGATGATCCGGTCGGTGTCGTCATCGCCCGCGAGTGCGGTGGCCAGTTCGGTTTCCGACAGCTGTCCGAATCGAAAGGGCGCGCCGCTCGCCAGGAACCCCTGCAGCTCGATGACGTGGTCGACCATCTTGCCGTAGCGGATCGAGCGCGACCCGCACGAGTTGTTGCCCACCATGCCGCCCAGCGTCGCCTGGGACGACGGCGAGACCTCCGGGCCGAACATGAAGCCGGTGGGCCGCAGGTGGGTATTGAAGTTGTCGAGGACGACTCCAGGCTGCACCCTCGCCCACGCGTCGTCGTCGTGCTCGGGGATGTGGGTTTCGACGACGCGGTTCATGTACTTGGAGAAATCGATGACCAGTGCCTCGCCAACGGCTTGGCCGGCCAGGCTGGTGCCTCCGCCGCGCGGCAAGAGTGCGATCCGATCGCGCGCCGTCAGATCGACAATCCGCTGGACGTCGTCAGCATGCTTCGGAAAGACGACGCCGAGCGGCACGATCCGATAGCTGCTCGCATCGGTCGAGAACAGCTCCCGCGTCATCGCGTCGAACCGGACGTCGCCCTCCAACTCGCGCGCGAGGCGCTCGGCGATCGGATGAATCGGGTCGCGCATCGGCATTGAGTGTAGCGCAGGGCGACAACCGCTCGGTCCTGAGACACCTTGAGGGTCGGTGATGACACCTTTGCGTTGGTCAACCTGGCTCGGCGCGGCGCTTGTGCTGGCCTTGGCGGCGTGCAACTCGCCCCAGCGCGTCGAACCGTTTACCGACTACGTCCCGGCTCAGCAGCTTTCGGTCAGCACCGACGTCATCGACCCGGTGGACCCGGCGTTCGACGACTTCCTGGGCCATGGCTGGGAGCGGCGTGCCCAGGTTTCGACGACGGCCGACAGTCGCGCCATTGTCGACTGGTGGGCGAGCTTCCGCTTCTACGTGGCGACCGGCGGTTCCGGCACGCTGGAGATCGAGGTCAACTCCGGTCTCGGCGCTTCCGTTCGACATGGGCTCAGCCTGGAGGTCAACGACCGTCGTGTGGGTCGCGTGACGTTGGAGCCCGGTTGGAACACCTATGCGATCCCGCTGCCGGCCCGCGTCCTGGAGATCGGCTGGAACCGGGCTGAGTTACGCTTCCGCCGTCGTACGCTCGGCTCACCCGCCGCCGGGCCTCCCGCCTCCTTGATATACTCGCCGCCCCATGTTCGATGCCGCTTCGGTCTCGTTGCTCGCCCTGCTGGTTGCGATCGTCGTCAGTTGCACGATCCGGCTGCACGTCGGCTTTCTCGCGATCGCGCTCGCCTGGCTGGTCGGCCTCTACGCCGGCGTCGGGCCGAACCAAATCATGGCGGGCTTCCCGACCCGGCTCTTCCTCACACTAGCCGGCGTGACCTTGCTCTTCTCTCAGGCCCAGGCGAACGGCACGCTTGACCGGATTGCCCGCCGCGCGGTGCTCTACTGCCGCGGAAATGTCGGCGTCATCCCGATGATGTTCTTCGTCCTGGCGTTCGTCCTGGCGTCGATCGGCCCCGGCAATATCGCGTCGACGGCGATCATTGCGCCGATGGCGATGGCCGTGGCCGGACAGGTCGGCATCCCGGCGTTCCTGGTCGCCATCATGGTGGGGAACGGCGCCAATGCCGGTTCGCTGTCACCGATCGCGCCGACCGGCGTCATCGTCAACGGCGTCATGGCCGACGTTGGGCTCATCGGGTTCGAGTGGCACAACTATCTGAACAACATGGCGGCGCACACGGTGATCGCCTTTGGCGCGTACTTCTTGCTCGGCGGATTGAAGCTGATGGGGAAGCGCCACACCGGCGAGATCGAGGTGCCGGGGAGCGGCGGCGAGGATACCGACTGGAGTTTCACGCGCGATCACTACGTGACGATGGCGGTGATCCTCGCGCTGATCGTCGGAGTCATCTTCTTCGGCGTGAATATCGGGATGGGCGCCTTCACCGGCGCCATTCTGCTGTCGCTCTTCAAGGTGGGCGACGAGTTTCAAGCGGTCAACATGATGCCGTGGCGCGTCATCATGATGGTCTGCGGCGTGACCGTGCTGATCTCACTGCTCGACGAGACCGGCGGCCTCGACCTGTTCACCCGGCTGCTGGCCGGCATGTCCACACCCGAGTCGGTCACGGCGGTCATCGCCTTTTCGACCGGGTTCATCTCGATCTACAGCTCGACGTCGGGCGTCGTCCTGCCGGCGATGCTGCCGACGGTGCCGGGACTGTCCGAGGCACTGGGCGGCGTGCCGCCGATAGCGATCGCGTCGGCGATGAACGTCGGCGGGCACATCGTCGATGTCTCGGCCCTGTCGACACTCGGCGCGCTCTGCCTGGCGGCCGCGCCCAAGAGCGAGGACCCGCGCGCCCTGTTCAATAAACTGATGGCCTGGGGCCTTTCGATGACCGTCGTCGGCGCCGCCGTCTGTTATCTGCTATTCACCGTGCTGAAGATCGGGATTGGCTAGTCGGAAGGGGAGAACCAGATGAATCGCCGAAGCTTTTTCCGCCGCACGATCGCCGGCAGCGCCGGGTTGACCCTGGCGGGTACGCCCTGGTGGGAAGCCGCCGCGCAGCTCGTCAACTCGCCGGTGCTGCGCGACATTCGCGGCGTGGGTCTCGACGACCCCGAACTGGTCGAACTGTCGATCAACGAGAACCCACTGGGCTCGTCTCGCCGCGCCATCGAAGCCGTCGCCAGTCGGATGTTCGGCATGAACCGGTATCCGTTCCACAACCAGCTCGAGCAGGCGCTCGCGGCGCATCACGACATTCCGGAGGAGACGATCCTGACCGGTGTCGGGTCGTCTGAGATTCTCAGCCTGCTGGTGACGGCATCGTACTTCGATCGCTCCGGCAACACGGTGACGGCGTCGCCGTCGTATCCCGATGTGCCGCGCAAGACCGAGACGCTGGATCGCGAAGTTCGACGGGTACCATTGACGAACGATTTCAGCCTCGACCTCGACGCGATGCTCGACGCCATCGACGACGAGACCCGCATCGTGTTCGTCTGCAACCCCAACAACCCGACCGGGCAACTGCTCGCCGCCGGCGAGTTGCGGCGTTTCGCCGAGCGGGTGCCGAACGATGTCGTGCTCTGCGTCGACGAGGCCTACATCCACTTCGTCGACGAGCCAGACTATCCCTCGGCGATCGCCCTGGCGCAGGAGCGCGAGAACGTGCTCGTCACACGCACGTTCTCGAAGGCGTACGGGCTCGGGGGGATCCGGGTCGGCTACGGGATCGGCAACCCCGAACTGATGCAGCGGTTGGCCAGGTTCGGGTTCGGCCAGCTGAACAAGAACACGCTCTCGATCGCCGCCGCGCTCGGCGCCCTCGAGGATCCCGATCACGTCACGCGCTCGGTCGAGGTCGTGCGTGAGGGCAAGCAGTATCTGTACGATCAACTCGAGGCGCTGGGATACGCGCCGCTGCGGACGCAGACCATCTTCGTGACAGTCGATGTCGGCGACACGCTCGAGACGTTCCTCTCGCTGCTGCAGGAGCGCAAGGTCAAGGTGCGCCAGGCGTTCGAGATGGACGGCTACATGCGGGTGTCGGTGGGGTTGCCGCTCGAGAACGAGGTCTTCGTCGACGAGTTCCGCAAGGTGACCGGCCGCTGAGGCGGCAGCGAAGGCCTCACTTCCCCGTCCACTTCGGCGGCCGCTTCGCCAGGAACGCCGCGACCCCCTCGGCGAAGTCCTCGCTCGTGTAGCACAGCTCGATCAGATCGCGCGCGTCATCCGGGTCGAGCCGTCGTCCGGCCTGAATCCGGCGAACGATCTCCTTCGTGGCCATGATCGTCAGCGGCGCGTTCTCGGCGATCGCCGCCGCCGTCTCGCGCACCGACTGCCCCAGCCGCCGGGCGTCGACGATCCGATTCACGAACCCCAGCGACGCCGCCTCGGCGGCATCGATGAGCCGGCCGGTGAAGAGCAACTCCTTCACGCGGGCCGGGCCGATCAGGTCGACCAGCCGGGCATGGTTGGCCACCGATAGGCAATTGCCCAGGGTGCGGGCGATCGGCATGCCGAAGCGCGACTCCGGCGTGCAGTAGCGCAGGTCGCACGCCAGCGCGATCGCGCAGCCGCCGCCGGTTGCCACGCCCTCGATCTGGGCGATGGTCGGCTTCGCCACCCGTTCGAGCCGGTCCATGACCTCGTCGAGCCTCCGCTCGTAGGCGATGCCGTCGCCCGGCGAGTCGAACTCCTGGAACTGCGCGATGTCGGTGCCCGACACGAACGCCTCGCCGCCCGCGCCCTTCAGGATGAGGGTGCGGATCTCCTCGGACGAGTCGACGGCCTCGCAGGCGTCGAACAGCGCCTGGTACATCTCCCAGGTCATGGCGTTCCGCACCTCTGGCCGGTTGAACGTCAGCGTGGCCAGCGGACCGATCGTTTCGAAGGTGGCGTGAGGGGTAGGCACGATGCGTGGCTCCTGCGGTTGACGGACTGCTAGTATGGCCCATGCCTAGCGGCGGCACTCTGGCCGGTCTCCGCGTGCTCGACGTCACCCAGGTGATGGCCGGGCCGTACTGCGCGATGCTACTGTGCGACATGGGTGCCGACGTGATCAAGGTCGAGCCGCGCGCCGGCGACTCCACGCGGCGAATGGCTGGGGCGACCGGCGGCGACAGCCCGAGCTTCAACGCGGTCAACCGCGGCAAGCGCGGCATCGTCATCGACCTCAAGTCCGATGCCGGTCGTGGGGTCTTCGAGCGCCTGGCCTCGTCGGCCGACGTCCTCATCGAGAATTTTCGCCCAGGAGTCATGGCCGGCCTCGGTCTCGACTACGCGACGCTGGCCGACGTCAATCCGCGACTGATCTACGCGTCGATCTCCGGCTACGGCCAGACCGGCCCCAAGGCGACCCACGGCGGGTTCGACCTGGTGGCACAGGGGGTCTCCGGCATCATCTCGGTCACCGGCGAACCCGGGCGCCCGCCGACCAAGGCCGGCATCCCGATCACTGATCTCGGCGCGGCGCTCTTCGCGACGACCGGCATCCTCGCGGCGTTGCATCATCGCGCGACGACCGGCCGCGGCCAGCAGATCGACACGTCGCTCGTCGACGCGGGTGTGGCGATGTCGGTGTGGGAGGCGACCGAGTACTTCTCCGGCACCGGCGTGCCGGCGCCCCTCGGGTCGGCGCATCGGATGAGCGCGCCCTACCAGGCGGTGAAGTGCTCGGACGGCTACATCACGCTCGGCGGCGCCAACGATCGGATCTTTCAGCGCGTGTGCGGCCTGCTGGGCCATGCCGAGTGGGCGACCGATCCCGACTACGTCGACGACACGGCCCGAGTCAGGAATCGCGCGGCCCTGGCCAAGAAGATCGAGGGGATCACCGAGACCGAGCCGCGCGACCACTGGCTCGAACTGTTCGAGGCGCACGACATTCCCTCCGGGCCGATCAACAACTACGCGGCAGTCGTGGACGATCCTCAGGTTCGGGCGCGCGAGATGGTCGTCGAGACCGAGCACCCGACGCTTGGGACGATTCGCACGCTGGGCTCGCCGCTCAAGCTGTCGGCGACGCCCGTGACGACCGGCCGACCGGCACCGCTTCTGGGGCAGCACACCGACGTCGTGCTGCGCGAAGCCGGCTACGACGATGCCGAGATCGCCAAGCTTCGCGAAACGAAGGCGGTGAAGTAGCCCGGCCGCTGTCGCCCGACTCGCCTCATGGCTGCCGTCAGAACCTGGACCGACCAGGTCGTCGTTCCGACCTATCCGCTGCATCCCGACGACGTGAACCCGCGGTTCTTCGAGCTGGAGGGGACGCTCATCTACCCCTACACGATGCAGGACCATCTCTCACGGACGAAGGTCGACACGACCTACCGCGCGCTCTTCCTCGAGAACGAGTATCTGAGCGCGATGTGCATCCCCGAACTGGGCGGCCGCATCCTGTCCGTCTTCGACAAGGTCCGTGGTCGCGAGATGTTCTACCGGAACCCGGTGATCAAGCCGGGGCTCATCGCGCTCAGAGGCGCCTGGTTCTCGGGCGGTGTCGAGTGGAACCGGGGCCCGCAGAGCCACACCGTGACGAGCTATGCCCCGGTCGATGTGGTGAGCGTCGAACACCCCGACGGCTCGGCGTCGTTCGTCATCGGCTACACCGAAATGAACTTCCGGACGGCCTGGGAGGTCCGGTTCACGCTGCATCCCGGCCGGGCCGCGCTCGACGAGCGGATCGTGATCTTCAATCCGACCGACGGCCCGCACAGCTACTACTTCTGGAACAACACGGCGTTTCCGAACACGCCCGAGACGCGGTTCTGCTATCCGATGAAGGTCGCGAGCGATCACGATCGGTTCTTTGCCTGGCCGTTTGCCGATGCCGACGGCCGCGACCTGCGCTGGCTCCGAAACTATCCCGATGCCACTCCGGTCTTCGCCTACGACTGCCCGTTCGATTTCTTCGGCGCCTACGACGTCGGCGACGACTACGGCCTGGTGCAGTGCGCCGACCACCGCTTCGTCCCGGGCAAGAAGGCGTGGACCTGGGGCCAATCCGACGCCGGCCGGATGAGCCAGATTGCACTGGCCGACGACCCGCGCTCGTACATCGAGGTGCAGAGCGGTCCGCTCCGCACCCAGACCGACTACGGCGTCCTCGGGCCTGGCGGCGAGGTCGCCTGGCAGGAGTGGTGGTATCCGGTTGGCGGACTCGGGACCGGCTTCGAGTATGCGACGAAAGATGTCGCCATCGAGCGGGCGGAGGCCGACGGCCATGTCGAGTTCCGGATCGCCGCGACGGCGGAGTTCCCGAACGCCCGGGTCGAACTGACGCGAGACGCGACCTCGCTCATCGGCCTTCAGGTGGATCTCCGGCCCGAAGAGGCGACGCGCGTCAGCCTGAAGGTCGGCGAAGGCGCGCCGGTAGACGTCCAGATCACCGCGGCTGACGGGACGGCGCTGGCGGCGTATCGATCGCCCCTGGAGATTCCGGACGTGGAGATTCCGACAACACTCCACGTCGAACTACCCGAGCCCGAGCCAGGTGACGTCGATGCGATGCACGCCCACGGCGTCGAGTTCGAACGGCTGATGGACCGCGTGAAGGCGCGCGACTGGCACGAGCGGGCGCTGGCAGCCTCACCGGCGCATGCCGGCGCGCTTGTCGCGCTCGCCCGGCTCGACCTGGAAGCAGGATTGTACGAGTCGGCGGCCAACCGCCTCACGCGGGTCGTGGACGTCGATTCCGACAATGGCGCCGCCTGGCACCTGCTCGGCGTCATCCGACTCCGTCAGGATCGACTGGACGAGGCGCTGGCGTGCGGAACCGAGGCCGCCGCGCGACGCGAGAGCGAGGCACTCGGCCTCGGCGTCGTCGGTCGGGTCACGATGCGTCAAGGCGCATTCGATGAAGCGCTCGCCGCGTTCACGACGGCGCACGAACTGGCCGAGATCGACCGGGTCCGTTTGTTCGAGTGGATGCTGCTGGCGGCGCACTTCGCAGGCGATTCGGATCGGGCGACGCGACTGGCCGAAGAGGCGATCGCCCAGGGCACGAATCGGCTCGTTCCGAGTGCCGTCATCGCGCTCTCCGCCGGCGACTGGGCGAGTTTCGCCACCGGGGCCCGAGAGATGACCGGCGAACTGGAGTTCACCTGCCTCGAACTGGGTCTCGCTATGGCCGACGTCGGCCGGTTCGCCGAGGCCGCCGCGATGGTGGCCGCGACGCTGATCGACTCGGCGCCTGACGACGCCATTCGCCCGTTGCCGCTGTATCACGCTGCCTACTACGCCAGGCGGGCCGGTGACGACGCGGACGCCGACGAGTATCTCCAGCGCGCCAGAGCGTGTAGGGCGGACTACGTCTTTCCGTCGCAGATCGACGCGTTGCCGATCTTCGAGGATGCGATCGATCGGGAGTCCGACGATGCCGCGGCGCATCTCTACCTCGGCAACCTCCTGGCCGGCCTCGGCCGATCCGAAGACGCCGCTCGACACTGGGAGGCCGCGGCGCGGGACGCGACACGGTCGGTGGCGTCTCGGAATCTCGGCATCGACGCCTGGAAGCGGAAAGGCGCGCTCGACGAGGCGGCTGCCTGGCTGCGCGATGCGGTCGAGGCGCAACCGTCCGACCAGGTCGCCCACCGTGACCTCGCCGACGTCCTGGTTGCAGCGGGCCACCGGCCCGAGGCGATCGCGATCCTGGAAGCGATGAAGACCGAATTGCCGTGGCGCGGCGACGTGACGACGGTCCTGGCGCGTGCCTATCTCGACGAGCAGCGCTACGACGACGCCATCCATCTCCTGGAGCGGTCGACCTACTCGAACTGGGAAGGCGACATCGACAACTGGCTGGTCTTCGTCTCTGCCCACATCGAGCGGGGCCGGCTGCGGCTGGATGCGGGCGACCCGAGAGACGCGGCGGCGGCGCTACAGGACTTCGACGCGGCGCTGACCTACCCCGAAAACGTCCACGTCGGACGCCCGTCGAGGCCGCGCGAGGCCCGGGCTCGGTACTGGCGGGGGAGCGCGCTGGCCGCGCTCGGTCGCGACGACGAGGCGCGGGAGGCCTGGACCGCCGGGGCGGAGAATGCCCCGCTCGACGACGAGCAGAAGGAATTCATCGCGAAGTGCCAGGTGCAGTTGGGGAAGCGGAGATAGCCAACGTTGTAGGGCAGTCCTTCAGGGCTGCCTCGGCGAGCCCGCAGGGCGAAACCGCCTGGACGAGCCCGACAGGGCGACGTCCTCGCCTCCGTCACGTCCGATGCCGTATGCGTCATCGCGAGCCGGCCGGCTCGAACTTGTAGACCGTGCCGCCCTTCATGACGAACACCACGCGGCCGAGCGCGCCGATCTCCTCGAGCGGGTCTCCGTCGAGCGCGATGATGTCGGCGGCCACCCCCGGCGCGATCGCGCCGATCTCGTCCTCCAGCCCCAGCGACTCAGCCGCCAGAGAGGTCGCCGATACGATGGCGTCACCGGCCGTCTGGCCGCCCGTGCGCACGCGGTAGGCGAGCTCTTGCGCGTTGCGCCCGTGGGCGCCAGCGACCGCATCGGTACCGAAGACGATCTTGAGCTCCGGCAACTCGAGCGCTGTCTTGAAGGCCGCCAGTGCCAGCGGCGCCGCGCGCTCCATCTGCGCGAACCCTTCCTC
>PCAK01000006.1 GCA_002730525.1 Acidobacteriota bacterium | reverse complement strand
GATTTGCTCCGGCGTGCAGCGTTTCTTCGGCATCTCCTGCCCCCTCTCGGCCCAAAATCCTCTCTCTAGATTTGGACCGGTTTAAGGGGGCAAGGTCAGAACAAGTTATGGCGGAAGCGCCTGGGAGTCGAACCCAGCCCCCCCGCAGAGCGGGGAGCGACCGATTTTGAAGACCGGGAGGGCCACCGGGCCCCGTTCGCTTCCATGGCACTTCGGCGGGCCGAGGCGGCACACTCAGCCAGCAACCACACTCGAAACGCACTGGGTGGGAGGAGCGAAGCGTGGAGACCGCCGCGCGGGGTGCGCGACGGTCGCGTGGGTTGCTACTTTTCGATGAGCTGCACTTCGCCGGCGCGCGGGCCCTTGGCGGACTCCTCCACGGTGAACTCGACGTGCTGACCCTCACGGAGTAGCTCGAACACCACCCCACCCCGCACCGAGCTGCGGTGGAAGAAGTGCTCGATCCCGCCCTCATCGCGGATGAACCCGAACCCCTTATCGATGAGGAGCCGTGCAATCGTACCGCTTGGCATACCTTTAGTCCTCCGATCGACGAACCCCCGGGACCCATCCCCAGAGATGACGAGACCGCTTGTCGTGGGAGGCAGCCGCGATGTACGCGGCCCGCAAAGAGGCTGGAACGCGACACCGACGTTCTTCCCGCGGCCGGAACACGGCCCCGATTCCGGCCTCCCCGAACACTACGGAGGCCGGTCCACGCCAACACGTAGCCGTTGGAGCCCGCAGAAAAACAGACCCTATCCGACACCAACGCCAGCGTAAAGCGCGCCAAGTGTAGGTGGATCCCAAGAAGGAAGTCAAGCCTACACCGTGCTTTACCGGCAATTGCCGGGTCGGCGCGCCTCGCCCAAGCGATCCCACGGCTCGCGCCGGCGATCAGTGCCGCCCGGTAAGGCTAAGTTGTTGTCTAGCTTGACGTTGGAGCCGGTTTCGGTGCCGGCGGCTTCGGCTTCGGGTAGGTCGTCCAGAAGTGGCGGCCGCATCGCCGACAGGTCCAGAACTGCTGCGGTTTCCACTCCCCGTCGCGGGTCGGGTCGCTCAGTTCCATCTGGTCGCCGCACCGCTGGCAACGGATCTGGACATCGAAGGCCATGGCGGAATTCTAGCACGGCGCCGGCGACCGGAGCGGCCCTGAGGGGCTGCTAGACTGGCCCGATGGGTCGGTTCTATCCGCGGTGGTTGGCACGGAGGCGGCTCGGATGATCCCCGGTGTCGTTCTGGCGGCCGGCGCCTCCTCTCGGATGGGACGATCGAAGGCCCTCCTGCCGATCGGCGCGACGGGCCAGACGTTTCTCTCACAGCTCGTAGAGGCGTTCTGGAGCGGCGGCGTCGACGATGTCGTGGTCGTGGTCTCGGCGCTCTCAGGCGACGTCGCGCCGGCGCTCGAACACTGCTCGCGCCCGCCGCGCCTGGTCGTGAATCCACATCCCGAGCGGGGCCAGCTGTCGTCGCTGCACGCGGCGCTCGGCGCCGTCGACCGGCCCGGCGTGACCGGGATGCTGGTCACGCTGGTCGATGCGCCGCTGGTGAGTCCGGAGACGGTGCGACGGGTCCTCGAGGTCTTCCGGGCGGGCGAGGGGCCGATCGTCCGGCCCGCCTCAGGCGACACCCACGGGCATCCGGTCGCCTTCGGTCGAGCGATGTTCGATGACCTGCGCGGCGCCGACGAGACCGTGGGGACAAAGGCGGTCATCCGCGCCCACGAGGCGTCGATCGTCAACGTGGCGATCGACGATCCCGGCGCGTTCACCGACATCGACACGCCCGAGGACTACGCACGACTGATCGGGCCGTGGCCGTTCGCGGACCGGGTCCGTTGATCGGCGGCAGGCCGCTCGGCTAAGATGGAGAGCTGCGGCGCAACGTTCGAATGGGCCAGTGGCGCAGCTGGGAGCGCGCGTGAATGGCATTCACGAGGTCACGGGTTCGAACCCCGTCTGGTCCACCAACCTTCACTCTCCGAGTGAATGTAGCCTCGCCGGAGCCGCGTAGCGGCGAAGGCGGGCGCCACGGCCGTCAGCGCCTCCTGACCTCCCACAGTTCCACGACCATGTCCGGCGGGTAGCCGCTCGGATCGAAGTCGTGCGTCTCGCTGGCGACGTAGCCGACTCGAGCGAAGAGCTCCTCGACAGTCCGCGAGGAATGATGCTGCGCTTCCCCGACCGTGGCGAACAGGTACACGGCTGACGGCAGGATGACCGGATAGCCCATCTCGAAGAGTGCGTGGGCAACGCCGGCCGTCTGAAGGCGGTCGACGAACTCCGCGTCGGGCTGGCCTAGCCGTTGCCCCTGGTGTTCGACATCGACGTCGAAGACGAAGGCGCCGTGGTCCCGGAAGTACCCATCCTGCTTCAGGAAGGTCGTGATGGAATCGATCGCGGCCCTCAGTATCTCAAAACTTACCTGGTCGTCGAGACCTGCCGGCAGCTCCAGGCCGAGCCGATCTTCGAGCGTCGCGAACGCACGCTGCCCGACGCGGCGCGTGAAGTTTCGCCGCTCGGCCTCGAGCGGCTCCTCGTAGGCGTCCAGGTTGGCTTCGATCAGGTCGAACGCCGAGCGATAGAAGGCGTACGACAGCGCGTCGAATTCACCCGACTCGAGCGGCGTCGAGAACGCCTTGGCGGCGAAGTCCTGGACGAGCGACGTTGGGGCATCACGCTGATAGACGATGTCGAGATACTCCGTCGCGTGATCGCTGACCGTCTCGAACCCGCCAGCATTGCCGGCCAACGCCGTCCACTCCGAGACGATCGCGTCTGACATGAGCGTGGCAAACTCGTCACCGATCGGCCACCACTCGGAAAAGTCGGGGAGTGGGTTTGCGGCAACGGCGTCGGTCAGGGCGGCGGCGGTCGTCATCGATCCAGTCGGTTCTTCGATCGCGGGTTCCGGCGGGTCTCCACAGCCTGGCATGGACAGGAGCAGAACCCCCACGAGCGCCCCAACGATTCCGAGCTGCGTCAGCTTCATCATCACCTGCAACCTTCCTTGTGTGTCGGCCTCATCGCCGACCAAAGCGCGACCATCCACTGGGCCACGATCCATAGGACCGTCACGGCCAGCCCGATGCCGGACAGCGCCATGACGCCGGGAAATACCGCGATCAGCCACGAGAAGTCCGGAGCAGAGGGGCCGACATAGCGCGCCCACCCCGCCGCAGCACCGCGGGCGAGGTAAGAGAGCAAGAAGACGAAGAGGAAGAGGCTGAGGAGCGGTGCCGCGAGGCGGACGCGACGCCCGCACACCACCGGATGTTGCGAGCCCAGGACGGCCTCGAGGCCGTAGGCGAGCGCCGCCCACAGGATCATCGAGTCGATGCCGAGCATGCTTCCCATCGAATGCGCCACGACCACGTGGGTGCCGTGGATCAGCGTATTCAGGGGCGGGACCGCCAGGGCTATCGCGACCGCGGTCATCACGAACGTCCACATCGTCGCGGAGCGAATGAACCACTGCGAGACACGGTGGGCCTGGGGATCCGAAGCCGTCCACAGCAGGGCCAGCACGTCCAGGAACACCTTGGCGAGGATGATTACCTCGAGCATGCTGATGACGAAGCTGATCCAGTGGATCCAGGCCGTCTGAGGCAGGTGGTAGGTGTGGTGCCCGTAGTTCGTGAACGTGTTCAGCACGCCGACGAACAGGAGCGCGAACGCCGTCCGAGAATGGGCGTAGCCGTCGTCCCCGCGGATGCGCCCGGAGACCCACATCAGCGATCCGTAGGCGAGCAGGTTGAACGACCCGACGAGCGTGCCGTTGGCCTTCCACTGAATCGCGATGTCGCGTACCGGCCGCCCACTCACGACGTCGAACAGATACAGGTGCCCCTCGAGGTAGGTGATGACGAAGAGCGGAATGGCGATCGACCACATGTAGATGTAGGCGGGGCGGTTCGAGAGCGAGATCCCGCTCTGCTCGAAGAAGTTCCACGCAAACAGGAGCCATCCCGCCAGGATGAGGACGGAAAAGGCGGGGTGGTAGCCGAGGTACTCCCGCCCGGTGAACCGCCCCGAGAGGAGCGTCACCAGGATGCCCAGGCCGGCGACCGTCCAGAGCACGATCTGCCAGACGGTGCGTCGTCGCATCGCTGCTGACGGGGGGCCGAACGTGTGGTGCAGATAGAAGTAGACGATCGCGACGCCGCCCAGGAACACCCAGGCGAATGCGAACGTCTCGTGCACCGGTCGGAGCTGCTGCAGGGTGAGCTGGGCCGATCGCAGCACCAGCTCTGAATCGGTGTAGGTCAGCGCCGCGAGCGTTCCGCTGACTATCGTGACGGCGCAGGCTCCGAGGGCCAGCAGGGCCATCCAGACGAACGCCCGAGACGCGGTGGTGGCCTCGCTCACCGGTACTCGAACCATGGCACCTCCGTCCACGAAAACGGCTCGCGGTCCAGCATCCGATCGTTGAGCATCACCAGGTCGGCTCGGTGGGTGGAGACCCACGCCAGGTAGGCACTCAGATCGACGGTCTCCTCTCGCGTCAGGCGAAACGAGGGCATCCGGCCTTTCCCGCGGTCCAGCAGATCGTGGAGTCGGGCCACCGACGTATCCACGGCCGCTCCGGACAGATCTGGCGACAGCACCGGACCCACATCGAACGGAAGATGGCAGGTGCCGCACCGCTGGAGACCCCACACTTCGCTGCCCCGACGGACCGCCGGGGCCACATCGCGGCCGTCCTCTCGGATCCAGGCCGTCGTGATCTGTTGGAAGTGGTCCACCGGGTCCGCAGTCTGCCCGGCGCCGAGCGGGACGGGCTGCGATCGTCCAGACCTGTTGAGCCTCCGCAGGTAGGCAAGGACGGCGTCCTGTTCGGAGATCGGCAGATCCAGGGCGGGCATCCGACCCGATCCCCGCGTGAGCATGGGGCGCAGCGCGTCAGTCGCGGTCTCATTACCGACGCGGTTCGTCAGATCGGGCCCGAGGAAGCCGCCGTACCCGAAGATCTGATGGCACGCCTGGCAGTTGTGCCGGCGCCAGACGAGAAGGCCCTCGTGCTCGATCTCGGTCAGAGGTTGTACGGATGTTCGCCGCGGGAAGTCGGTGTAGGCCACGACCGAGACCACGACGTAGGTGGCGACCAACAGGCCGAGCGTGGCGGCTCGGCTCACCTGGGTGCCCCCTGGACCGTGGGCCCGACCGTCCCGTCCACCTCGTGTCGGTGCGTGCTAGTACTCCGCGAACATCCGCCGGATTTCCGAGACGTCGTCGGTCTCGGTGAGCGCCAGCATCATCAGGATCCGCGCCTTGAGCGGTGTCAGATCCTGCGCGGCGACCCGGTAGCCGATCCGCAACCGCTGCGCGTCGGTCAACTCCTCGTCGGGAGATGGTACGAAGGTTGGGGTGATCCGTCCACTTCCCGTGCGCGTGCTCACCACGACGAACACACCGCGTTCCTGGGCGTAGGTCTGCGCGGGCGACTGCTCGGGGCTCATCGCGCCTGCGCCGGCCGAGGCGATGACGATGGCGCGCGCGCCGGCGTCCGCGGCCGCTTCGATCAGATCACCCGACGCCCCCTGGTACACCATGACGATGTCCACCCGGGGCAGGGCGGTCACGCCGGCCAGGTCGAACTCGCTCCGATGCGTGTGGCGGCGGAGCAGACTGCGGTAGTAGACCGGACCGTCGCGGTCGACGATACCCAGGACGCCGTACCCCCGCGACTGGAAGGTGTGCAGACGACGGGCGTCGGTCTTGGTCACCTCGCGGGCCGAATTGATCTCGTCGTTGAGGACGACGAGGACGCCCTTGCCCCGCGACTGAGGGGCCGCTGCCACCCGGAACGCCTGGCGCAGATTTGCAGCGCCCTCGTAGCCGAGCGTGCTCGCGTTCCGCATCGCGCCAACGACGACGACCGGGCGCTCGCTGCGGACGGTCAGGTGGAGAAAGTAGGCGGTTTCCTCGAGCGTGTCGGTGCCGCTCGTGACGACGACGCCGGCCAGATCAGGGTCCTGGGCGAAGATCTCGTTCACGCGATGGGACAGTTGCAGCCATTGGTCGAGAGTCATGCGGGAGCTGGACACGTTGGCGAATTGCTCCGACTCCACCCGGGCGAAGTCACCCAGGTCCGGCACGAGCTCGACCAGCTCGTTGACGGTGAGCCGCCCGCCCGTCCGATTGGAGATCGTGCCGCCCGTGCCCACGAAATGTACACGCGGCGGATCATCGGCCTGGGCCCCAGGTGGGCCAGCCTGGCCGGTCACCGGAAGGGCCGTGAGGAGGATCAGTAGAGCTACCGAGGCCAGACGCACCATCTGCGCTCCTGTTCTGGTCCCGTCAAGCGCCGCGGGGAGCCGGGAACCGTCCCTATACTGACTTCGCCGAGCCGCGATGGGCAAGGGCGAGCCAGTTTGTCAGTTGTTGGGCCGCGGCGCCTGGGGTGTCGCCGTAGAACGGCATCAAGGCCGACGCGCCGCCCGGCATCCGTGCCAGTCGAGCGCGCCATGTGGCGTCGTCGACGGGAGATACTTCGATCGTGTACTCCCGGCCGTTGATGATTTCTTCGAAGCGATGAACGATCACGGTGAAGTCAGGATGCCGATGTCATGAAGGGATATGAGAATGCGATTCTATTGATTCACGGGTCGTCGTCAAGCGGAAGAAACGTCGAAGGAGTCGACGGTCGACTGAACCGAATCGCCGGGTTGAGGCACGCGCAAGAAAAGAAATCTGATCAGCAGCTCGTTCACAGGGCATGCACTGATCTTCCACATCTTTTCAACAGCGCCGACACGACGGTCGCCGCGGCGACGTCGTGCGGACGTTTCCACGGCGCCATACCGCGCCGTTCGGCGGCTTGACCGGTCGAGACGGCCGCACTAGTCTGGGGCCAGTCTTCATGCGAACAGTGTCTCGCGTTCGGTGGCGGTCGACATGGGGAGCGTTCGCCCTGTGTGGGCTGCTGCTGGGGCTCCATGTCGACGCCGGCGCCGAGACGCTCGAGGCGGTTCTCTATCGGATCTTCCTCTCAGACGGGTCCACCATCGTCAGCTACGGCGAGTACTCGCGCGTCGGCGATCAAGTGGTCTTCTCGATGCCGCTTGGTGCCGGGATCGCGGATCCCGGCCTGCAGCTCGTCAGCATCCCGTCGACGACCGTCAACTGGATGCTAACGGAGCGCTACGCCGATTTGGCGCGCGCGGTGCAGCTAGCCCGGACGTCGGTCACGTTCCGTCAGGATGCTGTGCAATCCGGGAACATGGACACCGCCTGGGACGCCTCGGCCGCGGCCTCCGGGGCCCTCATGCTGTTCGCGCAGGCGCAGACCGATCTGGAGCGCCAGCTCCGCACGCCGGAATCGAGGTGATCACTCCTCGGCGAACGCGTCTCCTCAGAGCCCCCGACCTTCAATCGTTTCAACTCGCCATCGTCCATTCACTGTCCGCCGCCCCAGCGGGGGCGTCTTCCCCCGACGACCGGGCGGTCCTGGTGCCGTCGGAGGCCGCCGCCGTCGAGCTGGGTCGCACGATCACCGAGCTGACGGACGGCGCGCCGACCGCCCGCCTGCTGACCCGCACCGCCTGGTACGCGCGGCTGCACGCACGTCTCCCGGCGGCCCCGTCGCGGCTTTCCAACGCCGAACGCGAAGTACTGCTCGGTGATGCCGCGCGCGAGGCCGACGCCGCCGGCGTGTCGGCGCCGTTCGCCGTCCGGCCGGGCCTCATTGCCGAGATGCTCGCCTTCTACGACGCGCTCCGGCGCCAGCAGCGTTCGGTGAACGACTTCGAACGGCTGGTGGTCGGCGAGCTCGAGTCCACGGCCGCCATCGACCGCGGTGCAGCGCGGATGCTCGCGCAGACCCGCTTCCTGGTCGAGAGCTTCACCCGTTTCGAGGGGCGCATCGAGGCGACCGACCGGCTTGACGAGCATCGACTGCGCCGACGGCTCCTCGCCGAGCCGGTCCGCCTCCCGATGCGCCACGTCGTCGTGACCGTTGCCGACCAGGGCATTTCCACGGACGGACTCTGGCTGGCCGATTTCGATCTGCTCGCTCGAATGTCAGAGCTGGAACAGCTCGACGTCGTGGCGACCGAGGGCTGGCTGGCATCGGGTTTTCTCGAACGCGTCCACGCGTTGCTGCCCGGCATCGAGGAGGAGCGGGTGGACGTCACGTCGAGTCGGCAGCCCACCCTCGAGGTGCCTTCGGCCGGAGACCTCCCACATTGCTACTTCATCAGTCGCGACCGGGAAGAGGAAGTGTCGGCGGTGGCCCGGCGCGTGAAGACCCGCCGGCGTGAACCGGCCAAAGGCGCCGTCGGCGTCGTTTTTCAACGCCCGTTGCCCTACCTGTACCTCGCCGAACGGATCTTCGGCGCCGCCGCCGTGACCTTCGAGACGCACCACGGGTTGCCGCTGGCCGCCGAACCCTACGCCGCGTTCGTCGACCTGGTGCTCGAGACGGTGCTCTCCGGATTCGGCCGCGCGGATCTGGCCACCGTGCTCCGCTCGCCCCACCTCCGTCTCGAGGCCTCCGATTTCGTCGAGGCGTTGGCGCCGCTCGAGACCGTGCCCACGCTCGCGGAGCAGTGGGCGGTCCTGCTGACGTTCCTCGAGCGACACGCGTCGCAGGCCCCGGAACTCGCGACGCCGGACGGCGACCGAGAAACCCGCGCGCGCACCGCTGTCGTTCGGGCGGTTGACGACCTGCGGCGGGCGACCGAGGCGTTCCCCGTTGCCCGCGTGCCGCCCGGTGAGCTGCGGGCGAGCCTGCGCCGTCGGATTGAAGCCGAGGTGTTCGCGGGCGAATCGCGGCGCGGCGGAGTTCGCCTGGTGGATGCCGCCGCCGCCCGGTATGGGCGGTTCGACGAGCTGCATGTCGTCGGGCTGGTCGACACCGAGTGGCCGACGCGCGCGCGCCGCAGCGTCTTCTATCCGTCTGGATTGCTCGTGCAGCTGGGATGGACGGTCGATGCCGACGTCATGCGCACCGCGCGCGCCGAGTTCGCCGACCTGGTGCGCCTGCCCACCGGACGGACCCGCCTGTCGACCTTCCAACTGGAACACGATGCGCTCACGGCACCGACGAGCCTGCTCGAGGATGTCGCCGACTTGGGTCTGACGACGAGTCCCGAGCCGGCGCAGCCGGTGCGGCGGGCGAGTGTCGCCGAGATGCTGGCCGACGGCCCCATCGTGCCATCCGCGGTCGAGGGCGGTGCGGCGCGCTGGCTGGCGATGCGCCGGCGCGGGGCCCGGGCAGGGCTGCCCGGGCCGGCCAGTCCGCCGGGCCACGTAGGTCGCCTCGCTCCGGTCGGGTACGCCGTGAGCCGCGTCGACCGCTATCTCGACTGCCCGTTCAAGTACTTCTGCGCCGCGGTGCTCAAGATCGACGAGACCGCCGATGAAGAGCCGACCCTGACGCGACGGGCGCAAGGCGAACTGTTGCACGAGGTCCTCCGGGCGCTCGTCGATGCGTGGCAGGCGCGGGGCCACCGAGGCTTCACGGCCGACGACCTGGAGGACGCGCTGGCGCTCGCCGAGCGGGTCGTCGACGAGGCAATGGTCAATCTGTCGCCGGTCAATCGGCAGCTTGCGCGCGGCCGCCTGCTGGGTTCGGCCGCGGGGATGGGGCTCGTGGAGCGGTTCGTACGGCTCGAGGCCGAGCGATCGGGCGAGGTCGTCGAGATGCAGGTCGAACGGAAGCTCGACGGCGCGTTCGAGATTCGCGAGGCCTCCGGCGCGGCGCGTTCGATCGACGTGCGCGGCATCGCGGATCGGGTCGATCTCCTCGCCGACGGATCGCTGCGCGTCGTCGACTACAAACTCGGCCGGGCACCGCGACCCGGTCGGGCGTTGCAGCTGCCGATCTACGCCGTCTGCGCGTCGCAGGCGCTCTCGGGGTACCGCGATCGGACGTGGCGGCCGGGAGAATCCGGCTACGTGGCCTTTGGCGCGACGCGGCCGCTCGTGCCGGTCGTCGGGCCCGGCGTCGATCCCGCGCCGATTCTGGCCGACGGCCAGGCGCGGTTCGTCGAGGCCGTCGACGGGATCGAGCGCGGTGAACTGCCGCCGCGGCCGGTCGAGGAGCGGCTCTGCGCCTCGTGTGGCTATGCGGCGGTCTGCCGGAAGGGGGCGGGGCGTGACGACTGATGCCGGCCACCCCGGGCGCCCGTTGTCGAAGGCGAGGCGCCTGGCCGTCGACCCGTCGCGCAACATCGTCCTCGAGGCCTCTGCCGGCACCGGCAAGACGACCGTGCTCGTCGAGCGCTATCTCAATCTGCTGCGGGCCGGCGTCGATCCGGCCAACATCCTGGCGATCACCTTCACGCGGAAGGCCGCCATGGAGATGCGCGAGCGGATCCTCGGCACGCTCCGCCGGGCGGCCGGGCAGTCTGACGACGCGCGTCGACTCTGGCGAGGTTTGCGGGACCGGCTCGGCGACGTCGCGATCACCACGATCGACGCGTTCTGCCTCTCACTGCTCAGGGAGTTTCCCCTCGAGGCCGACCTCGACCCAGGGTTCGGCGTGGCCGATGAGACCGAGGCGCCCCGGCTGATGGCCCAGGCGCTCGACCGGACGGAGCGAACGCTCGGGGCGCTGGCCGAGCGTGATGAGAGCGTGCGGCTGCTGCTGACGCTCGTGAGCGCCTCGAACCTCAGGCGAGGCCTCGAGCAGTTGCTCCAGCGCCGGCTGGTGGCGGCCGAGGCCCTGCGCCGGTTCTTCCGGCGCGACCCGACCGATCTGACGCCCGCGCGCGTGACGGCAGGCGCCCTGGACCGTGTGCGCGATCTCTTTCAGGGTGTGGCAGGCGGCGCGGAGGCATTCGTCGCCGACGGGCCGACCGGTCACCCGCGATTCCGGATGCTGGCGGCGGACCTGTCGCGTCTGGTGACGCTGGAGTTGGACGGGGCGGATGCTGCAAGGGTGCGGAGCCTCCTCGATCGGATCGGACAGCATCTGCTGACGCAGGCGGGCACGCCGCGCCAGCGTCTCCCCTTCGCGGCCGCCGACTATCCCTCGGTGGCGGCCCGCCGACGGCATCTCGGCGTCGTGCGCCAGCTCGGGCCGGGCTTCGTCGACCTCATGACCCGGTTCCGTCGCGACATCGGGGTGATCCTCGCGCGCGGTGTGCGCCGCGCGCATCGCGTCGCCGAACGTGCCTACCAGCGGACGCTCAGCACCCATGCAGTGGTCGACTTTGCCGAGATCCAGACGCGTGCACTCGGACTGCTCCGTCGGATGGACGAGTTCGCGCGGAGCCGCTATCGCCTGGAGTCGCGCTACCACCACGTGCTGGTTGATGAGTTCCAGGACACGAGCCGCGCGCAGTGGGAGCTGGTGTCGCTGCTCGTGCAGTCGTGGGGCGAGGGCGTCGGCATCCTCCAGGATGCGCCGCTGCCGCCGTCGATCTTCGTCGTCGGCGATCGGAAGCAGTCGATCTATCGCTTTCGCGACGCCGACGTCGCACTGTTCGGGGAGGCGGGCGACTACATCGCACGACTGCGGCCGGAGGTGCCGGTGCGAGAAGCGATCAGCCGAAGCTTCCGCGCGGTTCCGGCGCTGCTGCGATTCGTCAACGATCTCTGCGGCTCGATCGACAAGCGAGCCGGAAGGTCCGACGCGTTTCGCTACGACGGGTCCGACCGGTTTCCGCTGCCGGCCGATCCCGAGGAAGAGCCGACGGAGGCCCCGCTGGGTCTCGCCTTGGGCGAGGACGAAGCCGCGTGCGCGGTCGCGATCGCGTCGGAGATCGGCCGGCTGATGACCAGCGCGACCGTGCGCGATCCCGCCTCGGGTGTCCGCCGCACGCTCCGGCCCGACGATGTCGCCATTCTGTTCCGGTCCCGGATTAGCCATCGGGAGTACGAGCGGGCGCTCGCGGCCCGGGGGCTGCCCACCTACGTGTACAAGGGGCTCGGGTTCTTCGATGCCGACGAGGTGCAGGACCTGCGCGCGCTCATCCGGTTCCTGGCCGATCCCGCGTCGGACTTCTGGGCGGCGGCGCTGTTGCGCTCCCGTCTGGTCCGGCTGTCCGACCCGGCGCTGCGGGCGCTGGCCCCGAAGCTGGCGGAGGCGATCGCGGGTGCCGACGCGCCGGACGAGGCCGGCGAACTCTCGGCGGCGGACGGTGAGCGTCTCGAGCTGCTCCGGGCGGGGATGACTCGCTGGCTCGCTCTCGTCGACCGGGTCCCGCCGGCTGAACTCGTCGACCGCGTACTCGACGATTCGGCCTACGTCTTCGAGACGCGCGGGCCCAGGTCGAGTCAGGCGCGAGAGAACCTCAAGAAGATGCGCGGCCTGCTGCGGCGAATCCAGAACCGCGGGTACGTGACGCTGTCGCGGATCGCGGACCACGTCGGTCGCTTGTCGTCGGGCGACGAGTCGAACGCGGTGATCGATGCCGCCGGCGCCGTGCACCTGATGACCATTCATGCGGCGAAGGGACTCGAGTTCCCGGTCGCCTTCGTGGTCGGGCTGACGCGCGGCGTCGGAGGTTCGTCGCCCGCGATCCAGGTCATCGCCGATCGGGGAGATGGCTCGCCGCTGGTGACGGTCGGCAGCGCGCCGCACGATGTCAGCGCTGAGGAGCGCGCGCGCGAGGCGGAGGAGACCAAGCGCTTGCTCTACGTGGCGCTCACACGTGCTCGCGACGTCCTGTACCTCGGGGTCGTGCGGCGTGAGGGTCACGTCGCCCCGGCGCGTGGCAGCCTCGCCGAGGTGTTGCCCGCCTCGTTCGTGGACTGGATCGACACGATCGGGGAATCGTCGCGAGCGGCCGACTGGACGCCTGACGGGGAATCGGCTGGGCCGCATCGAGTGCGGATCTGTGCACCGGCTGCGCTGCCGTCCACGGCCACGGCGGACCGCCCGGGAGAGCCGGCCGATCGGAGGGGGCCGGACGACGACGACGACTTCACAGCCTGGCCCGACGGGCCGGTCTAGGCTTGGGCGGCAGTTGCAAGAACGTGATCGATGTCGCCGGATGGGCCAAACGTCACCGGAGGAGGGCAGTCGAACCGGCCAACGACCGAAACTACTTAGGGAACCATCGGATTGCGGCGGTCGTCCTAGTAGACGTGGGTTGGCGCCGAACTTGCAATCAAAGGGGCAGGGGCCAGAAACCGGAGAGACACTGATGGCATACGAAGCCGTGGCTGGGCAGGGGCGTGAACCGTTCGAGTGGCGGGCGATGGAAGGTCTGCCGTGCGGCTGTGTCGCCGTCGCCTATGAAGCCCGCGGCATGGGGCTGGTGCTGGTGAACGTCGAGGCCAAGGGGCCTCTGTGCGGCGCGACCGACCACCAGATCGGCCGGACCCTCACCGTGGGAGAACCGGCCGACCTCGCGCCAGCGGCCGATCGTGAGCCCGGGAACCCCTCGATCGACCCTCCCGACACCATGTCGGCGTGAACGATCAGCCCGCCGACCGCTGCTCCGCCCACTGACGGGCGTGGGACTCGGCTTCTTCCTGCGTCTGGCCGACGATTACGACCGAACCGTCAGGCGAGTCTTCGCCGGCGCGCACGATCCAGGCGATCCAGTGCCCACCCTTCGCCTCGCTGCGAATATCGAAATCCGTGGACATCGTGTTGGATCTGACCGGCGTGTCTCCTCGCGTCTGGCCCAATTGTAGTCGATCGTGCCCGGCCCAGCGGGCCCGAGGTCGCGGTCGGCAAAGATCGCCGTTGCGTCTCGCCAGGGCATTTCGTACACTTGAAAGGATCTACTGGTGGTCAAGACGGGTGCAGAGGAGAGGTGAATGACGCTGAGTTGTCCCAGCTGCGGGAACGAGCAGAATTTCCTGGTCAAGACGCTCCGGATGCACGTCGTGCATCTGGAGGACTCGCGAGTCGAGGTCTCGGAAGAAAGCCGGCCGGCGGTGCTCGAAGTACTCTGTGACGAGTGCGAAGAGGAACTGAACATGGCCGATTTCGAAGAGCCGCTCCGGCGCGAGATGCTCCTGACCGTCGGCTCGAGATAGGCGCGCGTCGTTCGGCGGGCGCTTCACCCGCCGATGATCACCTCTCCCCGTCCACGTCCTCGTCCACTTCCTCGAAATAGTCGCACTCGCGACAGACCCACTCGCGGACGCGCTACCGCGTGCTCTGGCCTGTGCCGGGGATGTGGTCGACGCGCTCGCGTTCGACGATCCGAAGGTTCTCGCCGCACATCGGGCATTCTCTAATCATGAATCATGGGGCGTGGCCATCGGCGATCGATCTCGTGCCGACCGGGGCGACAGTAGCATCGCGCCACTACCTTGACAAGGTCGAGACGCACTCCTATCGTTAGCCGAAGTGCGCGAGTATTCATGGGTGGTCGGCGTTCCGCGTGGTGCTCGGCCAGACGATCTGCGACGGGTCCATCGTGAAGTGACCAGTCGGCGTCGTGCGGTTGTAGCGCGCCGAGGTCGGATGATGGACCGCGCCTGTGAAGTCCTGCGCACCTACGAAGTGCGCGATGCGCTCGAGACGGTGCACGTGTCGACCGGCGGACTGACCGAGCCGGCGGCGCGGGCCGCGTCCAGGCGCAACGACATCGCGCTCGACTTCCCGTCGGTTTCCGAGATGGTGGACCAGATCGGGAAGGGCCTGGTGGAGACCGCGGCACCATCCATCGCGAAGGTGCGGCTGACGTGGCGCCAGGCCTGCCGCGGCGCGCACGTGGCGCTCGAGATTCCGGTGCGTTGCACCTGCCTGATCTGCGGCGGGCGCGGCGAGATCTGGGACGACGCCTGCTCGCTGTGCGCCGGCTCGGGCACGGAGCCGCAGCATCACCTGGTGCGACTGTCGATCCCGGCCGGCGTCGGGCCCAGCGCGCGCTTCCGCTTCACGATCAACCCGCCCTACGCGGCCGAGACGTCCGTCGACGTTCGCGTCACGATTGTCTAGCGCGGCAATCGACCCGCCGGCCGCCTTGTCAGCCCGACGACAAACTCGCTAGGCTACCAGGATGCCTCACGCTGGAATCGACGAATCGACGGTCCTCGAAGCGCTCAAGGTCGTTCAGGACCCGGACCTGCATCGCGACATCGTCAGCCTCGGGTTCGTGAAGCAGGTGAGTATCGACGGTGAGATGGTCTCGGTCGTCATCGAGCTCACCACGCCCGCGTGTCCGGTCAAGGATCAGATGCGCGACGAGGCCGAGGCGGCGCTGCGCAAGCTGCCGGGTGTCGAGAAGGTGCACGTGGAGATGACCGCCAACGTGCGGTCGGCGTCGGCCCCCGACGAGGGGCGCGCACCAATCCCGGGCATCAAGAACGTCATCGCGGTCGGCGCCGGCAAGGGCGGCGTGGGCAAGACGACCGTGTCGGTGAATCTCGCGTGCGCGCTGGCGGCGCACGGCAGCCGTGTCGGGCTGCTCGACGGCGACATCTACGGCCCGAACGTGCCGATCATGCTGGGGGTCCAGGGCCAGCTCAAGACCGACGATCGGAAGATCGTCCCCGCGGAGCGGCACGGTATCCGCGTCGTGTCGATCGGCTTCCTGACGCAGGACGAGGCGCCGGTCATCTGGCGCGGCCCGATGCTGCATGGGGTCATCCAGCAGTTCTTCCGCGAGGTCAAGTGGGATGAGCTCGACTATCTCGTCATCGACATGCCGCCCGGAACCGGTGACGTGGCGCTCAGCCTGAGCCAGACCGTGCCCGTCGCGGGGGCCGTGGTCGTCACGACGCCCCAGGCGGTCTCACTCGCCGACACGCGCCGGGCGGTGCGGATGTACCAGAAGCTCAACATCCCGGTGCTGGGTCTGCTGGAGAACATGAGCCATTTCGTCTGTCCGAGTTGCAGCCACGAGAGCGACATCTTCGGCAAGGGTGGCGGGGAGTCGCTCGCGGCGCAGATGGAGGTGCCCTACCTGGGCGACATTCCGCTCTACGAGCCGATCCGCGTCGGCGGAGACTCGGGGACGCCGATCGTCCTGGGTGAGCCGCAGTCGCCGGCAGGCCGGGCGCTTATCGACGCGGCGGCGCGGCTGGCCGCCCAGGTGTCGATCGCCAGCTACGAGACCGCGGTCGGCGCGCCGGTCGGCTGACCCTGGCAGCCGGCGTCAGCGCGACGCGACCGGAGGCCTTCGCCAGAGGGCCCGCATCGCGACCACACCCAGTGCCGGCCCCGGGGCGAGCAGCAGGAAGCCCCACTGCCAACCGACCGACGTCGCGACGGCCGGGACCAGCCGGATCGTCAACATCGTCAGGAGGAACCCGAGGCAGGTCTGCATCGTGAGCGCGGTGCCGACGTGGGCCGGGGGGCTGTAGTGGGTCACGAGGGTCGAGAACTGGGCCGAGTCGGCGACGACCGTGACGCCCCAGAGAATCGCGAAGGCGTAGAGCACGGCGGGTGGCGCGCCGAAGACGACGACCGTCGCGACGGCGCATCCGCCGCTGGCGACCATCGACCAGCCGGCGATCCGCGCGTGGCCGATCCGATCGGCCAGCAGGCCGGCCACCGTACAGCCGGCCGCACCGGCCGCGATCGCCACGAAGGCGATGAGCGCGCCCGACGTCGCCGCCGTCGGGTTGCGCGCGAGCTGGCTGGCCGCGGCGAACGGGGCGATCCAGGTCCACATCGCGTACAGCTCCCACATGTGGCCGAGATAGCCGAGCGTGGCCAGCCGCGTGCCCCGATTCACGAACACCGCGAGAGCCGCGCGGGGGTCGAACGGCGCACTGTGCGGCACGTGGGGGCCGTCGCGTACGGCCACCGCGACCAGGACGCCGCCGGCCACGGCGAAGAGCGAGGAAAGTCGGACCACCTGCCGCCACGGCAGGTCGGTCGGCAGCCAGGTGAGCAGGTGGGGCACTGACGAACCGATCGTCAGCGCGCCGATGAGGATGCCCAGCGCAGTGCCGCGTCGGTGGGCGAACCAGCCCGCCGCGATCTTCAAGCCCGGCGGATAGACGCCGGCCAGCGCCAGGCCAGTCGCGAAGCGCCAGGTGATGACGAGGTTCGGATCGGTCGACCAGGCCACCGTCGCGTTGGTAGCGGCGCCGGCGCAGCAGCCGAGGACGAAGAGCCACCGGGCGTTCATCACGTCCGGCAGGTTGAGCAGGGCGCTCAGCAGGGTGCCGGAGACGAAGCCGGCCTGGACCGCCATCGTGAGCCAAGCGGCCTGCCCCGCATCGAGCGACAGCTCGGCCACCAGGGTCGGCGTCACGGCCGTCGCCGAGAACCAGAGCGTCATGCCGAGCAGCTCCCCGAGGGCGACGAGCCCCAGCATCCTCCAGGCCATGGCCGTTTACGATTTCAGACAGAGGCGGTAGGATGCAAGGGGCGCCCAGCGCGGGTCCCACCGACTGGCATGCACGTTCCGTTCACCAAGCACACTCTCGCCAACGGCCTCGACGTCATCGTCCACGAAGATCACGGCTGTCCGATCGTCGCGGTCAACGTCTGGTATCACGTCGGGTCCAAGAACGAGCGGCCCGGGCGCACCGGATTCGCGCATCTGTTCGAGCACCTGATGTTCGAGGGATCGCAGCACCACGACCAGGGGTACTTCCAACCGCTGCAGCAGGCCGGGGCGGCGCTCAACGGATCGACGAGTACCGACCGGACCAACTACTGGGAGGTCGTGCCGACCAGTGCGCTCGAGCTGGCGCTGTGGATGGAATCGGATCGGATGGGCTACCTGCTGCCGGCCCTGACGCGCGAGAAGTTCGAGACCCAGCGCGAGGTCGTGCTGAACGAGTGGCGCCAGAACTACGAGAATCGGCCGTACGGCATGGTCGGCATGGCGACCATGGCCGCGCTCTATCCCGCCGACCATCCCTATCACTGGCCGACGATCGGCAGCGCCGATGACGTGCGGGCCGCCGAGTTCGATGAGATCCGGTCGTTCTTCGAGACGTTCTACCGTCCCGGCAATGCCTCGCTGACGGTGGCGGGCGACGTCGAGGCCGCCCGGGCGCTGGAGCTGGTCGAGCGCTACTTCGAGGAGGTGCCCGGCGCGCCCGCGCCGCCGGTGGTCGAAGCCGAGGCGCCCGCCCTTGCGGAAGAGCACCGACTGCTGCTCGAGGACCGGGTCGAACTCCCCAGGTTGTATCTCGCCTGGCATTCGCCCCGGCTCTACGGCGCGGGCGACGCCGAGCTCGATCTGGTCGCCACGACGCTGTCGAACGGCAAGGCGTCGCGGCTCTACCGGACGCTCGTCCACGAGCGGCGCCTCGCCACCGACGTCACCGTCATGCAGTCATCGCGGGAGCTGTCCGGCGTCTTCCAGATCGTCGCCACCGCCGCGCCGGGCCATCCCCTGGCCGAACTGGACGCGGTGATCTCGGACGAGCTGGAACGGATCGGCCGCGACGGGCCGTCCGACGACGAACTCGAACGGAGCGTGGCCCAGGTCGAAGCCTACTTCGTCTACCGGCTGCAGACCGTCGGGGGGTTCGGCGGCAAGTCCGATCAGCTGAACGGCTACAACGTCGTCACCGGCGACCCCGGTCATTTCGAGGCCGACCTGTCCCGATATCGCGCGGCGAGCCGCGCCGCACTCGGCGAGGCCGTGCGGCGACATCTCGTCCAGTCGCCACGGGTCGCCGTGAGTGTCGTGCCGAGTGGCGGCGGGTCGCTCGCCCTCCCGGGGTCCGCGCCCGCGCAGGTCTCGTGATGGCGCTCGATCGGTCCCGGCTGCCCGTCGTCGACAGCGACCCACCCTTCGCGTTTCCCACCGTGCACCACCTGACCTTGCTGAACGGTCTCGACGTCCGGATCGTCGAGCATCGGAAGATGCCGGTCGTCAGCGCCGTGCTGCTCCTGCCCGGAGGCTCCGCGACCGACCCGGCCGGTCACCCCGGCCTGATGTCGCTGACGGCGGCGCTGCTCGACGAGGGCTGCGGCGAGCGATCGAGCCTGGCGCTGTACCAGGAACTGGGGCGACTCGGCGCGCAACTCGACGTCGAGGTGGGGATGGACGCGAGCACGGTGCGGATGACCACGCTCGGTCGCCGCGCCGAGGCCGGCCTGGCGCTGCTGGCCCAGCTGGCCAGCGAGCCGAGGTTCGAGGCCGACGCCGTCGACCGAGTTCGCGCGCTGCGCCTCGATCGCCTGGCCCAGCTGCGCGACGTGCCGGCCGCAGTGGCCGACCGTGCGTTCGCGCGGCTCCTGTATGGCGACGGCCCCTACGGGCACGTGCCGTCGGGGACACGGCCGGGCATCCGCGATCTGGCGCGCGACGACATCGTGGCGGCGCATGCCGGTGCCTATCGGCCGGCGGGCGCGACACTCGTCGTCGTGGGTGACGGGACCGACGCGGCGCTGGAGCGGATGGTCACCGCCGCCTTCGGCGGCTGGACCGGCGGCGCCTCGACCGGCAAGGAAGGCCCGGCGGCCGCAGCCCGCGGGTCCGCCGAGGCGAACGGGTCGGAGGCCGCTCGCCTCGTCGTCGTCGATCGCCCCGGGGCGGCGCAGTCGGAACTACGACTCGGCCATGTCGGCGTCGCCCGCAGCACGCCGGACTACTTCCCGCTGCTGGTGATGAACATGGCCCTGGGCGGTCAGTTCACCAGCCGGATCAACCTCAACCTGCGGGAGACCCACGGCTACACCTACGGCGCGCGGTCGTCGTTCGAGTTCCGCCGCCAGCCCGGCCCGTTCTCGGTCGCCACGAGCGTGCACACCCGCGTGACCTGTGACGCGATCCGCGAGGTGCTCGGAGAGCTGCACGGGGTGCGCGACGGCCGGCCGCTGGCGGTCGAGGAGATCGCCCGCGCCAAGGCGGCGCTGACTCGCGGTTATCCGCGCGGGTTCGAGACCGCCGAGCAGATCGGCCGCGGGCTGGCGCAGTTGGCGCTGCACGGTCTGCCGGACGACCACTTCAGCCGGTTCGGCCCGCGCGTCGCGGCGGTCGAGGCGGCGGACGTTGCCCGGGTGGCCGAGGCCTATCTGGACCCGGCACGGCTCGCCGCCGTCATCGTCGGAGACCTCACCGCGATGGCCGATGGGCTGCCGGCCCTCGGCCTCGGCGCGCTCGCGCCGATGACCCTGCCGTGACATACCGACCGCGGGCGAACCAGGATGGCCGGCGGTTCGTCCAAAACGGAGTAGAGCAGTCGTTCCCGCCGGCAGGCGGGCCCTGATGGATCTCGAACGATTCGGTCTCGGTGTCTTCGGTTTCGTCGGTCTGATCGCGGCCACCCTGGCCGGCGCCACGATGTGGCTCGTCTTGACCGACCCCGTGACCGTCGCCGACGCGGTCAGCGACGGCGAGATCTCACCCCTCGTCCGCGAACTGGCCGACGTCCTCTACCGGGCGCTACGCGATCTGCTTCGCTACCTGTAGTTTCGCCGGCTAGCCCAGGGCGCTTCTCAGGAATCGCGTCAGCACCCACCCGTCCAGCCAGCTGAATGGCGCGATGCCCGTCGAGTAGTGACCGCAGGGCAGCACCGCCACGCGGTGCGGGATCCCCAGGCGTGCGAACTCGCCCACCAGGTCCCGTGACAGATCGACGGGAAAGCTGAGGTCGTAGCGCGCGTAGACCAACTGGATCGCGCGGCCGTCGATCCGGCTGAGGTGCGGGAACGGGCTGATCGGCATCCAGAGACGTCGCAGCTGCTCGAGCGTGATCTGCCCATCCAGGCCGGCGCGGACGTGTGAGGTCGAGAGCCCGCTCCAGACGACGTCGGCGAAGAACGGCGAGATGTGGTTGAGCGCCAGCGCCTTGATCGCCGGCTCGTGCGCGGCGGCCAGGAGGGCAAGGCACGACCCGAGGCTGGTGCCCAGGATGCCGATGCGCCGGTAGCCCGCCTGCTCGAGCCATTTCACGGCGCGCCGCACGTCGAGCACGGCCTGCCGGCAGACCTCCAGGGTGCGGCCGACGTTGGCGCTGACGATGTAGTCGGCCCGATGCAACTCGGGGGGCATCCGCGCGTCGTGATAGGGCAGGCTCAGTCGAAGCGCGTCGAGTCCGGCGCGGCCCAGCAGCTGGCAGAGCCCGACATGCCCCGACGGGTCGGCGTTCCACTGGGGCATGACGATGACGGCCGCTCGCTCGGCCGGCGCGCCGGCGCGCCGGCTCCGAAAGTACCTGAGGTGGACGGTGTTGTTGCTCTCGTGCGGTGTGACGAGTTGGCTGGTGAACGTCAGCCAGTCGCCGTCCAGCTGGTAGTCCGGCGCCGGCGACACGGCGAAGTAGTGATCGGAATCGGCCATCGCCCGGTCGACCCAGCGCTGCAGGTGGGCGTCGGGTGCGGCGGACGCGTCGCCGGCTTCGCGGTCGGTCCCGTTCGGAATCCAGTCGATGCCCCACTCGAACGGGCGCACGACTCGGTCGGTGGTGACCGAGGCGAGCCGTCGCTCCCAGGCGTGGAACAGTCGGGTGATCACGTCGCAACGCGGTCGCTGGCGGCATTGCCGGTATGGCCACCATGGTCGTCGATGATCGCCTCGACCCGTCGCGCGACATCCAGGAGGTCGGCGGTTCGATCGCGACGGCCGACGAGTTGCACGGCGCACGGCAGGCCGTCCGGCGTCCGGCCACACGGCAGCGAGATGGCTGGATGGCCGCTCAGGTTGAAGCCCTGCGTCAGGCGGAGGGTCAGGCTCCGGACCGAGTCGGTGTGCCCGTCGACCTCGACGGTGTCGACACCGAGCGACGGCGCCGGAATCGCCAGGGTAGGGAGGATGAGCGCGTCGCACGCCGTCAGGCTCTCGGCGACTTCGCGTTGCAGGACCTCCTGGCCTCGTCGAGCACGGACGTAGTCCTCGGCCAGCACGTAGCGTCCCATCTCCAGACGGAGTCGGACGCCCGCGGTGTAGTCCTCGGGCCGCCGGTCGAGCGTCGCCGCGTGGTACGCCATGCCCTCGGCCAGGACGATCGGCAGGTAGACCGCGGCGATGTCACCCGCATGCGGGATCTCGGCCTCCGTCACCTCCACGCCGGCCTGGCCCAGCCGCGCCAGGGCCTCGTCGAACCGCCGACGCACCTCCGGGTCGACGCGGTCGAGGAAGTACGGCCGCGGCACGCCCAGCCGACAGCGGTCGGGCAGGGGCATCTCCGCCGGCAGGCGGGGCGTTCGACCCGCCATCACGTCGTAGAGCATCCCCGCGTCGGCCACGCTCCGCGCCAGCGGCCCCACGTGGTCGAGCGTGCGGCTCAAGGGCACGATCCCCTCGCAACTCAATTCGCCGAAGCTGGGTTTCAGGCCGATGGTTCCGCAGGCGGCCGACGGGATCCGGATCGACCCGCCGGTGTCGGTGCCGATCGAGCCGAACGACATGCCGTCGGCGACGGCCGCGGCCGACCCGCCGCTCGAACCGCCCGGCGACCGGGAGAGATCGTGTGGATTGTGGACGGGGCCGAACGCCGAATCCTCGCTCGTGGTGCCGAACGCGAACTCGTGCAGGTTGCACTTGCCGAGCACGATCGCGCCGGCCGCGCGCAGCTTCGCCACGACCGGCGCGTCGGCTGCCACCGGCGTCCTCGGCCGCACGTTCGACGCGGCGGTCGTGGGCGAACCGGCGACGTCGATCAGGTCCTTCAGCGAAATCGGGATCCCGTGCAGCGGCCCACGACAATGCCCTGCCGCGATTTCGTCGTCGGCCGCTCGGGCGGCCGCCCGGGCGCCGTCCGCGTCGACGGCGATGAAGGCGTTGAGGTCGCCGTCGCGTTCGGCGATCCGGTCGAGGCAGGCCTCGGTCAACTCGCGCGCCGAGACCGCGCCCGAGGCGACGTCGGGCGCGACGTCGGCGATGGTGCGAAGGCGCAGCGCCCGGGTCAACTCCCGTCCCTCGCTGACTGACCGGCGCGCGGGACATTTCCAACCGGCCGATCCGCCGCGTCGTTCCAGTCGGCTCGGCGCAGCGCGGCCGTGGATCGGGCGAGCGCCTCGAGCAGCGGTGCCAGCTCGGGCAGGCCTCGCGACTCGGCGTCAGCCTTCATCGCGCTCAACCACGTCTCGATTCGCATCGTTCTCGTTCGCCTCCGACCGGTTCGGCCGCGCAAGAGTATATCCGAGCACTCGCCGCCGCACGGCGTGGCGGCGCGCGCCGTACGGTAGTCTGATCCGACATGCGTCAGACGAAGATCGTTGCCACGCTCGGCCCGGCCAGCCGCCAGCCCGACACCGTGCAGGCACTCCTCGAGGCCGGGACGGAGGTCGTCAGGTTGAACTTCTCGCACGGCACGCGAGACGGTCACGCCGAAACGGTCGAAACGGTGCGCGCGGCGGCGCAGCGGGCCGGGCGCGTCGTGGCGGTGATGCAGGATCTGCCGGGCCCGAAGATCCGAACGGGGCGGCTCGCCGACGGACGTTCGGTGACGCTGGCGCGCGACCAGACGATCCGGATTGCCACCGGCGACTTCGTGGGCGACGTCGACCGCCTGTCGGTCGTCTACGCCGGCCTGGCCGCCTCGGTGGGTGCCGGCGATCGGCTGCTGCTCGACGATGGCCGGATCGAACTGGAGGTTCGCGGATCCGACGGCACCGAGGTGACGGCCCAGGTGGTCGCGGGCGGAACACTGGGCGAGCACAAGGGGATCACCGCGCCAGGCGTCGCCCTGCCCGACTCCGGACTGACCGCGCGCGACGTCGAGGACCTGGCGTTCGGCCTCGAACTGGGCGTCGACCTGGTGGCGGTCAGTTTCGTCCAGTCCGCGACCGACCTCCAGCGCGCCCGTGAAGCGGCGCGACAGGCCGGCCGGCCGGCCCTCTCCCTCATCGCGAAGATCGAGCGGCCGCAGGCCGTCGACGAGATCGACGCGATTCTCGACGCCTCCGACGGCGTGATGGTAGCCAGGGGGGACCTGGGCCTCGAACTGCCCCTCGAACAGGTGCCCGGCCTCCAGAAGGCGATCACTCGGGCAGCGCGCGCGCGCGGCGTCCCGGTCATCGTGGCGACGCAGGTGCTCGAGTCGATGCGCAGCGAACTCCGGCCGACGCGCGCAGAGGTGGGAGACGTCGCGACGGCCGTCGATCAGAGCGTCGACGCCATCATGCTGGCGGGTGAGACGGCCATCGGCGATCACCCGGTCAGATGCGTCGAGACGCTCGACACGATTCTCCGTGAGGCCGAGTCCAGCTCGCCGGCGCCGGCGCCACCGAGGATCTCGGGTCGGGCGTACGACCGCGCCTTGTGCGAGGCCGCGGTCACCCTGGCCGCCCGAAGCGGCGCCGAGGCGATCGTGGCCGTGACGCGCGGCGGGCGCACCGCCAGGCTCCTGTCGATGCTCCGGCCGGGCTCCACCGTGTATGCCGCGGCGCCGAGCGAGGCCGTGGCGAACGCGCTGGCTCTGAACTGGGGCGTGCGGCCGATCGTCGTCACTCCGGGGGAGAACATCGACGCCGATCGACTCGCCGTCGAGCGTCGGCTCGTGGCCTCTGGGGCCCTGGCGGCCGGTGCGGCAGTCGTCTTCGTGCGCGTCAGCACCCAGCTCTCGCACGTCGACGCGAACTTCCTCGCGCTGCGTCGCGTCGGCGACGCGCATGGTTCGGGCTCGGAGGGCTGAGCGCTAGGAGCGCCGTCGAGCGCGGCCGGGTGCGCGGGCGTGGCCGGGTGCGCGGGCCGGCGTGGAGATCTCCGGTATCCGGGCCATCGGTTTCTTGTCGGTGGCGCGCGTGTCCGGCGCGACCCGTTCCGGGCCAGCCTCGAGGTAGCTCTTGAGGGCGCGCAGCGAGGTCACCCAGCCTGGCCGGATGACGCCATAGTAGCGCTCCCACCGGTCGCCCGTTCCGTGGCCACTCTGCCGCACCTGGACCCGCGTCGCCGGGCCCTCGATCTGACAGGTCACCTCGAGCGCCATCGGCCCGAGGGGCGGGCCCTCGGGGGGTAGCCAGTAGGCGTCAGCGACGAAGAACTCACGCTCCGGCCGATGCTCCATCACCGTGCCGTGGAACGCCCCGCCGAGCGGCCCGAGCACCTCGTCGCGAAACGGCGTCGGCTCCCATTCCACGGCGTATACGCCGAGCGGCTGGGCCACGGTCACCGACCGCGTCGTGAGCCACCACGTCGACAACGCGGCCGGATCGAAGAACGCCGCGAGCACCCGGTCGGGCGCGGCGGTGATCAATTCCTCGTGCGTCGTCGAAAACTCTTCGGATGTCGACATCTTCCTCGACTCGAGCGCTACTCCGGTCGGCCGGCCGAGGTGTCGGAGTGCGCAGCACCCCTCGCATCGTCGACCATCTGCCGAACCTCGGTCATCAGGGTCGGCACGTGATAGGGGATGCCATCCTTGATCGTCCACTCGATGCCGCCGCCGTGCACGCTGCGGCCATCCACGCTGATGCTCGTGCCGTAAGGGTTCAGGATCCGGAGGTTCTCGAGCGGATTGCCGTTCACGACGAGCAGGTCGGCTATGTACCCGACGCGCATCCGGCCGAGCCGGTCGGCCATCCCGAGCAATTCGGCGCCGTTGACGGTTGCGTGCTTCACCACCTCGAGCGGATGAAAGCCGGCCTCTTCCTGCAACTCCATCTCGCGGATCAGTCCGAATCCGTAGAGCGAGTAGATGTAGCCGGCGTCGTCGCCGGTCGTGATGAGGCCACCGAGCCGTCCGAACCGCTCGAGTGCGTCCATCCAGATCCGGTAGTTGCGCCGCCACGCGGCCTCGTTCGACGAGGTCCAGCCGGCGAAGTACGACCCGTGGCGGTCGGGGTCGGGTGTCCAGAACGCCTCCATCGATGGATGCAGGTAGTCGCGGTACCAGGGAAGATTCTGTGCCCGCACGACGTCTCGGCTCGCCTCGTAGATCGAGAGCGTCGGGCTCCACGTGACGCCGCCCGCGACCATCGAGGCAATGACGGTATCCAGGGCGTTGGGGTCGGCCTGGGCGAACAGTTCACCCGCGCGGCCGAACCGGTGGGCTTCGTCGCTGTAGTTCATTCCGGCCGGAAAATCTTGCACGCCGTCGATGGCCGCGTCGCCGATGCCGTAGAAGTGTTCGATCGAGTCGACGCCCAGTTCGACGTAGTCGGCAGCCGTGGTTTCCTCGACGCCGATGTGGGCGGCCGTTCGAAGCCCTTGGCGGTGCGCCTCATCGAGCAGCGCCTCGAGCTGGTCGCGGTCGAGCCCACCGATCTTCAGCCCGTCAGCGCCGTCGAGCTTTGCCTGGCGAACGCCGGCCCGGATTGCCTCCGGGGAGCGGGTCGGTCCGAGATCCGGTCGCGGGTAGACAAGAATCCGCGGCGATACGATCGTGCCGGCGTCGCTTTCGGCCTGCCACCGCTTCGACTTCCGGAAGTTCCCGCCGACCTCGCGCACGGTGGTCACGCCTGCCGCCAGGTACAGATTGCGTTCGTACTGGACCGGTTGTGGAATGGACGGCACGCGCCACTCGTGCCAGTGCATGTGGGTGTTGACGATCCCGGGCATGACGTACTTGCCCGTCGCGTCGATCACCGCATCGGGAATCCGCCCGCTGCCGGTCGTCACATCCCCGACGCGCGTGATGAGCCCGTTCTCGACAACCACGTCGACCGGGCCAAACGGGGGGCGCCCGTTGCCGTAGATCACCATCGCGTTCGTGATCAGCAGCCGCGCCGGGGCCTGCGCGTGCACCGGGAGGGGTGTCGATCGCTGAGCTGGCGCCGGCGCCACGGCGCCGACCGCTACCGCGACCGCCGCCGCGAGCGCGAGTGCAAACGCAAACGCCAGTGCGCCCTGTGGCCCGGTGCCGGAACGGTGAGGGATGGATCGATGAAGCCTCATGGGGTCGCGACCGGGCGCTCTCCGGTATCTCCCTTTATCGGGAGCGCAAGGACGCGATCGTACTGGCTCGGGTGAGTCGAGTCAAAAACACTGGCTCTCCTCGGCGCCATTGGGCACTTCTGCCCATCGCTGCACATGCCGCTCACGCAACCGGGTCGGATCGCCGCGGCGGTAGAGTGCAGCCCATGACCGACCCGCGCCCGGCCTATCTCATCCCGGAGTTTCTCTCGAGCGACGAGGCCCGGCCGCTCCGCATCCTGTCCGAGTATCTCGAACCGCTGGAACGTTTCGACGCGCAGAACATCGAGGACACCGTCGTGTTATTCGGCTCGGCGCGCGTGGAGAGCCAGCGCCGCGCCGCGCAGGCCTTGAAGCGGGAGCAGGCCCGGTCACCCAAGCGCGCCGAGCGGCTCCGACGGTGCCGGTAGGCGGTGCAGTGGTCTCGCTATTACGAGGATGCGCGCGAGGTCGCCCGGCTCCTGACCGAGTGGAGCGTCGCGCTCGACCAGCCGCGCCACCGATTCGTCGTCTGCTCGGGTGGTGGGCCCGGCGTCATGGAAGCCGCGAACCGCGTGGCGCACGAAGCGGGTGGCAAGACGATCGGGTTGACCATCAGCCTGCCGTTCGAGGAGAAGCCGAACCGCTACGTCACCGACGAACTCAACTTCCGCTTCCACTATTTCTTCATGCGCAAGTTCTGGTTCGCGTACCTCACTAAAGCCCTCGTCATCTTTCCCGGCGGCTTCGGGACGCTCGACGAATTCTTCGAGTTTCTGACGCTGGCCCAGACAAGTCGGATCTCCACGAAGACCGAGGTCGTGCTCTACGGCCGGTCGTACTGGGATGAGGTCTTGAATTTCCAGCCGATGGTCGACTGGGGCGCGATCTCGAGCGAGATCTCAAGGCGATCCACAGGGCTGACGACCCTGCCGATGCGTTCGAGCACCTGCGGGCTCACCTGACCGCGCACTGTCTCTAGGCGCGAGTGATCGGCCTTCGCCTTCGGCTCGGTCCGGCAGGCTTGAAAGCCTGCCCTACAAGATGCGTAGGGCAGTCCTTCAGGGCTGCCTGGGCGAGTCCGGAGGGGCGACGCCCTCAATACCTCAGGTACTTCTCGCGCAGCGCGAGGTAGGCCGTACTGTCCACCGCCAGGTCGACCGCGGTGCCCCCGGCGTCGACGTGGGTCCGCAGCGCGTCCGAACCCCAGAGCAGGTCGATCGGCATCCGGTCGTGTTCGTACTCGTACGGCGGCAGTTTCCAGCCGAACCGCGCCGGATCGCTCGCGCGGCAGGCGTCGATGATTGCCAGCGCCGTGCGGACCGGTCGGTACCGCTGGCGGTCGAAGACGTGAATCTGGCAGCCGCCGCACGCCTCACCGACGTGCTTCTGGAAGGTCGGTTCGAAGCCGGCCGCCCGGAACTGCACGCCCGGGAGTTCCGCCCCGTTCAGTCGGACCGCCAATCGCTCGGCGTCGAGCCACGGCGCACCGAACAGTTCGAACGGGCGGGTCGTGCCACGTCCCTCGGACAGCATCGTGCCTTCGAGCAGCACCATGCCCGGATAGACGACGAGGCTGTCGAGCGTCGGCAGATTGGGCGAGGGCAGCACCCACGGCAGGTCGGTCTCGTCGAGATACTGCGTGCGATGCCATCCGCTCATCGGCACGACGTCCAGGTCCGCGCCGAGCCCGAACTCGACGTTGAACAGCTCGGCCAGTTCGCCGATCGTCAGGCCGTGTCGGAGCGGGATCGGGAACTGTCCGACGAACGAGGTCCAGGCCGGGTCGAGCGGCGGGCCCTCGACGTCGACGCCACCCACCGGATTCGGCCGGTCGGCGACGACGACCGGGACGCCGTGCGCTTTGCACGCCCGCATGCAGTTGGCCATCGTGTAAATGTAGGTGTATACGCGGGTTCCGACGTCGGTCAGGTCGACGACCATGACGTCGATGCCATCGAGCATCTCGGCGGTCGGGATCCGGGTCTCGCTGTACAGCGAATAGACCGGCACCTCGCGCGTCGCGTCGCGGCCGTGCGGCGTCTCGATCATGTCGTCCTGCCGGTCGGACCGGAAGCCGTGCTGTGGGCCGAAGAGCGCGGCGAGCGTGGCGCCCGCGTCGGTCAGGACGTCGGCCGAATGGCGAAGCTGATGATCGACCGAGGCGGGGTTGCAGACCAGGCCGACCCGCTGGCCCGACAACCGGTTCGATGCGGCGAGGGCTTCGACGCCGAGCGTGACTGACACGCCCGCATTATACGGGCCGTTTAGGCGAACAGGTACTGGTGGTCGCGCCCGTGGTCGCCGGGCACGTACCAGGCGCACGACTTGCAGACCTCCGGGATGGAACCGTCGAGGAAACTCTCGCGGAGCTGTGTCACGTTCGCGCCGTACCAGATCTCTTCGAGTGACCCATCGGTGAGATCTCCGATGAGCAAGCCGTCGGTCTTGTCCTTGAAGGAGAACCGGCAGCTGCAGGCCCGCACGGCGCCGTTCCACATCACCATGCACGAGTAGGTCCGGAAGCACGGGCTCGACTTGTGCTTGGGGATGTGCGCCAGCTTCATCACGCCGCGCAGATCGGACTGTTCGATCATGCCGCCCCAGTTGTCGTAGTCGAACAGGTAGGCCAGCTTCGTATGGTCTCCCAGGAGCGGCGCGATCTGCTGGACGTAGTCGGGCTGTCGCAGGATCTGATCGAACGGCAGCTCCGAGCGCAGTTCCAGCCGGATGGGCACCGGGCGCGTCTGCCGGCCGTTCAGCTCGAGCAGTGCGCGTAGGCCCCGCATCAGCTTGTCGTAGTGCCTAATTCGGAAGATCCGTTCGTACTCGGTTTCGTCGAAGCTCGCCATGCTGATGTGCAGCGCCTCGATGCCGAGGGACAGAAACCTCGGCAGGTCGTGGTTCTCGAGCAGGACGCCGTTGGTGTAGGTCGTGACCTGCCCGAATCCGACCTCCCGTGCCCTGGCGACTCGGTCGACGAACGCCGGGTCGACGAGCGGTTCACCGACCACGGGTGTGAACGAGATCGAGTTGCCGCCCATCGCGCGATACTCCTGGAGCACGCGTTCGAACAACTCTGGCGACATGGTGCCCTTGGCGCGCGTCTCGTACTGATACCCGCAGAAGATGCAATCGGCGTTGCAGATGTTCGTCAGCTCGATCTTCACGGATCGCGGGATGTCGCGCGCGTAGCGGTTCAGGACCGCGCGGCCGTCGACCCGCGCGTAGCGCAGGTCGCGATAGCCACCGCGGACCTTGGTGTAGGTCCAGCGCCCGATCGGGTGCGATCTGAGCGCATTCTTCAGGGCCGTACGAATCAAGGGGGAAGGCCTCGGCGCTCCGAACACGAAACGCCCGCGAGCAAGGCGTCACCGCACGGGAAGCAAGGTTGACGCGCGAACGCCCGAGTATAGCACCCTTTCACGCGGGTATTCTCGGACGTCGCGCCGCGCGGCTGAGCCAGAAGAAGGCCACGGTCAACGCCATCGACAGATAGCCGATTGTGATGTGGCGTGGATAGAAGACCATGACTTGATAAAAGAGGTGGACCGCGAGAAACAAGACGGGCGTGAGCAGCAGTAGCCGCATCTCCGCCGAGTCACGAGAACCGCGCCGAAACGACGCGATGAGCGTGACGATCCAGAGTGCCTGGATGCCACGGATCACATTCCGGAGCCCTCCTCCTGCCAGCGCCTGGCGTTCGTTGGCACCGCCGGTGTACAGGACGCCGTCGAGCTGCTGCCTGACCATTTGGATCGCTTCCGGATTTCCGCGGGCGCTCAATAGGGAGCTGGGCGATAGCACGAGGTTCTCCGGCATTGATCGGCTCGTTGTAGCAAGAACGGCCTCGCCGCCATAGTACAGATTGTGCGCGAGCGGGAGCAGCGCCACGCCCAATGCCGACGTCAGCGCAATGGCGGCAAGCGTCCGTCGTTTGCGCAACATCGAGACGAGGAAACTTGTCAGCAACCAGCCGACGCCCAGGACTTGGTTGCTTCGAAGGGTGAACATCAGGCCAGCAGACGATCCGCCGACGAACAGCCACTGCCTTTCATCGGCTCGGCAGAACAGCGAGGTGAGGACGACAGGGAGCAAGATCCACGTTGGATACTCCGACGCTCCAGCTCGAATCAGGCCGACGACGGCTTCGGAGTTCAGGAGAAGCAGCAGAAGAATGGCGCTCGTGGTCGCGAGGAGTCTCGGGCCAAGCTCAGGCCTCGACCGCTGGCGGAAGCTCCAGCACGCCCAGAAGACTGCGAAGTTCAAGGACATTCTGGCGGTGACGGCGATCAATGCATCTCCGTCACCGAGAAGCAGATGTTCTCCGAACCTCACGTAGCGGAACATGGGCTGGAAGTAGAAGACATCGCGACCGCCTTGCAGCGACCATGTCTCGAGAATCGACCTGGCGTATGATTCGTACATCAGCCAGTCGTTTCCGCCGTCTCTGAGGACCACGTGGCCCAAGCTCGGGTACCCTCGGAGCGTGTCAGCGGTGAGCAGGAGCGCCAGGCTCCAGTAGATCGTCAAGAGTTCATGTCTGCGTGGAGTCTGGCGCCGCGCCGCGACATGGAGCATGAGCAACACAAGCGCCGACGCCGTGTACAGACTCTGGTTGGCGAGAGCCAGGGGTGGAAGTAGGTAGCCGGCCAGTGGCGCAATGCCGCCAATCGCGAGGAGCAGCGCCGACCGCCGAGTCAAGAGTGACGCGTAGACCACGATGAGCGACGCCAGGAGTGCGACCGACACCGCGTCGACAACACGGGCGACGAGCTGCCAATGCACGGGTGGCGGCACCGGGTGCGCGAGTGATTCGCCAGTATCGGATCCAGGAGGGGTCGTGGACAAACGTAGAGTGGCGTAAGGCCCCGAGCCGGAACTGGGTCCGCCATCGAAACGGAACGACACGACCAGGGGATGTCGCCCGGCTGGGATCAGCAGCGATTCCCGGCGCACATCCTCGTAGTGCGGCGGAAGTGCGATCGTCTCTTCATCAAGATGGACCGAGACCTCGCCAGCGTACGTGAAGTGTAGCCAGCGTGGTTCAGCGTGACTTACTTCACCCAGCCACATCGAGCCGAACGGCAGTCGTTCGCGAGGGATCGTCCCGGGACCGTAGTAGTTGAATCTCAAGGAGTTGACGAACGACAGATTCCAGGTGCCGGGTTCAAAGTCGATCGTGCCGTCAATCCTCGTCGCGGTGAAACGATGCCACGGGTTGTCGTACGACTTCTCGCACGGGCTGTCGGGTAGGCGCTCGACGAGCGAGTGGTAGCACGCCTTGAAGCCCTCGGCGCCGCCGGACGTCATCAATAGGAGCTTGAGAATCAGCGCTACGCAGGAGGCTGCGAGCAGGGCAGGCACCGCCGGTCGTCCCAACTGCCGGATGTTTCGCGCCCAGAGGCGACGGAGACCCTGTGAGAAGAAGACAGGCAGAACGAGGACGAGCGCGGCGAACTCGCCGGCGCTCGCGAGCGGAAGACCGTCGAACAGATGGTAGTTCGCCGAAGGGAACAGCAGGAGTGCAACGAGCGCGAGCGCGAGCCAGGCTCCTGCCGACACGTGTCTACGGTGCCATGAAGGTTGTGTCAGCGCAAGACGTCCGAGCGTCCGTGCGAACCCGTCCCACGAGCCGTCGTCGTACGTCGCCTCTCGTCAGAGATTCTTGGCCGCGAGCACCTCGCGCGCGGGGACGCGTCGGCCGGTGCAGCTGATCATTCGTGGCGCGTTCAGGTAGCGCAGCGTGAATCCGAGTTGACGGTACAGCTTGCGGATACGGGGCGTCGCCTGATTCGACAGGACGACCGGGCCCGGGTGCTTGGCCAGGCGTTCGGCGGTCCGCACCTGGTCGTCCCAGGTGAAGCCGCCCCGCGAGTACTGCGTGAACTGCACGTCGTAGGGTGGGTCCGCGTAGATGAAGTCGTTGCGGGAGAAGCCGACCGCGTCGATGTCGCTCGCGCAAAACGTCCATCGCGCCAGGGCGGCCCGATAGGCGGTGAAGTCTCTGGTGTACCCGATGCGGACGTAGCGGCCGAACGGCACATTGAACTCACCGGCTCGGTTGAACCGGCAGAGCCCGTTGTAGCAGGTGCGATTGAGGAAGTAGAAGAGCGCCGCCGCCTCGGCCGTGCCGGCGCGGTCGGAGCGGGCCAGCGCGTTGAAGCGTGTCCGGTGTCGATAGAAGAGCGCTTCGTCGTTCCGCATCGGCAGGGTGATCCGGAGGCCGCGCTGCAGCCAGGCGTAGAAGTTGATGAGGTGGGGATTCGTGTCGGCCAGCAGCGCGCGGCGTGGGTCGAGGCCGAGTGCTACCGCCAAGCCGCCGCAGAACGGCTCAACGAGCCTTCGGTGCCGATGCGACGCCCAGATCGGCGCGAGGGAAGGCGTCAACCACCGCTTGCCGCCGGCCCATTTTAGTGGCGGACTGAGCGGAGCGGCGTCGGCGTCGAGTGGCGATTGGGATTCGGTTGAGGACACGCGCCCCGTTTCAGCATCGCGGCGCATCGTCGCGGCGCCGCGCTTCATTGTATTGTCTCGCCAGTGAGCCGGAAGCGCTACGCTAGAATGTCGCTGATGTCGCAGAGTGCAGGACAGCTCTGGCGCTGGTGCGAACGGGTCGTCGTGGCCGGGGCCCTCATCGGCCTGGCGGGATGCGGCTCGCCGGCCGCACCGCCCACCGTGTTCCTTGCCGACTACCTGCCAATCGTCGACCGGACCGTGAGCACCGACCTCGTGCCGATCCACGGCCCGGAGTCGATCGAGTTTCTCGGAAACGGCTGGAAGGCGCTGCCGACCGGTCAGGGGCAGCGCCGATCTCGGCAAACTCGAAGCTGACGGTGTTTTCTCCCAGGACGATCGCGTCTCGGGGGATCGGCAGCGAGTAGGTGCGCTCACCCGGGAGGAGCGTCAACCCGCCCAGCGTGACCCGGTTCGCACGAACAGTGATGCGCTGGTCTTCGCCGGAGGGCAGGGGCGGTGCCAGCATCGAAAATGCAGCCAGGCTGTGTTCGGGTCGAGCAGCAGAAAGTCGAGTGACGCTTCTCGATTGACGGCCCAGGCGAACGAGAGGCGGTCGGTCGGCCTGACTTCCGGCGCAGACCAGCCGCGGCTCGCCAGGGCAGCGTTCTCGGCACTCCCGGAGAACTCGTAGCCCGGTGTCTCACGATGAAACGCGCTGTGCCTCGCGCGTTGAGCGAGGTCGAGCACCGGCTGCAGGTCGCCCGAGCCGCACCCGCTCCAGAAGAGTGCCAGCGCGGTGACGACGCAGCTGACGAATCCGAGAAGACCGACGGTGGCGAGCGAGACACCCGGCGCGAGCGGGGTCCTCGTCGCCGTCACGGTGTCACCGGAGGTAGCGCTAGCGAGCGCAGCGCGCTCTCGTCTTCAGGACTCAAGTCGACCACGTCACCGACGGCCAGCTGCATCCGCGACTCGGTCATCCCGACTCGAAGCAGCGCGGCCAGACAGACCGCGGTGTCGGAGCGCTTGGAGGCGAGGTTCTCCATTTCGTCGGGATCGGCCTCGAGATCGTAGAGTTCCCAGCTACGCTTGCGATCGTTGGCGATCAACTTCCACGCGGGCGTCCGGTACGCGAACCAGGGGCGGCGTCCGGGGGTGCGGGCGACCATCGAGCGCTGCAAGGCGAAGGTGCTCGACGCGAACAGGTCTGCACCCACCAGCGCGTCAGGAATCTGAATTCCGACTCGGCCCAACACGGTTGGGAGCACGTCTGCGAGCCCGACGAGCGCCTCGGTGTCGACGTAGTCGGGAACAGAATCTCCAAGCCGGATGATGAGCGGCACGTGCAGCATTTCGTCATAGACGGTGCTGTTGTGCCCCATGCGGCCATGTTCCGCGAAGGCCTCACCGTGGTCGGAGAGGATGACGACGATCGTGTCGTCCCACCGTCGGCGCTGTCGGAGCGTGTCGAGGAGGTCGCCAACGGCGTCGTCCGCCATTCGGAGGTTGCCGTCGTACAGCGAGACGATTCTTGCAAGGTCGGCCGCCGACGGATTCAGCATGCCATCGCTGATGCCGCGGATGGTATCGAGCGTTCCGTCGTAGCCGCCGGTGTAGCCAGGGTCACCGAACAGATCGAACTCGGCCCGTGGAGCATATGGCTCGTGAGGCGGAACGTAGTGCAGCATCAGAAACAGCGGCTGTTCGGATTCCCGCGTCAATTCCTCACTGGCGAGCGCTGAGAGGTGATGCGGGTCGATCCACTCCGACCGGCTGGTGTCCACCCAGTTTTGGTGGAAGACGTCGCACCCTTGATCGGCACCCGATGCGACCGAGTTCTGCGGGCTCGCGGAGTAGCAGAGCGTTCGATACCCAATGCCCTGCAGATGCTCGGCCAGCGTGGTCGCCTCGTCGTCCAGCACGTGCTCGCGCTCGATCACCCCGTGATCCTGGATCGACAACCCCGTGATGAGCGTCGCCACCGAGGCCCGGGCATACGGTGCGGGCGCAAACGCCTGGCTGAAGACCGCGCTCTCGGTGGCCAGCATGTCGATCTGCGGCGTCGTCTCCCGCTCGTACCCGTACGCGCCGAAATGGTCGGCGCGGGCGGCATCGAGCAGAACCACCACGATGTCTGGCAGGTCGTCGGGCGGGGACGGTGGCAAGAAGCCAGCGTTCTCCGGAACCAACGTCGCCGCATCGCGCGTCCAGTCGAGCCGCTCGATCTCGACGTCGCCCCATCGATGCGCCGGATCGATGTCGATCGTCAGGCATCCCGGGATGAGGCCTGGGCTGCCGACGGGGGCCTCGGTAGAGAATTGCACCGTGCCCAGGCCGCTCCGATTCCGTGAGGGTGCATCGACAGTGACCGGCTCACCAGCGCGCCCAGCCGGAACGAGTGTCGCCCGGACCGTGGCCGGGTCCGCCCAAGGAACCGATCTGGCAGACCCGCCGAATGCGATGGATGCTCCCAACTCCGTCGGCCGCAGCGGAACGATGAGTGTGCCGGATCGATTGGCCCTGAACGTTCCGGCCTCGTCGTCGAATACGGCGCTCGGCTCGCCCGGATCGGCCGCGCCCGACGGCACCAGCCCGATGGTGCGTATCCGGATGGGCCACACCGCACTGGATTCCGCAACTCCTGCGAGGACGATGTTGTTCCATCCCGTTCTCAGGGTCTCCGGGTCGACGGGCAACCGGTAGTCGGTCCACGGCATCTTCAAGGCGATGCGACCAGACGTCCGGTCGTTCACCATGAACCGGAGGCTCGGGTCGCCGCCGAGTTCCTGATCCTCCGAGGGCTTTGCAGAAAAGTAGAGGTCCCACTCGCCCGGCTCGTCGAGCCTTATCCGCACCGCCGTCTCAGTGCCGAGGGTCGAGAGGTCCGCTGAGTCGGTCTGCGACCAGCCCCGGCCGAGCACGACCCGGTCGGCCTGGGCCCACAGCGGTTGGAGTTCCGGCGCATCGGGTCCCGATCGTCGCACGTCCAGAATCATCTCGTCCGTGACGAACGCCCAGGATTGCACCTGTGCCGTCGTGAGGCGCTGCCGGTCGTCGTCTGCGCAGGCAGTAATGAGGGCGCAGAGGACGCACGCGAGCGAGAGCGCCGCCCACGGCGCAAACGAACCTAGCCGACTACGGAGAACAGCGGGAGCGGGCATCGGGGAGGTGCTCGAGGCTCAGAGTGCATTCAATCATGCGACGTGACCGAGGTCAACTTAGGCCGCGCGGTTCGAGCGGCCCTTCGACGCGCCACTTCCCGGTTCGAGTGCGCTGAAGACAGGCGCGACTGGAAGGTGGTGTCAGAGGACGACGCCGAACCGGTTCCGCAGCGCGAACGCGATCACGATCGAGAGGATGAAGAACGCGACGAGCCAGTGCGTCTCCCAGCCCAGCAGCGAGATCTCACGTTCGGGATAGGTCAATTCGATCGACGCCAGTCCGGAATCGGCGGGCAGCGGCGCCTCGGCGGGGTAGAGCAGTTGGTTCACGAAGCCCGGTGCCAGCTTCACGGGCGAGCGAGGGATGACGGCGTCCGAGGTTCGCACCGCCTTCGTGAAGGTCCGTCCATCGACGTGGACCGACAGTTCGTAGTCGCCGGGTGCTTCCGCCACGACCCGCCACGCGGCCTCGCGCAGCGTCGGGATCCAGGCCACTTGCGTCTCCACCCGCATCCCCTCTGGAGCCTCGAGTGAGATGTTGCGAGGTGCCGGGACGTCCGCGTCGAATTGCACCTTCACCAGAACGGCATGCTCGGGCTCGAGACCGCGATAACCGTAGTGGAACTGCAGCTGCGCGATGACCAGGAGCAGCGGCACGATCATCCAGACCATCGGGACCAGCGAGAGTCGCAGGTACGTCAGGTTGTGCCGGAGAATGTCGATCTGCGACCGGAGGATCTGCCTCAGATCGTCGTTGAACAGCCTGATCTCGAACAGCCCGGCGTGGATCGAGCGCTTGACGGCGGCGATCCGGTCCTGATTCGAGGTCGCCCGGAAGACCACCAGCATCGCGATCGCCGTGAGAAACGAGACGACGAGCAGGCCGACGATGGGAGGGAGGGTGCGGAACGGATAGAGCAGGCCGGTGACTAGGCCGCCCAGCACGGCATTCACGAGTGTCATCGGACGGATGGCGTCACGAAATGTAGCCAAGGCCCTTCAGGCGCTTCTTGATTTCGTCCTCGGAGTCGGAATCCTCGAGCTGCGCGAGTTCCTTCTCGAGCGCGTGCGCGACGAATTCATCGACCGACGAGTAGCCCGCCAGGTCGGCGTAGCGCTTGATGCGGTCCAGGAGGTCCTTGTCCAGTTTGATCGAATGGCGTCCAAACATCAGTCTTCCTCCGATGGGCGTGGGAACTCGTCGACGCCGAACTCGGCCAGAATCGCGCCGGCCAGATCCTCGAGCGACGCGGCCGCGCGCTGGAGCGGCTTGTTGGTCAGGAGAATACCCGGCACCGCCTCGTGATCCATGCAATGGTCGCCGCTCCACGGGTCGAGGTTGTCGATGATCACTTCGCCCCGCGGCACCGCGCCAGTCGAGGATTCGCTCGAGCACCGCGTTCCCTTGGCGTACCCGACGACGAGGTCCGGGGCGAGGTGGTCGTATCCGCCGCTCGCGTACACCTCCTCCCGTCGGTAGACCTTCGTGATCGCCAGCTGGCCCGTCGCCGGGTCGACGACGGCGAGCAGCTTGTCGGCGATTTCGGTCATCAGCGCGTCCCGGGCTTCCGGCGCCACGATGCCCTGCCGCTCGCGCCCCCGCAGGTTGACGTAAAGCCCGTTCAGGCCGAGGCCGTAGGCGCGCGTCTGCGCCCAGTCGATGTTCGTGAGGAACCCCGGGTCGTTCTCCATCCGGGCGTTGTGGGGGCGAAGGTAACCGTTGTCCCGCAGCCAGCCGTTCAGGTGAAACGCGCGGCGCCACGACGTGAACCCGTGGTCCGACATCACGATGAGGGTCGTCTCCTGGCCGCTCGCGTCGATTGCGTCGAGGGTCTCGGCCACGATCTCGTCCATCGTCAGGTACAGCCCCTCGACGGCCTCGAGATACTCGGGGTCGGTCTCGGCGTCGTACTCCGGGTGCCCGGGATCGGTCGTCCGAAACAGCATGTGCGACGTCTGGTCGAGGTTGCCGAAGTAGTAGAACAGCAGTCCGTCGTCGAACTGATCGAGCACGAGCTGGTACTGTGCCCGCACGTCGCCGCCGGCGAGCCGCGACTGCTCCATGAACTCGGCCCGCGAAAAGATCGCCTCCTGCAGTCCGCGCGTCTCCTCGGGCATCCCCTGCGTGTAGAAGCGTCCCGTCGCCTCGGCAAGGTCGGCCGCGTAGGAATCGGGCGTCGAGATGGGCAGGGCCGGAGCGATCGGGTCGATGTTCGTCGGCGTCACGTAGAGCTGCAGGTTCGGCTCGATCTGGCGCAGGTAGAGGCGGACCATCCCGCGGAGGCTCTGCAGCGGCAGCAATTCGAAGTCCACCGGCACCCAGTCGGTCCATTCGCCGACTTCCAGGACCCGCTCCTCGTCGCCGGCGACGAGCTTCGCGACGTCACGCTCGGGGTCGAGGTACAGGGTGAACTGGCTCGTCACCTTCTCGGTCTCGACGAGAAACGGGTTGTCGGGCCCGAGGATCGTCGTCTGCACGACGCCGTCCTCAGGTTCCACGAAGTGCACCTCGGCCGACGGGATGTCGCGGCTCGCGATGAGCACGTCGGAGGTGTAGAACGAGAACGTCCCGTAGGTGCCGATCAGATCGGGCGTGCCCATCCCGCTCAGCTCGCGTGTGGCGCTCCCCGACGGCGGATAGTTGGCCGGCATCCGGATGATCGTCGATTCGATCCCGCGGTCGGCGAGGACGTTCCAGAACGGCTCGCCGCCCCGGAGCAGCTCGACGCTGCCGCCGAGCAGCGGAAATTGATAGTTGCCCACGGTCAGGCTGGTGCCGCCTTCGGCCGTCTCGGTCGTCGAGAGATAGGGCAGCATCGTCTCGGGATCGCGGTGGATGAAGTCGAAGATGCCGTGGCCGCCCGGGTCGAGCCCGGTCATGAAGGTCGACCAGGCCACCGGACTCTGGGGCGGGACGGTCGTTTCGAGCAGGTCGAACCCGCCGCTGGCGGCCAGTCTGGCGAACGCCGGCATCCGGCCGCGCTCGATCATCTGACGCGTGAACTCGTAGTCCATGCCGTCGAAGCCGAGCACGATCACCCGGGTCCCGGCCGCGTCGCCGGCTCCGCAGCCCGCAGCCATCAGCCCCATGGTCGTGACCATGACGAGGATGCACAGCGCGGCAGAAGCGAACGTGGTCTTCTTCGGTGTCGTCAGCATGCCCAGTCTTGATCTCAAGGTCGGTCTCGGTCCCGTCGACGCTCTCAGGCGTGTTGCGGTGCCGGGGCCGCCTCGGCGGACTTCGTCTGGAAGAGGATCTTCCCTTCCATGTGCTTCGGCGGCTCGACGCCGAAGAGGTGCAGCGCCGTCGGCGCGATGTCGATCAGCGCCGGATCTTCCGCGTCGACCTCGAAATTGCTGAAGAAGACGCCGGGCACCAGCCGCGGGTCGATGCAATGGTCGCCGCTCCAGGCCTTGACGTTGTTCTCGAAGAGCGGCGCCGAGACGACGCCCGTCGCGCAGTCCCACGACGTGCGGTAGCCGGCGTTGTAGCCGATCAGGAGGTCGGGTGCGTTCTGCGTGTAGGGGCCGTCGTAGAGTACGGCTGTGTCGAAGACCTCATTGATACCGACTTCATCCTTTTCGTCGTCGCGCAACCCGTTCAGCTTGCCGATGATCTCGGCCTTCAGCCGCGCCGCCTCCTCGCCGGGAGCGACGGTGCCCTGGCTCTCGCGGCCCTGCAGGTTCAGGAACATGCCGGTGAGTCCGAGAGCGTAGGCTTTGGTCTTGGCCCAGTCGACGTCGCGCAGCCACTCCGCACCGCCGTCGGCGCCGTCCTTCAACGTGAGGTAGCCGTTCTCGAGCAGCCAGGCATTCAGGTTGACGCCGCGCCGGAACGAACTGAACCCGTGGTCGGAGATGACCAGCAGCAGGTCGTCCGGCTTGACCCGCTCCAGGACCTTGCCGACCAGCACGTCGTTGTGGCGGTAGAGCTTCTCGATGGCGTCGCGGTGGTCTCCGTTGCTGCGGCCGTTCGTCCCGAGATCGGCCGGATGCCCGTCCTCGATGTAGCGCCAGAACATATGCTGAATCCGGTCGGTCGCGTCGAAGACGCAGACGACGCAGCCCTCGCGCAGCCGGTCGAGCGACGAGAAGAACATCTCCTGACGTTCGCGGTCGATGTCGTAGGCCTGCTGCAGGAACGTGCCGTCGTCGATCACGTCCTCGTTGAGCGCCCAGGTGTCCTCGGCCAGGCCCAGCGTCGAGTACGATCCGACCTTCTTGGCCAGGTAGGTGGCGTAGTAGGACGGGTGCGAGATCGGCATCGCCGGCTTGTCGGGGTCGATGTTGAGCGGCGTCAGGTAGAGCGAGAAGTGCTCGTCCATCTCGGTCACCATCATCCGGGTGATGCCCGAGACCTTCACGCCCGGCACGGCGCCGAACGTCACCGTGACCCAGTCACTCAGCTTGCCCGGCTCCAACTCGAGAACCGTCCCGTTCAGCTCGACCTTCGCGCGCTGCTTCTCGCGATCGCGGGTGATCGTGAACGGCACCTTCAGCGGCGGGTTGTCCTCGAGGAACATGTTCTCCGGCCCCTCGATCGCCGCGTCGGCGCGGTCGCCCGTGAACTCGAGCGGGAACCGGAGGCCGCCTTCCTTGAACTTCGCGCCCGCCGGCCGGTCGGTGTAGAGCAGGAAGGTGCCCTGCGTGCCGAGCAGGTCGGGCACGCTCATCGCGCTCAGCTGCGCGCCGCGGAAGCGATCGGGCGGAAAGGTGATCGGCACGCGCAGGATCGTGCTCCAGATATCGTGCTCGCCGAGGATCGACCAGAACGGCTTCGACTTGCGCAGCAGCCGGATCACCGGGGCCTTCAGGGGGATCCGGAACTTACCCAGCTTCAGGAACTGTTCGAGCTTGCCGATGTGCGTCGACGAGAGGACCGGCAGATACGTGCGTCGATCGCGGTCGAGGAAGTCGAAGATGTTGTGCCGGCCCGGGTTCGTCCCGGTACTGAACGACGACCAGGCGACCGGCGAGAGCGACGGGTAGGTCGTGGCCAGCCGGGTGTAACTGCCCATCTCGGCCAGCTTGCTGAAGTTTGGGAGCTTGCCTTCCTTCATGAACCGATCGGTCAGCTTCGGCTCCTGGCCGTCGAGTCCGACGACAATCAGCCGCTTGATGACCGCCTTGGGCCGTGTCGCGCGCGTCATCGCCCGCCAGGCCATCCGGAACGGCCAGATGAGCAACGACAGGCCCGCGACGACGATCGTCGTGAACAGGACGAGGAACGACGAGAGCAGCGCGAACCCCGCGCCCGGGCCGATGTAGGCGTCGGCCGGTGCCGCCGCCGCCAAGATGAGGGCGACCGTCAGCGGGAGGCTCACCCTCGGACGCGCGAGCGCGCCGGTCGGTGTCGTGGTTCGAGTTGGCGGCATGTCGATCTCTCCCGGGTCTTGCGTCGCCGACGGGCGCCTACTCGAGCGCACCTCGATTCTTGAGCAGTGCCATCACCTGTGCGCGGACGTCCGCGGCGTCGTCGCCAGTCGCGTGCAGATCGCTCGACAGGGGCGGAGTCACCTCGTCGCCGATCCAGACGGCGCTCACCTGTTCGCGATCCATGGCGGTCAGGATGATGTCGAGGTCGTGCTGCATCAACTCGGACGCCGTTACGATGAGGATCAGTCCGGAGTCGAGGAGGATGTTCGAGACTTCGGCCAGGCGCCGGATATCCTCCGCGTGGTCTTCGTGGCTGCCGCGGATGTCAGCATCCACGCCGTACAGCACGCTGCCGATCCCCAGAAAGTATACATGGTGCCCGCCTTCGAACAGCTCGGCCTCAAGGTCGCGGGAGACCTCCTTCCGGAGCGCGTCGTTCGATCCGGTGATGACCAGCAGCGTTGCCTTCTGGCCGTAGCGCTCTTCGCGGGCTTGCGCCGACACGCGTCCGCGCTGCCACTTCGTGTGGCGCCGCATCACCTGCTCGCGCACCTTCGCTTGGGGATCCTCGATGGCCTCGCGGACCAGGCCGCCGCCGCTGATCTCGAAGTCGTCGAGCAGCACGAACCGGCCGGTGAGGATATTCTCGTCTGCCAGGTCGCAGGCGATCGGCGCGTCGAGCGTCAGGATGCAGTCGGCCACCTGGTGGCGCTCGATCTGGCCGGCGCCCTCGCGCGTGTCGAGACTCGAGGCGTCGAGGATGCGCGTGATGTCGGTGAGACGTGCCCGGGTCCGCGCCGTGCCGAGCTTCAGCACGTAGTCCTTGTTCTGCTGCAGCGGCGTCCGGCCGAGCCAGAACAGGCTCGTCCGGAGGCGCGTCGACACCTTCGGCGCCGGCTGCGACCTGAGCGCGGCCAGCTCGCCGCGGCGGACATAGATCTGCTGCGCCAGCGTGAAGCCCGCCGACTGGCCGGCGGAGGGCTCGTCGATGGTGGTGGTCGGGAACTCCTCGATCGTCTCTACCGTGCTCGACTTGCCGGACGGGTAGAAGACCACCTCGTCGCCGACCTTGATCGATCCCGAATCGACCGTGCCGGCGACGATGCGCCGGGTGTCGTCCATCTTCGTGAACTTGTAGACGTCCTGCACCGGCAACCGAAACGGCATCCCGGCCAGCGTCCCCTCCGGCTCGAACGTGTCGAGCACGTCCAGCACCGTCGGGCCCGTGAACCACGGCATCGCGGCCGGGGCGACGGTGATGTTCTCGCCCTGGAGGCCCGAGACCGGCAGGAACTCGCGCGCTTCGATGTCGATCTCCTTCAGGAAGCGCCGGTACTCCTCGACGACCTGGTCGAACACCTCCTGGCGGTAGCCGACCATGTCCATCTTGTTGACCAGTACGGCGATCTGCCGGATGCCGAGCATCGCGAGCATGTACCCGTGGCGCCGCGAGTTCTCGCGCACGCCTTCAGCGGCGTCGATGACGAGCAGAGCGGCGGAGGCGTGCGACGCTCCGCTGATCATGTTCTGGAGGAACTCGATATGGCCCGGCGCGTCGATGATCAGGAAGTCGCGCTTCGCGGTCTTGAAGAAGATCCGCGCCGCGTCGATGGTGATCCCCTGCGACTGCTCGTCCTTGAGCGCGTCGAGGAGGAACGCATACTCGAACGGCTTGGCGTTCCGTTCGCAGTACGCCTGAATCATCTCGAGCTTGCCCTGGGGGAGCGAGTTGGTATCCACCAGCAGCCGGCCGACGATGGTGCTCTTGCCGTGGTCGACGTGTCCGGCGACGACGAGACTCAGCCGCTCGCGGCCCTTGGGTGCCATCACATGTAGCCCTTGCGCCGCAGTTCCTCGAGCGTGCCGCGATCCTCGGCATCCTGGGCGCGGCCCGACCGCTCGGCGATGTCCTTGAACTTGCCGGTCTGCAGTTCGGCCACCAGTTCGGCCGACGTCTTCGCCGTCGATTCGACCGGAAAGGTGCAGGGTTCGCATCCGAGCGAGCGGTAGCGCTTGCCGGTGCCCTGGTCGTAGTAGAGCGAGACCGTCGGGATCTTCTCGCGTTCGATGTAGGCCCAGACGTCGACCTCGCGCCAGTCGAGAATCGGGTGGATCCGGACGTGCGTGCCCGGCTTGAAGTCGGTCTTGTACTGGTTCCAGAACTCGGGCGGCTGGTCGCCCAGGTCCCAGACGTTCTGCGTGTCACGCGGTGAGAAGTACCGCTCTTTCGAGCGCGACCCTTCTTCGTCGGCGCGGATGCCGACGATGACGCCGGTGAACGGCTCGGTGTTGGGATCGGGCTCGTAGGCCTTGGTCGCGTGGTTGAGGCGGTACCGGACGCCTTCGCCGCTCAGCGTGTCGGTGAGGGCCTGGGTCTTCAGGAGACCGCAACACGTGAGTCGATCGCACGCGCCGTCGGGGTAGGTCTGCTTCGCTTTCAGCGCGGCCTCGTTCTGGCCGTAGATCATCGTCAGATTCCACTCGAGCGCCAGCCGATCCCGATACTCGATCATCTCCGGGATCTTGTAGGCCGTGTCGATGTGCACGAGCGGGATCGGCACGTGGCCGAAGAACGCCTTCCGGGCCAGGTACAGCATGACGGTGCTGTCCTTGCCGATCGACCAGAGCATCGCCAGATTGTCGATGCAGCTGTAGGCCTCGCGGAAGATGTGGATGCTGCGGCTTTCAAGCTGGTCGAGGTGGTCCATGCTCAACCCTTCGTAGGGCAGGGCTTGCCCCTTCCGACAACTCTGAAGAATGCGGGGGCTTCCAGCGGAGCGGGGAGCAGCCCTGCCATGCTCAACCTGCCGCGCCCAGCGCGTGCCGTTCGAGATACTCGGTCACCTGGTCGGTGGCCTCGTCGAGCGACACGCGCGACGTGTCGATCGTGATCTCGGCACGGGTCGGCGCTTCGTAGGGATCGTCGATCCCGGTGAACTGTGTGATCTCGCCGCGGCGCGCCTTCGCGTAGAGCCCCTTCACGTCGCGCTTCTCGCAGACCGCGAGCGGCGTCGAGACGAAGATCTCGACGAACCGGTCGCACAGCCCGCGGACGAAGTCGCGCGTCTCGGCATAGGGCGAGATGAACGCCGCGATGACCAGCACGCCGTTCCGCTCGAGCGTGCTCGCCAGATGGCCGACCCGCTTCACGTGCAGGTCGCGCTCGGCCTTCGAGAAGCCGGTTGTCGGAAAGATGTCGCGGATCCTGTCGCCGTCGAGGTACTCCACCTTGTGGCCCCGGCGCTCGAGGTCGCTGTAAATCCGCTGCGCGATCGTGCTCTTGCCCGAGCCCGACAGACCGGTGAACCAGAGGACTGCCGGCGTGTGGCCGGGTGCGGCTGCCGGGGTCGACAGTGATCGTTTTGACCAGGCGCGCTCGTGCAGCGGCCAGAGGACGATCTTGACGATTGCGTCCAGCGCGCCGACCGCGACCGACAGGCCGACATCGCGGGTCAGGACGTAGACGAGCGCGGCGGTACTCACGGTCGCGACAACACGCCAGGAGATGGCTCGGGAGCGCGACGGCGGCGTCTGGACGAACATCAAGTCGACGTGGGAAGCGCGAACGTGCCGGGTTCCAGTCCGATCACGAACCCGTCATGTCTTAGCAGAGGGGTATTATAGCGCAGCGAGACGGGGTGCGTGCCGTCCCGTTTCGAGTGGCGGTAGACGCAGTCGCCAGCCGCCACGTCCCATTCCATCGTTCGGCCGAGCCGCGGGTAGATATCGGCCGAGCCTTCCGCCAGCAGACAGAACTTCAGCGAGCTGCCGGCCGCGACCCGCGCCTTCACCCGATAATCCTTCAGGAACGCCTCCATGTGGGGGCTCGGATGCGAGCGGCTCTCCGCAATGACCAGTTCTCCCGTTGGGTCGGGGAAGGTCGAGAAGAGCTGCTTCGGCGACGCGCCGCCGGCCTGCTTCCAGGTGCCACGGCCGGCTTCGGCGTAGTACATGACGTCGAGCGGCGGCACGTAGACGACGCCCAGGACCGGGATCCCGTCGTCGATAAGGGCGATGTTGACCGTGAACTCGTCCGTGCCGCGGACGAACTCCTTCGTGCCGTCCAGGGGGTCCACCAGCCAGAACCGCCGCCAGTCGCGCCGCGTCTCGTAGGGCGGGACCGCGCTTTCCTCCGAGATGCACGGGATCGACGCGTCGAGTTGCGCCAGTGCCGTCCGGATCTGGCCGTCGGCTTCACGATCGGCCGCGGTCACCGGCGTGCCGTCGACCTTCTCATCGACCGAGAGGTCGCCCGACTTGTAGTAGCGGAGGATCGCGGCGCCGGCGTCGCGCGCGATGGTGCAGATGTCGCTCAACATTTCGAACTTCTGAGCTATTATCTCCGGATATGTCGCTCTTCGCTGGGCTGTATCGCAGGTTCCGCTTCGGAAAACCGATTGTTGTCGTCTCCGGCCTGCCGCGCTCCGGGACGTCGATGGTGATGAAGATGCTCGAGGCCGGCGGTGTCGAGATCATCACCGACGGCAAGCGGACCGCCGACTCGGACAATCCGAAGGGTTACTACGAGTACGAACCGGTCATGCACCTGCACGAGGACCCCGACAAGCGCTGGCTCGCTGACACTCGGGGCAAGGCGATCAAGATCATCTCGTTCCTCCTATCCAGCCTGCCCGACGCGCACCACTACAAGGTCATCTTCATGCACCGCGCCCTGCAGGAGGTCATGGCATCGCAGAGCAAGATGCTCGACAAGCGCGGCGAGGAGCAGGGAGAAGACGACGATGACGCCGCGCTCATCGCGTCCTATAAAAAGGATGTCGAGAAGACGAAGCGCCTTCTCGATCGCCGACCCTGCTTCGACGTTCTCGACGTCGACTACAAGGCCGTCCTCGACGACGCCTCGGGCCAGGCCGAGAGAATCGCCACGTTCGTCGGCAGCCTCGACGCGAGCGCTATGGCGGCCGTGGTCGACCAGCAGCTGTATCGGAACCGGCGAGACTGATTGCCGATGCGCCTTTCCGTATTGATCCCTGTCTTCAACGAGTCAGCGACCGTCCGGGAACTGGTTGCCAAGGTGGACGCCGTCGATATCGACAAAGAACTGATCATTGTCGACGACTATTCTGCCGATGGCACCCGCGACCTTCTGGCGTCAATGAAGGGACCGAACCGAACCATCTTGTTTCACGATCAGAACAGGGGCAAAGGTGCTGCGCTTCGGACAGGATTAGCCCAGGCGACGGGCGACTACGTCATCATCCAAGACGCGGACCTGGAGTACGACCCCGAGGACTACATCAAACTGACCGACGCGGCCGTTCGGCAGAATGCCCCCGTTGTCTATGGCTCCCGATTCATGGGATCGCGTCCGGTGATGGCACTTCGGCACCGGGCGGGTAATCGCACGCTGACCAAGCTAACCAATCTGCTCTACGGATCAGCACTTACCGACATGGAAACCTGCTACAAGCTGATACGGCGAGACGTGGCCAACGACCTTCGAATCGAATCAGACCGGTTCAACGTCGAGCCAGAACTGACGGCGAAAATTCTGATGCGAGACACACCCATTGTTGAAGTTCCTATCGCGTATGCTGCGCGCACGCGGTCGGAAGGGAAGAAGATTTCCTGGATGGATGCAGTGTCAGCGGTCTGGACGCTCGTTCGACTGCGATTCTTCTCCTGCTGAGCTGTCTGTTTGGCGTCAAATGAATGGGGACCTCCTCCCCTGGTGGCCAAGTCTCTCCTATTTCACCGCCTCACTTGGTCCCCATTCATTTGACGCCAAACACAACGGGTAGCCGCCCGGGACGGGGACCGTCCACTCAGGCCGAGGTTCCATTGCTTTCGGGTAGCGGGGTGGAAGGTGCCGCGTCCGTGCGCTACGCCTCGTCGCCCTCCATGCGATTTCTTCTGCATGGTCGTCACTTCTCCGAGAGGGCCTTGAATGATGGCACCGTCATCAGAGCAACGACGGCCTTGGTAACCACCTTGCCCGTTTCGACAACGGCATCAGGCAGTTCTGAGTCAGGGAGGTCATCAAGAAACGTTTCAGCAAGGTGTTGAGCCCCCGTGAACACCACGGAGTCCAACCCTTCTCCCATAATGGTCGAACACGAGGCGAACATCTGGAAGCGCCTATCGAAGAGCCGATCGAAATACAGGCCACGTTTCTCTGGGGTAGGACCGAAAGATTTCTGTCTGGCAAAGCAGGTACGCGCAGTGTCTACAACCGGATTCAGGATCTCCGAGCGCACGGGATCGCCGAACTTGTCGAACGCAAGTCTGTCTGCCACGGCGACGAGAAGAATCATGAATTCGGCAAAAAGGGCCACTTGGGTTTTGTTGTCTAACTCGCGATCCCATGCCTGCTGAAAGCTCTTGCACTCATGCACAGCGACTTGGACCAGCAGGGGGCCGAGATCTTCAGCTAATTCGCTGGGTGATGGTTTCTTGCGGAATAACGAAAACAGACCCATTCAAGTCTCCGGCGTGCCCAAGAAGTAGCAGATGGTTCACGCAACCCACCGAATGGTGAACCTTCCTCGTGTTCAAGTCACGCGGGCCGCAGCAGTCTTCCAGGCTGGCCAGCCGGACCGAATCGTCGAAGCATCCCCGGGAACAGTGCTCCTGCGCGGATCACTCTCTGTTGCTTGTGGCTGGTTAGTATACCTGCCGGCCGGCCGAGCTGTGAGGTCGCCTGGCCGCCAGCCATCCTTCCAGGAGCTGCCTGCCAGCCGGCGGAAAGTTCGTTAGCAGTTTGTTAGCAACTCGCGGGCGAATCTGCCGAAACATTCAGAAGATCGAACGACTTGAAAGAGTTGGTGCGGAAGAGGGGATTCGAACCCCTACGATGTTGCCACCGCCAGCCCCTCAAGCTGGTGCGTCTGCCAGTTCCGCCACTT
>PCAK01000005.1 GCA_002730525.1 Acidobacteriota bacterium | reverse complement strand
GGGCTGGCTGATGAGAGGGGAAATCTAACCCGATCTCTCTCATAATAAGTGGACCATCATTGGGGGCAGGTCACAGGGCCATCCAGGAGCTGGCCGGGCACCAGGATCTCTCGACAACGCAGCGCTACATGCACCTCAGTCCTGCGGCCATCGAGAGCGCGATCAGACTGCTCGATCAGCCGAAAAATCTCGCTGGATTTGGAGACATACTGGAGACGGGCGCGGGCAAATGAAAAAGCCCCTGTAAACACAGGGGCAAAATGGTGGAGGCGGCGGGAGTCGAACCCGCGTCCGAAAGTACGTGCCCGTGAGACTCTACATGCGTGTCGGCCCTTGAAGTTTCGCCAGCGGCGTAGAAGAGCCGCCCAAACCGCTACTGGCTAGTCCCGAAACCGTCTCGTCGTTCCGCGTCGGTACGGCACGGCACGACCAGCCTGCTGAAATGACATTCAGTCCCGCCTCGCAGGCTAGAACGGGGTGAACGTCGTCGCCCTTAGGCGGCGAGTGGTAGCTGCTCGTTCGCAGTTATGGTTGTGTTCCATCGGATTTACGAGTCGATGGTGCTCGGCATGCATCCCGCGGTTTCATACCTCCGTCGAAGCCGTATCGCCCCCGATGGTGAAACGACGCGCACGCGACCCGCGGCCACGCCCAGTCTTGCATTGTAGCGTTGCGGGTCACCACGGGTCAAGTGACTGAGTCCGTGAGACTTGTTCGGAATCACTGTCGCCGCGAGGTCGTCTGCGATCCCGTATAATGGCGGCTTGCCGGTCGGCGGAAGTGAATGAGTGGCCAGGTCATTGGACGATCAGATTCGTGAAGCGACCGAGACGCTGACACGCCAGCTCCGCGAGAGGTTCGATGCCGAGGTGGCGGCGGCGGTCGAGCGGACCCGCACCGAAGGCGAGCAGCGGCTGGCTCATGCGGTCGCGACGCACCAGTCAGAGGCAGAGCACAAGATCGAGGCGGCCGTTGCCGCGGTGAAGGCCGAGTTGGAACCGAAGCTGGCGTCGGAACGCACGGCGGGGCGGGTCGAGGCCGAGGCCAAGCTGGGCGAAGAGTTGAGCGCGGCGCGCGCCGAGTCGGCGCGCCGTGCGGACGCGGCCCGGACCGAGCCAACGTCGGGTGATGTCGAATCGGCGGTGGCCGCGGCCCGAGCGGAGGCGAAGCAGGTGCTCGAGCGCCAGATCGAGGTGAGCCGCGTCGCGGCGGAGCGACATCTTGAGGCCGAGGTGGCGCGGCTGAAGGCGCAGCATGACGTGGCACTCGAGCGCGCGACAGCCCAGAGCCAGGAGGAGACCGACCGGCGCGTGGCCGAGGCTGTCGAGGCGGCGGGGGCGGTGGACTCGTCGGATTCCTCGGACGTTTCGCCGATGTGGGCGGAGGCCAGCGGGAGCGAGGCCGGCGAAGCCGGAAGCGGGCCGAGTGCGCAGACAGTTCGGCGTCGCGGCCTCGACGCCCTGCGACGCCTCGACGGCGCGTCGTCGCTAAGTGCGTTGCTCGACGTCCTGCTAGCGGCGGTCGGAGCCGACGTCGCGCGGGCGGCGCTCGTCGTCGACGTCGATGGCCGATTGCAGGGCTGGGGTGCCGACGGCTTCGGCGAGAGTGTGGCCGATCCGCGACGCCTGAAGCTCGATGACGAGACCAGCGGCATCCTCGGGGCGGCGATCGCCGGCGGTGAATCCATATCGTGGGCGTCGAACGGGCATACGGACCCCGCGCCTGCCGAGACGCTGCCCGCATTCGCGCAGCTCCCGGAGGGACGCGCGGCAGTCGCCGTGCCGCTCGTGGTCGGCGGCCGCTCCGTGGCCGCGGTCTACGCCGACGACGGCGGGAGCCGCGATCGCGACGCCGCGACCGGGTGGGTCGAGGCGGTCGAGCTGCTGACGGCCCACGCATCGCGCTGCGCTGAGTCGATGACGGCGGCGCGCCTGGTCGAACTGATCGGCGCCTCGGTGGACGACGTGGCGGCCGAGACCGATGTCGGGTCCGCGAGCGACGGCGCGAATTCGCAGATCGAAGCGGCGCGGCGTTACGCGCGCCTGATGGTGTCGGAGGTCAAGCTCTACAACGAGGAGGTGGTGCGCGCGGGGCGCGAGCATGGTGATCTAGCCGAGCGCCTGCGCGATGAGATCGCCCACGCCCGTGAGTTGTTCGAGGCCCGCGTGCCGGCCTCTCTGGCCAGGCGTGACGACGTCTTCGCCGACGAAGTGGTACGCACGCTGGCCGACGGTGACGCGAGGCTCCTGGGCGGCGAGTCGAGCGGATCTTCATGAGGCGGCCGTCGGGATCGAAGAAGGCGGAGCGTTTCACCGAGTCGGTCATCCGCGAGATGACCCGCCTGTCGCACGAGCACGGCGGCGTTAATCTCTCGCAGGGATTCCCGGATTTTCCCGCCCCCGATGCGATCAAGGCGGCGGCGTACGAGGCGATCCAGGACGACATCAACCAGTACGCGGTGACCTGGGGCGCGGCACCACTCAGGGAGGCGGTGGCGCGGGAGTTCACGCGGCGCTACGGCGTGCCGGTCGATGCTGACGAGCAGGTCACGGTCTGCTGCGGGTCGACCGAGGCGATGATCACGACGCTGCTGGCCAGCGTCGACCCGGGCGACGAGGTCATCGTCTTCGAGCCGTTCTACGAGAACTACGGACCCGACGCGATCCTGTCCGACGCCGTGCCGCGCTACGTGACGCTGCGCGAGCCAGATTGGACGTTCGATCCCGACGAGTTGGCCGCGGCCTTCAATGACAAGACCCGGGCGGTCATCATCAATAGCCCGAACAACCCGACCGGCAAGGTCTTCACGCCGGACGAACTCGAGACGATCGCGCGGCTCTGTCAGCACTGGGACGTCTTGGCGGTGACCGACGAGATCTACGAGCACATCATCTACGACGGCGTCCGGCACGTGCCGATGGTGGCGATTGACGGCATGGCTGACCGCACGGTGACGATCAACAGTCTGTCGAAGACGTTCAGCGTGACGGGGTGGCGGGTGGGCTGGACGATCGCGCCGGCCGCCCTGACCGGAGCGATCCGCAAGGTGCACGACTTCTTGACGGTGGGGGCGGCCGCGCCGCTTCAGGCCGCCGGCGCGGCGGCCCTGGGTTCGCCCGAGTCCTACTACCGGGACCTGGCGGCCGGCTACGAGCGACGCCGCAACCTGCTGCTCGAGATTCTCGAACGGCACCAGTTCGTCTGCTACCGCCCGTCGGGCGCCTACTATGTCATGACCGATCTCGCCGCGTTCGACGTCACCGACGACGTCGAGTTCGCACGCACGCTGGTGCGAGAGGTCGGCGTGGCAGCGGTGCCGGGGAGCAGCTTCTACCGGAACGCCGACCTCGGCCGCACGAAGCTACGGTTCTGCTTCTGCAAGCAGGATGCGACACTCCAGGAAGCCGATCGCCGCCTCGCCAAGTTCGGCGTACAAGCCACCAGCTAGAACCTCGCCACGCCGCCGTAGTAGAAGCCCTTCAGCCTGACGTTCCCTGTGTCCTGGCTGATCCGATAGATCAAGTCGAGTGACCGGTAGCCGAACTGGAACCCGACGTTGTCGGTGAAGTTCAACGTGGTGTAGACATCGATGTCGATGTACTCGCCGCGATAGTTCTCGTCGACGCTCTCCGGAAGCTTGAAGCCCGTGAACTCGAACGTGAGGGCCCAGTTTCGGGCGGGGTAGGCCCGCACGATTCCGCCGACCGCCGCCCGCGCCCGGATGAACTCCGCGGCGAACGGGCTGTCGAGCGTGACCTCGACCTTGGTGTACTTGGCCTCGAGAATCAGTCCGGCGAAGAAGCGCTCGCGGTAGACAAAGTCGTACTCGTAGCCGAAGCGCCAGGTGTCCCACCGGGCCGTGGTCGTGACCGGGATGCCGATGTCGTACCGGATGCCGTTGAAGACCAGTGACCGGTCAAGCGTTGCTTCCGCGGGGACCGGGTCGTAGGTGATTGGTACGTAGTGGATCCGGAACTTGTGCTTGCGCGCCGGCCGCAAGACGGCCCGGAACTCGAAAAACCGTTTCTGCAGGACTCCGAGATCCGCGACGATGTCGATGTCTGACCCCGCGATGCCCAGCTGCGCGCTCGAAATCGTGATCTCCGGGGTGGGATTCCACAATCCGCCGAAGAGTTCGACGCGGTAGACCTCACCGACAGCGGGTTGTGGGGCCCCGAACTGCGCCTGGGCGGACGCGGCGCTGAAGAGCGCGACCGCGATCACTAGGCAGGAGACGAGCCAGGTGCGTGCACGCATGATCGCCTTGTGCCCCGCGTGTATCCGTGCGTGATGCGGTTTGCCGCTGCGTCGCGGGATTGCGCCGAAGCGATGGGAGTCTGCTGGGAGGAGACTACGAAAGGTAGGGTAGCACAGTCGTGCGTGGTTGGCCAACGCGCGACGCGGCCGCTATTCTAGAGATTCGCATGGGTCCTCCCGTCCGTCGCCTTCTGCCCTACATGTCGCGTCACCGCCGCCGGCTGTCGCTCGGCCTGGGCTGCGTCGTGATGATGAGCTCGGTGTCGCTGATGTCGCCGTGGGTGCTGAAGTATGCCATCGACGACCTGACCGTCGGGGTCACGCGCGCGAAGCTCGGCCTGTATGCCTCGCTGTTGCTGGGCATCGCTGTCGTGGGGGGCGGCTTCAGGTTTCTGATGCGGCGCCTCATCGTCGGCGTATCGCGCGAAATCGAGTACGACGTCCGCAACGACTTCTACGCCCACCTGGAGCGCCTGTCGGTCCGCTACTACCAGTCGGAACGCACGGGCGACATCATGTCGCGCGCGACGAACGACCTGAATGCCGTGCGGATGATGACCGGGCCGGCGATCATGTACTCGGTCAACACGGTGCTGACCTTCTGCGTGGCGATCCTGCTGATGCTGTCCATCGACGTCCGGCTGACGGCGATTGCCCTGCTGCCACTGCCGTTCGTCTCACTCCTGGTGAAAGTCTTCGGCAGTGCCATCCACCGTCGCTTCGAGGCGATCCAGGCGCAGCTATCCCACATGAGCGCGGTCGTGCAGGAGGCGCTGGCCGGTGTCCGCGTGGTACGCGCCTACCGGCAAGAAGCGCCCGAGCTGGCACGGTTCCGCGACGCCAACCGGGAATACCTCGAGCGCAACCGCGGCCTGATCCAGCTGCAGGGGCTGTTCTTTCCGAGCCTGGCGCTCTTCCTCGGTTTCGGAGGCCTGCTCGTGCTCTGGCTCGGTAGCCGCGAGGTCGTCCTCGGGCGGATCTCGGTAGGCGAGTTCGTCGCGTTCAACGCCTACCTGGTGATGCTGAGCTGGCCGATGATCGCCTTCGGCTGGGTCACCAACATGCTGCAGCGGGGCATGGCCTCGTGGAAGCGGATGCTGCAGGTGTTCGATGCCGTACCCGACATCACCGATGCGCCCGCGACGCCCGCGGAGATCGAGGCCAGGGGTCAGGGCAAGATGAGAGGCGGGATCGAGCTGCGCGGCCTGACGTTCGCCTACGGCGACGGCGAGCCGGTCCTCCGCGATCTCTCGCTGCGGGTCGAAGCGGGGCAGACGCTGGCGCTGGTGGGTGGGACGGGGTCCGGCAAGTCGACGCTGCTGGGCCTCATCCCTCGTCTGTTCGATCCGCCGCCGGCGACCGTGTTCGTCGATGGCGTGGACGTGCGCGACATTCCGCTCGACCGTCTGCGTGGCGCCATTGGCTATGTGCCCCAGGAGCCGTTCCTGTTCTCGACGACGCTGCGCGACAACGTCGCGTTCGGGCTAGCCGAGGGCACGGCTTCGGGCGCCCTGGCCGACACGGTCGAGGCAGCGGCGGGCGTGGCCTGCCTCGATGGCGACATCGCCGAGTTCTCGCGGGGCTACGACACCCTGGTGGGGGAGCGGGGGATCACGCTGTCGGGCGGTCAGAAGCAACGGGCCGCGCTTGTCCGCGCCTTGACGGTCGATCCGCGCATCCTGATTCTCGACGACGCGCTGTCGGCGGTCGACACCTACACCGAGGAGCGAATTCTCGCGGGTTTGCGCGAAGTCAGGCGTCAGCGGACCTCGATCATCGTGGCGCACCGGATGTCGACGGTGCGCGACGCCGACATCATCGCCGTCCTGGATCAAGGCCGGCTGGTCGAGCGCGGCTCCCACGACGAGCTGATCGCTCTGGACGGCGTGTACGCCGAGTTGTGCCGGAAGCAGCTCCTGGAGGATGAGCTGGCCGCGTCCTAGCGGGCATCGCCATGTCCCTGCACGAAGAAGAAGCGCTCGGCAAGGCCTACGACGCTCGCCTGATGCGGCGGCTGCTGACCTATCTCTGGCCGTACCGGCGGGCTGTGTCCATCGCACTCGCGGCGATCGTCGGCCACTCCGTGCTGCAGCTCGCCCAGCCGTATCTCACGATGCTGGCCATCGATTCGTACATCGCGACGGGCGACCTGGCCGGGCTGAACCAGATCGCGATGGTGTTCCTGGTCGTTCTCGTCGGCGCGTTCGTGCTGGAGTACGTGCGGACCTACACGCTCCAGATGACCGGCCAGCGGATCATGTTCGATCTGCGTATGCAGGTGTACGGCCACCTGCAGAAGATCGACGTGCGGTTCTACGACCGTAACCCGGTCGGGCGACTGATGACGCGGGTGACAACCGACGTCGACGTGCTGAACGAGATGTTCGCGTCGGGGGTCGTCGCCATCTTCGGCGACGTCTTCATGCTCATCGGCATCATGGCCGTGCTGCTGTCGATGGACTGGCGCCTGGCCCTCGTCGCGTTCTCGGTGCTGCCGCTCATCGCGATCGTGACGCAGTGGTTCCGGCGCAACGTCCGCGAGACCTACCGGACTGTGCGCGTCTGGATCGCGCGGATCAACGCGTACTTGCAGGAGCATCTCACCGGCATGGCGACGGTGCAGCTGTTCCGCCGTGAGGCGCGGAGCTTCGACGAGTTCGACGAGATCAACCGCACCCATCGAGACGCGAACGTCGCCTCCATCTTCTACTACGCGGTTTTCTATCCGTTGATCGAACTGGTCGGCGCGCTGGCCGCATCGCTCATCATCTGGTTCGGCGGCGGGTGGGTGCTCGACGGGTCGTTGACCCTTGGCGTGCTGGTGGCGTTCCTGCTCTACGCGCAGCGCTTCTTCCGGCCGATCAGTGACATGTCGGAGAAGTTCAACATTCTCCAGGCGGCGATGGCATCGTCCGAGCGGATCTTCAAGTTGCTCGACACGCCCGTCGAGATCGAGAGCCCGGCGCAGCCGGTAGCCCGGCCGGATCAGAGCGCCGGCCGGCTGGAGTTCGACGGTGCCTGGTTCGCGTACAACGACGACGACTACGTGCTGCGCGATCTGTCGTTCGTCGTCGAGCCCGGCGAGCGCGTGGGCATCGTCGGCGCGACCGGAGCCGGGAAGACGACGATCATCAATCTGTTGATGCGGTTCTACGACGTCTCACGCGGCCGGATCCTTGTCGACGGTGTCGATGTCCGCGAGATGGATCTCGACCAGCTGCGCCGTCTCTCGAGCCTGGTCCTGCAGGACGTGCACCTCTTCGCGGGGTCGATCGCGTCGAACGTCCGTCTGGGGGACGAGGCGATCAGTGATGCCGACGTCCGCACCGCCATCGCGAACGTGCACGCCGACCGATTCGTCGATCGACTACCCGACGGCATCGCCAGCCCGGTCGCCGAGCGCGGCGCCACCCTGTCGGTCGGACAGAAGCAACTGCTGTCGTTCGCGCGCGCGCTGGCGTTCGACCCGCGCATTCTCGTCCTGGATGAAGCGACCTCGAGTGTCGACACCGAGACCGAGCTGCTCATTCAAGACGCGCTGCGAGTGCTGATGGCGGGCCGAACCACGATCGCCATCGCGCACCGGCTGTCGACGATTCAGGACATGGACAAGATTCTCGTCCTGCACAAGGGCACGCTGCGCGAGGCCGGCACCCACCAGGAGTTGCTGGCGCGCCGCGGCATCTACTACAAGCTCTATCAGTTGCAGTACCAGGACCAGGAAGTCGCCGCCGCCGGGTAGAGACCGCGAAGGGCCTCGCCTTCGGCTCGCCCAGGCGGCCCTGAAGGACCGCCCTACGAAGACCCGCAGCGCTGGATGTAGGGCAGGGCTTGAGCCCTGCCGGGTCGAGCGAAGCGAAGGCCTCGTGGGTCGATCGCTACCGCTCAGCCGGGTCGTTTAAGTTCAGCGGCCGCGAGTAGAGCGACTTCGGGCGCCATTCCCACTCGCGCTGCCGGAACGCGGCGTCGATCCGATCAGACGCACTGTCGACCGGTTTCCAGCCGAGGCGCAGGATCGTGATGTCGAGCGGCCGCCGGCCGAACGCCAGCGCCTCGTAGCAACTCCACATGTAGATGTCGATCATCCGGCCCTGGATGGCCGGCCCGGTATCCAGAATCGTGTACAGGCCATTGTAGGCGCCGGCCGACTCGACGCGGATGACCGAACCGAGCGGCAGGATCGACGGGTCGCCCGCCGCCATGCCCGACCGCACCGGGATCCCCGAGCGGGTGATCGTGCCCTTGCAGTAGGCCGTGGCGATGAAGCGGAGCTGGGCGCCGGGTTCGGCCGGGGCGGTCGAGACCCTCACGAGGGCGTTGCGCGCCGCGTAGCGCGAGTCGAGTAGCGTCGATTCCGCGACGACGACCAGCGCGACCGCGGCGACCGCGGCGACGACGACACGCCATCGGAACGATTTCGCGAGCATGGGCTGGGGCTGCCAAGCCTATCAGAAGTGACGGAACCCAGCCGGCAACGGTTCGTCTCCGGCCTGGCGGCGAAGGATCAGACCGGGCTCGGCGGTAACGGTGCCGATTCGCGTCACGGCTAGCGGCTTGGCAAGCCGGCTGAGGAGTCGTGCGCGACTACGAGGGCGATCGGGCAACGCGAACAACAGTTCGTAGTCCTCGCCACCAGCCAGCGCGGAGGCCACCGGGTCCCGGTCGTGCGCCGAGAACCACTGACGCGCCGCGTCGGCGATCGGAATCGCCTCGGCCTCGACGATCGCGCCCAGGCCGCGAGGCGCGGTGAGCTGGGTCACGGCGTCGGCCAGGCCATCGCTGAGATCCATCGCCGCGTTGGCGATCCGGTTGCGGGCGACGCGCTGCCCGGCACGCAGGCGAGGCGCGGGGCGAAGGAAGCGCGCCACGCAGTCGCGCATCGGGTCGTCGGCACCGGGCACGCCGTGATTGGGGTCGGCCTCGAGCCAGTCCAGACCCGCCGTGGCGCTGCCGACCGTTCCCGTCAGATACAGTCCGTCCCCGGCACGCGCCGCAGTGCGCGTCAGCACCGTGCGTCGCCGGATCGACCCGATGGCGGTGATGTCGATGCACAGCGGGCCGGGCGACCGGGCGAGGTTGCCGCCGACGAGCGCCATTCGGTGCTCGTCAGCGAGCGTCAGCAGGCCGTCGAGTACCTGGTCGAGGTCGGCGACTAGGAGGTCGGCCGGGAGGATGAGCGAGAGGACGGCGGTCCGGGGCTCGGCGCCCATGGCGGCCAGATCGCTGAGGTTGATCGCCAGCGCCTTGTGCCCGAGATCCGCCGGCGTACCGAACCGGCGGTCGAAGTGGACGCCCTCGACCATCGCATCGGTCGTGATGACGTCGAGGCGGCCGCGGGCCGGCTCGACGACCGCTGCGTCGTCACCGATGCCGACGGCGACCCAGGACGGCGCGGGCGGCACCCGTGCCCGGATCCGCTTGATCAGAGCGTGTTCGCCGAGGTCGGCGACACGACTCGTTGACGGGCTGGATCCTGCTGACATGGGTCGCGGGAAGTTTTGGCGAGCGGAAGGGTAGGAGGAAAAGACCCCGCTTTGCCGTGTGGGGAGGTCGGATGAACCTGCGCGTAGCAGGTGGAATCGCGGTGTCCACCGCGCTTCAGGCTACCTCGCTCGGAGGCGTGCACACCACGCGGCGTCGCGATTCGCTTCAAGGTAACGTTGGCTCAACCGAGCCCCCGAAACCATCACGTGCAAAGCAGGGAACCCAATATCGACGCGATCTTACCCCAGAATGGCGTGCAGGCGCGTGCCCGGCGGGTCGGCTCAGGAGTCCGAGGCCAGGGTGCGATCGATCAGGGCTTCGATCTGCGCCGCGCGCTCGGCGGCCTGCGACACGACCGACTTGTCCGTTTCGCGGCACCGAAAGTACTCGTCGGCGATGTTTAGCGCGGCCAGGACCGCGACCTTGAGCGAATCGCCCGTCGCCGTTTCCTCCGCCGCCACGGTCATCTTCTCGTCGACGTAGACCGCGAGCTTGGCGACGTAGGGTGCCGCCAGCTGACTCTGCACCGGGTACTGCTGCCCATGAATCTCGACGGTGATGACGTTCGACGAATTCTGGCTCACGGCGTACTCCTAAAGGTCGATCGTCTCCAACCGTTCCAGCATGCCCGCGACCCGCGTGCGAATCTGCTCGCGCTCCTCGCGCATCGTCGAGACCTCGGAATCGGTCTGCTGCGCGTCGGCGAGCTTGGTTTGAAGAATGTCGAGTTCGCCGGTCAGCCGTTGGTTCTCCTCGGCAGCGCGCGTCTGCTCGGTGCGCAGCCGCTCGATGAGTGCGACAAGACGCTTCACCTTGTCTTCCAGGCGGTCGAACGGTTCCAGCCCGGGCGAGCGGGTCTTGGCCATCGGTGCTCCTCTACGTGTCCCGTCTCGGACGTGACGGCGCTCTTCAACGCAGCCGCGCGTCGTGCGCCGCCGTCAACGCGGCGACAATCGCGTCGGCCGCTTGCTGCACCTCGGTGTCGGTCAGCGTGCAATCCTTCGCCCGGAAGGTCAGTCGCAGCGACAGGCTCACCGAGCCCTCGGGGACGCCCTTGCCGGTGTAGCGGTCGAACTCGCGAATCGCGATCAGCGTCTCGGGCGCGGCCGACCGGATCGTGCCACGAACCGCTGAGGCAGGCAAGGTGGCCGCGACCAGGATCGACAGATCGCGGACGACCGACGGATGCCGCGGGAGCGACGTGACGCGCACGTCGCCACCGCCGCGTGTCACGTCGGCCGCCTGATCGAGATCGATCTCGGCGACGAACACCTCGTCCGCCGTGTCGAGGCCGAGCAACTCGCCGACCGCCGGCGCGAGCTGGCCGAGAATGCCGAGATGGGCATCGCCCGCGCGGATCTCCGCGGCGCGGCCTTCCACCAGGTATGGCCGCGTCGCCGTCGTGTAGGACGGCGTTGTCACCCCGAGCGCAGTCAGGATCTGCTCAGTGCTGCCTTTGATGTCGAAGAAGTCGACGCCGCGCGGCTTCTGGCTCCAGTGATCGGGTGTGCCGGCTCCGGCCCACGCCAGCGCGAGCCCGCGCGTCTCTCCGGCGCTGGTGAACCGCGTGGCGACTTCGAAGAGCTGCACATCGAGCCGTTCCCGGCGTCTATTGTGAGCGACCGACGCGATGACGCCGGGAAGGAGCGAAGGGCGCAGCACCGTGAATTGCTCGGACAGCGGATTGCTGATCGTGGCCAGCGTCGCCGGATCATCGACGAACGCTTCGGCCGCGCGCTGTTCGATGAACGCGAAGGTCACCGCTTCCGAGAAGCCGCCGGCGCCGGCGATGCGCCGGGCCAACCGGTCGCGGTCGATTCGGGGGTCGGGGGCCATCGCGACGGTGTCCATGGCCGGGAACGTCGACGGCAGGCGCTCGTATCCGTGATGTCGGCCGACCTCCTCGATGAGATCGATCTCGCGCGAGACATCCACCCGTCGGAGCGGCGCCTCGACGTCCCACACGCCGGTGTCGACCTCACGGGGCGTGAAGCCGAGGCGCGTCAGGATGTCCGTGACGAACGCCGGGTCGACCGTCTGCCCGAGCAGGTGCTCGACCCGGGCATGCCGCAGGCGGACGGTGAGCGGCGTCCGCGACTCAGGATACCGGTCGATGACGGGGCCGATCGCACTTGCCGCGCTGATCTCCCGCAGCAGCGCGCAGCAGCGCTCCAAGGCGCGGACCGGCGCCGAGATGTCGGCGCCTCGCTCGAATCGGTAGGACGCGTCGGTGCTGAGCGCGATCTGCTTGCTGGTGCGGCGGACGGAGATCGGTTGGAAGTAGGCGCTTTCCAGGGCGACGACCCGGGTGGCTCGGCTGACCTCGGAGTCGGCCCCGCCCATGACACCCGCGACGGCCTGCGGGCGCGTGCCGTCGGCGATGACCAGCATCTCGTCGGTCATCGTCCGGTTCTGCCCGTCGAGGGTTCGGACTCGCTCGCCGGCGGTGGCGCATCGGATGCGCAGCTCGGCACCGCTCAACCGCTCGAAGTCGAACGCGTGCATCGGCTGTCCCAGTTCGAGCAGGACGTAGTTGGTGGCGTCGACAATGTTGTTGATCGCCCGAACACCCGCGGCTTCGAGTCGCCGGGCCAGCCAGTCGGGCGAATCGCCCACAGTGACGGCGGCAACGGCGGCGGCGTACCGCGGGCAGCGCTCGGCATCCTCGAGCGTGACCGTCAGCGAGGGCAGGTTGTCGTCGGAGTCCGTCGCCGCCGAGCCACCATCGACCGCCGGCATCCGCAAATCAGTGGTGTACATCGCGGCGACTTCACGCGCGATGCCGGTCACGCTGAGGCAATCGGGCCGGTTCGTCGTGACCTCGAGGTCGAGGACGGCGTCGCCGTCGGGCGAGCCGGGCGGCGCGGGCTCGACGGCGCCGACTTCGAACCCCCGCATGTCGAGGCCCGAGGCGAGCGTCTTCACGTCCACCGGGACCGTCACGAAGTCTTGGAGCCAGGACAGCGGAATTCTCACGCCGGGAACTGCTCCAGGAATCTGAGGTCGTTCTCGTAGAAGAGTCGGATGTCGTCGACCCGGTACTTCAGCATCGCGACGCGCTCGATGCCCAGGCCGAAGGCCCAGCCGGTGTACCGCTCGGGGTCGTAGCCGACGGCCTCGAAGACCGCGGCGTGCACCATCCCGCTGCCGAGGATCTCGAGCCAGCCCGTCTTCTTGCAGACGCCGCACCCCTGGCCGTCGCAAAAGAGACAGCCGATGAAGACCTCGGCCGAGGGTTCGGTGTAGGGGAAGAAGCTCGGCCGGAACATCACCTTCGTGTCGGGGTCGAACAGTTCGCGCAGGAACGCTTCGAGCGTGCCCTTCAGGTCGGCCATCGTCACGCCCTCGCCGACCAGCAGGCCTTCAACCTGGTGGAACATCGGTGTGTGCGTGACGTCGAGGTTGTCGCGGCGATAGACCCGGCCCGGCGCGATGATCCGGACCGGCGGCGCGTGCGTCTCCATGTGGCGGATCTGCATCCCGGACGTGTGGGTGCGGAGCAGCGTCCGCGGATGGTTGTGTGGGCCGGACGCCGCGCCGGCCGCGATCGGCTCGGCCAGATACAACGTGTCCTGCATGTCGCGCGCCGGATGGTCGCCCGGCATGTTGAGGGCCTCGAAGTTGTGGTACTCGTCTTCGACCTCCGGGCCCTCCAGCACGGTGAAGCCCATGCGCGCGAAGATCGTCTCGATCTGTTCCCGGAGCGCCGTCAGGGGATGCCGGCGGCCCGGCGAGGCGCCGCGGCCGGACAGCGACACGTCGATCGCGTCGGCGGACGGACGATCGGCGCCGGCGGCCGCGCGCCGTTCGCGGAGCGCCTGGTCGATGTCGCGCTTGAGTTCGTTCGCGAGGCGGCCGAGCGTGGGCCGGTCATCCGCCGACGCCGCAGCCACCTCCTTCATGAGTCCGGCGATGGCTCCGCCCTTGCGGCCGAGATACCGGTCGCGGACGGCCTGCAGATCGCGAGGGGTGGACGCGGAAGCGAGGTCGGTCTGAAAGCGGGTGCGCAGCTCGTCGATGGCGCGCGCGTCAGTCATCTCGACTCGAAGCGGAAGCGGTGGCCGCAGCCCGACTGCCGGAAGCCGCGGTCCGGCGCCGCGTCAGGCGCCGGCGTGCTTTGTTTGGGCTGCCACTTGGGTAGCCAGGTGGGCGAAAGCCGACGGCTCGCTGACGGCCAGTTCGGCGAGGCTCTTCCGATCGAGCGCCACGCCGGCTGTCTTCAGGCCGTGCATGAACTGGCTGTAGCTCAGTCCGTGCTCGCGCGCCGCGGCGTTGATCCGCACGACCCACAGCCGACGGAAGTCGCGCTTCTTGCGCCGCCGTCCGATGAAAGCGTACGACAGCGCCGTGTCGACCGACTCTTTGGCGGCGCGGTACAGTTTGCTCTTCGTCTGATAGAACCCTTTGGCGCGTGCCAGCAGCTTCTTCCGCTTTGCGCGCCGTGCGGATCCACGTTTGACCCTCGGCATCTCGTTCTCCCTCGATCGTGCTCTCGAGGCTCGGACCGTGTCCCAGCCGCTACTTCGGTACCATTGGGTTCAGCCGCCGCATGTCGGCCGACGAGACCTTCGCCGTGCCGCGAAGCTTCCGCTTCCGCTTCGTGCTCTTGCTGGTCAGGATGTGCTGCTTGTAGGCCTTGCTGCGCACGATCTTACCCGTGCCCGTGCGCTTGAAGCGCTTCGCGGCCCCGCGGTGAGACTTCATCTTCGGCATGACGTCGACTTCTCCCTTTGGTGAGCGCTCAGCTCACCCCTTCTTCACGGCGCCTTTGCCCGGGCCGCGCTGCGACAGGATCGTGTGCATCGTGTTGCCTTCGCGACGCGGCATGGTTTCCTGCGTCACCTGATCCCCGAGTTCCTCCACGAGCCGCTGGAGGATCCGCCGGCCGATCTCCGGATGCGCGATCTCGCGCCCCCGGAAGAAGATCGTCGCCTTGACCTTGTCGCCATCGGCCAGGAACCGTTCGATGTGCTTCTTCTTGAACTGATAGTCGTGTTCGTCGACCTTCGGGCGAAACTTGATCTCCTTGACCTCGATCGTCTTCTGATGCCGCTTGGCCTCACGCGCGCGCTTCTGTTCCTGGTACTGGTAGCGCCCGAAGTCCATGATGCGGCAGACCGGGGGCTGTGCCGTGGGCGAGACCTCCACGAGGTCCAACCCTTTTCCCTTGGCGATGGCCAGCGCCTTCGGCGGCGGCATGATGCCGAGTTGCTCGCCCTGGTCGTCGATGACTCGAATCTCGCGTACCCGGATGCGCTCGTTGGTCCGCGTGCGGGGTTCGCGCCGCGGGGCGCCTCGATAGAAAGCGATAAGACCCTCCTCAGTTCCCGGTAGCGCCCGTCCGGCGCTGCACCTCGTCGATCGCGGAATCGCGGAACTCATCGACCGGCCGAGATCCCTGATCCCCGCCGGCGCGGCTCCTCACGGCCACTGTATCCTCGCTGACTTCGCGATCGCCAGCTACCAGCATATACGGGATCTTCTGCAACTGGGCCTCGCGAATCTTGTAGCCGATCTTTTCCTGGCGCGCGTCGACCTCCACGCGCAGCCCGGCCTCGGCGAGCCGGGCCCGCACGGTCTCGGCGTAGTCGGCGTGGCGGTCGGCGATCGGCAGGACGGTCACTTGGACCGGCGCCAGCCAGAGCGGGAACGCGCCCGCGTGGTGCTCGATGAGCAGCGCCACAAACCGCTCGAAACTGCCGAGAATCGCCCGATGGATGACGACCGGGCAATGCTCCGCGTTGTCAGCGCCGATGTACTTCAGGTCGAACCGGTGGGGCAGCTGGTAGTCGAGCTGGATTGTCGCGCACTGCCACTTGCGGCCGATGGCGTCGGTGACGTCGACGTCGACCTTGGGGCCGTAGAATGCGCCGTCGCCTTCGTCGATCGTGTAGGGCAAGCCGACATCATCGAGCGCGCGCTTGAGCTGCGCCTCGGCGTGATCCCACTGGGCCCGCTCGCCGAGGTATTTCTCGGGGCGCGTCGACAGGCGCAGCGCAGGCGTCAGCTCGAAGTCGGCGTAGACCCGTTCGACCAGCCGAAGCAGCCGCTCGACCTCCTCGCCGATCTGGTCCTCGGTGACGAAGCAGTGGGCGTCGTCCTGCTGGAACTGCCGGACGCGGGTGAGCCCGCCGAGCACGCCCGAGGCCTCATTGCGATGGAGCGGCGTCTGCTCGTGGAAGCGGAGCGGCAGGTCGCGATAGCTCCTGACCTCGCTGGCGAAGACCAGCATGTGCCCGGGGCAGTTCATCGCCTTGACGCCCATCGGCTGGGCGTCGCTCGACTCGACGAGAAACATGTTCTCGCGGTAGTGCTCCCAGTGGCCGGATGTCTCCCAGAGCGCCTTGTTGTAGATGATCGGCGTCTTCAGCTCGACATAGCCGGCGGGATAGAGCACCTCGCGCATGTAGTTGGCCAGGAGGTGATAGAGGACGGTCCCCTTGGCGAGCCAGAACGGGGCGCCGGGCGCCCAGGGATGAAAGAGGAAGAGTCCCAGTTCTCTGCCGAGCTTCCGATGGTCGCGCTTCTTGGCTTCCTCGACCCGTTCGAGGTGGGCCTTCAAGTCCTTGTTCGAGAAGAACGCCGTGCCGTAGACGCGCTGCATCGGCTGGTTGTCGGCGTCGCCCTTCCAGTAGGCGTTCGACGTCGACAGCAGCTTGAAGGCTTTCAGCCGTCCGGTTGATGGGACGTGTGGGCCGACACAGAAATCGGTGAACGCGTCCTCGATGGTGTAGCACGAGACGATCGGGCCGCCCTTTTCCTCGATGAACTGGACCTTCAGCGGCTCGCCACGATCGGCGAAGTACTGCTTGGCCTCCGCCTTCGGCATCATCTTGCGTTCGAACTCGAGGTCTCGCCTGGACAGCTCGCGCATCTTGGCCTCGATTGTCTCGAGGTCGTCCGGCACAAACGGGCGCTCGACGACGAAGTCATAGAAGAATCCGTCGTCGGTCGCCGGTCCGATGCCGCACTGAGTGCCAGGGAAGAGATTCACGACCGCCGCGGCGAGCAGGTGCGCCGTGCTGTGGCGGTACAGCGCGAGCGCTTCATCACTCTTCGAGGTGACGATCCGAAGCGAGGCGTCGTGGTCGAGTGGTGTCGACAGGTCCGTCAACCGGTCGCCCACGACTGCGGCGAAGGCAGACCTCGCCAGGCCCGGCGAAATCGCCGCGGCTACATCGCGTACGGGGGTGCCACTCGGCACCTCGCGTTGCGAGCCGTCGGGAAGCGTAACGGTGACCTGCGCCATCCAGTGGATGCGAGTGTTCCCGAGGTTTGGTAGGCACGGGCGGACTCGAACCGCCGACCTCCTGCATGTCAAGCAGGCGCTCTAACCAGCTGAGCTACGCGCCTATGTCTTGAAAACATTGGCCTTACGGGAACAGTAAGTATAGCAACGCGCCTTCCAGCGAGTCAACGAATCGGTGGACGCCGGCACCTGTCTGGCGCCGCGGCCTCGACCGAGAAACAGAACGATGCTCGCTGGCGTATACCCGATAGCAGGAGGGTCGCGCCGCGGCGCGTCCCCTCGAACCCGACCGACGCGCTTCTCGTCCTATCCCCAGCCACGATCGCCGACATGTCCAAGACCCCGACTGCCCGAGTGAATCGATTTCGTGCGACCCTGGTTGGCGCGCTCGCCGTCCTCTGCGTCGGCCTGGCCGCCCCGGCGGTGGCTGCCCAGGACGCGCCGGCTGCTGCGATCGATCAGGCCGCGCCCGCGGAGTCGGGCGTCGACGCGCTGCGGGTCTATCTGGACTGCGACTTTCGCTGCGACTTCGACTTCCTCCGGCAGGAGATCACGTTCGTCAACTACGTCCGGGACCGCCGCGACGCGCAGGTGCACGTCCTCGTGACGCGTCAGCGCACCGCCGCTGGAGGGCAGGCCTACACGTTCGACTTCATCGGTCTGGAGGAGTTCACCGGGCAGGACGACCAGCAGATGTTCTTCTCGACCCCGGACGACACCGACGACTCCGAACGGCACGGGTTCGCGCAGATCTTTCAGCTCGGCCTGATGCGCTACGCGGCCCGCACGCCGCTCGCGGGTCGGATCCAGATCTCACACGAGGATCCCTCCGGCGGCCGTCAGCAGCTCGGCGCCCAGCCCGAGGACGACCCGTGGAACTTCTGGGTCTTCCGCGCCCGCCTCAACACCCGAGTGGAGGGTGAGGACCTCGAGACTTCGAAGACCTTCGGTGGGTCTCTGTCGGCCAACCGAACCACCGACGACTGGAAGATCAACATCGGCGCGAACGTCGACTACGACGAAGACACCTTCGAGTTGAGCGATGGCCGGACGCTGAACGACGTGAGCCGACGAAACTCCGCTACGTCGCGGTTCATCAAGACGCTCGGCGAACACATGGGGCTCGGCTTCGGCGGGTCGGCCAACACCTCGACGTTCCGCAACATCGACGTGGCCTGGCGCGTGTCGCCGGCGTTCCAGTTCAACCTCTTTCCCTACTCGGAGTCGACGCGCCGAGAACTGACTCTCACCTATGCGGTCGGCTACAACGACTACAAGTACTTCGAGGAGACGATCTTCGGCAAGCTCGAGGAGACGCGGGTCGATCACAGCATGCGCGTCTCGCTGGATACGAATCAGCCCTGGGGCGATGCAGGCGTGAGCTACGAGTTCTCCCAGTTCCTCGATGAACCAAGCCAGTCTCGGCAGGTGCTTTTCGGGAATGTCGAGTACCGCCTGTTTCGCGGCTTCTTCTTGAACATCTTTGGTACGTTCTCCCGTGTGCGGGACCAGATCTACCTGGCGCGCGGGGGTGTGACCGACGAGGAAATCCTGCTTCGCCGCAGAGATCTGGCAACCGACTCCGAGTACAACTTCCGGATCGGCTTCACCTACGCATTCGGATCCATCTACAACAACGTCGTGAACTCGCGGTTCGACGGCGCCGCCGGCGGCTTCATCCGGACGTTCTAGCCTTGAAACGGGGCTTCGCCCCGAATCAAGCTTGGCCGAGGTGTTCGATCGCGCGGTCGAGGGCGGGGTCGTCGCCGGACGGCTCGGCGCCCATTTCGACCGACGGTGTGGGGACGGCGATAGCCGGCTCCAGGCCCTGCTGGTGCAGCCGTTCCCCGCCTGCCGTCAGGTACTGTGCCCACGACAACCAGAGGCCGCTGCCGTCGGGCAGTTTGATGAGCCGTTGCTCGGCGGCTCGCCCGAAGGTGCGCCCACCGATGAGCTCGGCCCGGGCGTTGTCGGCGAGCGCCGACGCGAAGAGTTCGGCCGCCCCGGACGTGCCGTTGCCGACGAGCAACACCATCGGCAGCTCGATGCCACCATCGCCCGCTTCGGCGACGGTGGTTTCCTGCGACTCGTCCCGGCGCTGGCGGATCGCCAGCGTGCCCGATCCGACGAACAAGCGGGCCGCCTCCACGCCGTCGGCATAGCTGCCGTCGGCCGTGCCGCGCAAATCGACGACAAGTTGCTGGGCGCCAGCCTCCTCGAGGGAGTCGATCGTGTCACGGATCTCGTCGGCCACGCCGGTGTCGAACGCCGCCACGCGGACGTAGCCGACCGCGGGTGCCGCAATCCGGCTGGTCACGCTCGCCTCGGCGAGTCGGGCGCGGGTGAGGGCGATCTCTTGCGGCTCCGTCGCGTTGCCCCGGATCACCGTCAGCGTCACCATCGAGCCGGTCGCGCCGCGCAGGCGCTGCGTGCCCTCGAAGATCGAGATGTTGCGGGTCGATTCACCGTCGATGCCCCGGATGTAGTCGCCCGGCCGCAGCCCAGCCTCCGCGGCGGGCGAACCGTCCCGCGCCGAGAGCACCCTGAGATAGAACTGCCGTGTGAGCGTCACGCCCGTACGCCCTTCCGGCAGCGCGTCGCCAGACTCGAGCGCGGCGACGTCGCCGGGCGTCAGGTAGGCGCTATCGGCATCGAGGCCGCCCGAGAGTCGCCGCATCGCGCCAGCCATGACGCGATCGACATCGACATCCTCGACGTAGCTGTTGAGGATGAGGGAGACGACGTCCTCGAAGATGCGCAGCGGGCGATACGAGTCTTCCTGCGCGAAGGTGCGGCCGAGGTAGCCGCCGAGCACCGCGAACACGAGGATCGGTGCCGACAGGAGCAGTACCAGCAGGCGCGTCCGATACTTCATCGTGACAGCCATTCTAGTGGATCGACCGACTGACCGTCGATCCGCAGCTCGAAGTAGACCGTCTCCCCTCCGGAGGGCGATTGGCCCACGCGCCCAACCGTCTGGCCCGCGGTGACCGCCGCCCCGCGCTCGACGTCGATCGCCGAGAGGTATCCGTAGAGCGAGTAGGCCTGGCCGCCGTGGTCGACGATGACGAGGTTGCCGAAGCCCGTAAACGGGCCGGTGAAGGCCACGCGCCCGCCGTGAACGGCCGCGACCGCCTGCCCGGCACCGGCCTCGATCGCGATGCCTCGCTGGGTGTCGCTCCCGGCTGGCGTGGCGCCGGCATTCGGGACGGGCCAGCGCAGCTGCCCCTGGAATGGGCGGAGCGGCAGCGGCGCGTCCTCCGCGTCGGTCGTGCCGCCTTCGGCGAGTACTGCCAGAGAGGTACGCAGCCGGTCGCGCGCCATCTGCAACTCGCCCGTGAGCTGCGCGGTCAGATCGCGCCTGGCGTCGATCGATTCGATGAGTTGCGACTGCGCCGCGACCGCCTGGTCCAGCGCGCGTCGGCTGCGCCGGGCCTCGTCCTGCAGCGCCAGCATCCCGTCGCGACGGGCGCCGATCGTTTCTCTGGACTCGCGCATCGCGGCCAGCGTCGCGCGATGAGCTGCGATGGTCTGGCGGTCGCGCTCGGCCAGCATGGCGACCGTCTGATACGCGCGCATGACGGAGGTGAAGTCGTCCAGGCCGAGCAGCAAGCGGAGGTAGCCCGGCCGACCCAGCTTGTACAGCTCGGTGAGTCGGGCCTCGACCGCGGGCTCCTGCTCACCGGCCGTCTGCTCGAGGGCGGTAAGCTCGGTTTCGACGTCGGCCTGAATCAACTCGAGCTCCTGGATCTTCTGCCGGCGTTCGCGTTCCAGCCCGCGCAGGTCATCCAGCAGCGTCCGTTCCTGGACCGCCAGCGCGTCGGCCTCTTCCTGCAAGCCTCGATCCGCTCATCAGCCTAGCGCGAGAGCGTTTCGAGGCGCTCTCGCGCCTGGGGCTGCGCCGATCCGGCGGCCGGCCAGGCCAGCAGGGCCGTGACCACGAGAGCGATTTGAGGCATCAGCATGGTGCGAGCCATGGCGCTCACCTCGTCATCAGAATAGGGGGACACCTTCCATCTCGGGCGGAACCTGCAGTCCGAAGTACTCGAGCACCGTCGGTGCCAGGTCGACCAGCCGCGGATCACGGCCCGCGATCGGGCGGTTCACGACGAGGACGCCCGCCGTCGAGGCGAAGTCGAAGCCGCCGTGGTCGCCGCTCCACCGGCCCTCGTTGTCGACGACGAGGCCGGGCGGCGCCTGACCGATTGTCGTCGGCCACGACACCCGGTAGCCCTCGGCGAAGCCCACTTGCAGATCCGGAGCGCGGTCACGGTGCGGGCCGACGTGCACGGTGTCGCCGTGGTGGACCGCTCGGACCATTGGGGTGTCGTCGGCCGGGTCCGTCAATGTCGTCAGCTTCTCGGCAATTTCGTTGGCGAGCGCCGAACGCTCGGCACCGGCGCTGACGATGCCCTCCGGTTCGCGGCCCTCGAGGTTGATGAAGATCTGACCCGGCCCGATCGCGTAGGCGCGAGTCCGCGTCCAGTCGATCTGGCGCTCGAACGCCTCCTCGCTGTCACCGTCCGCCTCGCTCGCGGCGGCGTCGCGCAGGGTCATGTAGCCTTCTTCGACGAGCCACGAGTTGAGGTGGACCGACCGGCGCCATGAATGAAAGCCGTGGTCCGACAGCACCAGGAGCGGCGTGCTGGAATCGAGCCGGCGCAGCACCTCACCGACCAGGTCGTCGCTGCGGCGGTAGATCTGTTCGATGGTCAGGCCGTAGCGTGCGGCCAGGTCGGCGTCGAAGCGCGGATGGCGGGGATCGATGAGCCGCCACATCATGTGCTGCACCCGGTCGGGCGCTTCGACGACGCCGACCAGCAGGTTCCAGTCGGGGCGGTCCAGGCGGCTCAGAATCAACTCGGCCCGGTCGTCGAACGCGCGATCAAGATCGTCGAGGAAGGCCCGTTCGTCGATCCGATCTTCCTGGAGCGCGGCCGTGGCCTCCGCCCAGCCCAGCGTGCGGTACGCACCGAGGCGGTCGTAGAGCTCGGCCGACAGCTCGGGTGGCGACGAGATCGGGAGCGGCGGCGCGACCGGGTGCCACTGCAACGGCGAGACGTACAGCCGCAGGGTGTCGGACGCATCGACCAGCAGGATCTGCGTCATGGCCCGGAACCGGACCAACAGGTTCGCCCGAAACTCCACGTCGACCCAGCGACTCCACTCGCCCTGTCGCAGATGGAGCGATTGGTCCTCGAATTCGATCGTGACCGTCCGCGGATCGGGCGCGCCGCGGTTCCAGCGAACAGTCATCGGAATGCGGAGGTGCTCGACGACGCTCAGTTCTTCGAGGCGCAGCCGCTCCTGCTCGGTCAGTTCGGTCCGGGCCCGCAGCGCCCCCAATTCGTCGGCGATCACCGGGTCCGGCGGGCCGACCAGGTCCGCGGGCGCCACGTCGCCGGTGAGGACGAGCCTGGCGGCCAGACCGCCGAACGGGGTAGGCCCCGCGTCCGCTTCCGCGAGATCGCTGGCGTAGTACGTGTAGGCGCCGGTCGCCATCACGGGATCGAGCGCGGGGACGCTGGCCAGGATCTCGGTGCCGGTCACGACGTCGGCCGGAAAGGTCCCCGGCACCGACAAGATGGCGGAGCGGACGCCGGCGCGACCGGCCGTGACCCAGAACGGCGTGCCGGCTCGCGTGGACCGCACCGCGGGGGCCCGCATCGGAAGGTAGTTGAGCAGGAACCTGGCCGGGTCGCGTTCGACGAGTCCCGGCCGGGTGGCGTACGACGCGGGGTCGCGGACGCGCGCGTCGAATAGACCGTGTCCCGCAGGGCTGAGGCCCGTCGCGAACGAGGCCCATGCCGGTTCGGACTCGGACGAGACCGTCGTCTCCAGTCGATGCACGCCCGAGTCACCGACGAGCGACGCGAGGTGGGGAAGCTTGCCGTCTGCGATGAACTGCTCGACGAGATCCGGATCGAGCCCGTCGAATCCCAGGATGACGAGCCGCTGGGAGTACTGCGGTGTTGCGGGAGTGTTGCAGGCGACGGTCACCGCGAGCGCCACGATGACGCTCATGAGCGAAACGCGTCGGTCGATCGGGGGAGTTGCGGGCCGGCGGGTCGCTCCCGGAGACGCGAACGCCGCCCTGTTCCGATCGCGGTCACGCGCGAGTCGCGATCGCCCGAACGCGATCCGAAAAGCGGATGACAATTCGCGGGATTATAGCACGCCGGCTGGTGCGGGCCTGGGCGCCTCAACGGTCTCGGTGCGACTCGGCGTTTTCACCTCGGACTGCTACGCTAGGTCGATGAGGCTGATGGGGCTCGATGTCGGCGACCGGCGGGTCGGTCTGGCGGTGAGCGATGCGTCGGGAACACTGGCGCGTCCGCTGCGCACGATCACGCGGGAGGGGGCCATCGCCGACGTCGTGACGGCCGTCGTCGACGAGATCCGGAAGCTCCGCACCGATGGTGACGGGCTCGACGGGATCGTCGTCGGGCTGCCGCGCCATCTGGACGGTCGTCCGAGTCAGGAGACGACGCGGGTGCAGGCGTTCGCCGACCGGCTGCGCCGACAGGTCGACCTACCGCTCGCATTTCAGGACGAGCGCCTCAGCAGTCGCGAAGCCGAGCGACTGCTGGCGACACAGGAGCCTGACTGGCGGCGCCGGAAGGCGTCGCTCGACGCCGCGGCCGCGGCCGTCATCCTTCAAGATCACTTGGATCAGACGCCATGACGCTGCGACGGTTGGGGCTGCTGGCGCTGGTCGGGGCGGGGCTTGTGTCCGTCGTGGCCGCCATCGCCGCGACCCGCCTGATCGATCGGTGGGAGGCTCGGTTCCGGGGTTACGAGAGTCCGGAGGTGTTCGTCGAGATCGCGCCGGGCGCGGGTGCGCTGGCGATTGCCCGCCAGTTGGTCGCGGCGCGCGTGGTGGAGGACGAGTGGGCCTTCCGGTATGCGCTCTGGAAGACCGACCGCGGGCGCGATCTGCAGGCCGGTGAGTACCGCTTCGATGAACCGGTGTCGGCGCTCGATGTCGTCGGTAAGCTCGCCCGCGGTGAAGTGCATCTTCGGCCGCTTACCTTCCCGGAAGGCTTGACCGTGCCGGCGATGGCCGAGATCTTCGGCGCCAGCGACTTCGGAACCGGCGCCGCGTTCCTTGACGCGGCCGGACGAGTCGAGTTGATCGCGTCGCTCGATCCGACGGCCCCCGATCTCGAGGGCTATCTGTTTCCCGATACCTACGCACTGCCCCGAACGGCCACGGCCGACGACCTCATCGAGGCGATGGTGGCGCGATTCCTGGAGGCGTTCGGCGAGCCGCTGCGTGAGCGCGCGGCAGCGGCCGACCTCAGCATGCGCGAGGTTGTGACGCTGGCGTCGCTGATCGAGCGGGAGACGGCGTTGTCCGAGGAGCGCTCTGTGGTGGCGGCGGTCTACCGGAACCGGCTGCGGATCGGCATGGCGCTCCAGTGCGACCCGACGGTCATCTACGCCCTGGAGCGGGCCGGGCTCTACGACGGCAACCTCACGCGCGACAATCTGACGTTCGATTCGCCCTACAACACCTATCGATATCCCGGACTCCCGCCCGGCCCGATCGCGGCGCCTGGCCTGGGCTCGCTCGAGGCCGCGGTCCAGCCGGCCGACGTCGGCTATCTGTACTTCGTCAGCCGGAACGACGGCTCGCACGTCTTCGCGTCGTCGCTGCGCGAGCACAATCGCAACGTGCGTGAGTATCAGATCAGGTTCTTCAGGGAGTAGCGCCTGCGCGGCGAGCGCTAGGCCAGCCGCCTGACGACAGGCTCGACTACCCTTCTGTTGCTTGGCGCGAGGGTGGGTGTTGCGGTAGTCGGAGAGGATGCGTAGGGCGGTCCTTCAGGGCCGCCGGGACGAACTGACGCGTAGGGCAGTCCTTCAGGGCTGCCGGGACGAGCCGCAGGCGAAGTCCCCCGCGCAACGCCCACCCCCGCGCTCAGCGCTCAGACCACTTCAGCTTTTCGCGGAGCACCGTGAAGTAGCTGCGCGAGGTCGCGCGAAAGAGCTGCAGCGGCCGTTCGGCCGCCGCCACGCTGACGACGTCATCGCAGACCAGTTCCATTCCGTTCTGCCCGTCGAACGCGACGTTGACGCGGTCCGCGTCGCAGTCGAAGACCGGCTGGATGCGGACGTCCGACGTGGCCGGAATGATGATCGGACGATTGGTCAGCGTGTGGGGCGCGATCGGCGTGATAACGAGCGCGTCCACGACCGGATGCACGATCGGGCCGCCGGCTGCCAGGTTGTAGGCCGTCGAGCCCGTGGGGCTTGCCACGATGAGTCCATCCGCTTTGAACGCGGCGACGAACTGGGAGCCGACCGACACCGAGAGATCGATGATCGGCGAATTCTCGCCGCGCGTTAGCGCCACGTCGTTGAGTGCCACCCGATCGGCCGCGATGGCACCGCCCCTGCGGACGACGGCGTGAAGCATGCGCCGCTGGTCGAGCTTCGCCGAGCCGTCGATTGCCGCGTCGAGCGCGGGGAACAACTCGGATAGCGTGATCTCGGTGAGAAACCCCAATCCCCCGAAGTTCACGCCGAGGAGTGGGATGTCGGTGCCGGCCTGCGCGATCCGGTCGCCCATGCCCAGCAGCGTCCCGTCGCCGCCCAGGACGAGGACCATATCGGCGCGCCCGGGCATCTCGTCGCGACTGCACGTGGCCACCCGATCACCGAGGCCGGCGAGCGCCGCCGTCTCGTTCTCGAACACGCCCGTGAGCCCTCGCGATTCGAGCCAGGCGCTCAACTCGACCAGCGTGCCGGCAGCCTTGCGGAGTCCGGACTTGGCGACGACGCCGACCCGTGCGATCGGCCGGCTCGAGCGCTCGGCGCCGCTCACGCCGTATCCTCCCGCCGTCGGAGGTGGAGGAAGAACTCGCGGTTCCCCTCGGCGCCGGTGATCGGTGACTCGATGGTGCCCACCACCGTCAATCCTATCCGATCGGTCGCGGCCACGACCCGCTCGACCGCGCGCGCGTGCACGGCGGGATCGGTGACGAGGCCACCCTTGCCGACGTCCGATCGCCCCGCTTCGAACTGAGGCTTGACCAGCAGCAGGACGTCGGCGTCGGGATGAAGACGCGCCGACAGTCCGGGGACGATCAGCGTCAGCGAGATGAAGGCGACGTCGACCGTGATGACGTCGAACATCGAGCGCCCCGGCGGCCACGCGACCGTGTCGAGCGACCGCGCATTGACGCGGTCGAGCACGGTGACGCGCGGATCCTGCCGCAGCGACCAGGCTAACTGGCCGCGTCCGACGTCGAGCGCCACGACGTGGGACGCGGCCGACCGGAGCAGCACGTCGGTGAACCCGCCGGTCGACGCGCCGATGTCGAGGGCTTGGCGATCGCGAATGCGCACCTGCCAGGTGTCGATCGCGTGGGCCAGCTTGATGCCGCCGCGGCTCACGAACGGGTGATCCGATTCGGTCACCGTGACGGTCGCGTCAGTCGAGACGAGCGTGCCGGCCTTCGGCGCGATCTCACCGTCGAGCCGGACGTGCCCCGCCAGGATCATCGCGCGCGCGCGGGCGCGCGAGCCGGCCAGGCCGCGTTCGACGACCAGAGTGTCCAGACGATGTTTCGTCCGTTTTGGGTTGGCGGACGTGCCATCGCCGGGTGCTGCGGGGCGGGGCGTCATCTAAACCCAGAACTCCCTTGTGTTGCCACGCCTGGCTGGTTCTGCCCGACGAGGGCGGCGTTGCTCCTCAGTCACTTGGGTCCACCAAACTCCCTCGTCGCGCCTGGCCCTCGCCGTCCAGCCCGGCACCAGCCATCGTCAACACAAGTGAGCTCTGGGTTAATGCGTCCGCGAGACCACCCAATCGACGATCCCCGTCAGCCGGCCTTCGAGGCCCGCGGAACGCAGCGCGTCGCGCGCGCGGTCGGCAGCGTCAGCAGCGTGCTGGCGTGCGGGCTCGAGGCCATGCCGCGACACGTAGGTCGGCTTCCCGGCCGCGGCGTCCTTGCCCGCCGTCTTGCCCAGTTCGGCGGCGGCGCCCTCGACGTCGAGGATGTCGTCGACGACCTGGAACGCCAGGCCGAGATGTTGCGCGTAGTCGTCGACGGCCTGGACGCGGGCGTCGCTGCCGCCGGCCATGATCGCGCCGGCGACGGCCGCGGCGCGAATGAGTGCGCCCGTCTTTCGTTCGTGCATGCCACGCAGCGCCGCGGCATCGAGCGCGCTTGCCGGTGTGCCCGGGCGGCCCATGCCGCTGGCTTGCAGGTCGATCGCCTGCCCCCCGACCATGCCCGCGGCTCCGGCAGCCTGGGCCACGAATGCGATCGCGCGCAATCGCCGGAGGGCGGCCGTGGGGTCGTCCGCCGCGCCGGCCCGTGACATCACGCCGAAGGCCTCGGTGAGCAGACCGTCACCCGAGAGGATGGCCAGCCCGTCGCCGAAGACAACGTGGGACGTCGGTCGGCCCCGCCGCAGCGTGTCGTCGTCCATCGCGGGCAGGTCGTCGTGCACGAGGGAGTAGGTATGGATCAACTCGATGGCGCAGGCGAATGGCAGGACGAGGTCGCGGGATGGACCGGCGCCGGCGGCCGCGCCCACCGCATCCATGGCGTCAGAGGCGGCCAGCGTCAGGATCGGGCGGAAACGCTTGCCGCCCGCCGTCACGCTGTAGCGCATCGCTTCGGCGATGAGGGCCGGGCACCCGGGTGCGCCGGGCAGCAGTGCGTCCAGCGCGCGGTCCACGTCGGCCCGACATGCGGCCAGGTAGTCGGCGAAATCGTCGGGTGGGGTCACCGGCCTGGCTCGTCTGCGTCGTCGTCAGCCGCGTGGAGCGCATCCGGCGCGGGCTGGACCTCGCCACGCTCGTTCAGTACCTCGATGCGGCGTTCCGCTTCCTCCAGACGCTGATGGCAGTAGCGCGAGAGCTTGACGCCGCGCTCGAACAGTTCCAGCGACGTGTCGAGGGAGAGGTCGCCCTCCTCGAGCTGCTTCACGAGCGCTTCCAGTTCACCGATGGCCGATTCGAAGTCCTTGATCTTGCTGCTCATCTCGATTCGCTCTAGAGATTCACCTGTCGGATGTGCGGCGGGCCTGATCGCGCCCGGTTACCGTGCACTCCAGTTCACCCTGGTGCAACGTGACGTGCACGCGGTCGCCGGTCTCGATGGCGCCGGCATCCGATACGATCGCGCTCCGGTTGTCGTTCCAGCAGACGGCGTAGCCCCGGCCAAGGACGGCGAGCGGGCTGAGGTTCTCGAGGCGCCCGGTAAGGGCGCCGAGTCCCTCGCGCCGGTGCGAGGTGAGCCGGGACATCGCGCCGGCCATGCGCCCGTCCGAGCCCGCCAGCCGCGCGGCGATCGTGCCCACCGTGCGCCGGAGGTCGCGCGCCTCCAGACGGAGACGCAGCGCCTGGTATCGGCGCCGGTCGCGAGCGACGCGGTCGTGCGCCGAGCGCGACATCCCGTGCGTCAGGTCGACCACCCGCCTGGCCGTCAGCGCCAGACGTGCCGGCCAGCCGGCCAGGCCGGGCCGTCGCTCGAATTCGCGCAGGCGCGTCTGGCCCTCGCGCACCTTCATGATCGCGCTGGCGCGCAGTCGCTCCTGCATCCGATCGATCCGCTGCGCGAATTCGTCCTTGCGCGTCACCACCAGTTCGGCCGCCGCCGACGGCGTCGCCGCCCGCAGATCCGCAGCGAAGTCGGCGATCGTGAAGTCCGTCTCGTGGCCAACGGCGGAGATTACGGGAACGGGGGAGTCGACGATGGCGCGCGCCACGGCCTCCTCGTTGAAGGTCCACAGGTCCTCGATCGATCCGCCGCCGCGTCCGACGATGACGACATCGACGCCCGGCACCGCCGCGAGTTGCGTCAGCCCGCGCGCGACCTCCGCGCCGGCGCCATCGCCCTGGACCCGCGCCGGGCGGATCAGGAGATGTGCATTAGGGTAGCGCCGGCGCAGCACGTGAATGATGTCGCGTAGCGCGGCGCCATCCAGCGATGTGACGATGCCGATCTTCCGTGGCAGCGCCGGCAGCGGTCGTTTTCGAGCGGGGTCGAAGAGGCCTTCGCTTTCGAGACGGCGCTTCAGCTGTTCGAACGCGAGCTGGAGCGCGCCGACGCCGTGCGGCTCCAGGTGCTCACAGACGATCTGGTACTCGCCCTTGGGCTCGTAGACCCCCAGACGGCCGCGCGCGATGACCCGCATCCCGTCTTCGGGTGTGAAGCGCAGGTAGCGGACTGCGGACCGGAACATGACCCCTTTCACCTGCGCCCCGGCATCCTTCAACGTGAAGTAAACATGCCCCGTGCGCCAGCGCTTGAAGTTGGACAGTTCACCGTCGATCCAGAGTTCGCCGTAGGTCGTTTCCAGCAGACCACGCAGCTCCCCCGTCAGTTCGGAGACGGTGAAGATGCGCCGGCCGGGCGTGGCGCCCGAGGTCGCTGATGTTGAAGACGGGCTCGGCGCTCTCGTCGGTGCGGGTTCGACCTCCCGGGACGGTGGCGCTTCGTCGCGGGTTGGTGGCTTCGGGTCGTCGAACGGCAGGTCGAACAGATCGGCCATGTCAGGATACCGGTCGCGCCGCAAGCGCTTCGATGTCATGCAGGCTCAGGCTCAACGGTGCGATGTCGGTGGCCAGACCCGTTGCGACGTCGGCCGTCACCACGACGGCATGCAGCTTGGGGTCGCGTGTCGCGGTTTCGAACCGGCTGGGCAGGCCCGTGACGAACCGCGACAGCGCCGCGCCCGTTTCCACGCCGATGATCGAGTCGTGCGGTCCGGTCATGCCGACGTCGGTGATGTACGCCGTGCCGCCAGGGAGCAGGCGGGCATCGGCGGTCTGGACATGCGTATGGGTGCCGACGACCGCGGTGACCTGGCCGTCGAGATGCCAGCCCATCGCGATTTTCTCGGACGTCGCTTCCGCGTGAAAGTCGACAAAGATGACGCGGGTCTCCTCCCGCGCGACGCGAATCTGATCGAGGACCACGCTGAACGGGTTGTCGAGGGGCTGCATGAAGACACGCCCCATGACATTGATGACGGCGACCGCGACGTCCCCCGCCGACGTCGTCACCGTGCACATCCCATAACCGGGCGTGCCCGCGGGGTAGTTCGCCGGCCGGATCAGGCGCGGTTCGCGCGTGATGTAGTCGAGCGCTTCCTTCTTGTCCCAGATGTGATTGCCCGAGGTCATGACCTCGATGCCCAGATCACGGAGCGACTCGCCGATCTCGCGTGTGATGCCGAACCCGCCGGCCGCATTCTCGACGTTGGCGATGACGAGGTCGATCTGGTGTGCCTCGATGAGCGGGCGCAGACCGCGCCGGACGATTTCACGTCCGGGTTTGCCGACGATGTCGCCGATGAAGAGCAGTCGCATGGCCGTGACCTCATTATAGTAGCGCCCAAGTCAGGCGACCCGATCGGCGGTTGGCATTTGTATCAGACTGAAAACAAACGCTTTAATCATTTGGTTCTGATATCTCATATACATGAGTGATAGTCACTCAGTAAATATGATTGCATATAGATAACTATCTATGTATCATCGGTGGAATCATTTTCCGGGCCGAAGCCACAGAGCCCGACGGAGGAGCGATGAGCAGAAGCAAGAGCGTTATCGGAATCGACCTGGGCACGACGAATTCGGTGGTCAGCGTGATGGAGGGCGGGCAGCCGGCCGTCATCGTCAACCAGGAGGGGAGCCGGCTGACCCCGTCGGTCGTCGCCGTTTCGAAGGACGGCGAACGTCTCGTTGGCGAGATCGCGAAGCGCCAGGCCGTGACGAACCCGGAGCAGACCGTGTCCTCCGTGAAGCGGTTCATCGGCCGCAAGCACGCCGAGATCGCGTCCGAGTCCGCACGCATGCCGTACCGCATCGTGGCCGCGAAGAACGGTGACGTCGCGGTCGAGTTGCACGGGACGGTCCAGTCGCCGCCGCAGATTTCGGCAGCGGTTCTCCAGAAGCTGAAGCAGGCCGCGGAGGATCATCTGGGGCATCCGGTGGCGGACGCCGTTGTGACGGTTCCGGCGTACTTCAACGACGCGCAACGCCAGGCCACGAAGGACGCGGGGAAGATTGCCGGCCTGACGGTCGAGCGGATCATCAACGAGCCGACCGCTGCTGCCCTCGCCTACGGCCTCGACAAGAAGGGTGATGAAACGATCGCCGTCTTCGACTTCGGCGGCGGCACGTTCGACATCTCCATCCTCGAGGTCGGTGAGGGCGTCGTCGAGGTGAAGTCGACCAACGGTGACACCCATCTCGGCGGAGACGATCTGGACCACCGCATCGTCGACTGGATGGTCGAGCAGTTCTCGGCGACCGACGGCGTGGACCTATCGGCCGACCGGATGGCCCTCCAGCGCCTCCGGGAAGCCGCTGAGAAAGCGAAGATTGAACTGTCGACGGCGCTCGAGACCGAGATCAGTCTGCCCTTCATCACCGCGACCTCGGCCGGTCCGAAGCATCTGTCGCTCAAGCTCAGCCGCGCCAAGCTCGAGCAGCTGGTCGACGACCTGCTGCAACGCACACTCGGCCCGGTGAAGCAGGCCCTGGCCGACGCGGGCCTCCAGGCCGCCGCCGTCGACGAGGTGGTGCTGGTGGGTGGCTCCACACGGATGCCAAAGGTGCAGTCGCTGGTGCGCGACTACTTCGGCAAGGACCCCCACAAGGGGGTCAACCCCGACGAGGTCGTAGCCATCGGCGCCGCCATTCAGGGTGGCGTACTGGCCGGCGACGTCAAGGATGTGCTGCTGCTCGACGTGACGCCGCTGTCGCTGGGCATCGAGACGCTGGGCGGCGTGATGACTCCGCTGATTCCGCGCAACACCACGATTCCGACGCGGAAGAGCGAGATCTTCTCGACGGCCGCCGACAGCCAGACGAGCGTCGAGGTGCACGTGCTGCAGGGCGAGCGGCCGGGCGCGAAAGACAATCGCACGCTTGGCCGGTTCCATCTGGTTGGCCTGGCCCCGGCGCCGCGCGGGGTGCCGCAGGTCGAGGTGATCTTCAACATCGACGCGAACGGCATCGTGCACGTGTCGGCCACGGACAAGGCGACGGCGAAAGCCCAGGAGATGACGATCACCGCCTCCAGCGGCCTCTCGTCCGACGATGTCGATCGGCTCGTCCAGGAAGCCGCGGCGCACGAAGCGGAAGACCGCGCGTATCGAACGCTGATCGACGAGCGGAATCAGCTCGATGCAGCGGTCTACGGTCTGGAGCACACGGTGACCGAGAACCGCGATCGTCTGCCGCAGCCCGACGTCGAGCGAGCCGAGACATCAATGGCGGCAGCGCGGGAAGCCTCGAAGGGCACCGAAGTCGGCGTCATTCAGGCCGCGGCGAAGGACCTGCAGCAGCGCGTCGAGGAGATTGCCGGCTTGCTGCCCCGTCCGGAGGAGCCGCCGGCCTCGCAGGGGGATCCCACGGCGCCGGATGGCGAGGTGATCGACGGGGAGGTCGTGGGCGCCTAGTCGTCGGTGAGCGACCTCGACGGGTGGGTCGGCGCATGGCGCCAGGGCGCATGGCTTAGGGCCAGTCGACCCACCCTCGTGGCAACAACCCAGCCTTCCGGAGCCGAACCCGCCACCAGTAGCTGTCCCGCCATCGGGGCACGGGATGAAAGGGTGGCCGTTCCCAGTCCATTGAAGAGATCCGATCGGACATGACGGCCGGGTGGGTGCCTTGGAACGGCACGCATCCCCGGTAGTCGTACGTCCAGTCCGGGATCTCGTGCTCAGGAGCCGAATCTCCCATCCGGCCCTCGTCGTACATCTGTTCCAGGGTCGCTCTGCGTATCCCCTGCAGGCGAGGGGGACGGACTCCGCCGTAGTGATAGATTTCGCCCCCGGCTGGCCTGGTTCCGCTGGGCCAGCGTGGGTGCAGCGGCCGGCCGTTGCTGCCCCAGAAGGTGCACGCGTCCGCGCGCGACCGGATACCGACGCCATTCCTCACGATTCGGACGGCGCGCCGATAGCCCAGCGTGTCGCGAACATCGTAGCCGGCCCGGAAGTGGGCGTACCGGAACCACAGCCCCTCAATCGCAGGCCGGGCCAGGAACTGCTGCATCGCGCGTCGGATGCGAGGGTAGTCCCGTTCGTGGACCACTTCATCGGCCTGTAGATAGAAACACCAGTCACCGGCGCATTCAGTCAGCGCCAGGTCTGTCTGCTCGGCCAGCAACCGTCCGCCCTCGCGCTTCGAGAGATCCCATGTCGTTTCGACGATGCGGATCTTGGGCGAGCGCACGCCCCGCACGCCCTCGATCGTGCCATCCGAGCTCTTGCCCACTGCCACGATCATCTCGTCGACAAGCGGGAGCAGGGAACGGATGCTTTCCTGGAACGGGTAGCCGAACTTGACGGCATTACGGACGATGGTAAAGCCGCTGACGTGCATGACAAGCGAGGATAGCGTCTTCCGGTGATTTGGAGTATCCTGATTGGTTATGGACGAGACGTCAATCCCTGTACCCGCTGAAGATGCTGTTGTGGAGGCCGCGCCCGAGCCGAAGCCGCTGCCGAAGATGGCTCCGATTCGGAGTCGTTTCCTCTACGTCGACGTGGCGGCCCAGCGTGCCAAGCAACTCCGGCGGGGCGCGCTGCCGCGGCTCGCGCACCTCCGTCCGGACCCCGAGACGGGTGCGAGGCCCGAGATGCCGCCGAAACTCGAGCGCGTGGCGATGCAGGAAGTGGAGGAGGGGCTCGTCGTCTACGAGCTGCCCGACAAGCCGCCGGTCGGGGAGACCGCCCGGTGACCTCGGCCGAGATCACCGATCTCGCCGTCGGAGCGCTGCAAGGACTCGGCGCCTCGACCGTCTTCCTGCTCGCGCTGTTCATCGGTGTCTGCGTTGCCCTGGCCATGCCGAAGCTGCGCCGGGGCAGTCGGAAGACTCTGGTCTTCAGGAACTTCGACGACCTGGACGGCGAGTTCGCCTACCTGCCACCCGATGCACCGCGCGGCCCCGCCGATCAGTTGAAGACCCCGGAACTTCTCGAGCAGGCGTCCCGTAGGGGATAGTGGGAGGGCTGAAGAGCCGATGTTCGAGTTGATGGCGCTGGGCGCGGTCGTGACCTTCGGTGCACTGGCCGTCGCCGGTGTGGCGGTGGGGCTGGTCTTCGCCAAGCTGCTGCTCGGGCTGGTGCTGATTCCCGTTCTTCTCTTCAAGACGTTCTTCGGGCTCGTCTTTGGCGCGGCGGTCGCCCTGCTGCTGGCGCCCGTGGTCGGCCTGATCCTGCTCGCGGCATTCGTGGGCGCGGCGGCGGCGCTGGCCGTGCCCGCGCTGGTCGTGCTGCTCGCCGTGATGGGCCTGATCTGGCTCTTCCGCTCGCCGGCGCAGCCCGTGCCCGCTCGCTAGCCTCCGTCAGAGGGTCGGCGATTCTCTCCACCAGCCGTTGGCGCGCTCGTAGCCGTCCGCAATCCGTAGCAGCCCCGCTTCATCGAACGCTCGCCCCACGAGCTGTGCGCCGACCGGCAGCCGTCCCGGTGTGAATCCGGCCGGCACGCTCATCGCCGGAAGGCCGGCGAGGTTGGCGCTCACCGTAAAGACGTCGAGCAGGTACATCTGCAGCGGGTCGTCGACCTTGTCTCCCAGCGCGAACGCCGGCACCGGGCTCGTCGGCATGAGCACGGCGTCGACCGACTCGAGCGCCGCCTCGTAGTCCTGCCGGATCAAGGTGCGGACCTGCTGTGCTTTCAGGTAGTGCGCATCGTAATAGCCGGCGCTGAGTGCGTAGGTGCCGAGCATGATGCGGCGCTTCACTTCAGCGCCGAACCCCTCGCTGCGGGTTCGGTCGTACATGGCGGTCAAGGTCGCCGTCGCGGGATCCAGCGAGGCGCGATGCCCGTAGCGGACACCGTCGTAGCGAGCGAGGTTCGAACTGGCCTCGGCCGTGGCGATCAAGTAGTAGACGGGGATGGCATAGCTGGCATGCGGGAGCGCGACGTCCGCGATGGTCGCGCCGGCGGCCCGGAACGCCGCGACCGCTTCGTCGAACACGCGGCCGACGTCGGCATCCACGCCGTCCTCGAGCAGGCCGGAAGGTACGCCCAGTCGGATGCCCCTTAGGTCGCCGTCGAGCCCGTCGGCGTAGGTGGCCACCGCGTTCGGGGCGGCGGTGGCATCGCACGGATCAGCGCCGGCGATGACTTCCAGCAGCAGTGCGGCGTCCCGCACGGTCAGCGTCAGCGGCCCGATCTGGTCGAGTGACGAGGCGAAGGCCAGCAGGCCGTAACGCGAGACGCGCCCGTAGGTCGGTTTCAGGCCCACGACGCCGCACAGGGCCGCCGGCTGGCGAATCGAGCCGCCGGTGTCCGAGCCCAGGGCGCCCGGAACGAGCCGAGCCGAGACGGCCGCGGCCGAGCCGCCGCTCGATCCGCCCGGGCTGCGTGCCAGGTCCCACGGGTTGTGCGTCGGTCCGAATGCGGAGTTCTCGGTCGACGAACCCATGGCGAACTCGTCGCAGTTCGTCTTGCCGACGACGACAGCGCCGGCGTCTTCCAACCGCGCGATGACCGTCGCGTCGTACGGCGGGACGAATCCGTCGAGGGCGCGTGACGAAGCGGTCGTCGCGACGCCTCGCGTGCAGAGGTTGTCCTTGACGGCGATCGGGACGCCCAGCAACGGCCGGTGATCGTCGGCGACTCGCGACCGGTCGAGCATCGCCGCGCGCTCAAGTGCCCGCTCTCGAGTGACGCGGTTGAACGCGTGCAGCGACGGGTCGGTCGCCGCGATCCGATCGAGGTAGTCGGTGCAGACGTCGACCGCCGTGGCGGCTCCGTCGGCCACCGCGTCGCGCACCTCTACCAGCGTTCGCGTCGAGATCGTCATCCGATGACCTTCGGGACCTTGAAGAAGCCCTCTTCAGCCGCCGCGTCCGGCGCGTTGGCGAGCGCGTCTTCCCGTGGTAGCGAGTCGCGCAGCTCGTCCGCGCGCAGAGCCTCGTGGCTGGAGAGCAGGTGTGTGGTCGGCGGGACGTCGGTCGTGTCGACCGCCTGGACGGCCTCCGCGTAGGTCAGGATCTCGGCCAGTTGCCGAGCGAACGTCTCCTGCTCTTCCTTGGATAACTCGAGGCGCGCCAGTTCGGCGATCCGTTCGACGTCGGCCTTGGTCAGATGGGAGGACATGCGGCGCTCCGGTTACACCATGAATAGACGTCGCAGGAATTGCAGGCCGATGAGCAGGATCATCGGCGAGAGGTCCAGTCCGCCCATTGGCGGCAGCACCCGGCGAATCGGAGCGAGGACGGGCTCGGTCAGCGTGCCGACGAACTGGGCCGCCGGGTGATGTGGTGGCAGCTGCATCCACGACATCACGACCGCGACGATCACGACCAGCGAGTACAGGTCGAACAAGGTTCCCAGCAGCACGCGCCGTTACCTCATCGGGTTGCGTCGAGCATGACCGGCTGGAGCCAGGCCGTGAGGCCGTTCGACTCCAGCACCTTGGCGCGGACGTAGCGCTCCTGGCCGGTGAACTCGTAGACCGCCGGGTTCGCGGTCGTCTCCTCCAGGAGACGCCCTTCCGCGCCGATGAACTCGACCCGGTACTTGCTCGAGGGAATTTCCTCAATGGCGATCGTCATCGACGCGTCGGTCACCCGGTAGTCCTCGAACACGACCCCGGTCGAAGCGTAGAACTCTCCCTGGCCGATCGCCTCCAGCAGATCGGCGGCCGTCAGGGAATTCGCCCGCACCATGGTCCAGCCGCGGCCGGGCCGGGCGGCATCGGGATCCCAGGGGCGCTTGAAGATGTGCGCGTCATCGACGGCGATGCCGTAGAGCAGGATGCCACTCGTCAAGATGGCGTCCCACATCTCTTCGAGTCCGGGCACACCACCGCCGCCGAGGTTGTTCACCCGGGGATGGCCGTTGTACACCTCGAACAGCCGGTTGTTCCGGACCTGCCGTAGCTTGTCCGCCGTGATCGCCCATCCGAAGTTCGGGTGGTTGATGTGGGGCACGCCCGACGCCGCTCGGATCTCGTCGACGTTGCGCTGCACGACTTCGACAACGCTGTTGCCCCCCTGGGGTTCGACCAGGCGCTGCACATTCAGGCCATTGATGTGGATCGGCTTGTCTTCGAACGCGTCCGTGACTTCTTTGCCTCGGATGACGAGGAACTGCTCGTCGGCGCCGTACACCGCATTGACGCCGTCGACCGACGTCAGGAAGTTGTGATCCGAGAGGACGAGGAAGTGGTAGTCGCGCTCGCGATACCATCGCACCACCTCGTCCGGCGCACTGTCGCCGTCGCTGTTGACGGTGTGCGTGTGGGTGTTGCCCTTGTACCAGCGGCGGGCCGAGGGCTGTGCGTCGGCCGACCCGGAGGCCGTCGCGAGCAGCACCATGACGGACAGCGTCGCCAGTGCGGCGCTGCGCAGCGGACGGGAGACGCACGGCATCATATGAGCCTCAATCCTCAGCATTCCTCGAACGTCGAATTATAGCCCGCGACCCGCACCAGCAGCCCGGCTCCGGGCCGCCGGCCGGGTGGTAGCATCGAGTCGTGTCCCCGACCCGGTCGTCCGATAGCCGGCCCGCGGCGGTTGCGGGAACCTGGTATCCGGCGACTGCCGGTGCGCTTGCGCGCGAGTTGGACGGCTACCTGGCATCGACGCCAACACCGGCACCGGCGATGCTCGACGGCTCCGTGACCGCGATTATCGCTCCGCACGCCGGCCTGATGTACTCGGGTGCGGTCGCGGCGCACGCGTACGCCGTCGCGACCGCGATTCCGTTCGAGCTCGTCGTCCTGGTCGGGCCCTCGCACTACGTCGGGTTCGACGGCGTCGCGCTCGACGACCATGGGGCCTTCGAGACCCCGCTCGGTCCGCTGCGATTGGAGTCGGTGTGCGCGGCGGACTTGGCGTCGTCGGCGGTGGTCGAGGTGAACCGTGCGGCGCACCAGCGCGAACACTCCCTGGAGTTGCAGTTTCCGTTTCTGAAGCACCTGCTGCCCGACGCGCCAATCGTGCCGTTGGTCATGGGATTCCAGACCGCGGCGACGATCGCAGCGCTGGCGGATGCACTGGTCGATAGTCTGGCCGAGCGGCGGGCGCTGCTGGTGGCCAGCACCGACCTGGCGCACTACGTCGACGCCGAGCGCGCCGAGGCGCTCGCGGCCCCCGTGCTCGGAGCCGTGCGGTCGCTGGATCCCGCCGCGTGGGGAGCCGAACTGGAACGGTATCCGGAAGCCGACCGCGGCCGCTTCGTGGCCTGTGGTGGCGGACCGGCCGTGGCGGTCATGGACGCCGCGCGGCGACTCGGCGCAACTGATGGAGTCGTGCTGCGCTATGGCGACTCGGGCGACGTGTCGGGCGACAAGGATTCCGTGGTGGCCTATCTGGCCGCGGCCTTCGGCCGCTTCTCGAGGACGGTGGCGAGGTGAGGAGAGCCAGGCGGCCATGTTGAACGAAGCCCAGCGTGCCGCACTGCTCGAGATCGCCCGGGCCTCCGTTGTCGCGCGGGTGAACGGCCGGTCCTACGCGCCGCCGCGCGTCCCGGCGCTCGACCAGCGGGCCGGCGCGTTCGTGACGCTCCACCGAGACGGCACCCTGCGGGGCTGTATCGGTTCGCTCGGTGACACCGAACCGCTCGTCGATGTCGTCGCCCGGTGCGCCGCGGCCGCGGCCATCAGCGACCCACGCTTTCCGCCGCTCGATGCCACGGCGGTCGGTCAGGTCACTCTGGAGATCTCCGTGCTCGGCCCGATGGAGCAGGTCACCGATCCGACGGAGATCGAGGTTGGCCGTCACGGTGTCGTTGTCAAGGACGGCGACCGCCACGGGTTGCTCCTGCCGCAGGTCGCGACCGAATGGGGCTGGGATCGTGAGGAACTGCTGGCCCAGACGTGCGTCAAGGCGGGGTTGGCGCGACACGCCTGGACGGGGATGGGCGCGCTCGTCGTCCACCGCTTCGAGGCCGAGGTCTTCGGCGAGGTGGCCTAGCTGCTCAGCCCATCAGATCGCGCAACGCCTGCAGGTTTCTGAGGTCGGCGGGATCGGGGGTCGTGGCGGCGGGATTCTGGCGGTTGTCCTTCGGCGTTTCGAGCACCATCGGCAGGCCGGCCAGACGCGGGTCCCCCAGCAGCCGGGCGAACGTCTTCAGCCCAACCCAGCCGCGGCCGATGTGGTCGTGGCGATCCCGCCGGCTGCCGCAGGCGAACTTCGAGTCGTTCAGGTGGAGTAAGTGCAGCCGGTCGAGTCCAATGAGTGACTCGAAGGCATCGAACGTGTCGGCGTAGCCCTGCTCCAACGCGATGTCGTATCCGGCCGCCAGGAGATGGCAAGTGTCGAGACAGACGCCCAGCCGGTCCCTGGCAGACGCGCCGTCGATGATCGTCGCGAGGTGCTCGAATCGATGCCCGAGGTTCGTGCCCTGGCCGGCGGTGTGTTCCAGCAGGAGCTTCGTCCCCGCGACTCGCGTCGAGAAGATGGCGTCGATCGCCTCGGTGACCAGCCGGAGGCCGTCGGCTTCGGTGCCGGTCGTGTACGAACCGGGGTGCAGCACGACGCCCAGCAGGCCCAGTGCATCGGCTCGATCCAGTTCATCGGTGAGTGCCGCGATCGAGCGGTCGCGCAGGGTGGGGTCGGGCGCGGCGAGGTTGATGAGGTAGCTGGCGTGCGCCGCGATCGGGTGGATGTCGAACTCTTCGGCGCGTGCGCGGAAGGTCGCGATCTCTTCAGCGGGCAGTGGCCGGGCGCGCCATTGGCTCGCTGACTTCGTGAAGATCTGTAACGCGTCACAGCCGGTGGCTCGTCCGCGCTCGACGGCGCGAGGCAGACCGCCGGCAATCGACATGTGGGCGCCGAGGCGTGGCATGACAGGCTGCTAATATATCGCCATGTCGACCACCGTCAGGCGGATACTCGCCTGCGCGCTCGCGCTGTGGGTCGCCCAGTCGGTCGTGATGGGCTGGGGATTCGACGCGCATCGCTACGTGACCGATCGGGCGATCGATCTGCTGCCACCCCCGATCCGCCCGTTCTTCGACAGCCGGCGTGCCTTCATCACCGAGCATGCCGTGGATCCCGACCTCTGGCGCACCGCGGGATTCGTCAACGAAGCGCCGCGCCACTTCTTGAATCTCGATGCCTACGGGTCGGCGCCGTTCGCGGCGCTGCCGCGAACCCGTGAAGACGCGATTCGCCGGTTCGGTGAGGCGGTCGTGACTGAGCGTGGGCTGCTCCCGTGGCGGACGGTCGAGTTCTTCGATCGGTTGGCCAGCGCGTTCGACCGGTACAACCAGCGGCCGTCCGGCGGATCACTGAACGACGTCGCGTTCTACGCCGCCGTGCTGTCGCACTACGTGGCCGATGCGCACGTGCCGCTGCACGCCGTGCTGAACTACGACGGCCAGCTCACCGGTCAACGAGGCGTGCACGCCCGATTCGAGACCGAGTTGTTCTATCGCCATCGATCCGAACTGGCGTGGCCCTCGGAGGCCCCGGCGCCGATTGCGGACCCGCTCGGCGCGATCTTCGACATCCTGATCGCGAGCGAGGCCGCGGCGGCGGCCGTCCTGGAAGCGGATCGGCAGGCCGACGGCGCCGCCACGCGATACGACGATCGGTACTTCGCCCGGTTCTGGACGGCGGTCGGTCCGGTCTTCGAGCGGCGGATCGGGGAGGCGAGCGGCGCGCTCGCTGCGTTCGTCACGGGTGCGTGGGAGGCTGGCGGCCGGCCTCGCCTGCCGGGCGGGTCGCGCGCGGCCGGCGGCGCGGAACCTGGAGGCGCGCGCTGACCGCTTCGGCCATCCAGCGCGCGCCGATGCGGGTCTACCTCGTTCCTGTCGGCATCGAGCGGTACGCGTTGTACTGCGAGGTGCACGATGACCCGGGCGAGGCCGAGGGCCGCCCGCGCGGATTTCTCCGGCGGTGGTTCGGCGAGTTTCTTGAGGCGATCAGGCAGGCCGAACCGGGACGTCGCCGCCGCCCGCGCGCTTCCGAACCCGCGTCGTCCTCGCGGTTCCGTCGGGCCTGGCGGTGGGGCCTTCGGCGGCTCATGCGATGGGTGGCGGCATCCGTCGCCGAGCAGCGCCTGCTGTGGCATCTGCGGCGGCAGTCGACCTCGCACCTGACGCATCCGGACGACCTCGCGCCCGACGCCGCCGAGCAGATCATGCGACGGATCTTGCAGCGCGACGCCGACCGCCACCTGTTCTGGCTGGCGTTCGATGCCGTCGGCCTGACCATCTCGGGGATCCTCGCCATCATCCCCGGGCCGAACGTGCTCGCCTACTACTTCGCGTTTCGTGTTGTTGGGCACTATCTCTCGCGGCGGGGCGCGCGACAGGGCCTGCACCGGGTCGAGTGGAGGTTCGACGCGTCGCCGCCGCTTGCCCAGCTGCGTCAGGCGCTCGCGCTCGGCCCGTCTGAGCGCCGTCGCCTCGTGCGCGACGTGTCGTCGGCGTTGTCACTCGAGCGTCTGACCTGGTTCGTCGAGCGAACGGCGCGCTCCACCTGACGTGGCGACGGCGTGGCGCGTGCTATACTGCCGGCCTTGTTCCTCAGAGCCTCGTCGCGTCGTTCGTGCACGCCCGCCGCGTGAGATGCCCTCAGGATTCCGACGTGCTGCGGTGTGCTGTCTCGCTGCGTGCTGTCTCGCGTCGCTCGCCTTTGCGCAGACTCAAGTCGACGCGCCGTCCAATGACGACGATGATCGCGGTCTTCGCTTCTTCAGCGGCTACCGTTTCCACCTGAACGCCGCGGCCCTGCTCGACGACGACGAGCGTTTCAACTGGGACGCCGACTACGGCGGCGAGATCGACGTCGTCGACTACGGCAGGGGACGGGTGCACTTCGTCGCCAACTTCGAGACGATTCTGGGCGAGGAGTTGCGGCGGTTCGATCCGAACCAGGGCAACTACACGCTCGCCGGCTCGATGACCTACCGGCTGGGCTCGACCGAGGTCGCCGGCACCTTCCATCACATCTCGCGGCATCTCGGCGACCGGCCGAAGAACTTCCCGATCGATTGGAACATGGCCGGCGTGCAGGTGTGGCAGCCGGCCGACTTCGATCGATGGCATGTCGATCTCCGCGGACGCGCCTTCTACACTACCCAGCGCTCGTTCGTCGACTACGACGGCGAACTGGGGGGCGATGCCCGACTGCGGTATGCGCTCAACGATCGCCTTGCGGTGCTGTTTGGCGGCGCGTTCACCTACATTCCCACGGATGCTGACATCGCCGGACGGAGCAGTGTCTGGGGCGGTGGGTTCGAAACTGGTCTCCGCATCGAGGCTGACGCGGTCGCCATCGAGATCTTCATGGGTGTCCAGCGGCGGATCGATGCCGATCCACTCGAGCGCGAGGCCCGGACCTGGGCCATGACGGGATTCCGGCTCCTCAGTCGGGACTGACCGCCCGCCGCATGCGCGGGCGACCCCGCGCCGACTGTGCGATAATCGGAGGAATCATGCGGAAACGGTGGTGGACGTGCGTCGCAATCGCGGCGTTGATCGGGGTTGGCGACGCGACCGCCGCGACGCGGCCGCCCAGACTGCAGTACGAGATCGCCACGCTACCCAATGGGCTGACGGTCGTGCTGTCGGAGGATCGCTCGACGCCGATCGTCCACGTCGAGTTGTGGTACCACGTCGGCTCGAAGAACGAGCGGCCCGGGCTCACAGGGTTCGCGCACCTGTTCGAGCATCTGATGTTCAGCGGATCACAGAACGTGCAGGCAGAACAGCACACGTCGATGGTGGCGAGCGTCGGCGGGCGGAGCAACGCCTACACGACCGAGGACACGACGGTCTACTGGGAAACCGTCCCCGCCCACTATCTGCCGATGGCCCTCTGGCTGGAGGCCGACCGGATGGCGACCCTCGAGATCAGGCCGGAGGCGTTTGCCACCGAGCGCGAGGTCGTGAAGGAAGAACGGCGGATGCGTATCGACAACCAGCCGTTCGGTCGATTGTCCGAGATCATCTACGACCAGTCCTACACGGTGCATCCCTACAAGCACCCGACGATTGGCAGCATGGCCGACCTGGAAGCCGCGTCGGTCGGCGACGTGCGGAGCTTCTACGACACCTACTACGTACCGAGCAATGCGACCCTCGTGCTGGTCGGTGACTTCGACTCGGCGGAGGCGATGGCGTTGGTGACCCGATACTTCGGTCGGGTGCCGGCGGCGGCGCAGCCGGTGCCGCGCGACATTCCGCAGGAGCCGCTCTGGGAGAGCGGGCGTCGGGTGAACCTCGAGGAGGCCTGGCCGCTACCTGCGGTCGTCGTGGTCCACAAGATTCCGTTCGATGGCCACCCGGACTCGTATCCGTTGCACTTCGCGTCGAAGATTCTCTCGGACGGCCAGAGTTCCCGGATCTACCGGCGGTTGGTCTACGAGGAGCAGTTGGCGCTCGCGGCGTTCGGGCAGGGCGACATCGTGGAGGATCCGAGCCTGTTCTTCGCGGTCGCGCTTGTGCAACCCGGCCGGTCGCCGGCAGAGGCCGAGCGTGCCCTGCGCGACGAGCTGGAACGGTTGAAGACCGAGCTGGTGTCCTCGCGTGAACTGGAGCGCGTCAAGAACCAGTTCGCGCGCGACTACATCCTGGGGCGGACGTCGAACCAGCAGAAGGCGACCCACCTCGCGCATGCCGCGGTCATCCATGACGACATCACGACCGCCGACGGCGAGTTCGACATCTTCATGGAGATCACGGCCGAGGATGTGCAGCGCGTCGCCCAGACCTACTTCACCGACGACAACAGTCTGATTCTCACCATCATGCCGCCGGGTGCGTTGGCGGGAGTCGCGCCATGAGGATGACGCGGAGCGCGACGGGCTGCCGGGCCGTCGTAGCGCCGGCCGCCTGGCTCGTGGGCGTCGTGGCGCCGCTGCTGCTGGCCGCGTCGGTGCACGGCCAGACGCTGAGCGGCTGGCCGATCGAGCCCCCGCCCGAGCCGCTCGAGCCCACCGAGGTGCAGTTTCCGCCATACGAGGTGCGGACGCTCGAGAACGGCATGCGCGTCATCGCCGTGCTGCATCACGAGCAGCCCGTGGTCAGTGTGCGGCTGCTCGTGGGCGCCGGGATCGCGCACGAACCGGCCGAGAAAGCGGGGCTGGCGAGCCTCCTCGGCGCGCTCCTCGATCAGGGCACCACCTCGCGCTCGGCGCAGGAGATCGCGGAGACCATCGATACGATCGGCGGCGGGCTCGGCGTCGGCTCCGGCAGTGACCTGACCTTCGTGAACGCGGTCGTGATGAGCGACAGCTTCGAGCTCGTCATGGGGCTCGTGAGCGAGGTGATCCGGCAGCCCGCCTTCGCGCCCGAGGAGATCGAGCGGCAGCGTCAGCAGATTCTCTCCGGCCTGCAGGTGAGCATGCAGGATCCCGACTACGTCGCCGGGGTCGTCTTCGACCGGCTGGTCTACGGGGAGCACCCCTACGGACGGCCGCAGTCGGGCACGCTCGAGTCGCTCCCGACGATCACCTCGGCCGATCTCCACGCCTTCCACGACCGCTACTTCGCGCCGAACAACGCCATCATGGCGATTGTCGGGGACCTCACCGCCGAGACGGCCTTCGAGACCGTGGAGCGGATCTTCGGGGATTGGGAGCCGAAGACGATCGACACACCGGCGCTGAGTTCGCCGCCGCCGCCGACGAGTCGGGTCGTCGTGGTGGACATGCCGGGCGCGGTGCAGACCGAGATCCGCGCCGGACACATCGGCGTGGCGCGCACGCACGCAGAATACATGCCGCTCGACATGGCGGTCCGGGTGCTGGGCGGCGAGGGGAGCAACCGCCTCCATCGCGTCCTGCGGACCGAACGCGGTCTGACCTACGGTGCCGAGGCGTCGATTCACACGTTGAAGACCACCGGTGACGTCGTGGCTCAGACCGACACGCGGACCGAGGCGACGGCGGAAGCCCTCAGACTGACGATCGAGGAGTTCTGGCGGTTGCGGCGGCAACCCGTGGGTGTGCGCGAGTTGGACGGCGTGCAGGCCTACATGACGGGCAGCTTTCCGCTGCAGCTCGAGACACCCGATGCGATCGCGCTCAGAGTTCTGAACGTGTTGTTCTACGGACTGGATCCCGAGGAACTCGGCACCTATCGCGAGCGCGTGAGCGCGGTGTCGGTGGACGACATTCAGCGCGTCTCGCAGGAGTTCCTGCTGCCCGATCAGCTGTCGATCGTGCTGGTCGGCGATGCGTCCGCGTTCGTCGACGACCTGCCTGCGGCGGGATTTCCCAACGTCGAGCGCGTGGCCCTCGCCGATCTCGATCTCTCGCCGGGCGGCCTGCGCCTGGCGGCATCGGCGTCCGAGGATATGGTGGTGCCCACGCGACCGACCCCCGACGAACGCGTGAAGGCGATGGAGGTTGTCCGGCGGGCGATTGCCGCCAAGGGTGGCGTCGATCGGCTGCGCACGATCACCACGGCGACGGCGTGCGGTCGAACCACGATGTACACGCCGGCCGGTTCGATGAACGCCGATACCGTCAGCTATACCGCTTATCCGGGACGGTTTCGGGTCGAGGCGGCGTTACCGACCGGTCGCATCGTCCAGGCGTTTGCCGACGACGAGGCCTGGCTGGAGGGCCCTGACGGCGTCGAGGACGCGTCGCCGACGGTGCGCGACGATTTTCGCGCGAGCCTGCGTCGCGACCTGATTCAACTACTGCTCCGCGCGGCCGACGGGGGCGTCGACATGCGGCCGATCGACGCGGCGGCGGACGATGGACGCCCGGCGGGTGTTGAGTTCCTCACCGCGGATATCGACGAGCCGGTGCGTCTCTTCCTCGACCCGCGGACCGGCCAGGTCATCCGGCAGACTTATGTGTCGCAGGGCCCGGCTGGGCCGGAGGAGACGGAGGAGCTGTACTCCGACTACCGTGAGGTCGACGGCGTGCAGGTGGCGTTCCGCGCGATCGTGCGACGGGGCGGGGTTTCGGTGCTCGAGCGGGAGTTGGCGGACCTGACGTTCAATGCGGCGCTCGACGCGGCGCTCTTCGCGAGGCCCGGCGCGCCTGAGTAGCCGCGCCCCCGTATCGGTCGTGCGCCGCACCCGCCTCACGGGCGCGGCTTCCCCCCCGCCGCCGCAAGCTGTTTGCGTTACATGCCCAAAGTCCTGATCTCGTGTGGCGAGACGTCGGGCGACATGTATGCCGCCGCACTGACGACCGAGCTGATGCGCCTGGCGCCGGCGGCGCGGGTCACCGGCCTGGGAGGCGATCGGCTGGCTGCCGCGGGCGCCCGACTCGTGAGCCACTATCGCGGGCTGAGCGTGACCGGATTGGTCGAGGCGCTGGCCGTCCTGCCGCGGTCGTGGGCGATCTACCGCACGCTGGTCGCGGCCATGCGGCGAGATCGGCCGGACGTGGTCGTGGTGGTCGATTTTCCAGACTTCAATTTCCGATTGGCCGCGGCGGCCCGGCGGCTCGGCGTGCCGGTGGTCTACTACGTGAGTCCCCAGGTCTGGGCTTGGCGCCGTGGACGGGTGCGCACGCTCGCGCGGCTCGTCGACCTGATGCTGGTGATCTTTCCGTTCGAGGAGGCCGTGTACCGAGAGGCCGGCATCCCCGTCGAGTTCGTCGGCCACCCGCTCATCGAACTGGTCAAGACGGGGACACCGCGCGCCGCGTGGCTCGCCGAGTTGGGGTTCGAGCCGAACGCACCCACCATCGCGCTGCTGCCAGGCAGCCGCCCCAATGAGGTCGCTCAACTCCTGCCCCCCTTGCTGGACGCCGTGCGCACGATCGTCGGGCAGGTGCCGACCGCTCAGTTCATCGTCGCGCGCGCGCCCGGCCTCGATGACCGGCTGTTCGGGCGGGCCGCGGCGTGGGAGGGACCCGGCCGTGTCTCCGTCGTCGATGGGCGGACGGACGACGCGCTGTCGGTCGCCGATCTGGTCGTGACGGCCTCGGGCACCGCGACGATCCAGGCGGCGATTCACGGACGGCCGATGGTCATCATTTATCGCGTCTCGCCGCTGACCTACGCGCTCGGCAAGCGATTCGTGCATGTGGACACCTACGGCATGGTCAATCTGGTGGCGGGGCAGTCGATCGTGCCCGAGTTGATTCAAGATCAGTGCACCCCCGGGGTGATCGCGGCCGAGGTCGTCGGCTACCTGACCAACGACGAGCGGATGCGGCAGACGCGCGCGTTGCTCGACGAGGTGCGGACACGCCTGGGAGGTGCCGGTGCGAGCCGCCGCGCGGCCGAGGCGGTGCTCGCCGTCGCGAACCGGGCGGCGACGAGCTGAAGAAGCTGGAGTTGCGGATGAGAAGAGTCGAGCAGGTCTCTAGAAGTGGTGAAACCGCTTCTAGATGGCTGGTCGTCGCTCTGGTGGCAGGCCTGGGAGTTGCGGCGCCGTTGATGGCGGCGGCTTCGTCCGTCGTGCCGGCGACGCTCGCGGAGCTGGCCGACGAGGCGCGCGTGATCGTGTACGGACGGGTGGCGGCAGTGTCGCCGCGTTGGACCACCGGTCGCGAGCGGATCGAGAGCCTCGTCACCGTCGATGCGTCCGGGTACTTCAAAGGCGATCTCGGCCCGTCGGTCCGCATTCGCGTGCCGGGCGGCACGATGGGCGCCCACCGGACCGTCGTCCTCGGCGCGCCGGTGCTCACGATCGGCCAGGAGGTCGTGATGTTCCTTGGGACGAGAGGGCCCTCGATCCCGATCATTCTCGGACTGTCCCAGGGATTGTTTCGCATCGTCGTGAACCGAGCGACCAACCAGCGGGTGGTGATGCCGACCTTTGCGCCGGGGCCGTCGGTGCAGCCGCTCGTGCGCGGTGACATCGGGCGGCGGCTGATGCCGTTCCGCGAGTTCGGCCGGCGGCTGCGGGAGCTGATCGCCGATCTGCCCGGTGAGGCGGTGCGCCGTTGAAGGTGCACAGGACGTGGCGGGCTCCGACGGCGATGGTGCTGGCCTTTGTCCTCGCCGGGGCCTCCCCGCTCGAGGCCTATCTGAAGCTGGGGTTCGCGCAGGATCCCGACCAGGTGCTTCGGTGGGGAGGCGGCCCGATCCGCTACTTCGTCGGTGACCGCGACCTGCCGGGCGTCTCCGGCGAGGCGTTTCGCCAGGCCGTCGGGCGCGCCTTCGCGTCGTGGGAGGCGGTACCGACCGCGACCGCGACGTTCACCGAGGTCGGATTCACCGGGTTGTCGCCGCTTAGCGAAGACGGCGTCACGACGGTCGGCTTTGAGGACGTGTTCGACTTCGACGACCGCGTTCTCGCCGTAACGTCGTTGCTCACCAGGACCGGCTCGGGCGAGATCATCGAAGCCGACATCGCCTTCAACGCGGCGGTCGCGTGGTCCACCGACGGCCAGAGCGGCTTCGATGTCGAGGCGATCGCCCTGCATGAGATCGGTCACCTGCTCGGCCTCGGCCACTCGGCGATCGGCGAGACGGAGCTACGACCGACCGGGGGACGACGCGTGATCGCCTCGGGGACCGCGATGTTCCCGATCGCGTTCTCGAGTGGCTCCATCGAGGGCCGCCGCCTGCACGCAGATGATCGGGCCGGGGTCTCAGACCTGTATCCGACGCCTGAGTTCCAGCAGGCGACCGGCAGTATCTCGGGACGGGTCCAGAAGGGCGGCGCGAGCGTCGTGGGCGCCCACGTCGTGGCGTTCAACATGCAGACCGAGACGCTCGTGGGCAACTTCTCGATCGGCAGCGAAGGGCGGTTCGTTGTGGCCGGTCTCCCGCCAGGTCCGTATCTCCTCCGCGTAGAGCCACTGGACGACGCCGACCCCGACAGCTTCTTTCAGGATTCCGACACGGTCGACGTCGACTTTCGAGTAGGGTTCGCGTCGCAGATCGTCACGGTGCGGGCCGGGGCGGACGCCGTCGCCGACCTCGAGGTCGTGAGCAAGTGACCCGCGGCGGCCGTTCACGCGTCGTGGCCGCGGTCGTGCTTGGTGCGGGTCTCGCCGCGTCGGCGCCCCCGGCGGCCGGGCAGGGGCGGCTCGAGATCGGCGTCGGGGTCGGTGCCATCTCCGGATATCAGATCGGCGGTGCGGAGGCGACCCTGACGGCCAACACCGGTTCGGGCGGCGGCGAGTTCACGCTGTTCTCGATCGAGTCCGAACTGGAGACCGCGATCGCTCTCGACCTTCGACTGGGATGGCGCCTGTCCCGGATCTTTGCCGTCGAGGCGGGTCTGGGCTACGCGACACCGAACGTGGCCACGCAGGTCACGGGCGACGTCGAGGCCGGCTCGCGGAGCTTCGACACCGCCCTGTCGCAATGGATCATCGACGGCAGCGTCGTGGTCCACCTGACGGCCCTCGAAGCGGTCGACGGCCGGCTGCGGCCCTTTCTCGTCGGCGGGCTCGGCTACCTGCGCCAACTCGACGACGGTTCGGTCCTCGTCGCGAGCGGGCGCGCGGCGCACGCGGGGGGTGGAGTGAAGTACGCCCTCTGGAACCCGGCAGATTCCTGGATCCAGCGCGTCGGCGTTCGCGCCGAACTGCGCCTGTTGATACGAAACGATGGATTCGATCTCGAGGATCGGCGCCGTACGTCCGTCACCGGACACGCGAGCGTCTTTCTCGCTGTCTTCTGACGATCGCCGCGTCGGGCGCGGTGTGGATGGAGACCGGTCATGAAATGGTCGTGGCGGATCGCGACGATCGCCGGGATCCCGATCTACGTCCACGGGACGTTCCTGGTGCTGATCGGCTTCATCCTGTTCAGCGGCGTGGCGGGTGGCCGGGAACTTGGCGCGGTGATCGCCAGCGCGCTGTTCCTGCTGGCCATCTTCTTCACGATCGTGCTGCACGAACTCGGCCACGCGCTGACCGCGCGCCGGTTCGGCATCCGCACCCGGGACATCACGCTGTTGCCGATCGGCGGGCTGGCCAGGCTGGAGCGTATGCCGGACGTGCCGAGACAGGAACTCTGGGTCGCGCTGGCCGGACCGGCGGTCAACCTGGCGATCGCCGCCGGATGTTATCTGGCTCTGATGCTCACGCTGGGCACGTTGCCCGAGCTGGCGTTCGACCCGTCGGCTGGTGTCGTGGAGCGCTTCACGGTCGTCAACCTGTCGCTGGCCGTGTTCAATCTGGTGCCGGCCTTCCCGATGGACGGCGGGCGGATGCTGCGCGCACTGCTGGCGGAACGGCTCGACTACGTCCGGGCGACAGAGATCGCCGCCAACATCGGCCAGGGGCTGGCGCTGCTGTTCGGGTTCGTCGGGCTCTTCTCGAACCCATTTCTAGTGTTCATTGCGCTGTTCGTCTGGATGGGCGCGTCGAGCGAGGCCTCGATGGTGAGCCTCCGGTCGGCGCTGGCCGGCATTCCGGTGAGCCGCGCGATGTTGACCGATTTCCACGTGTTGGAGGCTGCGTCCCCACTTCAGGAGGCGGTCGACCTGGTGCTGGCCGGCTCGCAGCGCGACTTTCCCGTCATCGAAGGCGGCGCGCTGGTTGGCGTGCTGACCCGCGACGCGATGATGGCCGCGCTCGGCGAGCGCGGCGCGGCGGGGGCCGTCCAGCAGGTGATGACGCGGAACTTCGAGGTCGCCGACGCGCGGGAGATGCTCGAGTCGGCGTTCCAGCGGTTGGAGTCCGGCGGATGCCCGGTGCTGCCCGTGCTCGATGGCGGACGGCTCGTTGGCCTCCTGACCTCGGATAACGTCGGCGAGTATGTGATGATCAGGGGAGCGCTGCGGCCCGGTCGTGGGCGGCCGTGGCGAGGAGGGACGAGACCAGCGTGAAGAACTCCTTCGAAACACTGAGCGATCTGGCGGTCGACGGGCAGTCGATCCGGTACCAGAGCCTGCCCGCGCTCGAGCGCGCGGGCTTTCCGGCCGTGGCTCGCTTGCCGTATTCCCTGAAGATTCTGTTGGAGAATCTCCTGCGTCGCGAAGACGGCGGCGCCGTGACCGCCGACCGGATCGCGACGTTTGCCCGCCGCGGGGCCGACGCGCCACCGCAGGAGATCGCCTTCAGCCCGGCGCGCGTGTTGTTGCAGGACTTCACGGGCGTACCGGCGGTGGTCGATCTGGCCGCCATGCGCGACGGCGTGGTGCGGCTCGGCGGCGACCCGAATCGGGTCAATCCGCTGCAACCTGTCGAACTGGTGATCGATCACTCGGTGCAGGTCGATCATTTCGGGCGGCCCGACGCGCTTCGCTTCAACTCCGAACTGGAGTTCACGCGCAACCTGGAGCGCTACGCGTTCCTTCGTTGGGGGCAGAGCGCTTTCAGCAACTTTCGAGTTGTCCCGCCCGAGACCGGTATCGTGCACCAGGTCAATCTGGAGCACCTCGCGCGCGTGGTGTGCCGCGACACGGTCGATGGTCAGCCCATGGCGTACCCCGACACCCTCGTCGGTACCGACTCACACACCACGATGATCAACGGACTCGGCGTCGTCGGCTGGGGCGTCGGCGGCATCGAGGCCGAGGCCGCGATGCTCGGCCAGCCGATTTCGATGCTCGTGCCCGACGTCGTGGGGTTCCGGCTGGAGGGTCGGTTGCCGGAAGGGATTACCGCGACCGACCTCGTGCTCACGATCACGGAGCGCCTGCGGCAGAAGGGCGTCGTCGGCAAGTTTGTCGAGTTCTTCGGCCCGGGACTCGAGCATCTGACGATCGCCGACCGGGCCACGCTGGGGAACATGTCGCCCGAGTACGGCGCGACGATCGCGATCTTCCCGATCGACGACATGACGCTGGACTATCTTCGGCTCACCGGTCGAGACGCTGAGGAGGTCGCGCTCGTCGAGGCCTACGCCAAGGTCCAGGGGCTGTTTAGGGACCCGGCGGTCGCGCCCGACTACGACGACACCGTCACGCTCGACCTCGCCTCGGTGGAGCCGAGCATCGCCGGGCCGAGCCGACCGCAGGACCGCGTCGCGCTGGGGGGCGCCAAGGCCGCGTTCGCCGAGACCCTCGGCGAGATGCGCGGCGAGACGCCGGCCCCCACCGGCGAAGGACTCGAGCACGGGTCGATCGTCATTGCGGCGATCACGAGCTGCACGAACACCTCGAATCCGAGCGTCCTGATCGGCGCGGGCCTGCTGGCGCAGAAGGCCGTCGCGCGGGGGCTGCAGGTCAAGCCCTGGGTCAAGACGAGCCTGGCGCCCGGGTCGAAGGTCGTGACCGAGTACCTGAAGGCCGCCGGGCTACTCGATCCACTGGCCGCGCTCGGATTCCACCTCGTCGGATACGGCTGCACGACTTGCATCGGCAATTCGGGGCCGCTCCCGTCGGAGGTGTCCGCCGCCGTCACCGACGGCGATCTGGTCGTGGCGTCGATCCTGAGCGGCAACCGAAACTTCGACGGCCGGATCCAGGCGCAGGTCAGAGCGAACTACCTGGCCTCGCCACCGCTGGTCGTGGCCTACGCGCTCGCCGGCCGGATGAGCATCGATCTGACGTCCGAGCCGCTCGGACAGGACAGTGAGGGCCAGGACGTGTTCCTGCGCGATCTCTGGCCGACGTCGCAGGAGATTCAGGCGAGCATGAGCACGTCGGTGCGATCGGAGATGTTCACCGCGAGCTATAGGTCGGTCTTCGACGGCGACGCGCGGTGGCAGGCGCTGCCGACGCCGGCGGGAGAGCAGTTCACGTGGGACGGGGCCTCGACCTACGTTCGGTATCCGCCGTTCTTCGAAGGGCTGACGCTCGAGCCCGCACCGATCGTGGACGTCGAGGGCGCGCGGGTGCTGGCGCTGCTCGGCGACAGCGTGACGACCGATCACATCTCGCCCGCGGGCGCCATCCCCGACGACAGCCCGGCCGGCCGCTATCTGGTCGACCAGGGTGTGCCGCCGGCCGAGTTCAACTCTTACGGCGCCCGCCGCGGCAACCACGAGGTGATGATGCGCGGGACCTTCGGGAACATCCGTCTGCGCAATCAGCTCGCACCGGGCACCGAGGGCGGGTGGACTCGCTATCAGCCTGACGACGAGCCGCTGACAATCTACGATGCCGCGATCCGCTACCGCGACAGCGGGACGCCGCTGCTGGTGCTGGCCGGGAAGGAGTACGGGTCGGGATCGTCTCGCGACTGGGCCGCCAAGGGGACGCGGCTGCTGGGCGTGAGAGCCGTCATCACGGAGAGCTTCGAGCGGATTCATCGAAGCAACCTCGTGAACATGGGGGTCCTCCCACTGCAGTTCGGTGCCGGCGACACCGTGGCCTCGCTCTGCCTCACCGGGCGGGAGGTCTTCTCCCTGAGCGGTATTGCCGACGGCCTTTCGCCCCGCGGGGCGGTCGACGTTGTCGCTCGAGGCGCCGACGGTACCGAGATCGGGTTCCGCGCCGTCGTCCGGATCGACACTCCCGAGGAACTCGTCGCTTTCAGGCACGGCGGCATCTTGCCCTACGTGCTCCGGCAACTCGTCGCGTCGTAGCCATCGAGCGAACCGCGGACGGAGGCCTTCGATGGTGACGGCTTCTCAGATCAAGGCGCGTGCCTCCGAGCTGGGTTTCGATCTGTGCGGGATCGCGCCGGCCGAGTCGCTGCCTGAGCTGGGCTTCCTTCGAGAGTGGATCGATCGCGGGCATGCGGCTGAGATGGCGTACATGGCGCGAACAGCCGACCGGCGGGCTGACGTTCGCGCGGTGCTCGCCGGTGCCAGGTCGGTCGTGATGCTGGCGACCGTCTACAACGTGGACCGGCCGTATTCGACGGAGCGCAACGCGCCGGGCGACGCGAAGATCGCCCGCTATGCGTGGGGTGACGACTACCACGACGTCGTGGGCGCGCGCACCGAGGCGCTGCGGAGTTGGATGGCCGAACGTGCCGGCCCGACGTTCGAGGCGCGGGCCTACGTCGATACGGGTCCCGTTCAGGAACGCGTCTACGCGCAGCACGCTGGCCTCGGCTGGATCGGCAAGAACACCTGTCTCATCAACGGCGAACGCGGATCGTGGCTGTTCCTGTCCGAGATCATCTGCACGCTCGATCTCCCGCCGGACGACGCGTCGCTTGACCAGTGCGGCAACTGCACGCTCTGTCTCGAGGCCTGCCCGACCGGCGCGCTGCCCGAGCCGTGGGTGCTCGATGCGACGAGATGCCTGTCGTATCTCACGATCGAGCTGAAGGGCGCGGTGCCAGAACGGCAGCGCGATGGTGTTGAGTCACACGTCTTCGGCTGCGATATCTGCCAGGATGTCTGCCCGTGGAACGATGCCGCGGCGCGCAACACCGACCGCGCGTGGCTTCCCCGGGCGCTCTTCGATCAGCCCAGCCTGCTCGACCTCTGGCAGCGGCCCGATGCGGAGTTGCGGTCGACGATGAAAGGGTCGGCGATGACGCGGGCAGGCGTGAAGCGGCTCCGGCGAAACCTGGCGATCGCGCTGGGCAACAGCGGCGACCCGGCCGCGCGGGAGGCCCTCGAGAAGCCCGGGTCCGGGCCGGACCCAGCCGAGGCAGCGCCCTCGCTCGACGACCCGATGGTTGCCGAGCACGTGGCATGGGCCCGGCGGAAGCTGGCGCCGTAGCCACCTTGGGTGTCAGCCGGGGTGTTTTGATCTTTGGCGGCCGTCGCCATACTCTTGGGAGAGCCGATTCGCCGACGCCATGGACACGCCTCCGTCACCCGATTCCCGACTCGCACCGACGCTCCTGCTGTCGATGCCGCAGTTGGCGGATCCCAATTTCCACCGCACGGTCATCCTGCTGTGCGAGTACGGCGCTGAAGGCGCGTTCGGGCTCGTGTTGAACCGCCCCACGGAGACCTGTGCGGCCGACGTCGTCAAGCTCGAGCCGCCGGTGAATGTTCGCGGCGGCCTGCAGTTGTGGATCGGTGGTCCAGTCGAGCCGCAGCGCGGATGGATCCTCCTGGGCCAGGAGCCGGCCGAGTCCGACGCGGTGCGGGTCTGTCCCGGCGTCTATCTCTCGACCTCGGCCGATCTTCTGCGCCAGCTCCTCGAAGCCGAACCGGAGACGCAGGCGAGGTTATTGACCGGCTACGCGGGCTGGGGCCCCGGCCAGCTCGACGCGGAAATTGCGGCGTCTTCCTGGCTCACGATCGATGTCGACCTCGACCTCGTCTTCCGGACCGAGCCCGAGCGGATGTGGGAGATCGCGATACGCCGCCTCGGTGCCGATCCCGCGGCGCTACAGATGAGCCACGGCGTGCATTAAGTAGATGGGGCGCCTTGCGCCCCAAGCCCCACGCGGGCGCTACGCGGGGACCCCGAGTGCCCCACTCCGCACCCGCGAGGCGTGCCGTGCGCGCCTTGACCGTTTTCGCAGGCGCTCCGCCCTCTTCTATTGGCCCAGCCGTTCCGGCATGTCGGCCACGACGTAGGCCATGACGGCGACCGCGGCGACGTTGCGCGCGACGTCGGTGGGATCGATCTTGTCCATCGTATCCGCGGGCGTGTGGTGAATCGTGAAGTAGGTCGATCCGTCCACATCGGTTGACATGCTCGGGATGCCGGCCGCTCGGACGCTTGGGCCGATGTCGGCGCCGCCGCCGCTGGGTCCGATCCGGTGGGCGTCGATACCGCGCAGCAGTGATGCGATTGCCTCGACCGTTGCGCGAGCCTTCGGGTTGCCGGTGAAGCCGAAGCCCCGCGGCTGGAAGACGCCACCATCCGACTCCAGCATCATGACATGATTCTCGAGTTGATCGGCGTAGCGATCGCGGTACGCTGTTCCGCCGCGGAGTCCGTTTTCCTCGTTCGTCCAGAGCACGACGCGCAACGTGCGGCGCGGCCGCAGGCCCAGGCGCTGCAAGATGCGCAGCGCGTCCCAAGTGATGATGCACCCACCGCCGTCGTCAGTGGATCCGGTGCCGACGTCCCAGGAGTCGATGTGGCCCCCGATGACGACGACTTCCTCGGGGTGCTCGCGTCCGCGAATCTCGGCCACGACATTAGCGGACTCGGCGTCCGGAAGCATCTGGGCGTTCATCTCGAGGTGGACCCAGGCGGGCGTTCCCCGGTCCTGCATCCGCTGCAACAGGTCGGCGTCCTCGGCGGTGACCGCCGCGGCCGGAATCTGAGGGTCGGTGTCGGTGTAGGTCATGGCGCCGGTATGCGGCGTCCGGCCGGAGGTCGGGCCGACCGATCGGACGAGGCTCGCCACCGCGCCGTGCCGGGCGGCGCGCGATGCGCCGGTGGTGCGGTATCGCACCGTCTGGCCGTAGTTCGTGAACGGGACGTTGTAGACCACGATCTTGCCCGCCACGTCGTCGGCGCGCGCGTCGAGTTCATCGAAGCTGCTCACCACGAGCGTCTCCGCCTCGACGCCGCCGGGAGGCGTGGCGATGCTGCCCCCGAGGCCGAGCATCACCAGCTCCTGCTCGCTGGGTCGCGTCGTCCGGGCGCGCTCCTCGCCGCGCACCCAGTGCGGCACCATGACCGGCTCCAGCCGGACGTTCTCGAGCCCGTCGCCCCGCATCTGCTCGGCGGCCCATTCGATAGCCCGTTCGAGCTGGGGTGAACCGCTCAGACGGTGGCCGAACGTATCGCTCAACTCAGCGAGCCGATCCCACGCGAATGTTCCGGCCATGGCTTCGCCGATGATGCGGCTGGCCGGCTCGTGATAGGCGTCGAGCCATTCCGACGCCGACGCCTGACCGGTCACGGCCGGTGGGGCCATCATGCTGGCCGCCGCCAGGATGGCGATCGTGGCGATCATTCGTGACGATCGTACGATGTGTGAACGCTGCTCTGACATCCGATGGCTCCTCGTTCGTTATTCACTGACTTCATGCGGGCGTCTGCCCGACGCTGTCGACAAGGCTATCATCGCGGGTGAACTCAATCACGCCATCCTCGTGCGTCTCGAGGACATCCCGGCGAAGGAGACCGATCACGCCGAGCATCTCGAGCGCTTGAAGAGGTGAAGAGATGACGGGATGAAGAGATGGCGCGCCGACGGCGGCCGCGCTCAGCGCGGCACGGTCCGGCGCACCGCCGTCACGGAGCCCATGAGGTAGACGAGGCTGATCGGGTCACCCGGCTCGATTCCGTGGGCCATGGCTTCCGGGCCGACCCGCGCGGTGTGCACCGGTCCCTCGGGGTCGTTGGAGTCCGAGAAGACGACGTCACAGGAGACCTGGCCGTGAATGCTGATCGGTTGGACCCTCCTGAGGATGGCTTCGCGCGTTCCGTTTAGCACGTTCCGATCATAACAGCCCGGACGGTTCGAGGTCGTCGAACGGCAACCGGGGAAGCCGATTGGCCGGTGGGGGTGCGTCGTCGGTTGTCAGGTTGTGCATCGTCACCCCGAGCAGGCGTACCGCACGGACGCCAGCTTCGGTGCGGTCGAGCAGCGCGAGCGCGCGCTTGACGATAGCCTCGGCGTCGCGCGTCGGCAGCGACGTCGTATGGCGGCGCGTGATCGTCGTGAAGTCGTTGTAGCGCAACTTGAGGGTGACGGTGCGTGCCGTCCGCCCCTTCCGGGCCATCCAGTCGGTACCCCGGCGCGCCAAGCCATCGATCTCGGCGCGGATCGTCTCGAGGTCGATCAGGTCCTCGGCGAAGGTCCGCTCCGAACCGGCGGACTTGGACGGCCGATTGATGACGACCGGGCGCTCGTCCTGGCCCCACGCCAGCCGCTGCAGCGATTCAGCCCATCGCCCTACGGTCTCGCGGAGCGCATCGAGCTCGACCTCGCGGACGTCGACCAGCCGCTCGATGCCGCGGGCCCTGAGCTTGCCCGCGGTGACGGGGCCGACGCCCCACAGCGCCTCGACGGGCAGCTTCTGCAAGAAGGCTTCGACGCGGGCGTGCGGCACGACGGTCAACCCATCGGGTTTTTGCCATCCCGAGGCGATCTTGGCAATGAACTTGTTGGGGGCGACGCCGGCCGAAGCGGTGAGGCACGTGCGTTCCAGAATGCGGGCCTTGATCCGCTTGGCGACGGTCGTCGCGAGCGGTTCGCCCCAGGCGTTGATCGTTACGTCCAGGTAGGCCTCGTCGAGCGACAGCGGTTCCACGAGGTGCGTCGCCTCGCGGAAGATCCCAAAGACCTCCTTGGACACGGCCCGGTACTTCGAGAAGTCGGGTCGCACTATCGCGAGCGACGGGCAGAGTCGCACGGCCCTGGCCATCGCCATCGCCGACCGCACGCCGAACTCGCGCGCCTCGTAGCTGGCCGCGGCGACCACGCCGCGCCGCTCCGGACGTCCACCGACGGCGACCGGCTTGCCCGCCAGCGATGGGTCGTCGCGTTGTTCGACCGACGCGTAGAACGCATCCATGTCGACGTGCACGATGCGACGGGCACTGTCGGTCACCCGCCGAGTGTACTACGCGGTAGTATGGTGGAGTGGCGTCCAGCGGCGCTGCACGCGAACGAGTGATGTCGACCGAGAAGCAACAGGACACGACGAGCGGTGCGTGGGTGGAAGCCCGCGAACTGGTGTACGCGCACCGTCACCGGCTTGCGCTCGGCCTGGGGTTGATGCTGGTGAACCGGTTGTCGGGCCTGGTGTTGCCCGCGTCATCGAAGTTTCTGATCGACGACGTGATCGCCAATCAGCGCGGCGACCTGCTGCCAACGCTGGCGCTGGCCGTGGGCGTGTCGGCGGTGGTCCAGGCGGCGACGGTGTTCGCGCTGTCACAGGTCCTTGGCGTCGCGGCCCAGCGCGCCATTACCGACATGCGGAAGCGCGTGCAGGTGCACGTCACCCGCCTCCCGATCGGCTACTTCGATTCCACGAAGACCGGCGTCCTGATTTCCCGGATCATGACCGACGCCGAGGGGATCCGGAACCTGGTGGGCACCGGACTCGCGCAGCTGACCGGCGGTCTGGTCACCGCTGTCATCGCGCTGGGCGTGCTCTTCTACCTGAACTGGCAGCTGACCCTCGTCACCTTGTTGATCCTCCTCGCGTTCGCCGGAACGATGGCCACCGCCTTCAAGCGACTCCGGCCGTTGTTTCGCGAGCGGGGCAAGATCAACGCCGAGGTGACAGGTCGGCTGAACGAGACGCTGGGTGGCATCCGGATCGTCAAGGCCTACACGGTGGAACGGCGTGAGCAGCGGATCTTCGCGAACGGCGCGCACCGGCTGCTGCGCAACGTCGCCAAGTCGATCACCGGTGTGTCGGGGATCACCGCGGTCTCGACGCTGGTCATCGGGGCGATCGGCGTGCTGATGATTCTCGTCGGTGGCCGGGCCATTCTCGCCGGGACGATGACACTCGGAGACTTCATCGCCTACATTTTCTTCACGGGTCTCATGGCGGCACCGCTCGTGCAGATTGCGTCAATCGGCACGCAGATTACGGAAGCATTCGCGGGCCTTGATCGGATCCGGGAGATCCGCCAGATGGCGACCGAAGACGAGGAGGACGCGGACCGGCAGCCGGTTCCCGAGGTCCACGGCGACGTGACCTGCGAGCACGTCTGGTTCGAGTACACCGACGGCGTGCCGGTCCTGCGCGACGTGTCGTTCGTGGCGCCGGCGGGCACGACCACGGCGCTGGTCGGATCGAGTGGGTCGGGCAAGAGCACGATGATCAGCATGATCCTGGTGTTCAATCGACCCAAGTCAGGTCGGGTCACGGTGGATGGGCTCGACCTGGCGTCGCTTCGGCTCCGGGACTACCGTCGACATATCGGCGTGGTCCTGCAGGAGAACTTCCTCTTCGACGGTACCGTGGCCGAAAACATTCGATTCGCGCGGCCCGACGCGACGCCCGAGGAGATCCGCGACGTGAGTCGGATCGCGCACTGCGACGAGTTCATCCAGGAACTGGAGCAGGGGTACGACACGGTCGTGGGTGAGCGGGGCGTGAAGCTGTCGGGGGGGCAGCGGCAGCGCGTGGCCATCGCCCGGGCGATTCTCGCCGATCCACGCATCCTGATTCTGGACGAGGCCACGTCGAGCCTCGACAGCGAGAGCGAGGGCTTCATTCAGGACGGGCTGCGCCGCCTGCGCCATGGGCGAACGACCTTCGTCATCGCGCATCGACTGTCGACGATTCAGAGTGCCGATCAGATTCTCGTCATCGAGGGTGGTGAGATCGTCGAACGAGGTACGCATGACGAGTTGCTGGCGCTCGACGGACGCTACCGCCAGCTCTACGAGAAGCAGTACCGGCTCGAGCGCGATCGCTTCATCAATCCCGGCGAAGACTTCACGCCCGACCTACCGCCCACGCCGGCGGTGCCTGCCGGTAACGCCAGATCGCTCTAGCGGTCGTGGCGCGATGCGGCGGAAACTAGACTGAGCCTCAGTCCAGAGACGTGTTTCCGCGTTGCGTTCATGCGAACGACTTCCTATAGTGGAGTCGTATGGTGGCGTTCGGTCGGCTCGCACATCTCCTGCTTCTCCTGTTTCCCGTCAGCGTCAGCGCACAAGTTCCCACGTTGCCGAGCGAAATGTACTCCGCGTGGTGCGCCAGCTGCCACGCCGAGGACGGTACCGGTCAAGTTGCGGTGGCGACGATTACGGTCGAGCCGATGGATTTCACCGATTGTGCGGTAACGACGCCCGAACCCGACGCCGACTGGGAGCTCGTGATCGCGCGGGGTGGACCGGTGGCCGGCCTGTCATCGCAGATGCCGGGATACGGCGAGGCGCTCGACGACGATCAGATCCGCGTGCTCGTCGGGTACATCCGTGGATTCTGCACGGAGCCGCGGTGGCCGCTCGGAAACGTGAATTTCTCTCGGCCGATCTTCACCGAGAAGGCGTTTCCCGAGAATGAGGTCGTCATCCTGCCGGCGGTGTCGCACGGCGACGATGACGACGGGGCGTCGGCACGGATCAAGATGGTCTATGAACGCCGGGTCGGACGGCGCGGTCATGTCGAGGTCGGGCTGCCGTTGCAGACGGCGAGTCCTAACGGTGAGCGGGCAGCCGGGCTCGGTGACATCACGGTGGCCGCGAAGTACGTCCTCTACACCGACCGCGCGTCGACGCGGATCTTCAGCGGTGGTTTCGAGGTGAAGACGCCAACCGGTAGTGAAGGGCTCGGCCTCGGCGGCGGCACGACCGTCTTGGAGCCGTATCTGTCGGCGGGCTTTGCACTGAGAGACTTCACGCTTCAGACCCAGCTGAAGGTCGAGGTGCCGACCCGGGATCCGGGCGAGGCGACCGCGGTCGTCTACAACGTCTACGGCGGCCGTGATCTCTCCGGGCTGCCGAGCACCTGGTCGATTGGTCTCGAACTCAATGGGATTGACGAGCGACTCGCCGTGACACCGCAGATTCGCAAGGGGCTCACACGGACCGGAGCGATCGCCGCGGCGGCGGGTGTGCGGATTCCGATTGTCAACCGACAGCACCAACACATCCAGTGGGTGGGGTATCTGCTATGGGAGTATCGCGATCCGGGTGACGGCCAACCCGGAGGTCTGCGGACAGACCGTGCCTGACGAGTCGATCGTCGTCGATGCCGAGGGCGGGCTGGCGAACGCCGTCGTGACCGTCGTCGGCCTCACGGCTCCGGCCGAGGCGCCGCCGATCGAGGTGTCGAACGAGGGGTGCCTCTTCCGTCCGCGGGTCCAGGTGTCACGCCCCGGGGGCGCGATCGACCTGACGAGCGTCGACAACGTGCTGCACACCAGCCATGCCTATGCCGAGGATGGGCGCTCGCTCTTCAATATCGCCATCCCGATGGCGGGGCTGACGATCAGGCGTCAGCTGACGGCCCGAGGCCTCGTACGGCTGGCCTGCGACACGCACACGTGGATGCGGGGATTCATCATGGCCTCCGTCGATCGTACCGCGGTTTCCGAGGCGGACGGGTCGTTTCGGCTCGACGGCGTGCCGCCCGGGACCTATGAGCTCCGATTCTGGCACGAGGTGCTGGAGGGGACCTCCCAGACCGTGACCGTGCCGGCCGCCGGTGTCGCCGACGTGCTCGTCGACTTCCGGTCGGCCGCGGGAGCCGAACCGTAGCGTGTCTGCCGATCCGCTCTGGGTCGAGCACTATCGCGACGAGCGCGACGCGGCGTTTCTCTACCGCGCTCTTGCCGCCGTCGAGGTCGACGACGTGCGACGCGATCTGTTCGAACGCCTCGCGTCGGTCGAGGACCGCCACGTGGAGAAGTGGGAGGCGTTGTTCGCGGAGCATGAGCAGCCGACGCCCTCTCACCGGCTGTCGTGCCGGACGCGTCTGCTGGCCTGGGTCGCGCGCCGGTTCGGCACCGCCACGGTGCTGCCCATGATCCTGGCGGAGGAGGGGCGCGAAGTGACCGCGTATCTCCGGTTGGCGCAGGGGAGCGACATCGCGCCCGTCCATGACGCCGCGTTCCAGATCGCGACCGAATCAGCCGAGCACGCGCGAGAGCTGTCGAGTCTGCTGGGCCGCGAGGGTGAGCCGTGGCACGCCGGCGGTGGCGGCGGGTATCTTCGCAGCGTCGTCTACGGGTTCAACGACGGCCTGACCGCGAACCTTGGCCTGGTCGCCGGTGTGATCGGCGCTTCGGTCGGCCCACAGGTGGTGGTCATCACCGGCATCGCCGGCGCGATCGCCGACGCACTCTCGATGGGTTCGAGTGGCTATCTGGCCGCGAAGAGCGAGGCCGAGGTGCACGCGCATCAGATCGAGATGGAGCGCCTTGAGTTGGAGCTGATGCCCGACGTGGAGGAAGAAGAGCTGGCGCTTATCTACGAGGCGAAAGGGATGACGGCCGATCGCGCGAAGGAGACTGCCAGCACCCTGATGCGCGACCCGGCCCAGGCGCTCGAGGCGAAGGTGCGGGAGGAACTGCAGCTGCGCCAAGCCGACCTCTCTCCGGCGATCGACGGCTGGGTGACAGGGAGTGCCACGGCCGTCGGCGCCTTGATTCCGATCGTGCCGTTCCTGCTGCTGGAGGTCGGAATGGCGCTCTGGGTCTCGCTCGTCGCCAGCATGGCTGCGCATTTCGCCATTGGCGGCGCCCGAAGCATCTTCACCGGCCGGAGTGTCTGGGTGAGCGGCCGCGACATGTTCCTCGTCGGCTTCGGAGTCGCTGCGGTGGGCTACCTGATCGGCGAGGCGATCGCTCGCGTCTGGTGAGCGACCCGCGGATCGGCTGTTCGACGCCTATCCCTTGTGTTCCGGTCGCCAGTGGAGGCCGACGTTGAGAATCCGCTGCAGCAGCTTCTCGTACGACAGGCCCGCGTTTTCCGCCGACTCGGCGAAGTCCTCCCCGAAGGCGATCTGCGGGTTGGGGTTCGCTTCCAGTACGTAGAATCGCCCATCCTCGGCGAGCCGGATATCGATCCGGGCATAGCCGCTCAGCTCGAGGGTCCGGTAGACGCGGCGGCAGACGCGGTAGATGCGTGTCGTCAGCTCCGCCGAGATCCCCTTGGCCGCTCCGGCCTTGATGCCGTGCTTCCGCTGATACTTGTGGCTCCACTTCACGCGTTCGGTCGCGATCCGGTGGACGTCGTCGGGCATCTTCGTGAACTTCAGCTCCCAGATCGGAAAACACTTCAGCCGGTGGTTGCCCAGGACGCCGACGTACAATTCACGGCCCTCGACGAACTGCTCGATGATGGCGTCGGTCCCGATGCTTTTGTGGATGAACCGGACCCGCTCGGCCAGCTTGGCATCATCCCGAACAACGGAGGCTTGCGAGATGCCCATGGAGGCGTCCTGCGTCAGCGATTTCACGATGAGCGGGAAGCCCATCCGTTTCGGCCGCTTCACGGCGCGCCCGGTTCGGCAGACTGCAAAGTCGGGAATGGAAATTCGATGGTAGGCCAGCAGCTTCTTCGACAGTGCCTTGTCGCGTGACAGCAGGAGCCCTCGCGGATTGCAGCCGGTGTAGGGCATGCGGAGCAATTCGAGGTAGGCGACGAGATTCTGATCGAACGAGCCGACCTCGTGGAAGGCCTCGAGCAAGTTGAAGGCGATGTGCGGGTTCCCGTCAGTGATCGCCTGACGGATGCCGCTCAACTCGTCCTTGACCCCGAGCTGCTGCACCTCGTGGCCCAGATCGGCCAGCGTCGACAGCACGTCGTACTCGGTCTTCCACTGGACCGTCGCGAGGTCATGGCCCGCCGTTTCGGCCGGCGGCACCATGTAGTCGTGCATCAAGGCCAACACCCGGAGGTTTCTCATAACGCGAGTTTGTGTCGTCCGCTGTGTAGGTAGTTCATCGTCTGCATGGTCAGCAGCACGGTGAAGTCGAGTTTGGTCTTGTCTTCGGGTGCTGTCAGGCGCAGGTCCAGTGCATCGCACCGGGTGATGATGTCCTCGAGCACCTGGTCGATGGTGTACTGGTAGGTCGACGTCCAGCTCGCGACGTGTCGGCGAACGCCGGCGCGAATCCTGTTGAGGAATCTGGCCGCCGGCACGTTCTTGGCAAACTCCGGCGCCGCGGAGAACAGGCGGCGGAGATCGCGGTCGTAGAAATCGGGGTACTCGAGACCGTAGTGGTCCCGTTTCGCCTTGTAGTGCGCGCGCAACGTCTTGTGAAGCCGGGAGACCTGGTCGACTACCCGACGACTCGAATGGCGCGGCCGCGCCGATCCGATCTCGCACATCAGCCGATCCATGTACTCGAGCTTCTTCAGCGCGGGCCAGCCGGCGTAGCGTCTCGCCCACATCGATCTCGGATTCAACCACACGGCGAACGTTTCGGCGAAATCTTCATCCGGGTGACTCTGGGCGTACCACGAGTCGAGGTGCAGCACGAACCGCTTGCTGTAGGGCCGTGGCGTGTAGAACTCGGGATAGGGCACCGACGACTTGCCGAAGAGCTTGCGCCGTGTCGGGCGGCGCTGAAGACGGTAGGCGTTGTCGATCGCGTGGCCCACCTCGTGCCGGAGGATCCGCAGGCAGGCTGCGCGGGTCCGGCCTTCGACTTCCAGCAGCTGCGTCTGTTCGAGTTGCATCAGGCGCGGGTGCGCCAGGTAGAACGGCAACGCGACGCCGGGCACGTCGTCCGGTGTGAACCAGTCATCCGAGAGCCAGTAGTGCGGTCGGAACCGGAAGCCCCGGAGCGCGAGTTCCGCGTCGATCTCGCGCAGGCGCTTCTCGAGCGCGCCGCCTTCGAGGCCGACCCCGAGGTCGCACATCCGAACGTCGAGGAGTTTCTCGTCGGGCCAGTTCCGCCAGACCGGTGGCCGACGTCGCGGCGGAGCGTCGCGGTGCGGACGGACGAGGTAGGCGGCCATCGTGTGCGGGAGAACGGTCGGCCGGCGAGGTCGAGACCGATCCCCGGGCCGCGTCGGCTCGTGCAGTATACTCCTCACTTTCTTCGCGCCGATCGCACGGTCGAGGTGGCATGCCGCAATTCATCTACACCATGAAGGGGCTGGGCAAGGTGCACCAGCCCAACCATGTCGTGCTCCACGACATCTGGTTGTCCTTCCTGCCCGGAGCCAAGATCGGGGTGCTTGGACTGAATGGCTCGGGGAAGAGCACGCTGCTGCGGGTAATGGCCGGCGTGGACACCGAAGTACAGGGCGAGGCGTTTCCGGCTCAGGGCATCACGGTCGGGTTTCTCCAGCAGGAGCCGACGCTGGACGTTGACAAGAACGTGCGTGGGAACGTCGACGAGGGCGTCGCGCCGGTTCGTGCACTGCTCGAGGCCTACGACGCGGTCACGGCCCGGTTCGGCGAGGATCTGTCGCCCGAGGAGATGGAGCGGGCCCTCGACGAGCAGGGCAAACTGCAGGATCGGATCGAGGCGGCGGGTGCCTGGGACCTCGACTCGAAGGTGGAGATGGCGATGGACGCGCTGCGGCTGCCGCCCGGTGAGGGTGACGTTGCGACGCTATCCGGCGGCGAACGGCGGCGCGTCGCGCTCTGCCGCTTGTTGCTGCAGGCACCGGATCTACTGCTGCTCGACGAGCCGACCAACCATCTCGACGCCGAGTCGGTGGCGTGGCTCGAGCACCATCTGCAGGCGTACCCGGGCACCGTCGTCGCCGTCACGCACGACCGGTACTTCCTCGACAACGTCGCCGGCTGGATTCTCGAACTCGATCGCGGCTCGGGGATCCCCTGGGAAGGGAACTACTCGTCGTGGCTCGAGCAGAAGCAGGCACGACTAGGCGCCGAAGAAAAATACGAGAGCAAGCGTCAGCGAACGTTGTCGCGCGAACTCGAGTGGGTCAGGATGTCGCCGCGCGCCCGCCAGGCGAAGGGCAAGGCCCGTTTGAATGCCTACGATAAGCTGCTGAACGAGGACCAGGCCAAGAAGATCGATCAGGTCGAGATCTACATTCCGCCTGGTCCGCGTCTGGGCGACATCGTCGTCGAGGCAGATCACCTTCGGAAGGCCTACGGCGATCAGTTGCTGTTCGACGATCTGAGTTTTACCTTGCCGCGGGGCGGCATCGTCGGCGTCATCGGTCCGAACGGCGCCGGGAAGACGACGCTGTTTCGGATGATCACGGGCGTCGAGACGCCCGATGAAGGGACGCTGAGGATCGGCGACACGGTGTCAATCGGCTACGTCGACCAGTCGCGGGAAGCGCTGCAGGCGGACCGCACGGTCTGGGAAGAGATATCGGGCGGTGAGGATGAGATCACTCTCGGCAAGCGGACCGTAGCCTCGCGAGCCTACGTCTCCTGGTTCAACTTCAAGGGGCGAGATCAGCAGCGCAAGGTCGGCGCCCTGTCGGGCGGCGAACGGAATCGCGTGCATCTGGCCAAGTTGCTGCGTGGCGGGGCCAACCTGTTGCTCCTCGACGAGCCGACCAACGATCTCGACGTCGACACGCTGCGCGCGCTGGAGGATGCGCTGGTCGACTTCGCGGGATGCGCGGTCGTCATCAGCCACGATCGCTGGATCCTGGACCGGATAGCGACCCACATGCTGGCGTTCGAGGGCGACAGCGAGGTCGTCTGGTTCGAAGGCAACTATCAGGACTACGAGGCCGACCGGCGCCGCCGGCTCGGCGCGGCGGCCGACCAGCCGCACCGAATCAAGTACCGAAAGTTGACACGGTAGGTGAAGCGAGTCTGAGAGATGCGTAGGGCAGGGGCTTGCCCCTTCCTGCGACACTGAAGAAAGCTGGCCCCCCCGAGCGAAGCGAGCGGGCCAAGCCCTGCCAGGACGAGCCGAAGGCGAGTCCGAGATCGGCTTTGCGCTACGAGGCTTCGGTGGCGACTCGGCTTCTCGCGAGATGCAGCGTGACAGCGAGGGCAAACGCGGCGGCGCCGGCGATGTCGGTCGCTGCGCTGGCGTAGAAGAGTAGCAGGCCGCCGCCGGTTGCCAGGACCCGCTCGGCCGCGCGGGCCTCGACCCGGAGCCAGCCCCCCAGCCCCATCGCGAGCGCGGCGATACCCACCATCGCGGTCAGGGTCGTTCGGATGACGTCCGGCCACGGCGCCTGGAGCAGCGCACCCAGCCCCTCCGGACTCAGCGTGAACGTGAACGGCACCAGGAAGGCCGGCAGCGTGTACTTCCAGGTCAGCATCATCGTCCGGAACGGGTTGCCGCCGGTGATCGCCGCTGCCGCGAAGGGAGACAGCGCGGTCGGGGGGCTTACTTCCGACAGGACGGCGTAATAGAAGATGAACATGTGGGCGGCGATCGCGGGCACGCCGACCAAGGTCAGCGCCGGCGCGATCATCACCGCCGCGATGATGTATGACGCGGTGACGGGCACGGCGAGGCCGAGCATCCACACCGCTAGCGCGGCGTAGACTACCGTCAGGAAGATGCTGCCGCCGGCCAGCGTGACGATGATGCCGGCGATCTTCAGGCCGAGTCCGGTCAGAGTGACGACGCCGACGATGATGCCGGCCGTGGCGGTGGTCGCGGCGACGGAGAGGACTCCGCGCCCGCCCGATTCGAGCGCCGCCAGGAGTCGCGACGGGCGGAGCGCATCTTCGCGGCGCAGGAAGCTGAGCGCCACGGCCACGACCATCGCCGAGAATACGGCGCGAAACGGCGTCATCCCGTTCACGAGGAGGACGATGATGACCAGCAGCGATGCGAAGTGGTAGCCCGAACGTCGTGTTAGCGCACCCAGGCTCGGGAGGTCCACCTCGACGGTGCGGGCGCCCATCCGGCGCGAGTCGGCCTCGATCATCAGCAGGATCGAGAAGTAGTAGAGCATGGCCGGGACGATGGCCATCAGGATGACCTGGAGATACGAGATCTTCAGGAACTCGGCAATCAGAAAGGCGGCCGCGCCCAGCGTCGGTGGTGCCATGATCGCGCCGATCCCCGCGGCTGACAGGATGGCGGCGCCGACCTCGGGCGGGTAGCCAGAGCGCCGGAGCAGCGGCCAGGCCACCGCACCGAGGGTGACGGTCGTCGCGACGCCGCTCCCCGAAACGGTGCCGAGCAGGAAGCCCGACAGCGTGATCGTGCGTCCAGGTCCGCTACCCCCTCCCGAGCGGCCCATGGCGGCCATCGCCCAGTTGATGAAGAACTGTCCGGCCCCAGAGTGTTGCAGGATGGCGCCGTAGATCGTGAAGAGCACGATGTAGGTGGCCGCGACGTCGAGCGGCACGCCGAAGATCCCTTCCAGCGTCATGTACAGCGTGCCGACCAGCCGGTCGATCGAGTACCCCCGGTGGGCGAACAGGTCCAGGCCCACCAGGCCGAGCAGCGGTCCGAGGTAGCCGTAGACGAGGAACGCCATGGCGGTGACCGGAAGGATCCAGCCCACGGTGCGCCGGGTCGCTTCGAGGACCAGGCCGATCGTCACGACGCCCAGCACCAGATCGAGCGTCGTGGGCGTTGCGGCTCGACGTACGAACTGCTCGAAGTCGACGATCGGCCAGGCGAGTGCGACGACACCCGCACCCAGCAGCATCCAGTCGACGGCAGTCACCTTCGCTCGGCTGCGGCGCGCGAACGGGTAGAGCAAGAACGTCAGGGACAGCGCCACCATCAAGAACGTGACGCGGTAGACCTGAGGCTGGACGATCCCGATGACCCAGTAGAGCGCGTAGGCCGACAATCCGGCAGCCAGCGCGGTCGCCAGCCGTCCGGTCCAGCCCGCGAGCGCGCGGGTCGTGGCCTCCGATTCAGGATCGTCGGGCGGGGCGACAACGGCGGCAGGCGATGTCGATTCCAGGGTGGAGTCCAGCGGCGGGTGGATCAGGGTTCGTCGGTGCCGCCCCAGGCGCCCTGCTCTTCGTAGTAGCGAATGGCGCCCGCGTGATACGGCGTCGGCGACCCGACGACGGCGCTCTCGAGGGTCAGGTTCTCCGCTTCGGCATGGATGGCTACCAGTTCGGGTTGGTATTCGAACAGGGCGCGGATGATCTCGTACGCGAGATCGTCCGGCATCGATTCGTGCACGGCGAGCACGTTGGCGACGCCCACGACCGGCACGTCGGCGTCCAGATCGGGATACGCCGACTGGGGTACGGTGACCTCGTGGTACACGGTGTCGCCGTACTTTGCCTGCAGGGCCGGCAGGACATCGTCACTCGGCACCAGGCGCAGCGTCATGCCGGGTGTGGTCGCCAGATCGAGGACCGCGCCGGTCGGCAGGCCGCCGCTCCAGAAGAACGCGTCGATCTTGCCGTCCTTCAACGCGTCGACGGACTGCGAGGCGCCGAGGCTCTGCCGTGTCACGTCGGCGTCGAGCCCGGCCGCTTCGAGCACGCGAAACGCGATGATTTCCGTGCCGCTGCCCGGGGCGCCGGTGCTGACGACGCGCCCGCGCAGGTCGCCGATCCGTTCGACCCCGGTGTCGGCCAGCGTCGCGATGTGGGTGTAGTTGGAGTAGAGGACGGCCAGCGAACGCGCCGGCACCCGGCCGAATTCCGAGAAAATGCCCTCGCCCGCCACGGCATCGCTCAGCGAGTCGGCGAGCGCGAACGCGAGGTCGGCACTCTGGTCGTTCAGGAACTTGAGGTTGTCGACCGTGCCCGCCGTGACCTCAGCGGTCGCCTCGACGCTGCCGAGGTGGTCGCTGATCACCTTGGCGATCCCGCCGCCGTACGGGTAGTAGACACCGCCAGTACCGCCGGTGGCCACCGAGAGCCAGGTCGGCGACCCAGCCTGCTGAGCCAGTTCCTGAGGGTTGCAGCCAGTGGCGGTGAGGGCGATGACGGCCGCCGCCACGCTCGCTCGTAGACCGATCGAGGCGCTCTGTGTGCGCCCCCGCTCGACACGCTCTCTCACGATGGGTCCATTCTACCTCGCGCCTGCGATAGCATGAGCCGACGCTCGAGACGTCCGCCAGCCGACTTACCTCAGGAGCCTGCAAGATGCGCTGCCTCCCTCGGGTCACCGGATTCATGACCGTCCTGCTGCTGCTCGCCACCGTGTGCGCGGTGCCCGGACAGCGCGGTGCGGAGGGCGGCATCCGTTTCGAGGTCACGGTCGATGCCGATCTACAGCCGAGCCGGCGCGAGGGGAGGTTGTTCGTCGTGCTCGGCCCGCCAGGGGAGGGTGAACCCCGGCAGTTCATCGGACGGACCGGAATGGATTCGGCGCCGATTTTCGCCATCGATACGGCCGGGGTCGAGCCCGGGAGCCGGCACAGCGTCGAGGCGACGGCGTACGGATTCCCGCTGGCGAGCCTGGACGAGGTGCCGGCAGGCGACTACCGTGTGCAAGCGCTGTTCGATTCCAACATCGATCTGAAATCACCGAACGCGCCAGGCAATCTGTACAGTGACGTTCGGGCCATCCGGCTCGACCCGGCGGCCGGGATGTTGGTGGAGCTTCCGCTCACGCATCGGGTGCCGAACGAGGTGTTGCCAACGCCGACCGAGCATCTGCGGTTCGTCAAGCTACGCTCGTCGCTGCTGAGCGAGTTCCACGGTCGTCCGATCTACCTGCGGGCCGGTGTCATCCTTCCCCGGGACTACGAGCAAGAGCCAGGGCGGCGGTATCCGCTGCGGGTACGGATCGGAGGGTATGGCTCGCGCTATGACAGGGTCCAGCGGATGATGGCCGACGATTCCGAGTTTCGGGAGGCCTGGCTGTCGGATGTGGCCCCGCGGATGATTCTGCTGCATCTGGACGGCGACGGACCGTTCGGTGATCCCTACCAGGTGAACTCGGCGAACCACGGGCCGTACGGGAGCGCGATCACGCAAGAGCTCATCCCCCACATCGAGCGCGAGTTTCGTGCCATTGGGCAGCCGCACGCCCGGGTGCTCGATGGGGGATCGACGGGCGGCTGGGTCTCGTTGGCGCTGCAGGTCTTCTACCCTGATTTCTTCAACGGCACCTGGTCGTACTGTCCCGACGGCGTGGACTTCCGGGCCTTTCAGCTGGTTGACATCTACGCGGACGACAACGCCTACGTCAACGGGCGAGGCTTCGAGCGGCCGAGTGCCCGTGACGTCGATGGGGATGTACGTTTCACGATGCGACACGAGGCGCGGCTGGAGAATCTCATCGGCTCGAGCGATAGCTGGACGATGTCGGGCCGTCAGTGGGGTGCCTGGAACGCGACGTACGGTCCTCGTGGAAACGACGGGTGGCCGGTGCCGCTCTGGGATCCCGAGACAGGCGTCCTCGATCGGGACGTCGTGGCCCACTGGGAGCGCTACGACTTGCGGCTGGTGCTCGAGCGGGGCTGGAGCGAACTCGGGCCGAGGCTCCGGGGCAAGATCAACATTTGGATCGGGGAAGCCGACAACTACTTCTTGAACAACGCGGTGCACCACCTCGATGATTTTCTCGCCACGGCCGATCCGCCGTACGAGGGGCGGATTGTCTACGGGCCGGGCGAGGGACACTGCTGGGTCGGTCTCTCTCCGCTCGAAATCATGCAGGAGATGGGCACAGCCGTCTCCCGGTGAAGCCACAGGAGGAGCTAGACATGGATACGGCGCTACTTCGTCGATACGTGATGTGCGGGTTGATCGTCGCGGTCGGTGCGGGAATGGCAAGTGCGCAGGATCGAGGGGCGGTCGAGCGGCTCACGCTCGAGACGATCGCCAAGGATACGGCCGAGTGGATCGGCGCGCCTCCGAGTCAGGTCCGCTGGGCCGAGGACGGAGAGTCGCTCTACTTTCTGTGGAACCCCGACGCCGCCGACGTGGCCGAGCTGTACGTCGTCGACCGTGACGGCGGCGAGCCCCGGCGCGTGCCGCCCGAGGCGCGCCGGTTCGTTCCGGCGGTGGACGGCCTCCGCAACCGCGCCGGGAACGCGAAGGTCTACGCCGCGCTGGGCGACGTGTTCGTGGCCGGCGCCGATGGCACGAGCCGACAGCTCACCGCCACCGAAGCGACCGAGACCAACCCGCGGTTCACCTGGGACGGCGCGGCGGTGACGTTCGAGCGCGATCTCAATCTGTTCGAGGTCACGCTGGCGACCGGCGAGGTTCGCCAGGTGACCAATTTCCTTCGTGGCACCGATCCGGACGCGCCGCCGGACGGTACGGCGCTGCAGACCTACCTCGAGGCGCAGCAGCGAGAACTGTTCGAGTACGTCCGCAAGAGCGATCGGCTCGACGCCGAGCGGAAGGACCGTGAGCGAGCAGAGCGCCCCGGCCGCCCGGTGCCCTTCTATGTGAAGGACAACCAGCGCGTCGCCGATCTCGAACTCTCTCCCGACGGCGAATGGGTCACGTTCGTCCTGGCCGATCGCGGCGATGCGCGCGACGCGCGCGTCATCGAGATGCCGCAGTACGTGACCGAGAGCGGCTTCGTCGAGATGCGGACGCTGAGCCGCGGCAGTGGCATCGGCCGGGTCAAGGCCGGGGAACCGGTGATGACCTACCAGCTCGGCGCCGTCCATCTGGCAGATGGCACCGTGACCTGGATCGACCACGGCCTGGGGGAGCGGGCCGCGAACTTCAACGCGCCGATCTGGTCGCACGACGGGCAACGCGCGGTCGCCTGGGTCGGCGCCGCCGACCACAAGGATGCCTGGCTTCTTCTGCTCGACCTGCCCGCCGGCTCGGCGCGTGTCATCGCGACCGATCACGACGAGGCGTGGGTCAGAGGGTTTCGGACTGGGCGGCTCTCGCGGGGCGACGGCATCGTGTATGGCTGGATGCCAGGGAACGACCGCGTCTACTTCACTTCGGAGCAGGACGGCCACTACCACCTCTACGTCACCGGTCTGGACGGCGGCGAACCCGTTCAACTGACCCAGGGCGCGTTCGGACTCGTCGACCTGCGGATGTCGCGCGACCAGGCCCGCTGGTACTTCGTGTCGAACGAGGTCCACCCGGGCGAACACCAACTCTACACGATGCCGCTCGAGGGCGGCGAGCGGACGCGGTTGACTCGGGAGAGTGGCTGGTACGGCTACGTCCTGTCACCCGACGAGCAACACGTTGCGCTGACGTATTCCAACCAGACCGAACCTGGCGATCTCTTCGTCATGCCGAACCGGACCGGGGCCGAGCCCGCTCGCCTCACCGATTCGGTCAAGGCCGACTTCAGGCGCCATGCCTGGCAGACCAACGAGATCGTGACCTTCGAGGACGGCGAGGGCCACACGATCTACGCCGACCTGTTCCTGCCCGACCGACCGCATCCGGCGCGGCCGGCGGTCATCTACGTGCACGGCGCGGGCTGGGCGCAAGGCGTCTACCGGCGCTGGTCGGGGATGCGGCCGTTCCTGCACTACCTCGTCCAGCAGGGCTACGTCGTCATGAGCGTCGACTATCGGGGCAGCCGCGGCTACGGGCGTGACTTCCGCACCGGCATCTACCGGCACATGGGTGAGACCGAGATCCAGAGCGGGCTGGTGGCCGTGGAGTACCTCGTGCGCGAGCAAGACGTCGACCGGGGGCGGATCGGCCTCTTCGGCGGCAGCTACGGCGGCTTCTACACGCTCATGGCGATGTTCAAGCATCCGGGCGTCTTTGCGGCTGGCGCCGTCAGGGCGCCGGTCACCGACTGGGCGCACTACAACCACGGCTACACGACGCGGATTCTCAACAGTCCGTACGACGACACGGTAGCCTACGAGCAGAGTTCGCCGATCTATTTCGCGGAGGGGCTGCAAGACCATCTCCTGATTCAGCACGGGGTGCAGGACGACAACGTCCACTTCCAGGACTCCGTGCGCCTCGCGCAACGGCTGCTCGAGCTGAAGAAGGACGATTGGGAGATCATGATCTATCCGATCGAGGCGCACAGCCTGCGTGGCGAGGAGTACAACCGGCTCGACGTGATGCGCCGGCGCGCCAAGCTGTTCGACCGAGTGTTGAAAGCGCCTCGGCAGGAGATGACGTCGAGTGGCCAGTGAGGGCAGAGGCGAGGGAGACGTGTCATGACGAACCGGTTCGATCGGCGCGCGTTCGTGAAGCTGGGTGCGGCAGGGTTCGGCGCGGCGGTTGGGATGGTGCGACCGGCCGAGGCGCAACCGGCGCAGCTCGGGGCCGCACCCGCCACACTGCTGGCGGCGCCGCCGATCGACGAGGTGCGGATCGGCTTCGTTGGCGTCGGGTTACAGGGATCGTCGCACTGCCGCAATCTGCTTCGGATCGAAGGCGCCCGGATCGTGGCGCTCTGCGATGTCGTGGAAGACAAGGTCGCGCGGATGCAGGCGTCGGTCGAAGATGCGGGCCATCCGCGTCCCCGCGCCTATGTCCGCGGCGACCGCGACTTCGAGCGGATGTGTCAGGAAGAGGACCTCGACCTGGTCTACACCGCGACGCCGTGGCGGTGGCACGTGCCGGTGTGCCTGGCGGCGATGACCAACGGCAAGCACGCGGCGACCGAGGTGCCGGCTGCGGTGACGGTCGACGACTGCTGGCAGCTCGTCGAGACCGCCGAGCGGACGCGGAAGCACTGCGTGATGATGGAGAACGTGAACTACGGCCGCGCCGAGATGATGGTGTTCAACATGGTCCGGCAGGGTCTGCTGGGCGATGTCGTCCATGGCGAGTGCGGCTACCTGCACGATCTGCGGTCGGTGAAGTTCGAGGATGCGAACGAGGGGCTCTGGCGCCGCGCGCACTCGGTCGAGCGGAACGGCAACCTGTATCCGACGCACGGGCTCGGACCGGTCGCCAACTGCATGGAGATCAATCGGGGGGATCGGTTCGACCACCTCGTGTCGATGAGCAGCAACGCGCGCGGACTTCAGGACTATGCCGAGACCCACTTTCCACCGGACGCCCCTGAACGGCGAGAGCGCTACGCGCTGGGCGACGTGAACGTCAGCCTGATTCGTACCGCCAACGGTCGAACGATCTTCCTGAGCCACGACACGAACTTGCCGCGTCCCTACAGCCGGATCAATCTGGTGCAGGGGACCCGGGGCATCTTCCAGGGCTATCCCGATCGGGTCTACGTCGAGGGGCGGAGCGCCGAGCACCAATGGGACGCAGCCGAGGACTACTACGCCGAGTACGAGCACCCGCTCTGGCAGGAGATCGGCGGGAGCTCACGCGATGCCGGCCACGGCGGGATGGATTTCCTCGAGGACTACCGGCTGATCAAGTGCCTGCGTGAAGGGCGGCCGACCGACATGAACGTCTACGACGCGGCCGCGCTGAGCGCGGTGTCGGAACTCTCCGAGCGCTCGGTGGCCGACGGCAGCCGCCCGCAGGCGTTCCCCGACTTCACCCGAGGGCGGTGGCAGAACTATCCGCCGCTCGGCATCGTGAGCGCCTGACAGGGCGGAGCCCTGCCTAAGGCTGATTTGTTCGCGTGGCCGCGGGCACTTCGATCAACCAATGCTCGAACCAGCTGCTGAGCCGCTCCATCCGATCGACCAGTAGCCACGGTTCGCCGGATCGCGACAGGCCGTGCGACGAGCGCGGATAGCGCACCAGCTCAACCGGCACCTGCTGCTTCTTCAGCGCCATGAACCACTGTTCGCCGTCGGCGATCGGCGTCCGGTAGTCGTTCTCCGAGTGGATGATGAGCGTGGGCGCCGTCACGTTCTCGACGTAGGAAATAGGCGAGAGCCGGCGATAGAGTTCCCGCTCTTCCCACGGCGCGCCGAGGAACTCGTACTCGGTCAGCCCTTGCGCGTCGGAGGCGCCGTACCAGCTCTCCCAGTTCGTGATCGACCGGCTGGTGACCGAGGCCGCGAAGCGATCGGTTGTCGCCGTCAGCCAGTTCGACATGAACCCGCCGTAGCTGCCGCCCGACACGCCGACCCGATCGGGATCGATGTCGGGATACGTCGCCAGTGCGGCGTCGACCCCGCCGAGGTAGTCCTCGGAGTCCATTTCGCCCCAGGCACCGCGCGTTGCGTAGGTGAACGCGTGGCCGTAGCCGGTCGAACCGCGCGGATTCGGATAGAGGACGAAGAACCCGGCATTCGACAGCACGTGGAACGTTCGGAAGAACGTGTTGCCGTACGCGCCGTGCGGTCCGCCGTGGATCTTCAGGACCATCGGATACTGCGTGCCCGGTTGATAGCCCACCGGCTTGATGACCCAGCCTTCGATCTCGCTCCCGTCGGCGACGAACCACGAGAGCCGTTCGGCCGGCATGAGTTGGACGTCGGTGAGCCAGGCATTGTTGAACGAAGTGAGCTGCTGCTCGCCCATGCCGTCACCGCGCGCCACGAATGCCTCGGTCGGCGAGTCGGCATCGGTGACGGTGTAGGCCATGATCTGCCCGTCCGCGGACGTCGAGATCCCCTGCACGCGGCGCGCACCGCTCGTTACCTGGCGGACCAGGCCGCCCTGGGTCGTCACCTCGAAGAGATGGGTCGAGCCGCCGATGCCGGCTGAGAACCGGACCATCCCCTCTGGCGTCCAGGTCGGCGCGCCCGGTGCCAGGTGCCACTCGTTCGTGAGCGTCCGCGCCGCGCCGCTGAACCGGCCCTGCGCGTTCAATCGAACGATCTTCAGATCGGTCTCGGCGCCGCGCTCGGGCGTCGCCAGATAGGCCAGGAAGTTTCCGTCGGCCGAGAGCGCCAGAGAGCGTTCCGCACCGGGATTCGACGTCAGACGCCTGGGCTCGCCGCCCTCGCGGTCGATCAGGTGGATGTCGGTCGTGAGATCGCGGTTGTATTCGTCGTCCTCGGACGCGTCGCCGGTGAAGTACAGCCGCGCGGCATCGGGCGACCAGACGACGCCGTCGACGTTGAACTCGAGGGTCGTCAGCCGGGTCGGTTCGCCGCCCGCAGCCGCGACGACGAACAGCTGCGCCTTCTGCTCGGTCGAGGGATGCGGCTGGAGCTGTAGTTGGCCGTCTCGCTTGTAGCGCATCGACGTGACGACTCGCCCGTCGAAACGTTCGACGTCGAGCGTGCGCGAGATCGCGTCGGGGGCAGTCCAACCGCGCCGCGCGTCCGAACCGTCCCCGTCACCATCGCTCGCTTCATTGTCTGGGTCTGGGTCGGGCGCCTTCGTGTAGGCGATCCATTCGCCGTCTGGGGACCAGACCGGCGCGCCCTCGACACCGTCGACATGGAAGGCCTCGCCGCCGGGTGACGTCACCCGGGCGAACCAGGTCGCGTTCGGGTCGTCCCCGCGCCGCGACTGAAAGCTCAGGATCCGGCCGTCGGGCGACCACTGGGGACTCGATGACTCCTCGGTCGGATCGGTGAACCGGAACGGCTCACCGTCGGGCGCGCCGCCGCGCAGCCGCTGCACCCAAATCTCACGATGCCTCGCGTTGTCGTCCTCGACGATCGTCATGGCCGTGAAGGCCACCAGGTCGCCGGCGGGCGAGATCGCGGTCTGGCTGACGGCGACTTCCTGGTAGTAGTCCTCCGGCTGCAGTCCGCGCTGCTGGGCGTCTGCGACGTGCGGCCAGGCGGCCAGCGTCCACGCGCCGGCCAACACCGCGATCGAAATCCGGCGCATGGGCATCCTCCGATGAAAATGTTTCGCCGTGTACACGGGCTCGGGCGAGTCTACCATGCGCGATCCGGCCGGCCTGCAACGTACAATGCGCCTATTCGCTCCGTTCGCGCTGTTACTGACGAGGTGTTGCCATGTCCCGTGTCGCCATCGCCCAGACCGCCCCGATCGTCTTCGACCGCGATCGCACCCTCGAGCTCGTGGCCGACTGGACGGTGCGGGCCGCTGACGAGGGTGCCGACCTCGTGCTGTTCCCGGAGGCCTTCGTGTCCGGCTATCCAAAGGGCCTCGATTTCGGCGCCCGGTTCGGCATGCGGACACCCGCCGGTCGTGACGACTACCTGCGCTACTGGAACAGCGCCGTCGACGTCCCTGGACCCGCGGTCGACCGACTCAGCGCGATCGCCAAGCGCCACCGGATCCACCTGGTGATCGGCGTCATCGAGCGTGGTGTCGGGACGCTGTACTGCACCGTCCTTTTTCTGGCACCGGACGGTGCGCTTATGGGGAAGCATCGGAAGCTGATGCCCACGGCGGCCGAGCGGCTGGTGTGGGGATTCGGCGACGGTTCGACGATGCCGGTGTTCGACACGCCGCTGGGCCGTCTGGGCGCCGTCATCTGCTGGGAGAACTACATGCCGGCGATGCGGCTGCACATGTACTCGAAGGGGATTCAGATCTACTGCGCGCCGACCGCCGACGAGCGCGACACCTGGGTCGCGTCGATGCGCCACATTGCGATGGAGGGCCGCTGCTTCGTGCTGTCCGCCAATCAGTACGCGAAGCGAAAGGACTTTCCGGACGACTACGACACCGTGCAGGGTGATGACCCGGAGACGGTGGTCTCGCGGGGAGGCAGTTGCATCATCGATCCCTTCGGTCGGCTGCTGGCCGGTCCGCAGTACGAGGGGTCGTGCTTGCTCACGGCCGACCTGGACCTGGGTGACCTGGCGCGCGGGAAGTACGATTTCGACGTCGTGGGGCACTACGCCCGTCCGGACGTCTTCCGGCTCGAGGTCAACGAGCGCGCGACGCCGGTGGTCGTGACCAGCGGAGTGCCGCCGGCCGGCGACCCGCCGGACGATCCCGCCGATTGAGTCAGCCGGCGTCGCGGGGGTCAGGCGGCATCGAGTCTTCGAGGTCGACGCCGAGCCCGTCGGCGATCCGATTGATGTAGTTGAAGTAGGCGATCACCTGCGCGGCGTCGCTCATCTGCTCATCCGCGAGACCCGCCGCGCGGAGGTCGTCCAGGTCGCCGCGCCGGATCTCCCACGGCGCCCGCGTCAGGCGCTCGGCGTAGGTCATGAGCGCCGTGTCCGTCGCTGACAGCCCGGCCGTTCGCCAGTCCGCCTTGAACCGGTCCACCCATCCGTCGTCGTCGACCTCGGCCCGGAGGTCGTTCACGTGGGCCTCGATTCAATAGTGGCAGTGGTTGACCTGTGAGACGACCACGGCCAGCATTTCGCGCTGCGCACGGCTGAGTGCGGCCCGGCCGTGCATGACCGCGCCGTAGAAATCTATGCTCGCCTTCATCTGCAACGGGCGAAGGCCCATGATGCCAACGATGTTGTAGACCTTGCCGGCACGCCTGGTCGCCTTGTCGTATTCCGCGCGCAGCGCGCCGTCAGATTGCTCGTAATCGATCGTCTTGATCCATGCCATGCCGGGGATTATATCGAAACGGAAGCCTCGCCAGAACTCCTCGCCGACCCCCACGCGAGACTCGTATAATGCGGTGCCGGTCTTCTATGTCCTGGAGTAATGCATGAGAACTCTCCGCGTTCTATCCCTCAGCCTGATCCTCGGATCCGCGACGCAGTTCGGGCTACCGTCCGAAGCAAGAGCGCAAGACCAGCCGGAGAGGCTGCAGCTGGCCGGCCTCGACGCGCCCGTGGAGATCATCACGGATCGGTGGGGCATTGCGCACATCTACGCCGAGACCGAGGCCGACCTGTTCTTCGCGCAAGGCTTCAATGCGGCCCGCGATCGGCTGTTCCAGTTCGAGATGTGGCGGCGGAAGGCGACCGGTACGTCGGCGGAGATCCTTGGCCGCCGGGCGCTCGAGGACGACATCGGTTCGCGGTTGCACCGGTTCCGCGGCGATCTCACGCAGGAACTGAATCACTACCATCCGCGCGGCGCGGCGATCATCAATGCCTTCGTGAGAGGCATCAACGCTTACATCGAGATGACCGACCAGAACCCGGAGTTGCTGCCGGTCGAGTTCCGCCTGCTGGGCATTGCCCCTGGCCGGTGGACGCCCGAGGTCGTGATTTCGCGTCACCAGGGCCTCCTGGCCAACGTGACGAGCGAGCTGGCCTACGGGCGCGCGGTGGCGCGCGTCGGCCCTGGGCCGATCCGGGAGCTGTCCTGGTTCCGGCCGGGCGAACCCGATCTCGTGCTTGATCCCGCTATCGACGGGGCACTACTGACCGACGAGATCCTCGACATCTACCGGGCGTTCAAGCGGCCGATGCGGTTCGAACCGGACGACATCGTGCTGGCGCTTCGGGCGGACCGCGCGACGTTCAAGCGGTTGAGCGCGGCGATGCCGATCGAGGCCGACCTCGCCGAGGCACAGGAAGCCATCGGCAGCAACAACTGGGTCATCGGCGGCGGCCGTACCTTGAGTGGCTTTCCCTTCATGGCGAACGATCCGCACCGGGTGCAGCAGGCGCCGTCGCTCCGCTACTGGGTCCATCTGGTCGGTCCCGGCTGGAACGTCATCGGCGGCGGTGAGCCGGTCCTGCCGGGCATCTCCATTGGACACAACGAGCACGGCGCGTGGGGCCTGACGGTCTTCGGTCAGGACAGCGAGGATCTCTACGTCTACGACACCAATCCGGACGACCCGCTCGAGTACCGCTATCTCGACCAGTGGGAGCGGATGCGAGTGGTCGAGGAGCAGATCTCGGTGAAGGGCGAGCCGCCCGTCAGGGTCCAGCTGAAGTACACACGCCATGGCCCGGTGCAGTTCGAAGACCTCGAGCACGACAAGGCTTACGCCCTGCGCGCGGCGTGGCTCGACGTCGGGGCGGCACCGTACTTGGCGAGCCTGCGCATGGACCAGGCGCGCACGTGGGAAGAGTTTCGTGAGGCGTGCAGTTACAGCCGGATCCCGGCAGAGAACATGATCTGGGCCGATCGCGGCAAGACCATCGGCTACCAGGCCGTCGGCGTCTCACCGATTCGTCCTGGGTGGAGCGGCCTCGTGCCGGTGCCGGGCGACGGCCGATACGAATGGGACGGCTACTTGCCGATCGAGGCGCTGCCGCACGTCGTCAATCCGCCCGAAGACTACTTCGGCAGCGCCAACAACTACATGGTTCCCGACGGGTATCCCTACGTTAACGCGCTGCACTACACCTGGGGAGACGAGATGCGCGCGGTGCGCCTGAACGAGGTGCTCAGATCAGGCCGCCGCCACACGATCGTGGACATGATGCGGCTGCAGCACGACGAGCTCTCGGTGCCCGCCCGGAATCTGGTGGCCTTTCTCGACGGTGTGGCGATCGCCAGCCCGGCGGCGGAAGATGCGCGGCGCCGACTTCTGGCATGGGATGCGGTGCTCGGCCGAGACTCGGTCGAGGCGGCGCTCTACGTCGCCTGGGAGCGCCGCCTGGTGCGCAACCTCCGCGAGATATTCGTGCCAGCGTCGATCCGGACGTTGGTTGGCGGCGTGAACATGAAGAAGGCGATCAACGGGCTGGCGGCGCCAGATGGCCGGTTCGGCGCCGACCCGATCGCCGGGCGGGACCGGCTCGTCGCGGATAGCCTGGAGCAGGCGCTCTCGGACCTGGAAGCGCAGCTGGGGCCCGATCAGGCCGATTGGCGGTACGGCCAAACCAACTTCAAGCATGCGCTCATCCGGCATCCGCTGAGCCCGGCCGTGGACGAGGCGACGCGCCTTCGCCTCGACGTGGGGCCCGTCCCGCGCGGCGGATACGGCCGGACCCTGAACAACACCGGCAACGGTGACAACCAGACTTCCGGCGCCTCGTTTCGGATCATCGCCGACACGGAGAATTGGGACCACTCGGTCGGGACGAACGCACCGGGGCAGTCCGGGAACCCCGACAGTTCGCACTACAGCGATCTGTTCACGCTGTGGGCGGACGGGAAGTATTTTCCAGTATTCTATTCGCGAGCGAAGATCGAGTCCGTGGCCGAGCGGACCGAGGAATTCTTTCCCGCCGGGAGCCGGTGACGGCTCATCTGGCGGCGTCAGGTGAGGGGAATCCAGATGAAACGTTGGAGCATCGTCATCGGGCTGGTGGCCGTCGCGGCTGTGGCGCTCGTGCAGGCTGGGAATCAGCCGATCCGGGCCCGCAACGGCATGGTCGTGTCACAGAACGCCATCGCGTCACAGGTGGGCATCGACGCGTTGGAAGAGGGCGGGACGGCGATCGATGCCGCGGTCGCCACGGCCTTCGCGCTGGCCGTCGCACATCCGACCGCGGGCAACATCGGTGGCGGCGGCTTCCTCGTTCACCGTGCGGCGTCAGGCGACGCGATCGCCTACGACTTTCGCGAGACGGCACCGGCCGGCGCATCGGCGACGATGTGGTTCGAGGACGACGAATACTCGTTCCAGCGCCACCATATGAGCCACCTCTCGGTCGGTGTTCCCGGTACCGTCGCCGGTCTGCATCTGGCCTGGGAGGAGCACGGGACGCTGCCCTGGCGACGCCTCGTCGAGCCGGCGATCGCCCTGGCGCGTGACGGCTTTCCGGTGACCCATGCGCTCGCCGCATCACTCGAGCGGGCGGTCCAGCGGATGAGCCAATATCCAGCCTCGGTCGCGCAGTTCTCGAAGGACGGCGTTCCCTACGAGGCCGGTGAGACGTTGAGGCAACTCGACCTGGCGCGTACGCTCGAGCGGATCGCCGACCAGGGGCCGGCCGGATTCTACGAGGGCGAGACGGCGCGGCTGCTCGCCGACGAGATGCGAAAGAACGGCGGCCTGATCACCGAGGCCGATCTGGCCAACTACGAGGCCAAGAAACGGGAGCCGATTCGCGGCACCTACCGCGGCTACGAGATCATCTCGATGCCGCCGCCGAGTTCGGGTGGGATCGTCCTGGTTCAGATGCTCAATGTTCTCGAGGATTACGATCTGGCGTCGTTCGGCTTCCGCTCGGCGCGGACGGTGCATCTCATTGCTGAAGCGATGCGGCGCGGCTACGCCGACCGCGCGCTGCACCTCGGCGACCCCGACTTCAACCCGGATATCCCGGTCGACCGGCTGACATCGAAGGCGTATGCGTCCGAGCAGCGCGCGTCGATCGACATGGCGAGCGCGTCGGTGTCGAGCCCAACGAGCTTCACCTGGCCGGCGGAGAGTCCGGAGACGACGCACTTCTCGGTCGTCGACCGGAACCGGAATGCAGTGTCGTTGACCTACACGCTGGAGTTCGGCTACGGCTCGGGCATCGTCGTGCCGGGCGCCGGGTTCCTTCTGAACAACGAGATGGGCGACTTCAACGCGGGGCCCGACACGACGAACGCCGACGGGCTGATCGGGACCGAGCCCAATCTGGCGGAGCCGGGCAAGCGGATGCTCTCGAGCATGACGCCGACAATCGTCGCCAGGGACGGCGAGCTGTTCATGGTCACGGGCAGCCCGGGCGGCCGGACGATCATCAACACCGTGCTGCACACGATCCTCAACGTCGTCGACTTCGGGATGAACATCCAGGAAGCAATCGACGCGCCCCGGTTCCACCATCAGTGGCTGCCCGACCGGATCAACTACGAGCGCCATGGGTTGTCACCCGACACGACGGCGCTGCTCGAGGCCCGTGGCCACACGTTGCGTGAAGTCGGCGGTCAGGGTGCTGCCGAGGCGATCCTCTTCGATGCGGAGGCCGGTCTGCTCGATGGGGCGATGGACGGACGCGCCGCGGACGGCGGCGCCATCGGTACCGACCGTCCCTAGATGGGGCGCCTTGCGCCCCAAGCCCCACGCGGCGCCCTCCGCGGGGACCCCGAGAGCCCCACACCGGGCGCCGCGGAGCGCGCCGTGCGCGCTCTGATCTTCCTCAATAGGCGCTCAGCATGCCGCCGTCGACCTGGATGGCGGTGCCTGCGATATAGCTCGCGGCTTCCGAGGCGAGGAAGACCGCCAGGTTGGCCAGTTCCTCCGGCCGGCCCAGCCGGCCCATCGGAATCGTGGCGACCGACTCCCTGCGGATCTTCTCGAGGGTCGTGCCCTGGCGTTCGGCGTCCACACGATCCAGTTCGTCGATCCGCTCGGTGTAGACCCTTCCCGGCGCGATCACGTTGACGAGGATGTTCTCGCGGGCGAGTTCCTTCGAGAGCGTCTTCGCCGTCCCCAGCACCCCCATTCGCATCGCATTCGACAGTACCAGATTCGGGATCGGCTGCCGGATCGAGGACGACGTGATCGCAATCACGCGGCCGTAGCCGGCCTGCCGCATCGGCGGCACGACCGCGCGGGCGACGCGCACGAAGCTCATCAAGCTCAACTGGAAGGCCAGGGCCCACTTGCTCTCGTCGACGTCGCTGAACCCGCCGGGCGGTGGGCCGCCTGCGTTGTGGATGGCGATCTCGAGGCCGCCAAACTCGTCGATCGACGCTTGGACGAGCCGATCGGCGGCGGCGGCGTCCCTGACGTCGGCCGCCACGGCATGGACACGGGCGCCGGTCTCCCGTCGGATCCGGGCAGCGGCCTCGTCGATCCGCGTCTGATCCCGGCTGGCGATGACGACGTCGCAACCTTCCTTGGCCAATCCCACCGCGCAGGCGTAGCCGAGACCGCGGCTCGCGGCGCACACCAGCGCGCGTTTCCCTTTGAGTCCGAGTTCCACGATTGATGACCTCCGAGATGAATCGATGAACGGGAGCCGCCACCCATCAGCGGGGCGGCAGGTCGTAGAGAACCGCGCCCTCGCCGAGGTCGGCGATCCGCGCGTCGAAGTGCTCGACGATGAGCGCCGCACGCGCGGCGACACCCTCGATCTCCGTTCCCGAGAGCTGCTCGCCCAGGAGCGACGTGAGCGTGCCTTCGTCGAGCACCCGGAGCTTGGCGAGGAGTTGCCGCTCGCACCACTCGAGGTTGTCGGGCGTGCGCAGTGATTTCCGCGTGCGGAAGGCGCGCGTGTGGTCGATCATCGAGATCGTCCAGTCGTCGGTGATCAGGAGGTTGCCGCCGTTGCGGTCGATATTGTCGATGAGCTGGTCGAAGACCCGCACGACGTACATCTGGCTTGCCCAACCGCGGGGATCGGCCGAGCGCTGCTGCTGTTCGACGCGGTCGAGTTCGTTCATCATCACGGTGTCGACCCACCAGGTCACCGCGGCCGTCCGGCTCCCGACCCGGTGGGAGACCGAGACCGGCACCATCCTGAGGTCCAGGTGCTTATCGAGCAGATACGCCGCGATGTTGTACTTGTAGCTGTCGCGGAAGTTGATCTCGGTGCCCGTGACCGTCTTGAATTCGCGCTCGAAGATGTCCACGTCCTGAATCTGAGCGCGGTGGGTCAGCGTGCCGTCAGAGAGCACCGCGTTCGTCGGAACAGTGATCCCGGTGCTCGACCGCTGGGACGAGACGATCTCGGCCGTGCGCAGGAATGCTTCCTGGGCATCGCGGGGGAGATCGGCGGGCGACTGCGCCAATGCAGGCGGTCCGAGCAGCACGGACGCGGCGATGGCGGACGCGAGCAGGCAGCAACGCATGGTGGGTCCTCCCAACGTTCTGACGATGGTGGAGATGGTGGCGCCGGGCCGGCTCAAGGGCAACCGCCCAGATCTACTCGCGGCCCGCAGCGTACAGGCGCCGGTAGGAGTCGTAGTTCGTCAAGACCTCACGGACGAAGCGGCGCGTCTCGCTATAGGGGATGGCGTCGACGAAGTAGTCCTCGCGCAGCCCGTCGGCGGCGCGCCACCAGACCTCGGCGAGGTCCTCGCCGGCGTTGTACGATGCAGCAACCGGCGCGAGCTGGCCGTCGAACATTCCCAGCAGTGTGCCGGCCAGCCGGGCGCCGATGGCGGCGTTGACCCGCGGCTCGAGCATCGCGGCCTCGTCGTCGCTCACGTCGCCGACGCCGACGCGCGGGCCGAGCGCCGCGGCCGTGTAGGGCATGATCTGAAACAGCCCGAGCGCGCCGACGGCCGAGCGCGCGCGCGGGTCGAAGCGTGATTCCTGACGCATGATCGCGTAGAGCACCAGCGGATCGAGGTCGTTCGCCGCGGCGGCAGCCTCGACATCCGGGCGGAACGGCCGTGGGTACACCAGTTGCCAGAAGTCATCGGGCATCGCGTCGGCTGGCCGCCGGAGAAATTCACCGAAGTGATTCGCAACGACGCGCGACGCGCGGCCGTAATCGCCCGACGTGGCCAGGGCTCGGGCTGTCAGCAGCGCCAGCCCCTGATCGCGCGAATGGCGCTCGAGCAGATCCCAGAGCAGGTCGGCGGCGTCGCGGGCGAGCCCGGCGCGCGCCAGCGCCGTGGCCGCGGCCAGTTCTGGCGCTCGACGGCTGCCGTCCGTGAGGCTGAGCGTCGGGAACGTCGAGCGGTCGCGGCGCTGTGCGGTGCCGTCCCCGGTGAGAGAGGCGTCGGCGAGCCGCTCGGCGCCGCGGACCCCGTAGTAGTGATAGGTGAAGCGCGTGGTCAGCGAACGGAGCGCGTCGAGCGCCGCGTCTGTCCGCCCGAGCCGCTGCTCCGCGACGGCCAACCAGTAGAGCGCTGCGGGTGCCAGTTCACCGGTCGGGCCCCGGCGCACCAGGCTCCGGAGGTTCGTGGCGGCGCGTTCGAGTTGTCCGGCCTGCAGCGCGGCGACGCCGGCGCGCCAGAGGACGGTGCGCTGGTCACCCGCGGACTGGGTGATCCTGAAGAGTTCACGATAGACGTCGAGCCCCTCGTCGACGCGTCCGACCGCGACGAGATAGGCCGCCAGGAGTGTCCCCGTGTCGCGCCGGATGCTGAGCGGAGCTCCCGGCACGCGGCCCTGCCAGAGATCGCCCCCGAGCGCCCGCACCTCCTCGGTGCGGCCGAGCCTCACGGCGAGGCGGAACCGGACGAGCCGGACCCGCGGCAACTGGCGGTGTGACGGGTAGTGGCTCGCGAACGCCGTGCAGGCTGCGATCGCCGCGTCGTTCGACCGCATCGCGTACAGCGTCTCGACCCGTTCGAGGTCAATCTCGCTCGGGTCGGTCGAGCCCGAATGGACCTCCGCCCACTCGTCGAGCAATTCGAGGGCCGTTCGATACCGCGCACTCCGCCGGAGCCGCTGGCTCAAGTCGGCGTAGTGATCGGCCGTGAGCGGCGCCAGGGATCGCCTCGGGTCGAGCCGGTCCTCGGCGGCGCGCGCCGTGACGAATGCCGCGGACGATCGAAACTGCAGTTGGGTGTCGCGATGCAGCGCGAGCGCGCGGTCTACCTCCCCGGCAGCTTCGTGAACCGCGGCGAGGCCCAACCTGGCCCGGTCCGCCGTCGTGCCCCGGCGTTCGAAGCCGAGGACTTGCCGGTATCTGACCCCTGCGCGATCGACCCGACCGGCGTCGCGGAGCGTGTCCGCCACGGCCAACAGGCGCGGCAGGTCGTCCCGTCCAGCGCGCCCGTCGGTCAGTGCGGTCAGATGGGTGTCGGCCATGTCGGCCGCGCCGCGCGCCACCGTCGCATCAACGAGCCTGGCGAGGGCGAACCGCCGGAGGCTGGGCTCCGTGTCGGCGACCGCCAGCCAGAGCGATTCGCTCTCGGCGATCCGGCCGGTGTCGCTGTGGATTTGGGCCCGCAGGAGTTGGGCCGCCACGGGCTCTTCGGACCGGGCCACGACCGAACGGTCGAGTGCGGCGAGCGCCGCAACATGGTCACCCTCTTCCAGACGCTGCGTCGCTTCGAGGAAGAGCCCCGTGGGCAGTCGGAGTTCAGTGGCAGGCTGGCCGAGGGCTGACGCGACCCCTATGACGGCCGAGATCGCGAGGTTGGAGGCGACGACCCCGCTGGTACGTGCCGCCGGTCTCATGCGCCCAGCGTACCATGAGCACCGCTGCGGAGCCGGGGGTATAATCGAAGGCCTCGTCGGCCCGTGCGACTGCGGCACTACTCCTCGCTTGCGCCGCACGAGCGACCGCGCGTCCGCGCGACCGGTCGTCGGCCTCATCGGCTGGCGCTCCGGGCCGATCGTTTCGCAGGGAGGTTGCCATGTCCGCGTCTTCATCCAGCAGGTTGAACCCGTTCCAAGGTGTTTCTCGGGCGGTCCTCTTCGTGATCGGCGTCGTCTTCATCGTGTCGGCGCACCTCCACGCGCAGGCCGTCGCACCAGGAGAGGATGGGAACGTCTCGGTCGATTCGGAGCTGTTCGAGACACTCGAGTACCGCCAACTCGACTTCACGCGCGGTGGACGCTCGACGGCGGTCACCGGTATTGTCGGCGACCCGCTCGTCTACTACCTCGGATCGACCGGAGGCGGCGTCTGGAAGACGGTCAACGCGGGGCAGTCGTGGGACCCGATTTCTGACGAGACCTTCGCGGCAGGCTCGATCGGTGCGGTCGCCGTCGCCGAGTCGGATCTGAATGTCGTCTACGTCGGCACCGGCTCGGCGTGCCCGCGCGGGAACATCTCACCTGGCGTCGGCATGTACCGCTCGACCGATGCCGGCAAGACCTGGCGCCACGCGGGTCTGCCAGACGCGGGGCAGATTGGCAAGATCCGCGTGCATCCGACGAACCACGACCTCGTCTACGTGGCGGTGCTCGGCAATCTATTCGGTCCTAGCGACATGCGCGGTGTCTTCCGGTCGCAGGACGGCGGTGAGACATGGGAACACGTTCTGGCCGTCAGTGACCGCACCGGGGCCGTCGACCTCTCGATGGACCCGTCGAATCCGCGTGTCCTGTACGCGGGGACGTGGGCGGTCCGCCGCTCGCCCTGGTCGATCGACAGCGGCAGCATGGACGGTGGGATCTACAAGACGACTGACGGCGGAGACACGTGGGCGCGCCTGGAGGGCGGGTTACCCACCGGGGTAATGGTGGGCAAGACGTCGGTGTCGGTCTCGCCGGCGGATCCCGACCGCGTCTGGGCGCTCATCGAGGCCGCTGACGGTGAGGGTGGTGTCTATCGGTCTGACGACGCCGGGGAGACGTGGCAGCGGGTGAACCGCGAGCGCCGCCTGCTGCAGCGGGCGTGGTACTACATCCACATCTACGCCGATCCGATCGATGCCGACACCGTCTACGCGCTCAACACGGGCTTCTACAAGTCGACCGACGGTGGGCGCACCTACGAGCGGATTGCCGTGCCACATGGCGACAATCATGATCTTTGGCTCAACCCGGAAGACCCGTCCGTGATGATCAACGCGAACGACGGCGGCGCGAACGTCTCATTTACCGGCGGGCGCGCCTGGTCGACTCAACAGAACCAGCCGACGGCGGAGATCTATCGGGTCACCGTCGACGACCAGTTTCCGTACCGGGTCTATGGCGCCCAGCAGGACAACAGCACGGCGTCGGTGTCGAGCCGCGGACCAGGCAACTTCTACTCGGTGGGCGGCGGTGAGAGCGGGCACATTGCGGTGGATCCCCGGGATCCTGACATCGTCTTCGCCGGCAGCTACGGCGGCACGATTACGCGGATGAACGTCCGCACGAGGATCCGCGAGAGCATCCGCGCCTATCCCGACTCGCAGACGGGTCAGCGCGCGGCCGACATGAAGTACCGCTTTCAGTGGAACGCGCCCATCCGGATCTCCCCGCACGATCCCGATGTCCTCTACCACACCTCGCAGGTCGTGCACCGCACCCGCGACGGCGGCCACAGCTGGGAGGTCATCAGCCCCGATCTCACGCGGGCCGACCCCGTCACGCTGGACTATTCCGGCGGCGCCGGCATCACTCGCGACAACACGGGCGTCGAAGTCTACGGCACCATCTTCGCGCTCGAGGAGTCGCCGCACGCGGCAGGCCTTCTCTGGGCGGGGTCCGATGATGGACGGGTCCACCTCACGCGTGACAGCGGTGAGACGTGGAGCGAGATCACTCCCGACGGCATGCCCTCGTCCGGCGTCGTCAACGTGATCGACCTGTCGGCCCACGACGCGGGGCGGGCGCACGTCGCGGTCTACCGGTACCGGCAGGATGACTTTGCCCCCTACATCTTCCAGACCAGCGACTACGGCGCGACCTGGAGCCGACTGACCGACGGCCGGAACGGCATCCCGGCCGATCATTTCGTGCGGGTCGTGCGGGAGGATCCCGAGCGGCGCGGCCTGCTCTACGCGGGCACCGAGTTCGGGTTGTACGTCTCGTTCGACGACGGGGCGCGTTGGCAGCCGCTGCAGTTGAACCTCCCCGTGACTCCGGTGACGGATCTGGCTGTGCACGAGGGCAATCTGGTGGTGGCCACCCAGGGGCGAGCGTTCTGGGTACTCGACGACCTGGCGGTCGTCCGGCAACTCGATCCGGGCACGCCGACCGATCGGCCGCGGCTTTTCACGCCTGCCGCCGCGTTTCGAAGCGGCGCTGGGCCGGCAACGTTCTTTCTCTACCTTGCCGAGGCGCCCGAGGGGGAGGTCGCGATCGACGTGCTCGATGATGCCGGCGACGTCGTCCGCGGCTTCTCGGGACGGGTCGAGGGTGAATCGGAGTCTGGCGAGTCGGCCGACGACGACGACACCGTGACGCTGTCGCCGGGCTTGAACCAGGTCGCATGGAACGCGCGGTATGCGCCGCTGTTCGAGATCCCCGAGGGGATCGTGATGTGGGGCGGTTCGGAGGGTGCGCCCCGGGTCGTCCCGGGCACCTATCAGGTACGGGTGAGGGTGGGCGACTGGAGCGCCACTCAGTCGTTCGAGGTGCACGCCGACCCGCGGGTGGAAACTACGCTCGCCGAATATCGGGAGCAGCTCGATCTTGCCAAGGAGGTGGGGCTTCGGATCGCCGACCTGTATGCGGAGCTGCTTCGACTGCGAGAGGTCAAGTCACAGGCGGCCGAGATCGGCGACCGGCTGGAGCGAGCCGGTCACGGCGACGACGTGGCTCGTGCGGCGACGGAGCTGAGCGAGCGTCTCACCGCGATCGAAGGCGAGCTGACCCAGCTCGACGGGGAAGGGGGGCAGGATGCCCTGAACTTCCCGGGACGGCTCGACAACCAGTTCGTGGTGCTCTACAACACCGTGGCCGAGACCGACCGACGTCCGTCGGCCGGTGCGCGTGAGCGCTTCGCCGACGCCCGTCCGGGCTTGGCGGAACTGCTCGAGCAGGTCGAGGTGACACTTGGTGCGGAACTGCCACGGTTCAACGAACTGGTGAGGAGCAAGGGCGTGCCGGCGATCATCCTCAGCCGGGATCCGTGACGAACGCCGCACGCGCGTGCACCGGCGCCGGTGTGCGGCGGTGGGTGGAGGAGCTACAATAGCCGATGGACGGTCGCGCGGGCGCCGGGAGATGGGCAGTCCGATGGGTGTGCGCGGCACAGCACGAGGAGACGTCAGGTGAAGATGACACCGGGGAAATTGGCCGGAATGCAGGCCGTATCGGATGCGCGGGGCGCGATAGCCGCCGCGGCAATGGATCAACGCGGCTCGCTTCAGAAGGCGCTCGCCAAGGAGAAGGGCGGCGACGTCAGCGACGCGATGATGGAAGAGTTCAAGGGCGCGGTGACCGAGGTGTTGACGTCCCACGCCAGCGCGATCCTGCTCGACCCGCAGTGGGGCCTCGCTGCGTCGAAGAAGCGCGCGAAGGACGCCGGCCTCCTGCTCGCCTACGAGGAGAGCGGTTACGACAACACCCAGCCGGGGCGCCTACCGGGTCTGCTGCCGGGGTGGTCGGTGCGTCAGCTGAAGGGCGAGGGTGCGAACTGCATCAAGATCCTTCTGTACTACACGCCGTTCGAGCAGGACGATATCAATCAGCAGAAGCACGCGTTCATCGAGCGGATCGGCGACGAGTGCCGGGCGAACGATATCCCGTTCTTCCTCGAGCCGGTCGGCTACGACCCGGCTGGCGGAGACGAGAAGGGGCCCGACTACGCCAAGATCAAGCCCGATGTCGTGAAGCGGAGCATGGCCGAGTTCACGCAGGACCGCTACGGCGTCGACGTGATGAAGGTCGAGGTGCCGGTCAACATGAAGTGCGTCGAGGGCGCGGCGGCCTTCGGCGGTACGGCTGCCTACTCGCGGGACGAGGCCCTGGAGCACTTCCGGGCGGCTGCCGCCGTGGCGACCAAGCCGTTCATCTACCTGTCGGCCGGGGTCAGCAACGCCGAGTTCACGGAGTCGCTCGAGCTGGCCGGTGAGTCGGGCGTGAAGTTCTCGGGCGTGCTGTGCGGCCGAGCGACCTGGAAGGAAGGGATCCCCGTCTACGCGAAGCAGGGGATCGCGGCGTTTACGAGCTGGCTCGAAGGTGAGGGCGTCGAGAACATCGGTAACGTCAACGACCGGCTCAAGGTCGCCAGCCCGTGGTTCGGCGCCTACGGCGTGGCGTCAGCCGACGCGCTCGCCTGAGCGTTCGATCTTTCCACGGCCGGGATGTCCGCGGGACGCCCCGGCGTGTCATGCCTTTCGACTACCGCCCAGAGATCCTGGACACGCTCGCAGCGCACGGCGTCCGCCCCACGAGGGCCACACCTCCGGCCCTGGCCAAGGACCACGTCACCACGCTCTATCTCTACGAATTGAGGTCGCTGCGCGAGGCGATGCTGCGAGGGGACTTTCCGAAGAGGGACTACGCCGATCGGGTCGCGCGGCTGAAGAGCCGGTATCGCCTGATGTCGCTGCCGAGCGATCGGTGGCTGAAGGATGCGCTCGCCTACGACGAGTAGACGGGTTTGGGGCTGGCCTCTATCGATTCGGGTCTCGCCTTCGGCTCGCCGGCCGAAGAGGTTGCAGCGGCCCATCTCGCCGCCGTAGACGTGCAGCGCCACCGACGTCGCGGTCGAGTCCTATCGTCAATCCCAGACGAACTTGCGAGTCTCTCCCGCCATCCGGCCCGTACGAGTCCTCTCCTGGTCCGTCGGTCGCGTTCGGCGCCGAAGCGCCGGGCGCGACCTCGGAGTTCGGGCGACATGTCGCCTCGAACGGTGGTCCAGGCGCCGGGGTTGTGCCCCAGCGCATCGCCAGGAAATGCAGCAAGTTCACTGCCATCGGCCGCCGGATGGTGGCGACCTGAGCCAACCACAGTTGGGTCAGTTATTTACCGCGATCTTTCCGCCGAGGCCGCCCGGTCGCCTTGCCGGCTGAACTCCATGCCTTGTGCAATTCAGAAACACAGCGACTGACGAAAACTCGAAAATGTCCAAAGGGTCATACCGTTTCGGTCATCGTTTCAGAACACCTTTCTGCTCACCGTCGCAGCCGTCGGAGGCGGGACATGACGGCGCTGCCACCACGGCCGAAGTGGTCGTGCAACTCGAGGTACTCCTTGTAGAGCGCCTCGTACTGCCGCGCCGCTTCACCGTCCGGCTCGATCGTCTCGGTCGCGAGGCCGGCCATCTGCTCGACGGCGGCCTCGAGCGATCCGTGACCGCCCCGCTCGGCACCGGCAGCCAGCGCACCAAGGATCGCCGCGCCGAGTGCCGACGCGTTCGGTGAGGCCGCGAGTCGGATCGGACGCTGCGTGATGTCGGCGTAGATCCGGAGCAGCAGCGGACTCCGCTCGGCCAGTCCACCGGTTGCCACCAGTTCAGTGACCGGGATCTGTTCGGCCTCGAACGCGTCGAGAATCCTCCGGGTGCCGAACCCCGTGGCCTCGATCAGGCTGCGATACAGCTCGCCCGCGGTCGTCTGCAGCGACAGCCCAATGATCAGCCCCGAGAGGTCGGCGTTGGCCAGGACCGATCGGTTGCCGTTCCACCAGTCGAGCGCGACCAAACCGTTGCCGCCCGGTCCCGTCGCCGCCGCTGCGGTTTCGAGGCGGGCGAAGGTTGAGGCGCTGTCGCTTGCGGGCGACCCGACCAAGCCGGCGAACCAGCCGAAGATGTCGCCGACGGCAGCCTGGCCGGCTTCGTAGCCGTACAGTCCCTCGACGATCCCATCCCGCACGATGCCCGCCACGCCTTCGACCGGCGCATGCCGGTCGGCCAGGAGCATGTGGCATGTCGACGTGCCCAGCACGATGACCATCCGGCCGGGCGTGACGACCGTGGCGCCCAGCACGCCGGCATGCGCGTCGATGATCGGCGCCGCCACCGGCGTTCCGGCTTCGAGTTCGAGCCGCGATGCCCACGCCTCGGTCAGGCCGCCGACGACCTGTCCCGGCGCCACGATTTCGCCCGGCAGTTTGTCACGGACGAAGTCTCGCATCCGTGGATCGAGGGCCTCGAAGAACTCCGCCGGCGGAAACCCGTGGGCGCGACTCCAGAGTCCCTTGTAGCCCGCGCCGCAGGCGTTTCGGACCAACGTGCCGGTGAGTTGACTGGTGGTCCAGTCGGCGGCTTCGACGATGCCGGCCGCGGACTCGAAGATCTCCGGATCCTCGTCGAGGATCTGCAACGCCTTGGCCACGAGCCACTCCGACGAGGTCCGGCCGCCGTAGTCGTCGAGAAAGCGCTCGCCGCGCGCCGTGGTGACTTCATTAATCCGGTCGGCTTGGGGCTGGGCCGCGTGGTGCTTCCAGAGCTTGACCCAGGCGTGCGGACGCCCCGCGAATTCCGGACGGAGGCAGAGGGCCTGACCCTCCGAGTCGATCGGCAGCACCGTCGACGCCGTGAAGTCGATGCCGATGCCCGCGATCGTGTCGGCGGCGGCTCCAGCCTCACGCCGGGCTTCAGTCACGGCGGCGGTCAGCGCGGTCAGGTAGTCCGTCGGATGCTGGAGTGCCCAGTCGACGCCGAGGGTACCGCCGCCGGGCAGCTCGCGGTCGATCACGCCGTGCGGATAGTCCGCGACCGCGGTTGCCAGTTGGCGACCGGTCGCCATCTCGACGATGACGGCCCGGCACGACGCCGTGCCGAAGTCGAGTCCGACGGCGCAGGGTGGAGGGGTGCGACCCATCGTCATTCAGCCGGTATGCGGATCACGAACGAAACTCGGCGGCCTGGTGCCGAGCGAGATCGTCGTCGACGTCGCCGCAGAGCATGACCTGGAGGCCCAGCTCGCGCGCCATCGCCGCCTTCATGATCAGCGCCTGCCGCGCCCGTGTCGCGTCGGGCGCGTAGGCCACCTGCACATGGTTCGACTGATGCTTCGCCATCAGCTGGTCGCGAGTGACGCCGTATAGTACGGCGTGCATGATCGGCCAGTGCGGCGTCGTCAGACGCCAGCGTCGCTCGGTTTCCTCGTCAGGCAGTCGGACGACGCCGCCGCGACCGATATCCATCTTGAGCATGTCGTCCGCCACGTAGATCCGGCTCCAGACGATCTCGCCCGGCCGGCTCACGCCCTTCAGTGTCGAGCCGCCACGTGGAAAGTACATGGCCGGCTGGCGCTCGCCGACAGCACCGGCGTAGCCGTCGATGAAGTGGCTGGCGGGGGCGGCCCCTGAGATCTCGAAGACCCAGACGAACTCATCGACCCCGTGGTCGTGGACGGCCTCGCCCCAGCGAACGTCGTGCAGCGTCGTCGATGGGTCGAGCTCGAGCGCCGTCCAGGCGCGATTGGTCAGGAGCGCATCGACGCCAGCGCACTCGTCGACTTCGTTGAAATGCGGAATCGCGCGCCCTTCGAAGACCGGCCGTCCGCCGTCGCCGACGACCGGCGGGCGGTCGGGGTTGTTCAGCAGCCCCTCGGCGAGATCCGACGCGACACAGACGTCCTTCAATCCCTGCTGATACTGGATACCGATGGCGTCGCAGCCGAACCGGTCGGCCAGCGTCGCGGCCGCGTCGTACATCTTCAGGCCCTCGATCACCTGGTCCTCGGTGAGGTCCGCCGCCGGATCGGGCCCGAAGCGGAACTGCATGCCGCGCTGCCGTAGCCACTCGTAGTGGCCGCGCGCCGTCGCGTCGTCGACCTCGCGCATCGCGGCGTAGAGCGCCGACTGGCTGAGGCGCTCCTTGAAGAGGCCGAGGGGGTGGAGCAGGTGATCGGGGACGATCGCGTTGAACATGCCCATGCAGCCTTCGTCGAACACGCCCAGGAGCGCGCGGTCGGCGCGGAGGTGCGAGCCGCCCGCCCGCCCGCGCACCTCGAACTCCTGGCACTCCAGCGGCCAGCGGTGAGTGTCGAGCGGCCGCGCGTGAGACGTGTCATGGACGATGCGGCCACCGCTGAGCCACTCGGCGAGTCCGCGCCGGGCGAAGTCGTCCTGGAAATCGACGCTCCAGATGCTGCTGTAGGCGATGCCAGCCTTGGTCAGCGAGCCATTCAGATTGAGCAGTCCGACGAGACCGGGCCATTCGCCGCTCCAGTTGGCGAGCGTCAAGATCGGCGCGCGGTGGCGTAGCAGTCCGGCCAGGACGTGGCTCGAGTACTGCCAGACCGCGGTCGTGACGATGAGGGGCACCTGCGGGTCGATCGCTCGAAAGACCTCGAGCCCGCGCGCCTGCCCGTCGATGAAGCCGTGACCTGCCTCGGGGTCCGGAGCGTGCGCGCGCCGGGTCGTGTGGCCAAGGTCGGACAGCGTCGACTGGACGATCGCCTCGAGCGCCTGCTGCGCCGGCCAGCAGCGGCGGTTGGCACTTGGCCGTGAATCTCCGCTGGCCACGATCAAGATCGGCGGGGCGGTGGTCATCGGGTCAGAACCTGAAGTTCGTCGAGCGGCGGTCGTGGGCCAGTGGACGCCGTCGGCAGGCTGTAGCATACTCGACGCGCGTCGAAGCCCGAACGGCCGCGCCCTGGCCGTGACACGACGCTGGACCCGCCCCGGGGGGAGCTAAGGGCCGCTGGCCAAGAAGGCTCGGACCGATGGTGCCGCTGTACCCGCGCTCGACGAGCAGCGCCGGGAGACGGAGCAGCTTCAGGCGATCGGCCGACTGGCTGGCGGAACGACCCGGAGCTATTCGACCTGATTTGGCAGATCATGACGAACGCGCTGTGATGGTGACGATCAAGCTCGGACTGACCACGGCCACGGTGGAGCACGGCGTCTGGACATGCGACGACCAGCTATTCGTCGAGAGCCTGGAACTGCTGGACTTCGAGCCCAGCGGGTACACGCCCGATCTCGACTGGGCGATGGCGAACGCTGCGGTGACGGAGTTGGGCGCGACGATCGTTGCCGGGGACCCGCCGGCCGCGACCGTGCCAGGCCGCGTGTACTGACCTACCAGGCGGCGTGTCCCGACCGTTCCGTGGCGTCGGGAGACGGCGGACACTGACCATGTTCCGTGCTCTGCGTCTGGCGGCGAACCTGGTGCTCGCGTGCTCGCTGGCCGCGTGCGGCGGGCCGGCGGGCGAGGGTGTCACCGTCGGGGCGCCCGGTATCGATGTAGCGGCGCTGGACGCTAGCCTCGACGCGCTGCTCGAACCCGGTCGGTCCGACGGCATGGCCGCCAGTGTCTGGGTTGGCGGACTGGGTGGGGCGCCCTCGTTCACCCGCGAGCCCGCCACGGTGCACGCCGCCGCGAGCGCCATCAAGACGGCCTACCTCGTCGAATGGTTCGATCAGCATCGTGCAGCACTCGATGCGCCGGTCGAGGGCGCGGCCGATATCGTGGCCGACGCGACCCATCCGGCGGTGGCCCACTTCGATGCCGACCAACTCGAGGAGATCCAGGCCGAGATCGACGGGGCGTCGGCCCGGCGGATCGGGCAGATGATGATTCGAGGGACCGATGTGTCGAACGCGGTCTACAACGCCGCCGCGAATGTCGTCACGGCGTTGCTGGGCGGTCCGGAGGCGCTGACCGGCCGGATTCACGCGCGAGACGCGGCGTTCGACGGGCTGACCGCGCGCCGCTACATGCTAGCGGCGCGTGACGTGGACGGCGACAACGAGGCGACGGCCGCGTCCCTGGCAGCGGTCCTGCAGCGGATCGCGTCGCGCCGGGTGCCCGGTGTCGATGAGGACACGGCGTCGGCGATTCGGGAGATCATGCGCGTGCCCGACGACGACGGCACGGGGCGCGGCCACTACTTCAAGAGCGGCAGCCTGAACAGCGATCCGCTAGTCCGGATCCGCTCGGGCTTCTGGGACCTGCCTGAAGGGGTCGTCGTCTACGTCGTTATCGTCGAACAGCCCGAGCCCGCCGCGCTGTCGCGCGACAAGGCTGGGGCACGGCTGGATCGCGTGAGCCGGAAGATCGCCGACGCGGTGGTGCGGGACGCGCGGCTGGCGCTGCGCGCATCCGAGGGCTAGCGCGGCGTCCCGACCGCTGGATGCGGCGCGAGCATACAGGAGGGTCCACAGGCCGCCGATAGTCGTCGTATGCGAACCCCGCTGACCATCTCGATCGCGCTCGTGGCGCTGGTCGTCACCGAGGCCTGGCCTGCGGCATCGCAGGAAGCCGAGCTGCACGTCGATGTGACGCATCGCGCTCGATCGATTCAGCCGGGCGAGGTGGTGCGGGTCACCGCGACGTTTTCGCGCCCGGTGAGCGCCGTCCGCGCCGCCGTGTTCGATCGCACGGTGGCGTTCCAGCCGACCGGCGATCGACGCACGTGGGAAGGCCTCGTCGGCATCGATCTCGACGTCGACGTGCACGCGCACGCGCTCTCGATCGCGGGCACCGCGCCCGATGGCGCGATGGCGCGGGCGCAGTACCCGCTGGCGATCGTGAGCAAGGCCTTCGCGACGCGGCGCCTCACCGTCGCGCCCGAGTACGTGACACCCCCAGACGACGTCGTCGAGCGGATTCAGCGGGAAGCGGCCCGGACGACCGAGCTCTTCAACACGCCGACACCGGTGGCACACTGGCGCGGCGGCTTCCTCCGTCCGGTCCCGGGAGAAGCGACGAGCGCCTTCGGGCGGCGCAGCGTCTTCAATGGTCAGGCCCGCAGTCCGCACAGCGGAGCCGACTTTCGGGCGGGCGAGGGCACGCCGGTTCAGGCACCGAATTCCGGAACGGTCGTCCTCGCCGAAGATCTGTACTTCTCGGGCAACTGCGTCATCATCGATCACGGCCTGGGCCTCTACTCGTTCTTTGCGCATCTGTCGCGGATTGGCGTGGCCGAGGGCGATAGGGTCGACCCCGGCGACATCATCGGCGACGTCGGCGCCACGGGGCGCGTCACCGGACCGCATCTGCACTGGACCGTGCGCCTGAACACGGCCCGAGTCGACCCGCTGTCGCTGATGGCCGTCCTGAGCGACGGCGATCGATAGCCCGCCGGGTTCACCCTTCCTTGCACTGCCTGCCGCGCTGCCCGGGATCGAGTCACGCTTGCCGAACCTCGTCCAGGAGGCGATGATAGCGGCCGCGGGTCACGGACCTGCGGGTCTCCCGATGAGCAGCCGCATCGCCATGCACCCACTGTCGACCCCACTGGGGGAGATCATCGCCGCGGTATCGGACACCGGACTTTGTGCCCTGGAGTATCCGCGGCCGGAGCGGCGTCGCCTGCTCGATGCCCGATTGCGGCGGTGGTTTCCCGAGGCCGAGGTCGTCGAGGGTGCGACCGCGGCACACGAGCCGATCCGCACCTGGCTCGGCCTCTATTTCGCCGGCGACGCTCCACCGCACGACGCCATCGAGCTCGACCTTCGCGGCACGCCGTTCGAGCGCTCGGTCTGGCGTGAACTGCTACGCGTTCGCGACGGCCGAACCGAGACCTACGGTGGGCTGGCGCGCCGACTCGGACGTCCCACGGGCGCGCGGGCGGTCGGCCTGGCGGTCGGACGGAACCCCGCGAGCATCATCGTCCCGTGTCACCGGGTCGTCGGTGCCGGCGGCGCCTTGACGGGGTACGGTGGCGGCCTCGATCGCAAACGCTGGTTGCTGGCGCACGAAGGTGTGGCCATCGGCGCCGCGCCCCAACGGCTGGCGTTCGAGCCTGCGAGCTGAACGGACGGGCCGGGTCGCCATGCACTCGATGCGAACGAGACTCGTGGTACTCGCGGGGATCGTGACGGCGATCGCGATCGGCCCGGCGGTGGGTGCCGCGGGAGGCCAGCCGGCCTACCTGGTCGTCAGGCATGCCACCCTGCTGGCCGGCACGACACCTTCGCCTGGGGCCGATCGAGCGATCGTCGCGCACGGCGGCGTCATCCAATGGGTCGGGCCCGACGCGGAGGCCGTGGCGCCGCCGACCGCGGTCGAACTCGACGCTGGTGGCCGTGTCGTCATCCCGGGCCTCATCGATCTGCATCAGCATGCGGCGAGTGTCTCGCCGTCACCTGCAGCCTGGCTGGCACACGGGGTCACGACCGTTCGCGACCCGGACGCCGAGCTCGACGGCGCGCGCCGGACGCAGCGCCTGATCGATGGCGGTCTGCTGGAGGGCCCGCGCCTGTTCATCGGCCTCGAGCTCTCCCTGGTGACGGATCAGATGCGCAGCGCGGTGCGGCGACTGATCGCCGCCGCCGCCGACGACGGCCTCGACCTCGTCCAGCTCGACGCCGCGACGCCCCCGGCACAGGCGCAGCTCGCCATCCAGGAAGCGCACGCGCGGGGCCTCAGGGTGACCTGGCATCTCGGCCTGGCGCTCGGGCGCGCGCTGGATCTCGAGGTCGACGGCGTCGAGCACCTCGATATCTTCCGCGGCCTGGTGCCGCCGCCGATCGAACCGGCCTCGGCCGAGTCACCGATGCGTGGCTTCCGCCGTTGGGCCGAGCTCGACACGTCATCCGACCGGACACAGGATCTCCTCCGCAGGCTCGCCGCCAGCCGGACCGTCTGGACGCCAACGCTCGTCCAGGCGCATCGGATCGCCGGCGGCGAGCTCGCGGGCTCGCGGAGCCTCAGCGATCGGGCCGCGGCGATGCGTGGCCTCGATGCGGCGTGTCGCACGATCGCACTGGCGGCGAGGCTGGGCGTGCTGGTCGGCGCCGGCACGAGCACCGACCGGCCAGGCGACTTGCACGAGGAACTGGCGCTTCTGGTGCGCTGTGGTCTGACCGCGACCGAGGCGCTGCGCAGTGCCACGACCACGGCGGCGACCGCGCTCGGCCGAGAGTCGACGCTCGGGGCCATCGCGGCGGAACAGTTCGCCGATCTCGTTCTGCTCGATGCCGACCCGTCCGAAGACATTCGCGCCACGGCGCGTGTGTGGCGCGTCGTGAAGGACGGCCGTGTTCACGATCCCGCTCGGCTCGCGCCAGCCGAGCCCGGAGCTATTCGTTGACACTTCTTGAAGGGAGACTGGATATGCAGATGCATCGTGGGTGGCTCGTGGTGGCGATGGTGATGCTAGCGTCCCCAGTCGTCGGGCAGTCGGTGTCGTCCGAGTTGAGCGCGCTGCCCATCCTGCGCGACTACACCAACCATCGTGTTTCGAGCCACGACCGGACTGGCGCGAACGACGATGGCAACTGGCTGAATCCGATTCAGCCTGGTGAGACCCGCACGATTGCGGAGATCGACGGCCCGGCGATCCTCAGCCATATCTGGATCACCATCGCGACGCCGGAGCGGCAACACTTGAAGAAGATTGTGCTCAGGATGTACTGGGACGGCGAATCGACGCCGAGCGTCGAAGCGCCGATCGGCGACTTCTTCGGGTTGGGGCTCGGGGAGTACTTCCTCTACGAGTCGGCCGTGCTGTCGGTTGGTTCGCAGAAGGCGCTGAACACCTTCTTTCCGATGCCCTTCCAGGAGTCGGCCCGGATTACCGTGACCCACGAGGGAGACGAGCCAATCTCGGCGTTCTACTACAACATCGACTACGAGCGTCACGACACGCTGCCCGACGATATCGGGTACTTCCACGCGCAGTATCGCCAGGGCACGCCGAATCCGGCGTGGACGACCGACTGGGCCCTGAACGGCGACGAGAACGTCAGCGGCCGCCGCAACCCGGATGGCGCCGACAACTACGTCTTGCTCGACGCGCAGGGGCGGGGCCACTACGTTGGCGTCACCCACAGCATCCTGCAGAATCAGGGCGACTGGTGGGGCGAGGGCGACGAGATGATCACGATCGACGGCGACACGGCGCCTCGCATCATCGGTACCGGGTCGGAGGACTACTACCTCGGCGCGTGGTGCTACGGTGGATGCGGCATCAATCCGTTTGGCAACATGAGGCCAACGTTCGATTTTCAGCGCTACGGCAATCCAATGAACGGCGGGGACGACCGCGGCGCCAAGTGGATGGTGTACAGGCTGCACACCGAATCGCCGATCACGTTCGAGGATTCGATCAAGGTGACGATCGAGCACGGCCACGGCAACCACCGCGCCGACAACTTCTATACGACGGCGTACTGGTATCAGGTGGAGCCGCACGGCGCGTTTCCGACCCTGCCCGAGGTGGCGGACCGGATCCCGCGCCAGTTCGAGACGGGCGGTCCGACGATGGGCCGGCCCTAGCGACGGTGCGGAGAGCCGCGATGACCGGTGACCCAGCCATACCCCCAGGCCTAGCCGATCAGTCACTCATCGAGTTCACGCGAGCGCTCGTCCGGACTCCCAGCGTGCTCGGCCACGAGCAGGCGATGGTCGCGTGCGTCCGCAAGGAAATGGAGCGGCTCGGGTTCGATCGCGTGACGACCGACGAGGCGGGCAACGTCGTGGGCACGGTCGAGGGGCGCCGGGACGGGCCGACGCTCCTGTTCGACGCGCACATGGATACGGTCGACATCCTGCCGCGGGAGGGCTGGACCCGCGACCCGTTCGGCGGCGAGCTGGCGGACGATCGGATCTTGGGGCGGGGCAGCTCCGATATGAAGGGCGCGCTCGCGGCGATGGTGCACGGTGTTGGTGGACTCGATCGCGACGCTCTCGTGGGGCGCGCGGTCGTCTCGGCCTCGGTCGGCGAGGAGTTGATAGAAGGCGCGGCGCTGCGGCACGTCATGCAGGCGGTGTCGCCAGACTGGGTCGTGATCGGCGAGGCGTCGGAACTGCAACTCGTCAGGGCGGGCCGCGGTCGTGCGGAACTGGTCGTCGAGACTCACGGTCGCCCGTCGCACGCGTCGACGCCGGACCGCGGCGTGAACGCCGTGCTCCTGATGCGCGACGTGATCGCCGAAGTCGAGGCGCTCCCGATGCCCACCGATGCCTTCGTCGGCCGTGGCGTCATGTGCCTGACCGACGTCATCTCCGTGCCGTACCCCGCCCATTCGGTCGTTCCGAGCGGATGCCGGGCGACCTACGAGCGCCGGTTGCTGCCTGGCGAGACGCAGGACTCGCTGTTCGGTGAGATGCGCGAGGCGTGCGTGCGGGCCGGCGCCGAGGACACGACCGTCTCGCTGGCGACGACCAACTACACCAGCTACACCGGCCTGCGCTGGGAAGAGCCGAAGTGGTACGCGCCGTGGGAGCTCGACGCCGCGCACCCGCTCGTGCAGCGGTCACTGGCGGGGCTGCGCGAGGCGGCGCTCGAGCCCGATCCGAAGATGCGAAGCTACCAGTTCTGCACGAACGCGGCCTACAGCGCCGGTGCCGCCGGCGTGCCGACGATCGGCTTCGGTCCGTCCTCGGAGCACCACGCCCACGTCTGCGACGAATACCTCGAGGTCAGCCAGTTGCTCGGCGCGCGGACCGGCTATCTGGCGATCGCGAAGGCGCTGCTCTCCTAGAATACGAGCGCGAAGCGCATCCCGATGCGCTGCGTCACGCTGTTGGCGAACGAGCCGAATCTCGCGCTGCCCGTGTTGTTGTACACGTCGCGCGGGTTGAAGTGGCTGCCGAGGTTGTAGATCTGCACGCCCACCCGCGCCGACACCCGATCCGTCAACTTCACGACCTTGGTGGCCAGCAGGTCCAACGCGAAGAGGTTGGGGAAACACGTGCCCTCGTTGCGTACGCCAACTGCCTGCTGCGCCTCGTCCACGACCGTGTACGGGAAGCCGGTCCGATACTCGAGCGTGGGCGCGATGGTGATCTGTTTCGGGAGATGCATCACGCCCCAGATCACGACGCGGTGTGGCGCGTCGAAGGGTTGGCGCGAGAACACGTCGCGATGGACGATCGGGTCCCGCTGGTCGCCGAAGATCGTCACGAAGTCGTTCAGGTTGCCGTACGTGCGGGCCCAGACGTACGACATGTTCAGTTCGCCGCCCTCGCGCAGTCGGCGCTGGACGGTCAGTTCGAGTTCATGCGAGCGCGACGTCCCGTCGTTCGAGAGCAACATCTCCTCCGTGTCGGCGATCGGGTCGACCACGAGTTCGCGCGCGCCGCGCCGCGCGCGATAGCCCACCCGGACCTGCATGCCGTCGTCGATCGCCCGGTGCAGTTCCAGGTGCCAGAGGTCACTCAGCGGTGTGCGGAGTCCGCCGGCGTCGATGCGATTCTCGAACTCGACGCTCGATATCGGCTCGGCACCGGTGCCCTCCAGGCCGAACGTCGTCGCGCACCGGCTCTGGCGGCTCTCGAAGTCACTGGCGATGAGCGGCAGCCGATCATAGAAGCGGCCGAACCCGCCCCGGATGACCGTGTCGTTGCTGTCGAACGGCCGCAGCGACGCTTCGAGCCTGGGCGCCAGGGTGTGCTCGCCGGCGATCTGCTCGAAGGCGTACCGGGCGCCCAGGTTCACCGTGAGTTTGCTGGCAGGCGACCATCGGTCTTCTCCGAAGACCGCCACCTGATTGTTCGATGCACGGACCGTGGGGTCGCCGTGAAAATCGATCCGCCGGGCCAGCGTACCATCGGCTCGCCGAACATCGACTGGAAGGCTGGTGTCTCGCCCCGATACCACGCGTGGGTGAATTCCCCGCCGGCCATCAGGAGATGGCCCCCGGAAGGACCGTCTCGCTCGGCCGTCAGCGTCGTGGCGAGATCGTAGCGGCGGCTGTCGCGGCTGAGTCGGTTGAAGTAGTTCTGTCGGACCCCATCCACGGTGACCTGTGACGCGTCGGCGGTCTTCGGCAGGACGGTCAGGTCGTAGGCCTTGACGGCGGCTGAGGTGTTCAAGGTTGTTCGCGGCCCGAGGACGAGGTGGTCCGAGACAGCGCCGCTCCAGCCACGCTGCTCGGAATCCGGCGTCGCGTCGAACGGGTGGAGCGTGTCGATCTGGACGTTGTCGATATTGCCGGGGAACCACGCAAGCGTGAAAGTCATGCGATGCGCAGGTGTGGCGGCGTAGTCGATCTGCGTCAGCCCACTGAACGTCTCGCGCACCTGCTCGGTGCGGGGCAGGGGTTCGAAGGCTTCGAGATCCTCTACTCGGTCCCGCTCGAAGGCGTAGTTGACCGACTGGGAGAGCCAGAGCGACCCGGCCTTGATCGGCCCGGCCACCCGCACCCGCGGCGCGAACGATCGGATGCCACGGATCTTGCCGTCGCGAAACCTGATGTGCGGCATGAAGTCCTCGACCTCGGTGCTCCACTCGTCCTCGCCCGGGCGCGTGACGATGTTCGTGATACCCCCGGTGGCGCTGCCGAATCGCGCAGAGTAGACACCGGTGTAGACGTCGAGGGCAGCCACGGCATCCAGCGGCAGACCTACGGCAAACTGGCCCGTCATCGGGTCAGTGACGTTGAGGCCGTTGAGGAGCAACGCGCTCTGGCTGGCGCGCGTGCCGCCCAGGTTCAGCCGGCCGTCCGGGCCGCGCACGACACCCGGCACCAGAGGCAAGGCGTCTTCGAAGTTACCGGTCGGCAGCGGGAGCTGGGTCAGGGTCGGACCGACGACCTGGGTCTCCCCACCCCGAACCGCGTCCGGTGCCGCCAGCGGGTCGGCGGCGACGGTGACGTCCTCGGTGACGGATAGCGTCAGCAGCAGGCGGCGCGAGACCCTGGCGCCGGCCGCGACCGCCACGTCGTCGAGCCGGACTTCCTCGAATCCCGCGAGGGACGCCACCAACGTGTACAGACCGGGGGGCACGCCCACGAACTGGAAGGTGCCATCGGCATCGGTCGACGTGGTGGGGGAGTCGGCGTCGGTGCCGAGCGCGACGGTGACCCCGCCCAGGCGAGTGTCGGAGGTGTCGACGATGATGCCTTCGACCGTGCCCGCGGGCTGCGCCACGGCGCCGATGCTCGCGACCAGCCAGAGTGCCAAGGCTAGCAGCCCGTGGTGAAAGCCCCGCTGCATTCGCCCGCCGATCCATCCCGCCCTGCGGCGTTGCTCATTGGTCGAATACTTCCGGCATGCTCCCGCTTCGCGCCTTGCAGGGCGGGTGCCTCGACGGTCTCGGTGCCACGCGGCGCTTTCACCACGGACTGCTAGAGTCATTTCCCGCCGAGGTCTCAACTGAGGATGGCGCGTAGCCCGCGTGCCAGGCGGGTGGCGCCTTCCGCGGCCTCGTCCGTGTCAACGGCGCCGTAGGAGAGCCTGAGCGCGCAGCCCTCGTCCAGCCCGAATGCGCTGCCAGGGATTACGGCCACGCCGTGTTCCCGGATGAGGCGAGTGGCGAGGTCGAGGGAGCCGATCGGCGCGTGAATCTTGGCGAGGTAGTACATCGCGCCGTTGGCTTCTGGTACGTCGCACAAGTCCGACACTTCGGCCAGCGTGTCACGCAGTGTGGCTCGCGCGGCCGCAAGCTCCGGAAGCCTGTCGCGGCAGTAGGTCGCGCCAACCGTCAGGGCGCCAATTGCGGCGTACTGGCTTGCGGCGGGCGGGCACACCAGGATCGTGTCCTGAATCTTGTCGACCGCGCCGGCCAGGGTACTCGGGATCACCATGTAGCCGACCCGCCATCCGGCGAACCCGAACGCCTTCGAGAAGGAATAGAGCGAGATCGTGTGGGTAGCCGCCCCGTCGAGGCTGCCGGGCGAGAAGTGGCGGGCGTCGTCGAAGACGAAGTACTCGTAGGCCTCGTCCGAAATGTGAAACACCCCTTCGTCGCGGCACAGCGCGTTGACCTCTCGCAGAACCGCTTCGGGATAGACGACGCCGGCCGGGTTGTTCGGCGACACCGTGACGATGGCGCGGGTCCGCGGCGTGATCGCGTCACGGAGCCGATCGAGATCGAGCTGATAGCGCTCGTCGGTTGCGACCGCGACCGGTCGGCAGCCGGCCATGACGACCGCCATCTCGTGGTTGAAGTAGAACGGGACCGGAAGGATGATTTCGTCGCCGGGATCGGCAATCGCCAGCACCGCGTTGACGAAGGCCATGTTGCTGCCGGCCGTGACGACAACGCGGCTGTCCGGGTCCACCTGGATGCCGTTGTCGCGGGCGAGCTTCTGCCTGAGGCCGTCGATCAGCGAGGGCAGGCCTTCGACGGCGCCGTAACGATGCAGCTCTGGATCGGTGGCGGCCGCGGTCAAGGCCTCGGCGGCGGCTGCCGGCGGAGAGAATCGGACCATGCCCTGGCCGAGCGAGATCGTCCCCGGCGTCGACGCGAGCAGCCGTTCGATCACGGCCACGATCGGTGGCCGGATCGCCTGGATCCGAGCGGTTTGGCGGTGCGGCGCCGCAGTGTCGGTCACGGCTGGTTCCCAGCGGGAGCGGCGACGGGGTCGGGTCTCCGGGGGGCCATCCGGGGATTCTACCTCCGGCCCGCCTCGACGACCGGCCGGGCCTGCGGCGCTGAAATCGGCCAAAACTGGCTGATCCCGGGCGTCTGTGGCATACCAATCTCAGATTTTGCTCCCCAGCTGTGCTCCATAGAGGAACTGCTCAGAGGGGGTTTGTCATGCGATCAGTTGGCTTGGCGCTCATCGTCCTCGTTGCGCTCATTGCGCTCGTTGCCGTGGACACGGACCGCGCGGATGCCCAGAGGTCGTGACGCTGGCCGAGATGGGCCGTGACGCCACGGGCGGCTCCGGTATCGCCTTCCTAAAACGGGGTCGTCGTGCTGCCCCTGGGGCCTACGTTGACGTGCTGGTCGTGCGGCTCCGGGACGCCTCCACCGGCCAGAACCGCGCCACGACACTGACAGGACCGAGCGGGGAGTTCGCCTTCCCCGGACTCGACGTGCGCGACTGGATGCCCGAAGAGTGCTTTGAGTCCGAAGAGGTGGAGGGCGAACTCATCCTTCGAGACACCGACTGCGACGCGTATTTCGTGGAAGTCATCGATCAGAACGGCGTGATTCTGAGCGTGAGCGATTCGCTGCGACTCGCGGTCGGCGAGATCGTCAACGCCGTACTGCGGATCCCCTCCGCGGGGACCCTGCTCGCGGCCGTGGGCTCCGACGCGTTCACCGAGTTGGGCTCGACCGTGCTCAGCGCCGCCACGGGCCTCGGGGTCACCGGCGTCGGGCCGACTGGCCCCGCGACGAGTCCAGAACAGTAGCCCCATCCTGGCGTTCGCTCGCGCCGCCGGCTTCAGAACCGCACGCGGATACCGGCGGCGATCTGCGCGCCGCCGAGACCGACCTCCGACACCACGGGTTCGCCCACGGTGTCGGCCAGCCCCCCCTGACCGGGCAGCGACACCTCCGCCGATGCATCGCTGTAGCGCGCCGTCCACCCTACACCTACGTGGCGCCAAAAGAAGAACGACATGTCCGTGCCGACGCCCCAGCCGAGCGCGGTCGGATTCCGCTCGAACGTCACGATGCCGGTGATCGGCACCTCCTCATAGGGGTACTCCTCGGGGGCGGTGCCCACGCCAGCCAGATCGAGCGCGGTGAAGTACACCGTCGGTCCGCCGAAAATCTGGACGTTGAGTCGGTCCCCGAAGCGCAGCGACCAGTACCCGTGGAGGTCGAGCGACCGTTCGTGCTGGGTCATCGTCGAGGTATCACTGAAGGTCCGGGGGGCGTCGAAGAAGAATGGGTGAGGGATGCTGGCGTTCAGTTCCAGGTCGTCGTATCGGGTGAAGTGCTGGAACCCGACCCGGAGTCCCGCCTGGCGCCAGACCCGCACGCCGCCGGCCAGCGCGATCGTCGGACGCCGATTGATCGTGACGTCGCGGGTCAGTTCGCCTTCCTCCGCGAACCGTTCGAAGGTGATGGGTTCGGTGAGCGCGTCCGCGACTGCGGTGGTCTGAAATCCTCCGTCGAGTGCGACGAACCATCGTGTCTCGGGCGTCTGCGCGAGCGACGCCGATGGCACGGCCAGTACCGTGGCGAGAACCGTCGCCGCGATCGCGAAGTGTCCGACGCGATGGGATGGGCGGGCGATCATTGCACCCCCACGGCGCGCCACGCATTGGCGAGCGCGTTGCGCAGTTCGCCGGTCGGGTCGAGGTCCTGCGCCGATTGCAGGGTCGCGGCACGAGCCAAGGCGAACGTGGCGTTGGAGGGCAGCAGAAATGCAAACCCCCGGAAGAACGCTTCGGCGACCTCCTGAAGCCGAGGCCGGCCGACGCCGTTTACGGTAATCCCGGAGGTGCGGTTCGTTCCGCCCTCGACCGCCAGGTAGAAGGCGTGGCTCGCGATCGTCGAATTCGTGTGCACGCCGCCGTTGTCGGCGAAGCCGGTGAAGAGCTTGCTGAGGTGATCGCGATCGCCGAAGCGGGCCGGGTCTTCGAGGGATCGGTTCAAGCCGGCCAGCGGGGGGGTGATGATGTCTTCCCCGACCAGATAGTCGGCCTGCAGCACGCCGCTGCCCGGCGGTTGGAAGAAGAATTCGGCTGCCGTGCCCATTACATCGGAAAACGCTTCGTTCAGCGCGCCGGGGACGTCTCGGGTTCCGAGGCGCGAGGTGAAGAAGGTCACGGCGTGGGTGATCTCGTGCGCGACGACGTCGAGCGCGCCGGTGAAGTAGTCCACGCGGGAACCCAGGAAGTCTCTGTCCTCCGGCAGCCCTTCGCCGTAGACGAGGATGCCCTTGCCGTCGGGGCCGCAGCCCGGGCAGTAGAACGCGTTCAGATAGAAGAGAAAGATGTCGCGGCTCGTGGCCGACGGGAAATCATCGCGATTCGCTGGGTGCACCAGCGAGATGATCCGCAGATTGTTGCCGTCGACCGCCTGGAACCCGAGAGCGCGGAAGAAATAATCGTAGGTCCACCCGCTGTGCACGTGGCCGTCGACGCTGGCCGGGTCGACCCAGACGTTGTCCGGGTCCGCGGCGAGATCGGACGGTGAGAGCATCACGCCGCCGTTGAGCACCTGCCCGACCCGGTCGGTTTCGCCCGCCATGTCGTAGGTGGCCAGCGGCACGGGGCGGAGCGAGTCGTCGGCGACGAACTGCCCGCCCAGGGGTGTGACGGCAATCTTCTTGAGATCGCCGTTGACACCCAGGCCGGTGCCGGCCATGCCCTGGGTCAGGATGACGCTGTACTGGTCGACGATCGAGCCGTCGTGGGCGTCGACGAAATACCTCATCGACTCGCCGCCGGCATAGAGCGTCGCGTCGTAGACGAGTGCGTAGCCGCCCTCCTCGAGCGGCAGCACCGTCAGGATGGGAGCCGTCGCTGGGTTGAGCGGCCCACCTACCGCCGCTTCCATGACTTGCCGCGCGGCATCTTGGGACAGCGTCGGGAGCGGGTAGATGTCGATGTCGTCGAAGAGCTGACCGAAGACCGACACGGTCAGCCCACGGTCGAGCTGGCGCGCGATCTCGCCGCCGTGCACCGGCAGCCCCGCGTAGTGCTGCACCATCCGCTGGTGCGTGCGGTCCGGCAGGAGCGTATCGGCCTGTACGCGCCGCATCCGCAGGGCGCCGGCGCGCGCGAGGCGATCGACGATCGAGTCGGCCTGCCGGATGGCGAGACCGCTGGTCGCCGCGAGCGTGATCCGTCGCGGCGCCTGCGCGACGGCGCCGCTGGGCCATAGCGTCAGGAGGGCGAGCGCGCACAGCGTGGCGGATACTAGGCGACGCGACGGCATCGGCAGCATTTGTCCTCCGGGTTTCGGCCAGTCGGCGTGGCGAGCGTTCTCCTGGATAGTCTACCCCCTGGCTTCAAGTGGCTTGCCCGGTCTGTCGCTGGTGCGCGCCGGTCCTCGAACACCCTCGCGTATACTTGGTCGTTCGCGGAGGGAGGAAGTCATGCGTCTGGGAATAGCCGGCTGGGTCGCTCAGCTTGCGGCGGTCGTTCTCGCCTGCGCCTGCGCGCCAGCGCCGCCGGGCGGTGGCCCCGAGCCGGCGTCACAGGTCGTCCCCGACGGCGACGTCTACCGTGTCGAGGTCGCGGGCCGGACGTTCGCGTCGATCGTTCCCCCAGAACTGGGGGAGGCTGGGTCACCCGAGATCGAGATTGAGGCGATCGACGACGGCTGGTCGCGGGTCGCGTTTCGCTGGCAGCTCGATCGCTCCGTCCAGCAGGACGATCTGGCCGTGGAAGTGGCGCTCGACATCGAGCCGGATTTCCACTGGCTGCCGCACCTGGCGCCCGAGGACGGCTACGTGGCCGCCCAGCATGTCTTCCGGTCGCCGGCGTTTATCGTCGCAGAGGGGCCCTCGACGTTCGCGCTCGTGCCCGACCTGGATCTGGTCGGCCAGCACGCTGGTAACCGCTGGTATCTCGACTACGACGCCCGGGCCGGCCGCGCGTGGGTCGGCATGTCGCTGACGTCGATTCCGACGCACGTCCTCTACGAGAAGGCGCCCGGCATGACCTTCGAGCCCGGCGAACTCGAGCTGGCGTTCTTCGTGACTGCCTACACCGACGCCGGCGCGGACGGCGACGCCGAGGCTGCGCCCAATCCCTGGAGACGCGTGTCGCGGTTTCTCTGGGACCGCTGGGCACGGCCGCTCCATGCCGCGGGCGAGCCGAATCGGGTGCCGATGGCGCGCTACGTCGAGCGCACCTACGACTGGGCGTTCGAGTCGTGGGCCGACGTTGTCTGGCAGGAGTTCGAGCTGGACGGAAACCGCGTGGGCGCCCCGCAGTTCATCGTCAACGTCACCCAATCGCCGAACTATCCGGGGGAGTGGGAGCAGCGCGAGTTCCTGTCGATCTGGAATCAGGCGTGGTTCTCGTCGCTGCGCAGCGCGTCGGGTGTGATGCGCTGGGCCCGGCAGGTCGGCTCGGCCGAGTTGGAGGCGAAAGCCACCCTGACGAAGGCGCTGGCGCTGGCGGCGCCGATGCGCGACGGCATCTTTCCGTCGGTGATCCGGACCGACAACGAGATGGTCGCGATCGGCGACGAGACCTACGAGCGGCCGCGCGGGTGGGACGAAGCCTACTGGACGAACTCGAATCGGAGTCCGGAGAATCTCGGCGTCTCCACCGACTGGTTCCACCTGCTCGATGCGAGCTGGACGGCGCTCCTGATGTTGCGGTGGCACGAGGAGTTCGAGGCCGATCCCGAGCTGGTCGCCTACGCGCGCGCCTACGCCGACAAGCTGTTGACGCTGCAGGAGCCGAGCGGCTTCTTCCCGTCGTGGCTGCATCCCGAGACCCTGGCGCCGTCCGCAGTCTTCCGTGACTCACCCGAGACGAGCATGAGCGTGACGTTTCTCCTGAAGTTGGCCGAGGTGACCGGGGAGGCGAGCTATCGCGAGTCGGCGCTCCGCGCGATGGACGCCGTCCTCGACGGCCCGGTTCGAGCTGGCCGCTGGGAGGACTTCGAGACCTACTGGTCGTGCAACGCCTTCGGCCAGGAGACGCACGTCGGCCGGCCGTTCGAGCGAAATGGGATGTTCAAGCAGAACACCTTCTCGATCTTCTGGACGGCCGAGGCGCTCTACGAGAGCTGGCGGGTCACCGACGACACGCGGTACCTGGCCTGGGGCCTTCGGACGCTCGACGAACTGTCGATGGCGCAGCAGGTCTGGCAGCCGCCGTTCATCTACGTGCCGGCGCTCGGCGGTTTCGGCGTGATGAACACCGATGGCGAGTGGAACGACTCGCGGCAGAGCCTGTTCGCCGAGCTGTTTCTCCGCTACTACGAGGCGACGGGCGATGCGCATCTCTTCGAGCGCGGGGTGGCAGCGCTCAAGTCGTCGTTCGTCATGATGTATGCGCCCGAGAATCCGATGGCCAAGGAGCAGTGGGAGCTGGCGCATCCATTCTTCGGACCCGAGGACTACGGCTTCACGATGGAGAACTACGGGCACGGCGGGACGACGAGCCCCGAGGGCGTGGGCATCGGCGTCTTCACGATCTACGACTGGGGCAACGGCGCGGCGAGCGAAGCCTACAACCGAGTGACCGACCACTTCGGCCAGGTCTACCTCGACCGGCCGCGGGGGCAGGGGTTCGGGATCGACTCGGTCGCGGTCGAGCTGACCGACAGCGGCTTCGCGCTGACCGATCTGGCGCCGGACGGCGAACCCCGCGACGTGCGGGTGGTCTTCGAGGACGGCAGTGACCGGACGGTCACCTTGGACGGGCCGAATGGGGTACTCGTCACGCCGTGATCCGATCACGGCGCGCACAGCGCGCCGCGCGGGCGCGGAGTGGGGCGTGGCGGGGTCCCCGTGTAGCGCCCGCGGGGGGGGCCGGGGGCAAAGCCCCCGTCTGAAACTAGAACGCCTTCTCGTCGGCGGATGGGCCGTAGATCGACGGCACGGCGACGTCCTTCAATCGGATGTAGACGCTCAGCTGGCCGCGGTGATGGATCAGGTGGTTCATCAGGAAGCTGCGCACCACACCCATCTTCGGCATGCTCATAATCTCCTGGTCGCCGTTCTTGAGCGTCCAGGTCTGCATCCACTCGGCGTCCGACTTTGATTCAATCGCCGCGCGTGCCTTGGCGACGCCGGCGTCGAAGTCGGCGATGGCCTCGTCGTTCGACGTGTAGACCTTCTTCGGCGCGTCGCCACCGGAAGCGGCGTCCCACGAGTCCGCATCGACGATTCCGCCAGCCCAGCCGGGAATCTCGGCGACATGCTTGACCAGGTCACCGACGGACATCGACTTCGCGTGAGGTGTCCAGTCGCGGTCGGCCATCGGGGCACAGGCGAGCAATTTTCGGGTGGTGCCCATTTCGTGATCGAACTCGGGAAGCAGCGCGTCCTTGATGGCCATCGATGAGTCTCCTCGTTGGTGAAGCAGCGCGGAACGACGAACGGCGTAAACCTCGATTATTGCACATGCAACTTCGGCTCGGAGCGTCGAGCGAGGGCCTACCTATCTGCGACGAGCGCTCGATCGAGATCGAGCGCGCAGGGCGGCAACCAGGCCGGCATGTTCGAGAGCGGCAGGACGCTGGCGTCGAGGGCGATGCCGAGCGCGTCGGTCATGAAGGCGCGGCGAGCCTCGATCCGTCTCCAGGCGGCAGGGTGCCGCTCGGCCAGTTCACCCCGGAGCGTCTCGTCGGCCAGGACGACGCCGTCCTCGCCGTTCGCGTAGCAGAACGGCCCGTCCGAGACGGGGATGATGTCCATCTGGAGTGCCGAGCCAGACCGCAGCACGGTGCGGCTTCCGGCCGTGAACGGCGAATGCACCCATTCGTCGAGATGGATGTAGTGACCGGGGTTGACCGCCCGGTGCCAGAGCGAGGTGTCGCGCGCCGCCTCGACCGCGGCGAAGACGTCGCCCGCGACGGCGCCGACCTTCACCGCCCCGTACCAGGCGACAACGGCATCGAAGTAGTTCGCCACGTAGGCGGGGTAGAAGTCGCGGAGGCTGTCAGGCAGGTCCTCTGGGCCGTTGCCGACGATGCCGGCTCGGCAGGTCAGCGCCCCCCAGAGACCGAACGCGGTCGTATAGGTATCCCCGCGAGTTGCCCTGATGTTGGCCGGGCTCGAGAGGCCGCGCTTCGCCTTCTCGCCGAAGCTGAGCATCGGATGACACGATTGTGGCAGGCCACCGCCGTGCATGCGACGCGCGAGCGCGGCTTCGCTGGCCCCGGGTTCGAGGTGCTGCACGACCACGAGAATGCTCTCAGACGTCCGGGTTGACGCGAACTCGAACCTCGCGATCTGATCGACCGAGTTCGTGAGCCGCAGGCCGTCGTCGGGGTTCATGAAGAGGGCGGTCGCGTTTCGCACGGAGCCGCGGCCGTCCGTGAGCGTTCTGAGCGCATCGACCACATAGGCGGGGATCTCGATCGCGCGGTCGGGGTCGTCGACCAGGCCTGCCTCGAAGTACTTCCAGCCGACACAGCCTACCCGCCGGCCCGTGCTGACGCCGAAGTCGCTGAGGATCGCGGCAAGCGGACGCGATCCGTTGCGCTGCTGGCCGAGGAGGCTCAGCTCCTGGAACAGTTCGATGTCGAGGCCGAGCGCAGGGTCCGGGAGATAGCCGAGACACTCGTTGCCGACGAGGAGCAGCCGGCGGCCCTGCGTGTCGAGCAGGAGCAGCGCTTCCTCGAAACGCGGATCGAACCCGGTCAGGAACGCCAGGGTCGCCGAGTGCTCCCGGTCGGCGTAGACGACGACGATATCGAGGCCTTCGGTCTGCATCCGCTCGATCGCAGCGTCGATACGCCTGCGGTACTCGCCGAGCGGCAGTTTGGGCAGGGCCTCGTCGTGGCCGAAATCCGGGAGGTAGACGGAACCGATTCGGCTCATGAAGCTCTCGGGTGGCGCGACCCTTCAGGGTCGCGATCGACGCGCCAACTCGACCATCGCCCGGACCCGGTCGGCGTCGGCGACCACCGTCGAGAACTCCGAGCGGTCGGGTTCACGACCCATGTAGAGCCGGGGATTCCGAAACGTCATCCCGCTGTCGACCTCTCGCGTGCCGGTCACGTGGATCTCGCTGGCGCCGGTCTCGGCCAGAATCTTCGCCAGAGTCATCTCGTCGATCCCACCGCCGGGTATCACGACGATCTCGTCGCCGGCCTGTTTCACGAGTGTCGTCAGCAGGTCGATTCCTTCCGCCGCGATCGGTGCCTGGCCCGACGTCAGGACGCGATCGACGCCGAGCGCGATGAGATCGGTCAAGGCCTTCTCCGGATCGGCGGTCATGTCGAACGCCCGGTGGAACGTGACCGACATCGGCTGCGATTGCTCGACGAGCTGCCGAGTCCGCGCCAGGTCGATGCTGCTGTCGGGCAGAAGTAGTCCGAAGACGACGCCGGCGGCGCCCAGCCGCTTGGCCATCTCGGCGTCGCGCTGCATCGCCGCGAACTCGACGTCGGTATAGAGGAAGTCACCGCCGCGCGGTCGGATCATCACGTGCGCGGCGATCCCCACACGCTGACGCGCGACGGCGATCACCCCGGCGCTCGGCGTCAGGCCGCCCTCGCTGAGCGCCGCGCACAGTTCGATCCGGCCGGCTCCGCCAGCCTCGGCCGCCAGGGCGCCCTCGATCGAATCGACACAGGCTTCGAGGATGATCTCGCTCTGCATTACCTGTTCACGACGAGCGGCTGGCGAGCACGTCTACGCAAAATATGCCCAGAGTCCGATGATCGCCACGCCGACGATTCCGGTCATCATCTTCTCGGTCGTTCGCCCCGCAATCTCGGCGGCGTGGCTCTCCCAGTCGAGTGTCGTGTCGGCCAGCGACTCGGCGGCGCGACGCTCGCTCGGCCGGCTCAGCCAGACCATCATTGCGACCGAGACAAAGAAGAGGATCACGGAGAAGTTCAGGAAGCTGAACTCGACGACCGCGTTCAGGCCGCCCAGGTTCCAGCCGAGACCGTTGTGCAGCACGTCGAGCAGGAACCGCGTGCCGCCGATGACCCCGCCGAAGACCAGCGTCGTCAGCGCGGCGCGCGCCGTCGCCCCCTTCCAGAGGATGCCGACGAGGAACGCCGCCGTGATCGGCGCCGCCAGGCTCGCCTGGATGCTCTGGAGGTACTGGTAGATCTCGCTGTTCATGAACTGGATGAATGGAATCCAGAGGATGGAGACGACGACGATGATCGCCGTCGTGGTCCGGCCGACGCGGACGAGCGTCTGCTCGGCCGCGTCGGGATGCCGCTTCTTGTAGACGTCCATCGTCAAGAGCGTCGAGCAAGAGTTGAAGACGGAACTGAGCGACGACATCAGCGCCGCCAGCAGCGCGGCGATCATCAGCCCCTGGATGCCCGCCGGCAGCAGGCGCAGGACCAGCAACGGATAGGCGTTGTCGCCGGTCACGTCCTCGGGCCAGAGCGCCTTGGCGATGAGGCCGGGCAGCACGAGGATGAAGACCGGCAGAATCTTCAACGCGGCGCAGAAGATCGTCCCCTTCCGTGCGTCGTGGAGGTTCTTCGCCGCGAGCGTCTTCTGAACGATCACCTGGTCGGTGCACCAGTACCAGATGCCGAGGATGATCGTGCCGATCGTCGTTCCCGGCCAGGGGTAGACCGCGTCACCGGCCGGCTTGATCATGTGGAAGAAGTCGGCCGGCAGCGCGGCCCGGAGGCCGGCGAAGCCGCCCGCCTCGTTCAGACCGATCGTCGTCAGGAGGATCGCGCCGCCGATCAAGATGAACGCCTGGACGAGATCGGTGTAGATGACCGCGGCCAGGCCGCCGGCGATCGTGTAGGCGCCGGTCGCGATGACCAGCAGGATCGCCGAGGTCATGTAGTCCCAGCCGAAGACCTCACGGATCAGGATCCCGCCGGCGAAGAGCGATACCGAGATCTTCGTGAAGATGTAGGCGAAGATCGAGACCCAGGTCAGGTAGGCGCGACAGCCCGGGCTGAACCGCCGCTCGAGAAACTCGGGCATCGTGAAGACGCGCGTCTTCAAATAGTGCGGCAGGAAGAGCCAGCCGAGGACGAAGAGGCAGAGCGAGGCCGACCACTCGTAGGCGCCGACTGCCAGGCCCGACGTGGCGCCCGAGCCGGCCAGGCCGATGAAGTGCTCGCTGCCGATGTTTGTCGCGAAGACCGACGCGCCGATCGCGAACCAGCCGACGTGCTGGCCGGCCAGGAAGTAGTCGCGGCTCGTCCGCTCCTTCCGCGCGAAGTGGAAGCCGATCGCGAAGATGCCGAGGAAGTAGGCGACGAGGATGAGATTGTCCAGCATGCCGTGACGAGATTGTCCGCTAGGGCACCGGCTGCCCGAGCGTGTCGATCCAGTTGACGATGACCGTGAACGGCTGCTCCGTCGTGACGTCCCGCGGCTCGAGCATGACGAACCGACCATCCGGGAGGACGTCGTACGAGTGTTCCTCCGGATGGATGCCCGGCGACTCGAACAGCCGTTCCGGTGAGCTGAACTCCAGCCGGTCCGGGTCGGCCAGTTCGGCGCTCCAGAGCGGATCCGTGCCATCGTCGGTGGAGATCCGGACCGGCGCGCCATCCTCGGCGTACGGCCTCGCCCAGATCTCGGACTGGCCGGTGACGTCCGAGGCGTAGGCCATCCAGCGGCCGTTCGGCGAGACGGCCGGGAGCGCCTCGTTGTCGTCCGTGGCGAGCAACGGCCGCGGAGTTCCACTGTTCGCCGAGACGGCGAGAATGTCGCACTCTCCCAGGGCGATCGTGCAGGTGTCGACCACGTGCGCGCCGCCTTCCAGCTCCGCCGTCCGCGCGTCCTCGAGCTCCAGGCGCGCGTCGCCGATGTGCTGGAGACGCCGCTTGGCGTCCTTTTCCAGGCAGCGCCTCAGGAGCTTCGTCACGCCCGCCGACAGCGGCGGCAGCGCCGACCAGTCGGGCTGTTTCGTGAGAACCGAAGCGACGATGTCCGAGACCGTGTCACCTGAATAAGCCTGCGTTCCTGCCAGCAACTCATAGAGAACGCAACCGAACGCCCAGTTGTCGATCCGCCGGTCGACCGGCCTGCCGCGCGCCTGCTCCGGGCTCATGTAGGCGGCTGTTCCAAGGATGATCCCGGCGCGTGTCGCCGCCTCGGTCATCGTGGGAGAGCTAGCCGCCTCCTCTGGCGATGGCTCGTCCTGCAACGCCTTCGCCAATCCGAAGTTGAGGACCTTGACGGTGCCGTCGGGTGTCACCTTGACGTTCGCTGGCTTCAGATCGCGGTGGACGATCCCCTTCTCGTGCGCCGCTTCGAGCGCCTCGGCGATCTGGATCGCGATCGGCAGCGTGTCGTCCACCGGGAGTGGCGACGCGTCGGTCATCTCCTCCAGCGTCTGCCCATCGACGTACTCCAGGACGAGCGCGGCAGCGCCGGTGACCGGGTCTTCCTCGAAGCCGTGAATCTGGGCGATGTTCGGATGGTTGAGCGACGCCAGGACCTGCGCCTCGCGCTTGAAGCGACTGAGTCGGTCTGGGTCGCTGGCGAACAAGTCGGGCAGGACCTTGAGCGCGACGTCGCGGTTCAGCTTCGTATCCCGGGCGCGGTAGACTTCGCCCATGCCGCCCGCACCGATGGCGGAAACGACCTCGTACAGTCCGAGCCGGGTGCTGATGGAAAGAGGCATAGAAAACGGCGCGATTATACCGCGTCGTACGCGATGAACGGACTGTGGTGGCGCATCCCTGCAAGGATGCGAAGGGCGCGGCGGATAGCCCCGCTCGCGGGGCTATCCGCCGCGCCACCGCAGCTGAGGCGGCTTTCGTCACCTACCTCGCGCCGAGCAGGATTTCGATCGTCAGCTGATCCAGCTTCTCGTAGGGGAGACGGCGCGTGCCGATCGCCTTCCGGTCGAAGTCGTACGCCAGCAACGCCTCGGCGTGCGCCTTCGAATGCTTCTCGACGGTCGGGACGCCAGGCCGGTCGGCGGCGATCTCCTCGAGAATGCTCTGAATCTCCGCGTCGGCGTTCCAGCGCGCCGCTTTCTCCTTGAGAATCATGTAGGTCCGCATGCAGCCGCGCGCGAAGTCGCGGACACCTTCGTCATCCTCGGTCCGGTAGGCATGCGCGTCGAAGTGCCGCGGGTTGTCGTAGCCGACGTCCTCGAGGAACTTCACCAGGAAGAACGCCGCCTTCGGATTCGCCGCGGCGAAACGGAAGTCCTGGTCGTAGCGGCTGATCACCTGGTCGTTCAGATCGATATGGAACAGCTTGCCGGCTTCCCAGGCCTGCGCGACGGCGTGCGTCATATTCAGGCCGGCCATATGCTCGTGCGCGACCTCGGGGTTGACGCCGACCATTTCTGGGTGCGCCAGCGTCGGTATGAACCCGAGGTAGGCGCCGGTCGTCGGGAAGTAGATGTCGCCGCGCGGTTCATTTGGCTTCGCTTCGAGCGCCACGCGGTAGCCGTAGCCGTTCGCGATCGAGTAGTCGCAGGCGTAGTCGATCGCGTCGCGTAGCCGCTTCGCCGCCGCGTCGGGCCGGCGGCAGGCGTCGGTCTCGGTGCCTTCGCGGCCACCCCAGACGACGTAGGTCTTCGCACCCAGTTCGGCCCCGAGATCCATCGCGCGCAGCGTCTTCTGCAGCGCGTAGGCGCGAACGGCCGGGTCGTTCGACGTGAACGCGCCGTCGCGAAAGACCGGATCGAAGAAGAGGTTCGCCGAGACCATCGAGGTGACGACGCCGTGGTCGGCGCAGGCCTGTTTGAACTCGGCGACGATCCGATCGCGGTCCGCGGCCGAGGCGTCGATCGGAACCAGGTCGTTGTCGTGCAGGTTGACCCCCCAGGCGCCGGCCTCACCGAGCCATCGGACCAGCTCAGTCGGCTTCACCGGTGGTCGCACCGCGTCGCCGAATGGGTCGCGGCCACGGTTGCCGACCGTCCAGAGACCGAAGGAGAACTTCTGCTCGGGCCGTGGGGTGTAGTCGTTGGTCATGAGTTCAGTACCTGGGTGATGGCGGGGTAGAGCGCGCGATACCGCGCGTAGTGTCGGTCGAGCACGGCGGCATCCGCCACGTTCGGATCGATCCGGTCGGCGATGGCGACGGCGGCATCGCACGCCTCATCGACCGTCGCCCAGACGCCGGTGCCGACGCCTGCGAGCAGCGCGGCGCCGTAGGCTGCGCCCTCTTCGGCCGCCAGCGTGGTGACCTGGTGGTGATAGACGTCGGCCTGCACCTGCCGCCAGAGTGGCGATCGGGCGCCGCCGCCGCCGAGCCGAATCTCGGTGACCGGAACGTCCATCGCGTCGAGGATCGTGAACGAGTCGCGGAGGCTGAACGCCACGCCTTCGAGAATCGCACGGATGACATGGGCGCGCCCGTGCGCGGCGGCGAGACCGACCAGCGCGGCGCGGGCGTTGGCGTCGACGTGTGGCGTCCGCTCGCCCATGAGATACGGCGCCCAGAGGACACCATCGCTGCCGGCCGGCGCTGCGGCAGCTTCGTCGGCGAGGCGGTCGTAGGGGTCGCGGCCGTCGTCACCAGCCCCGAAGCGATCCCGGAACCAGCGGAGCGAAAGGCCGGCTGCCTGCGTGACGCCCATCACGTGCCACCGTCCGGGCACGGCGTGGCAGAAGGTGTGGATCCGGCCCTCCGGGTCGAGGGCGGGCACATCGGTTGCGGCGAAGACGACGCCGGAGGTGCCGATCGTCGCACTCACCGCGCCGGGCCTGATGATGCCCATACCGACCGCGCCGGCCGACTGGTCGCCGCCGCCGGCAACGACCGGCGTTCCTGCGGCGAGGCCGATCTCGGCGGCCGCGTCGGCGGACAACCGGCCGGTGATGTCCGGGCCTTCATGGAGCGTCGGCAGCATCGACGAGTCGACGCCGGTGGCGTCGAGCATCTCCGACGACCAGCGCCGGTGCGCCACGTCGAGCAGCAAGGTGCCCGAGGCGTCCGCCATGTCGGTCGCGCGCTCGCCGCTCAGTCTGAACCGGACGTAGTCTTTGGGAAGCAGGACGCTCCGCACCCGCTCCCACAGCTTCGGTTCGTGGGTTCGAACCCAGAGCAGTTTCGGCAGCGTGAAGCCAGTCAGCGCCGGATTCGACGTGAGTTCGATCAAGCGGCGGCGCCCGATCGTTTCCGTGAGCCAGTCGCATTCAGCCTGGGTCCGCTGGTCGCACCAGAGGAGCGCCGGTCTGACGACCGAGTCGGCGGCGTCGAGGAGGACAGCGCCGTGCATCTGGCCGGAAAGGCCGACACCGCGCACATCGCTGGCCGCGCAGGATGCGGCATCGAGCGCCGTGCCGACGGCCAGCCGACTGGCGCGCCACCAGTCGTCGGGGGATTGCTCGGCCCAGCCGGTCTCGGGCGACGCGAAGTCGGCGTGCTCTTCGGTGGCCGAGGCGAGGACGGAGCCCGCATCGTCGATGACGAGTGCGCGACTGCCGCCGGTGCCGATGTCGATACCGAGGAGAGGCATAAGCTATTCCATCGGCGCCAGCGGGGCCGAGACGCGGTCGATACCGACGACGGTCAGGCCAGCGTCCGTCCCACGGAGGTAGACCGTCACTGGTTCGCGCCACGCGGAATGTTCAGGGTGCTCGGTCCGGATTACGACCACGAGGAATCGCTCGCCGCCAATGCCGGCCACGGACGGAATCGGCACCGACGGGTCTTCGTGCGTCGTCGACGCGGCAACGGGCGTCACCGATTGATCGCCGTCGTCGTGGATCGACCAGGCCACCTGGTAGCTCGCGCCGGGCTCGGCGTAGCCGTTGAACTCAGACAGATTCGCGAAGGTCAGCGCGCCGTCGGAGACGGCGAACCCGTCGAGCGGATTCATCATGTAGTGACGGATGTAGTGGCGTCCGTCCTCCTCGACCCAGGCATCCTGCGTGTTGTGGGCGCGCGTGTCGTCGTGGTTCAGCCAGGCGGCGAAGACCCGCAGGCCGCGCAACTCCCGGCGATGTTCATGCGGCACGATGTCGTTCGGGTCGTCGCTCCGCGTGCCGAAGTACCGGAACGGTCCGATCGGGAGCCCGGGGAGGTACTTGCTCGCCGTCACCCGAAGCAGCCCGTTCGTGCGGCCGACCCTATTCAGGAGCCGGTTCGTGAACCAGGAACTGTCGGGCACCTCGTCGACGGTGTTCGCGTTTGCCGCCTCGACGGGTTGGGCCGTGCCCAACTCGGCGAAGATATGGCCGAACCGATCGTACATGTCGCTCAGTTCGATCTCGGCCGGCTCGGGCGTGTCGAGCGTGTCGCGATCGACCCGCAGCGGATCGTCAGGATAGAACTTCCGCTCCTGGGCCGAGACTGGCGCCGTCAGCGCGATCGCGAGCGCAATCACGAACAGCGGTCGGCCGAGCGAGGGACCTGGCTTTTTCAGCATCATCTCCGGCCTAGAACGTCGGGCCGCCTCCGATGTGTAGCACGAAGCCCTCGCGGCTCCGGCTGAAATCGATCCGGAAGACGGTGTTGTTCGGCGAATGCGTGCGGATGCCGAAGCCGTAGCCTGTGTGCAGGTCGTCAAACCCGAAGTCGTCGGCGGCGGAGAAGACCTTGCCCGCGTCGGCGAACACCGCGAAGTCTATGTAAGTCCAGACCTCCCACCGATACTCGAGATTCATCAGCAGATTGCGGGCGTCGCGGAACCGGTACTCCCTGCACCCGCGCAGCGACTGCGCACGGCCGATCGTTTCCATCAGGTAGAAGGGCACCTCCGCTCCGGCATCGGCCGTGGCGTTCGACGTCCGCATCCGGAAGGCGAGAATCCGGTTGCGAAGCCCCAGCGGCACCTGCGCCCGCAGTTCGGCGGCGATCCGTGTGAAGTCGAACGCGCCCGTCTCACGATCGTCGAAGCGCTCGGCGTCGAGCCGAACCGTCAAGCCGACCGGGGGGGGAGGCCGCCATCGAGCAGCGTGACGATGGCGTGCGCACCGTAGCGCAGGAAGTCCGGCTGCATCTCGAAGCCAGGTGTGTTCGAGGGGTCGAACTCGTCCTCGAGTGACGGGAGTCGCGAACCCGAGTCGATGCGGCCGTTCCAGAGCCCGACGGTCGCCCCGGCGTCGAACACCTCGGAGTTGAAGGTGACGTCGGCGCCCATCGTCCGGTCTTCGATGCGATAGAACGCGCGATCGTCGACCGACGATCCGGTGCCGAGGCCGAAGTAGTTCAGTTCGGTGAAGTCCCTGTACTCGGCCCGGAGTCCCGCGCTGACGGGAGACGTGCTGCGTTCGTTCGGGAATACGACGTTGATGTCGGCCTGCTTGTAACCGAGCGTGGAATACCGCGCGTCGGTCGTGAACTCGTAGGCGCGGCGGTTCAGGCTGTTGATGTAGCCCCCGCCGAAGACGAAGCCCGATCCGCCCGGCAACCCGCCGAGGACCGGCCGGAGGCCGTTGAAACCCTTGACGAAGATCGCTCTGGGGAGACGCAAGGTCTCGAACGCCCGGACCCGCTCTTCGGTCTGCGACACCCGCTCGGGGGCCAGGGTGTCCCGTTTGGCTTCCCGCTGAGCGAGTAGCGCCGCTTGCCGCGTGATCCCCTGGTCCGCTTGGGCCACGACCGAGGTCGCGCTCAGCGGGCCAGCGCAGATGAGCAGCGCGACGGTTCGTGTGAGACGCCCGAGTCGTGGCGGGGGGGGGGGCATGAACAGGCGCATGGACGCGGCCTGGATGAACGCTGGCGATCCCCGTTCGGAACGCCCGAATTCAGCAGGTTTTTCACTCTATCACGGCAATGCGCGCGGCCGCACGACGCGGCCGGCTTTCTCATGGCCTCGGCCACATGATCGTGGCATGATGTGGGCGTTTGGCGGTGCTCGGGATTGTGAGGCATTCGCCGACGCAGGATCGACGCGCCACACGGTCGAGGAGGGGGCGATGAGCAGTCAGGGATCACGATTGTCACGTCGGCGGTTTCTAGGTACCTCCGCGGCCGCGGCGGTCGGCGGAGTCTCCACCGGCCTGTTTGGCGCGCGCGCCGAGGCCGGGCAGCGCCCGACGCCGGCGCTTCCGCTCGCCGAGCTCCGTCCCGGCGGGATGGTCGACGAAGCCTACTGGTGGAAAGTCCGGTCGCAGTTCAACATCGTGGACGGTCTGGCCTTCATGAATAACGGGACGCAGGGGCCGATGTCTCGGGTCGTGCTGGAGAAGAACGAGAAGATCCTTCGGGAAATCGCCGAGGACCCGTCCGACAACTATCGTCGCGACGACATCAACGAGGCGCGCGCGAAGGTCGCGCCCTTCGTCGGGGCCGACCCCGAGGAAATTGCGTTGACGCGCAGTACCTCCGAAGGGATGAACATCTTCGCGCACGGGCTCGACTGGCGCCAGGGCGACGAAGCGCTGATGAACTCGCACGAGCACGGCGGCGGCCGCGGGCCGTACCTCTCGCTCATGGAGCGGCGGGGCATCAACATCAACGTCATCGACATCCCGGCGCCGCCGGAGAGTCAGGAGCAGATCGTCGACCTCTACGAGCGGGCGATCACGTCGCGCACCCGCGCCATCATGGTGAGCCACATCACCTACGTGACCGGGCTCATGACGCCGATCAAGCTGCTCTCCGAGATGGCGCACCGCCACGGCGTCCTCGTGTCGGTCGACGGGGCGCACCCGCTCGGGATGCTCGATCTCGACTTCCACGCGATGGGCTGCGATCACTACTCGGGCGCAGGGCAGAAGTGGTTGCTCGCGGGCGGCGGCACCGGTGTCTGCTACGTCAAGCGCGACGTGCAAGATCAGATCTGGCCGCTCATGGGCGGACCTCCACGTGAAGGCGCGACCGCGAACCGCTACGAGTCGGTGGGGCAGCGCAACGTCCCGTCGCTGCTCGGGATGGGGGACGCGGTGGACCTGCAGGACACGATCGGCAAGCGGAACATCGAGGAGCGGGATCGCCAACTCAGCAGCCGCCTGCGGGCCGGGCTGGAGGAGATTCCCGGAGTGCATCTCTGGACCTCGACCGATCGCGGTCTGAGTGCCGGCCTGACGTTGTTCTCCGTGCACGACATTCCGATGGCCAACGTCGTCCGGGCGCTGTTCGACGAGTTCAGGGTCCACATCCGGACGATGGGGACCGGCAACCTGAACGGGGTGCGTGCGTCGACGCACTTCTACAACATGCCGCACGAGGTGGATCGGCTGCTCGAGGGCGTCCGCCACATCGCAGCGAATTCCGGGAACTACATGACGGCGGCCGCCTAACCGTCGGCGTGAGACAGTGGTGCGTGCGGCGGGTGTTCTGCCCGCCGCGCGCGATTCTCTGAGTCAGATGCATATCGGTGTCACAAGGACCGTGGGGGAGGGTGTCATGTTTCGTAAATGGTTGATCGTCGCGAGTGTGCTGGCGCTGGCGGTAGGCGGGTGGGCGTGTGGCGGTGGCGGCGGAGAGCAGGCCGAGGTGGCCGCCGAGCCGACCGAAGCGGAGATCGTCGAGTTGGCGCAAGGCATCCACGAGCGCGTGCTGACGATCGACACGCACGACGACATTCCGTTCAACTTCGCGACCGAGGAAGTCGACCCCGGCGTCAGGGGCGATCGCAAGGTCGATCTGCCCAAGATGCGTGAGGGCCTGCTCGACGTCGGGTACTTCATTGTCTTCGTCGGCCAGACCGAGCGCACGCCCGAGAACTACGAGCAGGCGAAGGCCGACGCGATGACGAAGTTCAACGCCATCCATCGGATGACCGAGGAAATGTATCCGGACGAGATCGAGCTGGCCTACACGGCCGACGACGTCGATCGCATCCACGCGAGTGGCAAGCTGGTGGCGATGATCGGCATCGAGAACGGCTATGTGATCGGCAAGGACCTGTCGCTGCTCGAGACGTATCACGAGCTGGGTGCGCGCTACATCACCCTGGCCCACGGCGGGCACAACGACATCGCCGACTCGGCCACGCCGCGCGCGGACGAGCCCGAGTCGGAGCACGATGGGCTGAGCGAGTTCGGCGAGGAGGTCGTCGCCGAAATGAATCGCCTCGGCATCATGGTGGATATTTCGCACGTTTCGAAGCAGTCGATGCTCGATGCCACCGCCGCGTCGGTCGCGCCCGTCATCGCTTCGCACTCGAGCACGGTCGCCATCAACGATCACGCCCGCAACATGGACGACGAGCAGTTGCTGGCGCTCCGCGACAACGGCGGCGTCATGCAGACCGTCGCCCTTGGCGGGTTCGTGAAGTCGGCGCCGCAGGAGAAGCAGGACGCGATCGCCGCGCTGCGCGAGGAGATGGGCATCGAGGGCTTTGGCGGGGTGCGTGCGCTCGACGACGAGCAGCGGGCCGCCTATGACGCCCGCATGGCCGAGCTGGACGAGCAGTGGCCGCCGGCCAACGTGCAGGACTTCGTCGATCACATCGACCATGCCGTGCAGTTGATCGGCATCGACCATGTCGGCATCAGCTCGGACTTCGACGGTGGCGGCGGGATCGTCGGGTGGAACGACGCGAGCGAGACGTTCAACGTAACGCTTGAGCTGGTGCGTCGGGGCTACAGCGAAGCGGAGATCGCGCAACTCTGGAGCGGCAACCTGCAGCGCGTGCTGCGAGAAGTCGAGCGGATCGCCGCGGAGCTACAGGGCGAGACGACGAACTAGGCAGAGAGGCCTTCGCTTCGCTCGGCCAGGCAGCCCTGAAGGACTGCCCTATATATCTCTGAGCGCGTCGGCGGGATCCACGGTGCTCGCGCTGCGGGCCGGCAGGTAGCAGGCCGCAGCCGCGATCGCCGCCAGGGTCGCGGCGACCCCGACGAAGGTCACCGGGTCGAGCGGCTGCACGCCGAACAGCAGGCTAGTCAGGGCGCGGCTCGCCACGGCGGATACGCCCAGGCCGATCGCCAGTCCGAGCGTCACGGGCGACATCGCCTCGCCAATCACCAGGCGGGTGATGCCGCCCGGCGTGGCGCCCAAGGCCATGCGCAGGCCGATCTCGGAGGTTCGCCGGCCCACCACGTATGCGATCACCCCATAGATCCCGACCGCTGCGAGGACGGCGGCCAGGCCGGCGAACAACCCGAGCAGCACCAGATGACGGCCAGGCGGTCGGCGTCCGCGAGCGGAAGCGGTCGCAGCAGCACCGCGTTGACGACGCTGAAGAGCGTGGTGTTGGCGCCGATCCCGAGTGCCAGGGTCAGCACCGCGGTGGCGGTCAGCGTGCGGTGGTGCCAGAGGCTCCGCAGGACGTAGCGTAGGTCGTGAGTGAGGGCCATCAGCGTCTCCCGTGGGATGTGGCTGTCGGAAGTTAGACGGCCGCCGTGGACCGGAAGTTCAGGCGGGCTGCGGCGTCGGCCGCGCCACCGTTCTGATCAAAGATAGGGGTGTCGTTGACGGGCGAGCATAAGACCAGCCGCTCGCTGATTCACAACCACGCGGGGGCGATGACCGAGGCGAGGACCGAGACGACGATGCTTGCGGAGATGCTCGGTCGCATCGACCGCCTGGCCGAGTTTTCCTGCTCGGATAGCAGAGAGCTGACGCGGTTGTGCGAGATCGCCTACGACGTGGGTGACCGCGGCGTCACGGGCGATCTGGTCGAGTGCGGCGTCCGCAACGGCGGGTCGGCGGCCGCGCTGTCGCTTGGCTTGCCCGGACGATCCGTCTGGCTCTACGACTCGTTCGAGGGGTTGCCGCCGCCTGGCCCGCGTGACGGCGCGGCGGCCGACGGATGGGCGGGGCGGTGTCGCGGCACCGAAGACCGAGTCGTCGCGGCGCTCGAGATCGCCGGGGTGGGGGAGTACACGATTCGGCCCGGATGGTTCGCGGAGACGTTCGCGGCACCGCCGGCACCGGAGCGGATTGCCCTACTGCACGTGGATGCCGACTGGTACGACAGTGCGATCGAGTCGCTCGAGCGCTTCTATCCACTCGTCGCCGACGGGGGCGCGATCGTGCTCGGTGACTTCGGCCACTGGGAGGGCTGCCGCGAGGCCTATTACGACTTCTGCCGTCGGCACGACCTCAAGCCGTTGCTCGAGCGCTACGGCCACTCGGGGGCCTGGTGGGTGAAGGGGCGACGCCACAACCGCGCGTCGCTGGCGCGCTGGGACATGCCTTGACGGGGCGCCGATCTACCGGCGGCCGGGGAAGGCCAGCATCTCCATTTTCTCGTAGTCTGCGGGCGGGGTGAACGTGCCGTCCGGCGCGGTGCTGACCTGCACGCCCACCAGGGTGATGTTCGCCGCATCCTCGGCGTCCGACACGATCCGGACCGCCCGACCCTCTGGCAATCCTTGGGCGCGCGCCATCTGCTGATACCGCGACATCATCGCCTGGGGCTCCTGCTGCGCCTGTCCCATGCCCATTGGCATCTGCATCGACCCGGCGATGTCCGCGAACGAGGAGAGCACTTCGAACAGGCCGATCTCGGTGTCCTCGGTCAACCAGAACCGGTCCTCGCCCTCCGAGGATTCGACGAACACCTCGAACGCGTCCCAACCTTGAATCGTCTCGCGGTTGCCGGCCGTTTCGAATCGGAGGTCGGCGGGTGGTTCGGTGGGCGCCGCGGCCGCGCCTCCGTCGGCACCGCCGCGTCCCATCCGACTCATCATCTGCTGCATCATCTTCATCTGCTCGCCGCCCCACTCCATGTAGTGGCGCTCGCTGTGCTGGACCATGAGCATGCTCGACTCGTCGCCGCCGGTCCAGATCATCGACGCCTGCGGCAGATCCATCCTGACCCGGCCCGGCGCGACGTAATAGGTCATCTCCATCGTCTCGTTCGAATCCTGTTCGATCTGGACGATCGCCGAGAACTCCTCTGGTTGCCCCGCAGCGTGCCGTGGAAAGACGCCGGCCTGCACGAGGTAGACGGCGGACAGGCTGATCAAGATCCGGGCGACTCGGGGCGACAGCGTCATGCTCATGGCTTCGGGTCCTTCCGTGGCGGCGGCCTCTTGGGTCAGGCGATACGGGACACGCGGGCTTCCGGCATCTTGGTATGGATCGCCGCGCGGGGACAACCAACGGCGGCCACCGGCTGCAGTACAATGGTGCCCGATGTCACTCTCTGCATTCGACCAACTGCCCGACGCGGCGCGCCTCTGGATCTTTGGCGCCGATCGGGCGCTGACGCATCCCGACGCCCAGCGCCTGCTCGCCGGGATCGACCGGTTTCTTGCCGACTGGACTGCTCATCGCGCGCATCTGACTGCCGCGCGGGATTGGCGGCACGATCGATTCTTGATGGTCGGCGTCGATGAGACCGCGGCCGGAGCCTCGGGATGCTCCATCGATGCGCTGGTACATGAGATCCAGCGACTCGAAGGCGTGCTCGGGATCAAGCTCGCCGATCGGGCGTCGGTGACGTTCCGGCGGGGCGAGGAGATCGACTCCGTGTCGCGCCCGCAGTTCGCCGACCTCGCGGCGGGCGGTGACGTGAACCCAGACACCCCCGTGTTCGACAACACCCTGACCACGGTCGGCGAGCTGCGAGCCGGACGCTGGGAAGTGCCCGCGCGCTCGGCGTGGCACGGCCGCGCGTTCTTCCGGGTCGGCGTCGCGTAACCGGTAGACGACCGAGAGAGGCGCGACCACCGATGCCCGTGCTCGATGCCAAGGTGACCCGCCTGCGGACGCTGCTGCGCGAGATGCGGCAGATGGTCGTCTGCTTCTCTGGCGGCGTCGATTCGGGCTACCTCCTGGCCGAAGCGGTCGCGGCAGTCGGCGAGGATGCGATCGCGCTGACGGCGGTATCGCCGAGCCTCGCGCCGGAGGAAGGCGCCGACGCGCGTCGGCTCGCCGAGTCGATCGGTGCGCGGCACCTGCTCGTCGAGACCCAGGAGTTGGACGATCCGCGCTACGCCGCCAACCCGGTCGACCGCTGTTACTTTTGCAAGGTCGAGACCTACGGCGCGGCGACAGCCCACGCGCGCGAGTTGGGCACCCCCTACGTCCTCGATGGCTTCAACGTCGACGACCGGGGCGATCATCGTCCGGGGCGGAAGGCGGCGCGCGAGCGGGGCGTCCGGTCGCCACTCGACGAACTCGAGTTCACCAAGGCCGACATTCGCGAGGCCGCGCGACGGATCGGGCTGCCGGTCTGGGATAAGCCCGCGCTGGCCTGTCTGTCGAGCCGGTTTCCGTACGGCACCGAAATCACGTTGGACCGCCTGCGGCAGGTCTGGCGCTGTGAACGGAGCCTGCACGCGCAGGGCTTCGCGGTCTGCCGCGTCCGGTATCACGACACGATCGCGCGGATCGAGGTGGCGCCGGACCAGATCGCTCGGCTCTTGCAGGATGATGTTCGCGACGTGATCGTCAAGGAGTTCCGCGCCGCGGGTTTCGAGCAGGTGACCGTCGACCTCCAGGGCTACCGCTCGGGGTCGTTGAACGAGGGAGTGACTCGGCCCGCGCACGTCGTGGCGTTGACGGCCGACGTCAGTCCTGGCAGACGCGAGGCGGGGTCATGAGTTCCAAGGAGCCAGGCGCGACGCCCTCACCGGCGCGGTCCTCGCCGCCGTCGCGTTCGCGGATCCCCTACCAGATACCGGCGCGATCGTCGGAATCCTGAACCATCGGGTCGCCCGCCTGGCAGCCGAACGCCAACGCGAACTCCGGCATGTTGGCCAGCGGACCGTTGGTACGAAACTTCGACGGGGAGTGTGGGTCGGTATTGACCTGCAGCCGGACATCCTCCGGTCGCTGGTTGCGGCGCCACGACTGAGCCCAAGAGAGAAAGAATCGCTGGTTCGGGGTGAAGCCGTCGATGTCTCCTGGATCGGCGTCTCGCAGCGCGCTCTGCAATGCATAGTAGGCCATGGTGATGCCGGCGAGGTCTCCGATGTTTTCTCCCAACGTCAACTCGCCATTGACGCGGAGATCGTCGATCGCCACAAAGCCGCCGTACTGAGTGACCAGCTTTGCGGTTCGCTCGTCGAAGCGCGCGCGGTCTTCATCCGTCCACCAGTTCGCCATGTTGCCCTCGGCGTCAAAGCGGCTGCCCTGGTCGTCGAAGCCGTGCATGAACTCATGGCCGATGATGGCCCCCATGGCGCCGTAATTCACCGCGTCGTCCACCTCGCCGTCGAAGAACGGCGGCTGCATGATGGCGGCGGGGAAGACGATCTCGTTCATCAGCGGGTTGTAGTAGGCGTTGACCGTCTGGGGCGACATCTCCCATTCGCTACGATCGATCGGCTGGCCGATCTTCTCTGTGTTGCGGCGTACTTCGAACGCTCGACCCGCTCGAACATTGGCGAGGTAGCTATCGCGGCCAACGTTGAGACTCGAGTAGTCTCGCCATTCATCGGGGTAGCCGATCTTGAAGACGAAGGACTCCAGTTTCTCCAGGGCCAGAGCCTTGGTCGTCTCACCCATCCAGTCCAAGCCCTGCAATCGGGAGCGCACCGCGGTGCGTAGACCCTCAATCATCGCGGCGGCCCGCGCCTTCGTCGCGGGTGGGAACGCTCGGGCGACGTAGACCTCACCCAGGGCTTCGCCCATGCTGGCGCTCGTTCGGTCCACGACGCGCTTCCAGCGTGGAAGGATCTCCTCCGTACCGCGGAGTGTCTTGGAGAAGAACGCGAAGTCTTCATCGACGAACGTGTCCGACAAATAGGGCGCATAGCTCGTCGTGAGATGCCAGCGGACGTAATCCTTCCAGGTGTCGAGCGTAATCTGCTCGAGCATGGCGTTCATCTCGTCGAAGAACTTGGGGTGGGCATAGGAGAATGTCTCGAGATGTCCCAGCCCGAGTTGATCGAGGAAGCGGGTCCACGAGAAGTTTGGCGTCGCCGAGTCGGCGTCGGCCACTGATTGAATATTGTAGTAGTTCGACGGATCGCGCAGTTCCACGTTGGTCAGCGAAGCCTCGGCCAGTCTGGTCTCGAGGTCGAGGATGGCCGTGGCGGCCGCGTCCGCGTCTTGCGGGGAGCCGCCGACCAGTTGAAGCATCTTCGAGATGTGGACGACGTACTGGTCTCGGAGGGCGACCGATTCCTCATCCGCGCGTACGTAGTAATCGCGATCGGGCAGTCCGAGGCCGCCCTGCACCGCGTACAGGATGTACTGCTCGCTGTTCCTCAGGTCCTGATCGACGCCGAAATCGAACAGCACGGCCGTGCCCTCGGCCTGGAGTTCGTTCAGTAGTGTCTGCAGGTCCTGGATGTTCTCGACGCGGTCGAGCCGATCGAAATCCGCCGAGAGCGCCGTGGCGCCGTCGGCCTCGATCTTCTCGGTGTCCATGCCGGACGCCCAGAAGTCGCCGACCTTCTGTTCATTCGTGCTCGTCTCGGCGCCGGACGCCGCTGACTGCTCGAGAATCTCGCGCAACGTCGTGTAGTTGCGTTCCCGCAACTCAGAGCTCACGCCCCAGGAGCTGTACTCTGGTGGGATAGGGTTGCGGGTGAGCCACATCCCGTTGGCGTACGCGTAGAAGTCCGTGCACACGTCGGCTGACAGGTCCACGTTGCGCCGATCGAGCCCTCGCTCGTTCGTGACGTATTCTTCTGCCGGCGGCGACACGCTGCCGCTACAGGAGGCCAGCAAGCCAAGCAGGATGAGCACTCCGATCGGTCGCGTCATGTCAGAGCTCCCGCCTCTGGGTTTCAGAGCCGGAAAGACCAGCTCCCGCGAAACGCCCCCAGATCTTACCCCGCAGGTGCCCGTTCACCTACCAGCCGCCGCTCGTCAGTCCGCGTTGGTCCCCGCTGCTTCCGCGGCGGGGACGATCACCTCCTCGACGATCTCGTAGATCTGTCGATTGTGGTCGAACGTTCGCCCGCGCGGATTCACCGACGAGGTCGTCACCACGACCAGCTCGAGATCGGGCACGACGAAGATGAACTGGCCGCCGTATCCCCACGCGTAGAAGATCTTCCGGGTCCCCGCGTATCGCACCCACCAGCTATAGCCGTAGCCGCGGGCGCCGCGCCGGGAGCGGGTGCGCGTGACGACTGATTTGTCGACCCACTGCGCGGGCACGATCTCGGTGTCGCCGGTTCTGCCGCGGTCGAGGTAGAGCTGGCCGAACGCCACCATCTGGCGCGGCGTGAACAGCATGTCGTTGCCGCCGAAGTAGATCCCCTGCGGGTCGGTCGGCCAGCGGGCCAGCGAGAATCCCAGCGGCTCGGCCAGGTGGCGCTGGGCGAACTGCCAGGTGCTCATGCCCGTTGCCTGCGTGAGGATGGCGGAGAGCAGGTGCGTGTTGCCGGTGCTGTAGCGTCGGGTCGTGCCGGGCTCGGACTGCATCGGCCGCTGCAGGGCGTGGCGTACCCAGTTGCCGCTGAGCACCCAGGCGCCGTAGTTGCCGAAGCTGGTCGATTCGAGCCCCGCGCGCATGGTGAGCAGATCTTCGATCGTGATCTCGCGCTTGCGAGGGTCGCCGGTCGACACGAGATACTCGGGGAAGAACTCGCCAACCGTTTGGTCGACGCTCGTCAGGTCGCCACGGCCCAGCGCGATGCCGACCAGCGACGACAGGACGCTCTTCGACGCCGACTTGATGTTGGCGACGCGCCGCCCGCTGGCGCCGTTGAAGTAGCATTCGAGAAGCAGTTCGCTGCGCCGCGCGACCAGCAGGCTGTGCAGGCGCGGCATCGCCGCGGCCACCTCGACGGCGGCTTCCAGCTGGATCGGGTCGAAGGCGACCGACGCGACTGGTGGATCGCCGGCATCGGCCGGCGCCGTCGCGGCCGCGCACGCGAGCAGGGCCACGAAGCAGGACGCCACGCGGACGGTTCGGAATCTCAACGTCTTCTCCGTTGAGTGGGTGGGGCGAGGATCGGAGCGGCCCGCCGGGCCGCCTGCTCAGGCCGCGTTTCAGGTGAAGCCGCCGGGGCCGCACATGTTGCCCGGGCTGCAATCGCCGCCCGATCCTGGGCCGTCGCCGGCGACGGTGCCAGCGAACGTCGAGAACTGTTTGTCGAGCGTCTTCCGATCGCAGTTCGGGCAGGCTAGGCCCTTGGCGCTCTCGCCCAGGCGCTGCAGAATCTCGAAATCGTGGCCGCACTCGCGGCACTGATACTCGTAGATCGGCATCAGTCCACTTCAGTATAGCGCGATCGCGCGACGGTTGCGGCTTCGAGGTGGGCTTGCTACGCTCTCGTTGGCCAGCGTCGACCGACGGCGGGTGGCCGCAGGGATGATGACGAAGACACTAGCGGTACTGCTTCTGGTCGGCGCGCTTGTCGATACCGCGTCAGGCCAGCCGACCTCCGACCTGGCGACTCTCCAGGCGAACCCCGCGTATCAGGCCGCGCTCGACCATCTCGATCGCGATTACGACCGTTTCGTCCGCGAACTCATCGAGTTGACCGAGATTCCCGCGCCGCCATTCACGGAGGACGCGCGGGCCGTCGCCTACATGACGATGCTGCAGGCGGCCGGGCTCGACGTCGAGCAGGACGGCGTCGGCAACGTCATGGGGCTGCGGCGGGGGACCGGCGGGGGACCGCTCCTGGCGGTGGCCGCCCACATCGATACGGTGTTTCCGCCAGAGACCGACGTGACCGTGCGCCGCAGCGGCACCCGACTCAAAGCGCCGGGCATCGGCGACGACACCGCCGGGCTCGCGACGCTGCTGGCCGTCATCCGGGCCCTCGACGCGGCATCGCTCGAGACCGCGTCCGACGTGCTTTTCATCGGCAACGTCGGGGAGGAAGGCCCCGGCGACCTGCGCGGTGTGAAGTATCTGTTTCGCGAGGGTGCCTACCGGGATCGGATCACCGCATTCATGTCGGTCGAGTCGGGTGGCCAGTCCGCGATCACCAACGGCGCGCTCGGCAGCCGCCGCTACCGGGCGACCTTCCGTGGACCGGGCGGACACAGCTACGGTGCGTTCGGCCTGGTGAATCCGGCGTTCGCGATGGCGGGTGCGATGCAGCGGTTCGCGGCCATCGACGTGCCCGAGAACCCGAAGACGACCCTCAGCGTCGGGATCGTGCGCGGCGGCACCTCGGTCAACTCGATTCCGTTCGAGACGTCGATGGATATCGACATGCGGTCGGAATCGCCTGAGGAACTCGACAAGCTCGTCGAGGCCTTCCTCGGCGCGATGGATATGGCGGTCGACGAGGAGAACGCGACGCGTTCGGTCTCCCAGGGGCCGATCGAACTCGATCTCGAGCTGATCGGCGACCGTCCCTCGGGCCTCACGCCTGCCAGCGCGCCGATCATGCGGGCGGCCATCGCCGCCGCGAGGGCGTTCGGCATCGAGTCCCGGCAGCGGACGTCGAGCACAGACGCGAATCTACCGATCAGCCTGGGAATTCCGGCGATCACGATCGGTCGCGGCGGTCTCGGCGGCCGCAGTCATTCGCTGGACGAATGGGTCGACATCGACCGCGAGCCGACGGTGCGCGGGCTGCAGGTCGTCCTGACCACGATCCTGGCCGTGGCCGGACCCGCAGAGTGACGGCGGGTTAGAAGAGCTCCTTCAGAATCACGACGATCGCCATCGCGGCCGCCACCGTCAGGACCGCTGGCCGCAGCCGCGCCGGATTCAGGCTGCCAATCAAGCGATTCGAGACCGCGAATCCCACCACGACGCCGGGCTGCAGCATCGCGGCGAGCCAGAGTTCCGTAGTTCCCAAGCGGCCGATCGCCGCCAGCGCCACCAGCGAAATCGAGACGCCGGAGATGAAGAAGCCCGCCAAGGTGCCGCGCAGTTTGGGACCCGGGGCGTGCTGGTAGACGAGCGCGATCGGCGGGCCGCCGATTGACGTCGTCGTGCCCATGAAGCCTGAGATGATGCCGGCGCTCACCAGTGTCCGCCGGGTCGGGCGCAGATGGAGGCCGGACACGCTCAGCCCGACGGCGAGGAGCACGAGCACGCCGAAGGCGAAGATGAACCGGTCACTGGGGAGTCGGGTCAGCGCGTACAGCCCGACCGCGGTGCCGCCGAGCCGGCCGAGCAGCGCCCACTGCAGTCCGAAGAAATCGATCCCCGCCCGATCGCGGTAGGCCATGAGCGCTGTCAGCGACAACGACCCGAAGAGCAAAGGGGCCGGTACGAACCGCGGATCGATGAGGACCAGGACCGGCGCCGCCACCATGGCGAGGCCGAAGCCGACCGATCCCTGGAGCAGCGCTCCGACGGCGATGGTGGTCACGGCGAGGGCGATCTCGAGCGGGTTCACGGTCTGGGTCGTTCAGGGCAGGCCGAGGCGGGTGCGCCGAACACCGGATTGTACCACCGGCGGTTGGCGTAAGCGGGGCCGCGACGGCGAGGCTGGGGACGGGAGGTGGATCGCCCCCGGCCTGCCGTCTGCGACTACAACCCGAGCTGGAAGCCGACGGTCCCGGTCAGGCCGCGCACCCGATCACCGAGCACGTCGGTCGCGCCGGTCAGCCGGTACCCTGCGCCACGCTCACGCGGAGCCAGTCGGTCAGGCGCACGAGCGCGTTGATCTGCGGTTCGGCCACGAAGAACGTGTCGTATCGGATCACGCGCCCGACGTCGATCGTGCGGGTCCGCGGGTCCGGCCTGAGATTGCCTGGGCGTGTGGGCGGGCCGAATCGACTGTGAAACACCGGCAGTTCGATGGTCCCGACCTCGTCTGACAACGTCGCGCTGCCGCCCCCGACGAGGCTCCGCACGCTGAGGTCCACCGGGCCGTCCAGCTTGGCGAACCACTCGACGACGAGGCCGCCGTAGCCCATCGCGAAGTCAGACTCGCGGTTCGTCAGCCAGTAGCCCCCACCGCCGATGAGCAGCCGGCGGTCGTTGACCCAGCCGCCGTAGACGCCGGCCAGCCGCGCCGACCGGTCATCGAATTCGGTGAACTTGAAATCTGGCGTGACGGTGAAGCCGGTCTCGATCCGCTCGACGACGAATCCGTTGCCTGCCGGCGACTGGGCGTGCGCCGTGTCCGGCGCGAGAAGCCCGGTGACGATCGCCGCAATCACGCCGACCTGCGTCATCCGCGACATCAGGGTTGGTGGCATCGAGGTGTCAGACTCCGCGAACCGGCAGCCGTGGCAGGCTAACGTTCAGATTGAGAGTTTCGCCCGGCAAGACCTCGATCTCGGCCATGTAGGGTTCGTAGCCAGGCTTGTGGACCTCCACCACGTGCACGCCGGCGCCCACCTCGACGGTCAGTCGCTCAGATCCAGTCGGCCCCTGCCACCGCTCACCGTCGATCAGGACTTCGGCGTCGGAGGGCTGGGCACGTACGGCGATGGCGCCGAAAGTCGACTCGGCGCGCAGCGGGCGAGAGGTTCGAGGCGCGGGCGCCGCCGGGGCCAACCGTGGGTCGGTCGAAACCCGCGGGTCACCTGCCTCGGGCAGCTGCGCGGTGCCGTAGGCCGTCGGATCGATCGGTTCGACCGGCTCGGGTGGCGGCGGCTGGCTCTCGCCAGGTTCGAGCGGGACCATGACGTGGCGGACCTTCACTGTAGACCCGTGGGTCAGTCGCAACCATTCACTCACGGCGCGGTGGCCGTCCAACCGCAGCGCGATCTCGTACTCGCCGGGCGGTAGGCGCAGCCGCTGGAAGAAGCCGTCGAAGTCGTCCACGACACCCGCGAAGTAGCCGTCGACGTAGACCTCGGTGGCTTCCGGCTTGACCTGGATCCGCACCGCCGTCGTCGGGTCGTACGCCGGGTAGTAGTAGCTCGGAGAGTAGTAGCCGTACGGGTAGGCGCCGTACTGGTAGCCGAAGCCGTAGTACGGCCGGTAGATCGGCCTTACCACGCGCACGGTGGTCCGGCCGCCGCGCGGGCCGATGCGCGGACCGGCCCGTCGACGCTGCGCCTCGACATCGATGGTCGCGGTGGCGGTCATCGCCAGGGTCGCAGCGGCCAGGACGCTGACTCTCCACATGGTTCGGGTGTTCTTCGGCACGGTGACCTCCAGTTCACGAACGCCACGTGACTGTTGTGCAAGCGGCATACCAGGTCGCGCATCCGGTGTTTCGGCCGCCGTCCACCGTCGTTCGTGGGGTCGGGGCCGCGCACAGGCCGGGCGGCTGTCCGGTTCGCATGACTGTCGTGTCGCTTCGAGACGTCAACTGCTAAGCTCGTTCCGTGGCGAATCGTCCCGTCGACACCGATCGGGCCGCGACCGACCGCAAGGCCGGCTTCGACGTACAGGCCGAGTTCGAGCGCTTCGACCAGCGGAACGACGTCTTCCGCCGGTCGTGGTGGGACTCTCGGATCCGGAGCGACGAGAGCAAGCAGTTCTACGCGACCTACCGTGAGCCGCTGACCCTGTGGCGCAGGACCGACGGGTTCACCCAGAAGGACTACGCCCTGCGGAACGCCGCCTGGCACGTCTCGGACCTCTTCACCGAGTTGAAGCAGGACGAGGATCGCCGCGAGGGGTTCACCGACGAATTCACCCTGGACCGTGGTGTGGCGCGCGAGCGGATGAACCTGGGGACGCCGGCCGCGGCGGCCGCCGAGGTCAAGCGCGTCGCCCGGGGATTCGGCGCCGACCTCGTCGGGATCACTGCCCACGATGAGCGCTGGATGTACGTGAACAAGTTCAGTGACCTCAGCCTGCAGGCGAAGCCGCAGGAGATCCCGGCCGGCATGACGAGCGTCATCGTCACGGCGCAGTCGATGGACTACGACCTCATCCGGACGGTGCCGTCGGCGCTGAGTGGCGCAGCGACCGGCGCGGGCTACTCGCGCGACGCGATGGTCGTCTTGTCGACTGCGCAGTACATCCAGAACCTCGGCTACCGAGCCGTGGCCAGCATGAACGACACGTCGCTGGCGATCCCGCTGGCAATTCAGGCCGGCTTGGGCGAGTACGGCCGGCTCGGCCTTCTCATTACGAAGGAGTTCGGCCCACGCGTCCGCCTCGGGAAGATTTACACCGACCTGCCGCTGGCCCACGACCAACCGGCGCGCTTCGGGGTCAAGGCGTTTTGCGACGTCTGCCGGCGCTGCAGCCAGGCCTGCCCTGTCAAAGCGGTTTCCGAGGATGCGCCGACAACGATGCGCCACAACGAGTCGAACCTTCGCGGCGTGCGCAAGTGGTCGATCGATGCCGAGAGGTGCTTCGGGTACTGGGCCGCCCAGAACAGCGACTGCGCGATCTGTCTACGGGTCTGCCCGTACAACAAGGACTTCTCGAAGTGGTGGCTGCGGGTGGGGCGGTGGCTGGCGGGGACGCCGCTGCGCCGGCTGATGCTCTGGCTCGACGTCGCGCTCGGCTACGGTGAGCGAATGGACCCGAAGCGTTGGTGGGCGGCGGCCGGCTAGTCACGTTGGCGGCCGTCAGCGCCAGGTCGTCACGGGCACTCGCGAAACACCTCTTCTCGGGATTGCCGGACGGCCGGGACGAGGACGAACAGCAGCAGCGTGACCGCGATTGCCAGGAGGACCAGGCTGATCGGGCGCTCGACGAAGACCGCCAGCCGCCCCTGCGAGAGCAACATCGCCCGCCGGAAGTTCTCCTCCATCATCGGACCGAGGACCATCGCCATCAGTAGGGGCGCGGTGTCGCAGCCCAGCTTGCGGAACGCATAGCCAGCCAGGCCGGCCGCGGCCATGACGAGGACTTCGAAGGTCGAGTTGTTGAGCGCGAAGGCGCCGAGGCTGCAAAAGAGCACGATCATCGGAAACAACAACCGGTATGGTGTCGACAGGAAGCGCACCCAGAGTCCGATCAGCGGCAGGTTGAAGACGAGCAGGAGTGCGTTGCCGATCCACATGCTGGCGATGATTCCCCAGAAGAGTTCCGGCTGCGCCGTCATCACCTGCGGTCCGGGCGTGATGCCGTGGATCATCATCGCGCCGATCATCAGCGCCATGACCGGGTTCGCCGGCACGCCGAGCGTCAGCAGCGGGATGAACGACGTCTGAGCCGCGGCGTTGTTGGCCGATTCTGGGCCGGCGACGCCCTCGATCGCCCCGTTCCCGAACCGCGCGGGCTCGGCAGCCAGCTTCTTTTCCATCGCATAGGACGCGAACGCGCTCAGCACCGGCCCGCCCCCCGGCAGCGTGCCGAGCAGCGATCCGAGCGTCGTGCCCCGAAAGATGGCCGGCAGGGCGCGCCGCAGGTCGTCGCGCGTCGGCATCAATCCGGCGACCCGTCGGGTCAGGAGGTCTCGGCGTGCACCCTGCTCGAGGTTGATCGCCACCTCGGTCAGCCCGAATAGGCCCATGGCCACAGGTGCGAACCCGACACCGTCGACCAGTTCGGGGATGCCGAAGGTGTACCGCGCGGTGCCGGTCGTTACATCGGTGCCGACGAGCCCCACGAGCAGGCCCACCAGAATCATCGCCATCGCCTTCAGCACGGGGCCGCGGGCGAGCACGATGACGCCGACTAGCCCGAGCGCCATCAACGCCCAGTATTCGGTCGGCCCGAAGCTGAGGGCGATGACGCCGAGCAGCGGTCCGGCGACGGCGACGACGACGGTCGCGACCGAGCCGGCGATGAACGACCCGATCGCCGCCGTCGCCAGCGCCGTGCCGGCCCGGCCCTGCCTGGCGAGTGCATGGCCGTCCAGGCAGGTGACGACCGACGACGCCTCGCCGGGAAGATTGACGAGAATCGCCGTCGTCGAGCCGCCGTACTGCGCGCCGTAGTAGATCCCGGCGAGCATGATCAGCGCGCCGACCGGCTCGAGCTGAAACGTGAGCGGCAGTAGCAGCGCGACGGTCGTGAGCGGGCCGATGCCGGGCAGTACGCCGATCAGCGTGCCGAGCAGCACTCCTGCCAGACAGAACAGGAGGTTTTCGGGCGTGACCGCGACGCCGAAGCCGGTCGCGAGGTTGGCGAAGACATCCATTGTTCGAAGGCTGTCAGGGCAGCCAGTCGATCGGCAGGCCGAGCAGCCCGACGAAGATGATCGTCACGAGGATGGACAGTCCGGCCGCGAACGCGACCAGTCCTTGCAGCCGTACCCGCTCGGCGGCCAGGCCCGCCGCGACGACCGTCACGAAGGCCGCGAGCAGCAGGCCGGCCGCGGAGATGAGCGATGCGAAGAGGAGCGTGGCGCCCAGAACGGTCGCGAGCGGCCGCCAAGCCCACGGGCCGACGCGCGGCGCCGGTCGACGCCAGGCGCGCGCGGAGATGAGCGTCCCGAGCAGCAGCAGGGCGGTGCCGAGCACGATCGGCACGAAGCCGCTGCCCATCTGCGCCGGCGTGCCGATGGGGAGTTGGCTGCCGGCGACGAGCGCGAGCAGCGCCGTTGCGACAAAGGTCAGTCCTGCCGCGACGTCTGCCGTCGGCGTCAGTCTTGCCATCGCGGGCTCCGCGTCGTCAGCGTCCCAGCCCGAGCGCGCTCACGACGTCGCGCATCACGGCCGAGTCGGCCACGGCGCGGGCGCCGAACGCCGCGCCGCCGACAAAGGTCGGCAGCTGGAAGGTGCGATCAACCATCGCCAGGAACGCCTCGCTCTCGTAGGCCGCGCGGCACGCCGACTCTAGCGTCGCGAGGACGTCGGCGGGAACGCCGGCCGGAGCGATGACCCCGGTGGGAATCGATGTCCTCACGTCGTACCCCGACTCGCTCAGCGTCGGAACGTCCGGCATCCGTTCGAGCCGCGATGCGGCGAAGACGCCGAGCGGCCGCACCTGCTGCCCGGCGATCGAGCCTTCGGCGGTCGCGGCCAGCGTGATGTGACCCCCGAGTAGGTTCGTCACCGACTGCGCGTCGCCGCGAAAGGGGACGGCCGTCAGTTCGATGTCGGCGGCTGCGGCGAGCTGCTCCATGAATAGGTGCGGAAAGCTGCCGACCCCGGGATGGCCGTATGTGACCGCTCCGGGGTTGGCCCGGGCCGCGGTGACGACGTCGGCCATCGACTCGAAGGCGCCGTCGGCCTGACCCGATACGAGGAGGAAGCGTTCGGTCACCTGGCAGACGTACGAGAAGGCGTCGAGGTCGTAGGTTGTCTCGATAACGTGTGGCTGCGAGGTCAGCACGCCGCCCGGTACGAACCCGAGTGTGTAGCCGTCCGGCGCGGCCGATGCGACAGCCAAGCCGCCGATCGTGCCGGCGGCGCCGTCGCGATTGACGACGACGACTGGCTGTCCGACGGCGCTCGACAGTCCGTCGGCGAACGCCCGTGCCGCCAGATCGGCGGCACCGCCTGCCGCGAACGGTACGACGAGGTCGATCGGCTCGGTGGGGAAGGCGTCGTCCGACGCCTGCGGTCCGCCGCTGCAGGCCGAGAGGGCGACGGCGAGTCCGGTCGCGATCGTGAAGATGCCACCGGTTCGGCTCACCGCTCGACTCCCTTCTGATGTCGCGAGATCCGCTGTCGGGAACGAGTTGCGATTATATCGGAGGGCCGCCGATCGGAGTGGCCAGGTCAGGCGAGCCTGATCACCAGATCACCGGCAACCACCTGCGTTCCCGGATGGACGAGCACCTCGGCGACCTCTCCGTCGCGTTCGGCGTAGATCGAGGTTTCCATCTTCATCGCTTCGAGCGAGAGCAGCTTCTCTCCCCGCGACACGCGGTCGCCGGGCTTCACCGCCACGAGGGTCACGAGTCCCGGCATGGCGGCCGCCAGCTGCTTCGGGTCGGCGGGGTCGGCCTGCACGTGGGCAGGCGCACTGGCCGTCAGCTGCCGATCCTGCACGGTCACGTGGCGCGGCTGGCCGTTCAATTCGAAGAAGATCGTCCGGACGCCGTCGTCGTTCGGCTCGCCGATGGCGACCAGGCGGATGAGCAACGTCTTGCCGCGCTCAATCTCGACGACTGTCTCCTCGCCCGGCTCCAGGCCGTAGAGGAACGACGGCGTCGGCAGCACACTCACGTCCGAGTAGCGGTCCTCGTGTGCGCTGAATTCCGCGAAGACCTTGGGGAACATCAGGTGCGAGAGGACGTCACGCTGGCTCGCTGGCCGGCCCAGTTCGTCGCTGAGGGTGGCGCGGACCGCCTTCAAATCGGCCGCTGGCAGACCCGCGCCAGGGCGGCCGCGCTTCGGCTTCTGGCCTCGAAGAATCCGCTGGCGGACTTTCGGCGGAAAGCCGCCGTGGGGCTGACCCAGGCCGCCGGATACCAGTTCGACGACCGAGTCTGGGAAGGCCAGGTCCCGCTCGGAGGTCAGGATGGCATCGGCCGACAGATTGTTCGTCACGAGGTAGAGCGCCAGGTCGCCGATCGCCTTCGAACTGGGCGTGACCTTGATGACGTCACCCAGCAGCCGGTTCGCGTCCTCGTAGGCGCGGCAGATCTCGTGCCAGCGTGACGCCAGACCGAGCGACGCGGCCTGCTGCCGCAGATTGGTCGTCTGGCCGCCGGGCATCTCGTGACGGTAGACATCGGCGGAAGCGGCACGCATGCCCGCCTCGAACGGCTGATAGAAGTCGCGGGCCGCCTCCCAGTACTCAGCGATTTGCTGGAGCGCCTCGCCGTCGAGGCCAGTATCCCGCTTCGTGAACCGCAGCGCCTCGACGACGCCGTCGAGGGTCGGCTGGGAGGTCATCCCCGACAACGGCCCCGAGGCCGCGTCGGCAATGTCGAGGCCAGCTTCGGTCGCCTTCAGGATGGCGGCGGCCTGCACCCCCGCCGAGTCGTGCGTGTGAAAGTGAATCGGCAGGTCGGTTTCCTGGCGCAGCGCTTTCACGAGCAGTTCGGCTGCGTAGGGCTTGCACAGGCCGGCCATGTCCTTGATGCAAAGAAGATGCGCGCCCATCTTCTCCAGTTCCCTGGCCAGCCCGACGTAGTAGTCGAGGCTGTACTTCGTCCGGTCGGGGTCGATGATGTCGCCGGTATAGCAGATGGCCGCCTCGCACAGCGCATCGGTCCGTCGCACCGCATCCATCGCCGCCTTCATGTTTGGCAGGTAGTTGAGCGCATCGAAGATTCGGAAGACGTCGATGCCGGCCGAGGCCGATTCGGCGACGAACGCGCGCACGACGTTGTCTGGGTAGGTGCCGTAGCCGACGCCGTTCGCGCCGCGCAGCAGCATCTGGAAGAGGATGTTCGGGATCCGTTTGCGCAGCGTCGTCAGCCGGGCCCACGGGGATTCCTTGAGGAACCGCATCGCGCTGTCGAACGTCGCGCCGCCCCACATCTCGAGCGAGAAGAGCGTCGAGGCTCGCCGCGCATACAGGTCGGCGACGGCCAGCATGTCGTAGGTCCGAATTCGAGTCGCGAGCAGTGACTGGTGCGCGTCGCGGAAGGTCGTGTCGGTCACGAGCAGCGACCGTTGATTCCTGATCCAGCCGCAGAACCTCTCCGCACCCATCCGCCGCAATCGGTCGCGCGTCCCGTCTGGGAACGGCTGCTGCCCGTGGTGCGGCGGAAGCAGCACCGGTTCGCGGCGGACGTCGGCCGGCCGCTCCGGCACCAGCGGGTGGCCGTTGATGGCCACCTCGGCCAGGTACGTGCAGAGTTTCGTCGCCCGGTCGCGTGGGGCCGAGAACTCCAGGAGTTCTGGGGTTTCGTCGATGAAGCGCGTCGTGCACGCGCCCTCCAGGAAGGTCGGGTGCAGTACCAGGTTGATGAGGAACGGGAGGTTGGTCTTGACCCCCCGGACCCGGAATTCCTGCAGGCACCGCTCCATCCGGCGCGCGGTGTCCGGGAACCGCTGACCAGAGGTGACGACCTTGACTAGCAACGAGTCGTAGTGGGGCGTGACCACAGCGCCGGAAAACGCCGTGCCCGCATCGAGCCGAACGCCCATCCCGCCCGGCGAACGATAGTGGGTGATCTTGCCGTAGTCGGGGATGAAGGAATTCTCCGGGACCTCGGTCGTCACGCGGCACTGGATTGCGTGCCCGCGCACGCTGACGGCCTGCTGTGACGGTAGCCCGATTCGATCGTCGTCGAGCGCGATCCCCTGCGCCGCCAGGATCTGTGCCTTGACGATGTCGACGCCGGTGACCGCCTCGGTTACCGTGTGCTCCACCTGGATGCGTGGGTTGACCTCGATGAAGAAGCAGCCGCCGGTGTCCGAGTCCAGGAGGAACTCGACGGTGCCCGCATTGTCGAAGCCCGCGGCGCGGCCGAGTGCCAGGGCGTGGGCGCAGATCTCTTCGCGCCTCGCGCGCGGGAGCAGGCTCGGCGCGATCTCGACGACCTTTTGATGGCGCCGCTGCACCGAGCAATCGCGCTCGTACAGGTGCACCAGGTGCCCGTGCTGGTCACCGAGAAGCTGGACCTCGATGTGGCGCGGCCGAGCGATGTAGCGTTCCAGAAAGAGGTCGGGGCTGCCGAATGCCGCCATCGACTCGCGCTGCGCTTCCTCGAAGCGGGCCGCCACGTCGGCGGCGCGCTCGACGACGCGCATCCCCCGACCCCCGCCTCCCTTGGCGGCCTTGAGCAGGACCGGATAGCCGAGTCCCTTCGCCACCCGCTTCGCTTCGGCGGCGTCGGCCACCGGGCGCTCGCTGCCCGGGAGTACCGGCACGCCGGCTCGTTTCGCAAGGGCCCGGGCGGCGACCTTGTCGCCGAGTTGCTCCAGCAGGCCCGCACTCGGGCCGACGAAGATGATGCCCGCCTTCGCGCAGGCACGTGCCAGGGCCGGGCTCTCCGAGAGGAACCCGTAGCCCGGGTGGATGGCGTCGATCGATTGCTCGACGGCCAAGCTGACCATCGCCTCCACATCGAGATACGACCTGATCGGCTCGCCCGGGGCACCGATCTCGTAGGCCTCGTCCGCCTTGAACCGGTGCAACGCGTAGCGATCCTCGTGCGCGTACACCGCGACCGTCCCGATGCCGAGTTCGTGACCGGCACGGAAGATGCGTATGGCGATTTCGCTGCGGTTGGCGACCAGCAGCCGACAGATCGATTGCATCGAAGTCCGATCTTACTTTGCCTCGCCGGCCCGCACCGTCGTTTCGACGCCCTCGACCGGGATCTCGGCGGCCTGTAGTGTGGGTGAGAGCCGGGCCATCCGTGCGGGATCGATCGGCGGACGTTCGTCGACGGCGCGGTCGGACGGGACCGGCCAGGCCAGATCGGGCACCACTGCCATCCGCTGCGTGATCCGCTCCGCCGTCACGTTGAACACCATCAGATCCTCGGCGATGGTGACGGGGCCGGCGTAGGTCAGCCGGAGGTCGTCGAGAATCGGCACCGTCAGGTCCTCACCGCGCATGAGGTGATAGAGCACGGCCAGGCGCGGCCGCGTCAGGCTGAAGATCTTCCCGGCCGAGCGGGGCGGGCAGTGCACACCGTGGGCGATGTTCTGGGCGACGTGGAGCGGCAGATGCGTCTTCCTGGCATACTCGTGCGCTGGAACGAACGCCTCGTGCACGAGCACATCGGCATTCTGACCATTGTCCACGATGAACTGGCTCGGCTTGCCATCGCCCAGATAGACGAACGACAAGCCGTTCCAGTCGAGGCGGTAGCTGTTCGGGCCGTCGAGGCAGTGCAGCGCGGGAAAGGCTGTGATCGTCACGCCATGTTCGGCGTACACCTCCTTGCGCGCTGCTAGGTAGTCGAACTCGTGAAAGACGATCTCCGCGCCCGCCCCGCCACCCGTGACCGCGATGCGCGTCTCGATGTCCCAAGCCATCGCCCGGCTGAACGCCTCGCCGAACGCCGCCGTGCCGAGATGCGGCTCGGGGCCCGACGGCCCCCAGACGTGCAGCGGCGTGAACCGGTCGCGGACCATGCCGACCGCGTAGAGCGACGTTAGGTCGCCCCAGTGGTCGACGTGCAGGTGGGTGAGAAAGACCTTGTCGAGCTTGCCGTGGGGTACGCCGAGCGCGTTCAGGTTCGTCATCGACGCTGTGCCGAGGTCGAAGATGAAGACGTCACCGTTACCCAGTTCGACCAGCCAGCCCGCCGAGGCCTGCCACCGCCTGACGAAGGGCATCCCGGTGCCGAGCGCCGTGATCCGCATTTCGTCGGCGGCCAGCGGCTCGCCAGGATGGAAGAAGTTCGGAGCGCGCGAGGTGGCGTCGGTCATGATAAGGGGAGGATATCAAGAACCCAGGAGGTGACAGGGTGCGGGAGGGGTGGTTGGATCGGTACCGAGTTGCCGACAAGACCGACGGTGCAGGAGTCTCCCCAGGACGACCGGACGTTGAGAATGCTGCTCGAGCCCAAGCGCCGGCCGCGCCGACGCCCGCTCAGGCCCGGCCGCGCCGCCGGCTGAAGCCTGGGTGGCTCATCGCCTCACTCGTCATCACCCTGGCGCTCATCGTGCCAGCCAGTGCGAATCTGGATACTCGCAGCATCGTCATCGAGCAGCCCGGGTCGCCGATCAATGTCGTGTCCTATGAATCAGGCCTCGCCCGCGGCAGCCGGATCAGCATGCGCGGGTCGCCGCCCGTCGCCATCGAGCACCAGCTCCGCTACGCCAACCCGGGCAGCGAGACGATCGTGGCCGTGCCGTTCGGTTTCGCCGGCTTCAACGTCTTCGACGAGTTCCTCAGCCACTACGCCGGCCTGGCCGTCGACGATCTCGAACCCTCAGCCGAAGATGAGTACCGCTGGGTCTTCGAAGGCACCGCCGACTTCAGTTACCTGACCGGCGCCGTCTTCGGGCGGAAGGTGCGCTTCGAGAGCGACCGCATCTGGGAAGCCGACATGGAGGCGGTCGCGGCGAGCCTCGAGACGATCGGCGACACCGTGGGCTTCCGAGATACGCCGGTCATGCCCTGACTAGCGCCGGACTCAAGGTAGCTTCGGGTGGCGGGGGCAACAAGCCGACAAGGTAGGGCCCTGGGCCAGTCCGCTGTTCGGCAAGCTGATCATGAGAAAAGCCGCCAGCGTCACGATGCCGATCTTGAGGTCGATGCTTCGCACGTAGGCACCCTTCCGAGACACCGTCCGCGGATCGCGTCATCGCTTCTCCTTCCAGGAGCCCTATGGGGCGCTCAAGCGCCAGCTACGCCATGTCCTTGAGCTTCTTGAGGGCAAGAACCTTCACGCGCGTACTAGCCGGCTTGGCCTTCACATCCATGAATTCCCCTGGCTGAAACGGGTTCGGGACGTTCTGCCTCGCCTTCTGCGCCGGCTTCTTGACGGTCTTGATCTTCATCAACCCCGGAACGGTGCAGTGTCCGACCGAGCCCTTCGTGACATGCCGTTCGATCACGGTTCCCAGGGCGTCGAATACGGAGGCGACGTCTCGTTTGGACAGTTCGGTGCTCTCGGCGATCTCCGAGAACATCTGGGATTTCGTCATCGCCTTGTTCAGTCCCTTAACTCTTGCCATCGTGTTCTCCTCATTAATCGTGCGGAACGGGTTCGATTACCGACAGCATGATAACCGCGATCGGCGGCGTGTGGGGTGCGGGCCGGCCTGTTGTCGCACAAACAGCCGATTTCACAGGGGTGGCGGACGACCCGTCGAAGCCAGAGATTGCCGCTACCGACGTGACGCTGTGGTGGGCCTGGCGGCGCCTACTCGCGTGAGCAGCAACGAACGGCTTCATTGCGGCGCTCCTCAGGGGAACGGGGTGGAGACGCCGATCCTACCGCTGGCTGGTCGAAACCGTTACGAAAAGAAACAGATCGCTAAGAGTCCCGTGCCGGACACGTCGCGACAGTCACCGCACCGCCGCCAGGTGCGGCGAGTCATCCGCGTCGACGACGCGCATCGCCGATGAATGAACCCGTATCCAGGACGAAACACCACGCCGAAGCTGCTTCCCGGCGGGTCGAGTCGCGGTCTACGTGACGGATCGCCGGAACTCAATAGCCTCCTGCATGATCGTGGCTGCCTGTTGGATGGGATGGATGGGGCGGACCGAAAATCTCAACCACGGCGCCCACGGCGCGGTGACCCGGGCGAGGTCGTCGGCGTTGTCCGTCTCCGCAATGGCGAAGCCACCGTTGCCGTCGCCAAAGCTCGACCACTCCGAGAGTTCGATCGGTGGTGTCCACGCCACGAACGTCGCCAGGGTCTTCGCCTGTTCTTCGTCCGACGTCGATTCGGTCCATTCCCACTGAACTAGAAATCGCATCGTTTCTCCTTCTGCCTGTGCCTGCGTCGAGGCCAGTCGCGATGTAGGTGGTCTGCATTGGCCCTATGGCCGCATAGGCTAACGCCGAAGTGGCTCGACCACAAGTGACCTGGCCCCCTGGGTGGTCCACTTTCTACGAGAGAGCAAAGCTCATGGTCAGTCCTTCGACGAACGCCGGCTGGACGGCCTCAGGCGCTGGCGGGCGGTAGCCCAGCGCGCT
>PCAK01000004.1 GCA_002730525.1 Acidobacteriota bacterium | reverse complement strand
GCGTAGATGACCAGTAACCTATTGAAGAATAAGAAATTGGCGGTGAGGCAGGGATTCGAACCCTGGGTAGAGGTTTAAGCCCCTACAACGGTTTAGCAAACCGCCGCCTTCAGCCTCTCGGCCACCTCACCGTGTGGGTCGTTCGCGCGGGGCGCGGTCGGATCAGGATATCGCAATTCGGGGGCGGGTCGCAGGGCTAAAGCCCTGCGCCACCGTCAGGCCCGGATCCGCTCGAGGATCGCCGCCGCCATCGCCTTCGACCCGATCGGCGGCTGCCCTAGCACAGGGGCGAGGTCGACCGTGCGGCAGCCGGCATCTAGTGCTCCGCCGATCGCGGACTCGACCGCGGTCGCCTCGGCGTCGAGCTTCAGCGCGTGGCGCAGGAGCATCGCGGCCGAACCGATGGCGCCGATCGGGTTCGCCTTGTCCTGCCCGGCAATATCTGGCGCCGAGCCGTGCACCGGTTCGAAGAGGCCGATCTTTCCACCGACACTCGCCGATGGCAGGAGGCCGAGCGAGCCGACGATGGCGCCGGACTCGTCCGAGAGAATGTCGCCGAACAGGTTCTCGGTCAGGATGACGTCGTACCGGCTCGGCTTCGACGCGATGAGCAAGGCACAGGCATCTACGTACTCGTAGTCGAGCGCGACGTCCGGATACTGCTTGGCCACCTCGGTCACCGTCTGGCGCCAGAGGCGGGAGGTCTCGAGGACGTTGGCCTTGTCGACCGACGTGACATGCTTCCCGCGGAGGCGCGCACTCTCAAAGGCCACGACGGCGATCCGCTCGATCTCCTCGACCGAGTAGCGCATCGTGTTGAACGCCGACTTGCCGTCGTCGGCCACGCCGCGCGGCTGGCCGTAGTAGAGACCGCCGGTCAGTTCGCGGACGACCAGGACGTCGACACCCTTGACGACCTCGGGCTTGAGCGAACCGCCATCCTCCAACCCCGGCCACACCCGCGCCGGCCGAAGATTCGCAAACGCCCCGAGCTCTCGGCGGAGCTTCAGGATCGACGCTTCGGGCCGCTGGTCGGGTGGCTTGCCATCGAACTTCGGATCGCCGACGGCGCCGAGGAAGATCGCGTCGGCGGCGAGGCAGCCCTCAAGCGTCGCCTCAGGCAGCGGCGGCTGGCCCGCGTCGAGCGCGGCGCCACCCACGTCATAGGTGTCGAGTTTGAACGTGTGGCCGAACTTGTCGGCGACAGCTCTCAGGGCGCCGGCGGCGGCGGCGGTCACCTCGGGACCGATACCGTCGCCCGGCAGCATGGCGATCGTGGCGTTCATGGTCGGGAATCCTGCATTGAGTGCGCGTGAACGAGCCGAACGGATCTACCGAGGGTGGACCCGTCATTGTATATGGATGAGGCAGCGGGTCGGGGCGATCCTTCGGATCGCCCATTCGCACCCCTGAAGGGGTGCGCCACCAGCAAACAGGGGTTCAGGCCGGGCTTGATTCGGGCTGCTCTTGCTCCGCCTGGACCTTCTTTATGACGGCGACCAGATCGTCGTCGCCGACGCTCTTCCGGGCGTCGGCCAGGCGGATCATGGCCACATAAATCTGATCCAGTGCCTGGCGACTCAGTGTGTAGCCGAATTCCTCGCACCGGTTCTGCACGGCGTGCCGGCCCGAATGCTTGCCGAGCACGAGCGTCGTCTGCACGCCCACGTCCTCTGGCTTCATGATCTCGTAGGTGCGGCGGTCTTTGAGCATGCCGTCCTGGTGGATACCGGCCTCGTGCGCGAAGGCGTTGCGTCCGACGATCGCCTTGTTCGCCTGGACTGCCTCACCCGTCAGCGCCGTGAGCAACTGACTCGCCGCGTAGATCGCCTTCGTGTCGATGTCGGTCTCGAGCGGCAGTCGATCGGGGCGCACCCGAGTTGCCATGACGATCTCCTCGAGCGACGCGTTGCCGGCGCGCTCGCCGATCCCATTGATCGTGCATTCGACCTGCCGAACACCTGCCTGCAGCGCTGCCAGCGAATTGGCCACCGCGAGACCGAGGTCGTCGTGGCAATGCGCGCTGAACACGGCCTGGTCCGCGTTCGACACACGGCCGATGACGGCCTTGAAGAAATCGAAGATCTCGTCCGGAGTCGAATAGCCGACCGTATCGGGAAGATTGATCGTCGTCGCGCCGGCGGCGATGGTCGCTTCGACGACCTCGCAGAGAAAGTCGAGGTCGGTCCTCAGCGCGTCCTCCGCCGAGAACTGCACGTTGTCGGTGTACTCCCGCGCCCGCTTCACGCCATCGACCGCAGCCTCGAGGCACTGCGCGCGCGACATGTGCAGCTTGTGCTCGAGGTGAAGGTCGGAGGTCGCCAGGAACGTGTGGATGCGGCTGCGGTCGGCGAGCTTCACGGCCTCGCCCGCGCAGTCGATGTCGGCCGGTCGGCAGCGCGCCAGCCCGGCGATCACCGGGCGCTTGATCTCTTGCGCCACCTGGCGCACCGACTCCGCGTCGTCCTTCGACGCGATCGGAAAGCCCGCCTCGATGATGTCGACGCCCAGCGCGTCCAGCTGCCGCGCCATCTGCAGCTTCTCGTCGATCCGCATCGAAAAACCTGGGGCCTGCTCGCCGTCGCGCAGTGTCGTGTCGAAGATCCGCAGCCGTTCAGCCGTCATGCTCTCGCCTCCTCCTGCCGTTGTACGCGTCCAGACGATTTATCGTCAAGTTTATAATCATTACCTTATGATAATCTGAAATTATAGGCGGATATTCGAGGGAGGACCCGTGGATCTCGCTGAACTACAGACGTTTCTGACCGTCGCCTCCGAACGGAGTTTCTCGCGCGCGGCGGTGCGGCTGCACCGGACACAGCCCGCAGTCAGCCAGGCCGTGCGGCGCCTCGAGGAGGACTTGAACGAGCGGCTCTTCGACCGGACGTCGAAGGGCGGGCGGTTGACCGAGGCGGGCCGAATCCTCCACGACTACGCACGGCGCCTCACCGACCTGCGCGACGAGGCCGCCAGCGCGGTGCGCGAGTTGCAGGACTTCCGCCGCGGGCGAGTGGCAATCGGCGCCAACGAAGCCGCGGTGCACATCCTGCTGCCGATCGTGTCGCGCTTTCGCGAGGAACATCCCGAGGCCCAGGTCGATGTGCGGCGGGTACCGGCTCGCCAGGTGGCCACCGAGGTGATCAACGGCACTCTCGACTTCGGCGTCCTGACCTTCCACCCTTCCGAGCGCGGCCTGAGCACCGTGACGATCGGCGCCGACGAACTGGTGCTGCTGACGAGTCCGGAACATCCACTGGCCGGGCGGGACGAGATCTCGATGGAGGAGTTTGGGCGCCAGACGGTGATCGCCCACAACGATCCGTCGCCCGCGCGCGACCGGGTCCTGCGGCTGTCCCAGCAGCGGCACGCGCCGATCAACATCCAGATGTCGTTTCCGAGCCTCGACGGGATAAAGCGCGCGGTGGAAATGGGGCTCGGTGTGGCGCTGCTACCCCGCCGATGCGCGCTCGCCGAGATCGCGCGCGGGCAGCTGGCGGTCGTCAGGGTTTCGCAGCTGCGGCTCCCTCGACAGATCCGCCTCGTCTACCGCCGCGCGGGTGAGAAGTCGCGTGTGGTCGAGGCGTTTCTGAAGGTGGCGAAGGACGAGGGAAAGAAGGACGGAAAGGGCAAGCCTAGAAGCCGGTGACGTAGGGCAGCCTGGCGGCCACCGCGCGGACGTCGTCGAACTCGTCGAGCAAGAGACCGGTGGCATCCCAGGTGCCGGACAGCAGCGCTTCGCGAACCGCGGGCGCCGTCGCCACCTCGACCACGCAATCGCCCGCCCGCACCGTGAGCGCCTCCAGATCGAGCGTCATCGCCGTGGCGGGCTCGGTCTCGGCCGCGTGCAGGAGTTGTGCAATCGCCTCCGGGGTCGCCGTCGCGCATGGCAGCCCGAGCGCCGTCGAGTTCCCCAGGAAGATCTCGGAGAATGATTCCGCGACGCACGCCTGAATGCCCCAGCGCTGCAGCGCCTGCGGCGCGTGCTCGCGCGACGACCCGCAGCCAAAGTTCGCGTTGGCCAGCAAGATGGCAGCCCCCTGGTACTGGGGCTGGTCGAAGGGGTGCGGCGTGCCGGCCTCGGCCAGCGCCTTCCGGTCGTCCTCGAAGACGTGCGCCTCGAGGCCTTCGAACCGGATCGAGCGCAGGAAGCGGGCGGGAATGATCCGGTCGGTGTCGATGTCGTTGCCACGCATCGGCAGCGGTGCTCCGGCGACCCGGCTGATTCGCTGCCCGCCGGTGGCCATCAGCCGACCCCCACGGACCCGGCCGGCGCCAGCTCGCGCACGTCGGCCACTTCCCCGGCGAGCGCCGCGGCGGCGACCATCGCCGGGCTCATCAGCAGCGTTCGCCCGGTCGGACTGCCCTGACGCCCCTTGAAGTTCCGGTTCGACGACGAGGCGCAGACCTGCCGGCCCTCGAGCTTGTCGGGGTTCATCGCCAGGCACATCGAACAGCCAGCGCCGCGCCACTCGAACCCGGCGGAGCGGAACACCTCGTCGAGCCCTTCCTGCTCGGCCGCCGCGGCCACCGCCTTCGAACCGGGCACGACGAGCCCGGTCACGTGCGGTGAGATCCGCTGCGCGGCCACGACCTGGGCGGCTTCCCGGAGATCGGTCAACCGTGAATTGGTGCACGAGCCGATGAACGCCACGTCGATCTTCGTGCCGGCGATCGGCGCGCCGCCCTCGAACCCCATGAACTCCAGCGCCTCCGTGACCGCCGGCCGATCGTTCGTCTCGACGTCGCCGGGCGCGGGGATCCGTTCGTCTACCTGCACCGATTGCCCGGGGTTGGTCCCCCAGGTCACGACCGGGGCCAACGCCGCACCGTCGATCTCGACACGGTCGTCATACTCGGCGTCCGCATCGGAGGCCATTGACGCCCACCAGGTCTTCGCCCGGCCGAACGTCTCGCCGGCCGGTGCGAACGGCCGGCCTTCGAGATAGTCGAATGTCGTCTGGTCGGGGTTGACGTAGCCGACGCGGGCCCCGCCTTCGATCGACATGTTGCACACCGTCATCCGCTCGTCCATCGTCATGCCGTCGAGCACGGCGCCGCCGTATTCGTAAGCGAAGCCGACCCCGCCCTTCACGCCGAGCCGGCGGATGATCTCGAGGATGACGTCCTTGGCGTAGACGCCGCGGGTGAGCGACCCGCTGACGTCGATCCGCCTAACCTTCAACCGATCGATGGCCAGGCACTGCGACGCCAATACGTCGCGGACCTGGGATGTGCCGATGCCGAACGCGACCGCACCGAACGCGCCGTGGGTGGAGGTGTGGCTGTCACCGCAGGCAATGGTCAGGCCGGGCTGGGTCAGGCCGAGCTCGGGACCGATCACGTGGACGATCCCCTGCCGCGGACTGGACAGATCCCACAGCGGCACGCCGAACTCCTTGGCGTTGCGCTCGAGCGCCGACATCATCTCCTCAGCGAGCGTATCGGCGAACGGTCGGGCCTGATCGAGCGTCGGAATGATGTGGTCGACCGTGGCGAAGGTCCGCTCCGGGAACTGCACCTGCCACCCTCGGTCGCGCAGCATGGCGAACGCCTGCGGGCTCGTCACCTCGTGGACGAGATGCAAGCCGATGAACAGCTGCGTCTGTCCCGTGGAGAGCGTGCGCACGCCGTGCGCGTCCCAGACCTTCTGTAACAGCGTTCGGCTCATTGCGCGACGTACATCACCTTCCCACCGACGATCGTCCGCACGACCTCGGTGGTCGGAATCTCGTCTTCGGGAATCGTCATGATGTCCTTCGACAACACGGTGATGTCGGCCAGCTTGCCGGCCGTGAGCGATCCTTTGATCCCTTCCTCGAAGGCGGCGTGCGCGGCGTTGATCGTGTAGGTCTGGAGCGCCTCGAGGCGACTCAACCGCTGCCCCGGAAAGAACACCGAGCCGTCCGCCAGCTTTCGCGACACGGTCGAGTAGTAGCTGGCCAGCGGGCTCACGTCCTCGACCGGCGCGTCGGTGCCGTTGGAGACGACGGCTCCGCTGTCCATGAGCGTCTTCCAGGCGTAGGCGCCTTCCTGAGCCCGTTGCTCACCGAGACGGTCGATGACGTAGGGCGCATCTGACGTGCAGTGCACACCCTGCATCGAGGCCACCACGCCCATCTCGGCGAAGCGCGGGATGTCGTCCGGGTGCAGGTGTTGCGTGTGCTCGTCGCGCCACCTCAGGTCGGTCTTGTCCGGATTGGCCTCGAACGCCGCCTGGTAGATGTCGAGGGTCTCCCGGTTGGCGCGGTCGCCGATGGCGTGCACGCACAGCTGGAAGTCGTTGGCGATCGCCCAGGCCGCCGTCGCTTCGATTTCCGCGACGGGCGTCGTGTTCAGCCCGGCCGTGTCCGGCGCGTCAGTGTACGGCTCGAGCATCCACGCACCCCGCGATCCAAGCGCCCCGTCGATGGAGCGCTTGATCGCGCGGACCGTCAGACGATCGTCGCCGTAGCCGACCATCCGATACTCGGCGCCGCGATCGGCCAGCGATTCGTTCGATTCCCGCAGCATCACCCAGAGCCGGACGCCGAGGCTGCCGTCGTCGACCATCTCCTTGAGCAGGTCAATCGTTGCGAACGAGGACCCGGCATCCTGGAAGCTCGTGATCCCCTTCCGGAGCGCCTCCTCGACGGCCAGTTCGGCTTGACGCCGGGGGCTGGGCGGCGTCGCATTGGCCCGTGCCTCGCGCAGCAACCGGCCGGCCGTCTCGCTGAACACACCGACCGCGTTGCCGCGGGCGTCCCTGAGAATCTCGCCGCCCTCGGGGTCGAGTGTATCTCGGGTGATGCCGCTCAGCTCCATCGCACGCGCGTTCGCGAAGGTGGCGTGGCCACTGGCATGGGTCAAGAGCACCGGATTGTCTGGCGACACCTCACTCAGCAGGTCGTGCAGCGGGAAGCCGCCGACCTCGGGGTCGGGCGGCGGATCCCACTTCTCCTGGTGCCACCCGCGGCCGCGGATCAGTTCGCCCGGCTGCGCTTCCGCCACGGCCTCGGCCACGATCGCAACGATTTCGTCCCAGTTCTGCGCGTCGGCCAGCCGCAGCTGCATCTGTGCGCCACCGACACCGAGGAAGTGGCCGTGTCCCTCGATGAAGCCCGGGATCGCGGTCTGACCGGCCAGATCAACTACCTCGGTCGCATCGCCGATGTAGGCGTCGATCTCTTCGTTGGTACCGACGGCGACGATCCGGTCGCCTGTGACGGCGAGCGCTTCGGCCTCAGGCAGTGCCTCGTCGACCGTGACGATCTTACCGCCGTGCAGGACGAGGTCGGCTGGCTCTACGCTCGGGCCACACGCGACAGCGACAACACCGAGCGCGCCGACGAGGGCGAGCCACCCACCGCGGAACATTCTGGGATTCGTCATGGAAGATGTCCTCTCGCAAAAAACAATCGACTACGCAGGCAAGCGTACGTGAGGCGGAAAAGCGATGCAACTTCGATTCGATGAGAGCGGGCGGGGTTCGGCTAGCGTGCGCTGTCGGCCACGGTCGAGGCCCCGGTCCGGCCGCCGGAGATCACCAGGGCCGCGTCGGCCCGGAACAACGTCGCCTTGAAGGCATCGTCCAGACCATCAATCGCGTTCTGGCGTGCGAGACCCCGAAGCGGCCGGAAGTCGACAACGGCCGTCACGCCCTCCGGCACGACCGACGCCAGCGGCCCGCTGGTATTGCGCCAGTCCTCCTGGCTGTCGGTGACGTAAGTCGACAGCACGAAGCTCTCCATGCCGTTCGAGATCGCGAACTCGGACAGGAAGTTGCCGAAGGTCGGCACCGCCGCGCGGTAGATCCCGCGGAAGGCGTGCCAGTGGCCGGCCTTGACGAGCACCCGTGGCCGCGGGTCGCCCGTCGCGCGCGCGGCCTGGTACCGCTCCATGAAACGCCGCTTCATGCTCAGCTCGCGGTCGGCGCTGCTGAAGTAGCCGGTCGGTCGGCCCCGGCGGCCCTCGGCCCAGGCATAGTAGATCCGGGTCGTTCGCATCAGGGCCCCAATCAGGACCCGGGCTTCCGCGGGCGCGTCGGCGAACAGCGCCTGCGCGATGGCGTTCAGCTCGCCGACGTTGTGCTCCTCGGCGATGAGGAAGAACTGCGCGTTGGCCGCCGCCTCGAGCAGCACCGCGGCGCCGTCCCCGCTCAGCGCGCCCTGCTCCACGGAGAGCGGATGCATCTGGGCGCTGAGGAGCTCGGTGAGCGCCTCCTGCGCCGCGGCCGGGCGCACGCCACTACCGGCCGCGAGCCACAGGAGCACGAGAGCGCGGAAGGCGCACCTGGCCAGGACGGTGTTCACATCACGGTTGGACGGAAAACTCTCACGGTGGGTTGCGGCGTCATCCCGCCGGCGACTTGCCGGCGGGATACAACCCTGCGCCGCAGTACTTGCAGTGCGTCGCGTCGTCTTCGTGGCCCTCGCGGGAGCACGCCAGGCACGCCTGGGTCGACACCGGGCGGCGCGTCGCCTGCTGCGCCAGTTCAGCCGAGACGATGCCGGTCGGGACGGCGATGATGGCATAGCCCAGAATCATCAAGCCGCTGGCGGCGATCTGGCCGAGGACCGTTCGTGGCGCGATGTCACCATAGCCCACGGTCGTCATCGTGACGATCGCCCAGTACATCGCACGCGGAATGCTCGTGAATCCATTCGCTTCACCTTCGATCAGGTAGAGCAGAGCGCCAACGATGAGGGCGATCGACAACACGCTCACGATGAAGATTGTGATCTTCGCGCGGCTCGCCCGCAGCGCGCGCAACAGGACCTCGGCCTCCTTGACGTAGTGCCCGAGCTTGAACACGCGGAAGATCCTGAGCAGCCGCAGCGCGCGGATCACCAGCAGTGACTGCGTCCCGACCATGAAGAGGCTGAGATAGGTCGGCAGGATGGCCAGGAGATCCACGACACCGAAGAAACTGGTCGCATAGCGTCCGGGTTGCCGCACGCTCAGGAGCCGGACGACGTACTCGGCGGTGAAGAGCAGCGTGAAGCCCCACTCGATCCACAGCAGCGGTGCCCCGAACCGCATGTGAATCGCGGCCACGCTATCGAGCATGACCGCCGCGACGCTCGCGAGGATCGACGCGATCAGGACGACATCGAACCACTTGCCGGCGGCGGTGTCGGCTTCGAAGACGATCTGGTGGAGACCCTGCCGCCAGGGGGCCATCGGGGTGTCGCGCGCGTCAAAGGTCATGCAGGCTGGGTGCGCGTAGGCAACGCCGAGCATCATACCCGGAGACGGACAGGCGGCCGCGGCTTTTCTCCAGGGACGCAGTCCCCCTCGCTCGGCCAACGATGGCATCGCCGGGGCCGAATCGAGCGATAATGGACCTTACCTCATGCGCACACGGCATCGCGGGATTCTCGCAGCGGGCCTCACGATCGCCCTGGTCGCCGGCTCTTCTCTGGCGTCGACGGCCCAGGACCGTGGCGCGCTCAGCTTCGCCGAACTGGATGTGGAGATGCCTGGCTCAAGCTGAACCACCATCTGCTGCGCGGCGAGGGCGGCCGGGTCTACGTGCCGTTCACCGTGACGATCGATGAAGCGCCCGGGCGGTTCCGCTCGGTGAGCCTCTACATCCGAGCGGCCAACCAGGGAGAGGACTCGAGCGCGGTTAAAGAACGCGCGGAGCGCCAGCGGTTGGTCGGCTTCGAGCTCGGGCAGCTACCGGTCTTCGTCCCCGAGCGCGCGACAGCGGCGACGGCTGACGGCGCGACCTTCCTGGCCGGCGAGGAGTTCGTCGGCGAGACCGCACCGACCGAGTTCACGCCCGACACCTTGCCGCAGGGCTTCGACTACGAGGCGGGGCGGTGCCAGAGACGTTACCGGCGAGCCGGCCGGCTGGACGAGCCCCGGCGGTGCCGCGGACGCACGCCCACCTTCTTCCTGACGGCGGGCTCGGGCCGGGATTGGGGCGACGGGGCCTCACCCGGACGCAGCACCGGCGCATGCAGGCTCTGCTGGTAGTAGTCGTCGAGCAGCATCGCGATCAGCGCCGACTCGTCCTCGTTCTCGGCGAGCTGCCGGGCCAGCGACACGAACCGCTGACCGCGCTCGGCCTTCAGCGAATCGCGATCGCGCAGCCGCGCCTCGAGCAGCACCGTCACCCGCTCAGCCACCACGGCCTCCACGTCGGACGGCGTCGGCAGCGGCCGCTCCTGCATCTCGATCCCGTAGGCCTTGGCGATCTTGTTCAGGGTGAACCACTCGAGCTCGGTCACGAGTGACACCGCGATACCCGACGCACCGGCGCGCCCCGTCCGTCCCGAGCGATGGATGTAGCCCTCGATGTCGGCAGGCGGCTCGTACTGGATGACGTGCGACAGATCCGGGATGTCGAGCCCGCGCGCGGCCACGTCGGTCGCGACGAGGAAGCGGAGCGACCCCTGGCGCACACGCTTCAGCACCTTCTCGCGTTCGGCCTGAGAGAGATCCGCGCTCAACTCGTCCGCGTCGTAGCCGAAGTTCTTGAGCACGTTCGACACGTAGTGCACAGTCGACTTCGTGTTCGAGAAGATGATCGCCGACGAAGGATTCTCCAACTCGATGATCCGCATCAGGCTGCGGTCCTTGTCCATCCCGGGCACGATGTAATAGACGTGCTCGGTGTCGGTCACGTGGACGTGGTCGCGGCTGAGCGTCAGGAACTCGGGCTCGGGAATGAACTCCTGGGCCGTCCGGATGACGTAGGTCGGAAAGGTTGCCGAGAACATGCAGCTGTGCAGCCGGCGCTCGGGAAAGTGCCGTTGCATCTCCTTCATGTCCGGGTAGAAGCCCATCGACAGCATCCGGTCGGCCTCGTCGAAGACGACCATCTCCAGATGCTTGAACGACAGGTTGCGCTTGAGCAGGTGGTCGAGCACGCGACCGGGCGTGCCGACGACGATGTGCGCGCCCTCCCGCAGCGCGTCGATCTGCGGGCCGTACCCGACGCCGCCGTACACCGGCACGTGGCGCAGGCCGGCGTCGCCGCACAGCGTTTCGGCCTCGTGCCAGACCTGCCGGGCCAGTTCCCGAGTCGGCACCAGCACGAGCGCCTGACAGTGCGGCTTGTTCGGGTCCAGGCTCTTCAGCATCGGCAGCAGGAACGCGCCGGTCTTGCCGCTGCCCGTCCGCGCCTGGATCAGCAGGTCGCGGCCGGCCAGCAAATACGGGATCGCCTTCGCCTGCACCGGCATCAGCGAGGTCCAACCGGCTCGCCCCGCGCCGGCCCGTAGCGGCGGCGGCAGGTCGTCGATGCCGACCTCAGGAAGCGGATTCTTGGGTTCCGACACGGCGGGTTCGTTCAATTCAATCACTCGGCTCTCTTCGGATGGCGGTTTCGGACACGATCGATCCATCAATCATGTCACAGATGGGGACAAGGCCGCGCTAAACACAGAACGGGAGGCAGAAGCCTTCGCTTCCGCCTCCCGTCTCTACACCCGAACCAGGGTACCTAGACGGCGCAGGTCATATCCTCGCCACAGCACATCGGCGACTCGATCTTCCCGTGGCCGTCGGGGCACTTCGAGATGTGCACGGCGTTGCCATCGATGGTGAGGCTCCCGTGCACGAGTTCTCTTCCACATCTTCCGAAGGTCATCGTGCCCACGCTCATCCCACACTTCGGACAGGCATACGCAGCCATGACGTTAGACGCTCCTTTGAAAGATGGCGAATCGGCCGGAAGCCTGGCCTCTAGTGTAACCAATTCCCCGGGGTGTCGAGCCAGAAGGCCCGCGCCTGAGGCTAGAACAGCGCGCCGTGATGTCAAGCCGCCCTACGCCTTTACCCGGCTCAAGACCGCATACACCACCAGGCCTGCGGCCAGGATGCCGAGGCCGACGAGCGACTCGAAGGTACGGTCGGTCAGGGTGAAGGTGAGCATCCAGAGATTGACGGTGAGGAAGATGGCCGGCGTGTAGGGATAGCCCCAGGTCCGGTAGGGCCGCGGCAGATCGGGCTGGGTTCGTCGAAGCACGTAGACGCCCGCGACGGCCAGCGTCGAGATCGTCACCAGTAGGATCGATGCGTAGACGAGCACCTGATCGAAGCTCGACGTGTAGATGAACCCTAGCGACAAGGCCAGCTGGAAGACGAAGGCATTCGCCGGCAATCCGCGGCGGCTACGCGTCGACAGCCAGGCCAGCGCCGGCACGTCCTCCCCCATCACCGCCAGAATGCGCGGGCCGAGAAAGATGTAGGCGCTCACGGTCGAGGCCAGCAGCGTGACGATGATCGCGGCGGTAATCCGCCCGCCGGCCGCTCCGAAGATCTGCTCACCCGCCAGGAAGCCGACCTCGATCTGACCGGCCAGCGCCTCCATCGAGACGCTGCGGAGGAACGCGTAGTTGAGCAGGACGTACAGCACGGTCACGACGCCGGTCCCGAGCAGCAAGGCGCGCGGCAGCGTCCGGCTCGGCTGGTCGAGCTCGCCGACGATATAGATTGCCGAATTCCAGCCGGTGTAGGCGTAGGAGACGAAGATCAGCGCAACGGCGTAGGCCGAGCCGGTCATCAGACCGAGGTCGGCACCGCCCGGCAGGAGCGTCACGGTCTGCGGCGCGGCCACGCTGAAGGCCGACCCGGCGAAGACCAGGATCAGAAGCACCTTCACCCCGGTGAGGAGGTTCTGCAGCACAGTGCCCGCGCCGAGACTCGATGCGTGGAGCACGCTGAACGCCAGCACCGCGACCGCCGCCAGGTGATTCTCGGGCACCCCCGGCACGATCGCGCCGACGTACGACGCCAGGGCCATCGCCGCAATCGCCGCCGGACCGGCGAACCCGACCGTCGCCGACACCCAGCCCGCGAGGAAGCCCAGTGCCGGTGAATAGACCCGCCGGAGGATGTTGTACTCGCCGCCCGAGCGCGGCAGCGCGGCGCCAAGTTCACCGTAGGAGAGCGCGCCGCACAGCGCGATCACGCCGCCGATCATCCAGAGCACCATGACGGCGGAGGTCGACCTGATGTCGGCGACCTGGAATCCGAGCGTCGTGAAGACACCCGTACCGATCATCGCGGAGATCACGAAGGCGGTGGCCGTGGGGACGCCGAGCGCGGTCTTGGGTTCGTTGGACATAGTCGCAAGAGAAAGCGCAGCCCGTCCGGGCTGCGCGCCCGCGGGGCTGAAGCCCCGCGCCACCGGTCTAAAGTCGGGCCGCGAGTCTCTAGTAGGCGACGGCGATACCGTCCTTGTGGTGACTCGACCCGCCTATCATCGCACCGGTCTCCCGGTCGAAGATGATCCCCTGGCCGCCGCCGACGCCGCCAATCTCGGAGCGGCGCCTCAGTTCGTGGCCCATCGCCTCGAGCGCGTCGAGCACGGCAGAATCGATCCCCGGCTCTGCCGTCACGCTCATCCCGCGGTTGTGGTTGACGCGCGGCACCTCCAGCGCCTGCTGCATGTTCATCCCGAATTCGACGACGTTCAGGAAGACTTGCACGTGCTGCTGCGGCTGGACCGCCCCGCCCATGACGCCGAAGCTCATGAAGAACTCTTCGTCCTTGAACGCCATCGCCGGGATGATCGTGTGGAACGGCCGCTTGTGCGGCGCCGCCACGTTGACGTGGCCTTCCTCCAGCGAGAACAGTGCCGCCCGGTTCTGGAGCGTGATGCCGCTGTCGGGCACGACCAGGCCCGAGCCGAACGACGAGAAAATGCTGTAGATGAACGAGACCGCGTTGTGGTCCTCGTCCATCACGGTCAAATAGACCGTGTCACCCCGCTCGGGCAGGCCCGACTCGTTCAGCTGCTGCGCGCGATCCGGGTCGATCCGCGCGAACTGCGATCGGCCGTAGCCGGTCGACGTCAGCACGTCCACCGGCAGCTCGTTCTGGTCGGGGTCGCCGACCCACTGGTCGAGATCGGCGTAGGCCAGCTTCTTCGCCTCGATCAGATGGTGCAGATACGCCGTCGAGTTGTGGCCGAGCGCGCCCAGGTCGGCGTTGCCGAGCGTGTTCACCATCTCGAGCGCGGCAATGCCCTGGCCATTCGGCGGAAGCTCGTAGAGCGTGTAGTTCTTGTAGTCGGTCGACAGCGGCTCGACCCAGGTCGAGGTGTGCTCCTCGAAGTCCTGCATCGTGAAGAAGCCGTTCTTGCTGTCGGAGTAGGCGACGATCGCCTCGGCGATCGGTCCGCGGTAAAACGCGTCGCGCCCGCCCTCGGCGATCATCTTGAGCGTCTTGGCGAGGCCGGGGTTGACGAAGAGATCGCCGATCCGCGGCGCCTTGCCGTCAACGAGCCACGTGGCTGCGGCGGAGGGTTCGCGCCTGAGCTTCTCCTCGCTGCCGGCCCACACCTCTCCGATCCGCTCGGTGACATGGAACCCGTGCTCGGCGTAGTGGAGCGCCGGCGCCAGCACCTCGGCCATCGTCATCGTGCCGTACTCCGCGAGCAGCGTGAACCAGCCGTCGACGGCGCCCGGCACCGAGACCGAGTAGATGCCGCCGATCCGATCCATCTCCTGCTCGTCGAGCCGCCCCATCAACGCATCGAGCGTCATGCTGTACGACGACCGGCCGCTGCCGTTCAGGCCGAGGAGCTTCTTCTCGCCCTCGAGGTAGACCATCGCGAACATGTCGCCGCCGAGCGCCGTGCTGTGCGGCTCGGTGACGGTCAGGACCGCCGCCGTGGCGATCGCCGCGTCGATCGCGTTCCCACCCTGCTTCAGAATGTCGAGGCCGGCGTTCGACGCCAGCGGCTGGCTCGTCGCGACGACGCCACGATGGCCGATCACCGCCGACCGCTTCGTGTCGAACGGGAACGGCGAGCCGTCTTCCTGGGCGGCCGCCGACGCGCCGAGGGAGACCACCACCAGCGCGAGAGCGATGGCGTGCGTCACCGAGACGGATCGAATATGCATCGGGTTCACCTCATTGCGGCGGCACGACCAGGACCGGCGGGACGCCCTGCGATTCGAGCGTATCGTTCAACGACCCAACCTCGCCGTCGATCGCCGCGCGCACCTCGGTGAGGACATCCCGCATCCGCTCTTGGAGCACGCCCTGCACCTCGCGCTGCTGGTCGTTCGGCGGGAAGTCGTAGGTCGCCACGTTGCGGATCAGATAGGCCAGCCGGCCTTGCAGCATCGTCGGCCACCGGATGTTGTCCTGCCCGGTACCTGTCCGCCTCAGCTGGACCATCTTCTCCTCGACGGCGATCACGGTGCCGTCCACCTCCGCGATCGCTTCGACGAGCGAGGCACGATCGTCCCCGGCGTCGGTCAGGACCGCCTGGAGGTCGTACAGCTGCCGCCGGATCCACTCGAGCTGGTTGATGGCGCCGGCGACCTCTTCGTGGTTGCCGCGCAGCTCGCGGGCCATCGCCAGCTGTGCGGCGATGTCGGCCTCGCTTCCCTCCGAGTTCGGGTCCTTCCTGACCTCGAGCGACTGCCGTTGCTCCTGGCCATCGACATCGAGAACGACGGTATACGTGCCTGGCGGCTCCAGGACAGCGATCTCGCCGCCGCCCGAGCGCCACCGCTCGTCACCCAGATCGACCCACTCGCCGTAGATCGGCTTCGTGCGTAGCTTGATCTGCACCGACGGCTCGCTGCGCAGGTCCCACCAGACCCGGTTGATCCCCTCCTGGGTCGTCGCGTCCAGCGTCCGGACGGTTTCGCCCTGGGCGTTCTCGATCTTCAGGCTGACCTCGCCGTTGTCGCCCGACCCGAGCCAGTAGTTGATCGATGCGCCGTAGGGTGGATTCTCGCCGTCGGACGGATCGTTAGGCATCGCCTGCGGCGACGTGATGTTGTGGAAGCGATAGGCCGCACGCGGCTCGAAGAGATGCGCGTCGCCGCCGGCCACCTCCGCGGTGTGCTGCTGCAGCGGCGAGAGGTCGTCGAGGATCCAGAAGCCCCGACCGTAGGTGCCGACGACCAGATCATTGAAATGCTCCTGGACGACGAGGCCGTAGATCGGTGCCGCCGGCATGTTCAGCTTGAGCGGCTGCCACAAGTCGCCGTCGTTGAACGAGACATAGACCGCGTTCTCGGTGCCGAGATAGACGAGGCCTTCGCGGACCGGGTCTTCCTGGATGCTCCGCGCGAAACTGAGTGGGCTGTCGGCAATGCCGTCGGTGATCTTCGTCCAGGACTGCCCGTAGTCGTCGGTCCGGTAGACGTAGGGCGCGAAGTTCCCCACCTGATGGAACTCGATAGCGAGATACGCCTTGCCGGCGTCCCACTTCGACGCGTCGATGCCGCGGACGACGCCCAGTTCCGGCAGGTCGGGCAGGTTTGCCGTCACGTTCTGCCAGCTGGCGCCATCGTCGCGGCTGACGTGCACGATGCCGTCGTTCGACCCGGTGTAGAAGACGCCCTGCTGGGCCGGCGACTCGTCGAACGCGTAGATGACGCAGCAGTACTCGACGCCGATGTTGTCCGGCGTCAGGTCGCCCGACATCACCTGCTTGCTCTTGTCGTTGGTCGTGAGGTCCGGGCTGATGACCTCCCAGTTCTGCCCATCGTTCGTCGTCCGATGGACGTGCTGGCTGGTGACGTAGATGGTGTCGTTGTCGTGCGGTGAAATCAGGAGCGGGAACGTCCACTGGAACCGGTAGCGCAGCGATTCGGCCGGCCAGCCGATGGTGCTCTCGGGCCAGACCTCCAGCTGCCGGTACTGGCGCGTCCGCTCGTCGTAGCGGACGACGATGCCACCGACCGCGCCGGAGCCGGAGGCCGACGACCAGATGACGTCGGGCTCTTCCGGATCGGGCGTCGCGAAGCCGCTCTCACCGCCGCCTACCGAGTGCCACATCCCGCGAGGGATCCGGCCGCCGCCGAACCCGCCGGTCCGGGAGTTGCTCGGGCCGCGATACGACGGGCCGTCCTGCCGATTGCCGTAGACGTAGTACGGGACCTTCGTATCAGCCGTCACGTGGTACATCTGCGCGATCGGCAGGTTCACTCTGAGCCAGGTCGCGCCGCGGTTCTGCGAGATCGCAAGGCCGCCGTCGTTCCCGACGATCATCCGGTCACCGTTGGTCGGGTCGATCCAGATGTCGTGGTTGTCGCCGCCGGGCCGCCGCCGGCCGCCCTGCTGCTGGCCGGTCCGGCCGCCGTCGATCGACCGGACGAACGGCGCGGTCAGGAAGTAGGCCTCGTCCGCGTCGTCCGGCGCCACGGCGCAGTTGTTGTAGTAGGCCGTCCGGCCGCCGAGGTCCTGGTTGTGGGTCATCAACTGCCAGGTCTCGGCGCCGTCGTCCGACCGCCACAGTTCGCCGTTGTCGGTCTCCTCGCCGTTCAGCGGCACGCCGTCGCCGGTCTCGATGAGCGCGTAGACCCGGTTCGAGTCGGCCGGCGTCAGACAGACGTCGACCTTACCGATCGTCCGGGTCGGCAGGCCGTTCCCTTCCAGCTTCGTCCAGGTGTCGCCCGCATCGCGCGACATGTAGAGGCCGCTGCCAGGTCCGCCGCTCCGGCGGCCCCAGGTGTTGAACGTGACGGTCCACATGCCGGCGTAGAGGGTGCGCGGGTTGTGGGGATCCATCTCGACACTCGACGCGCCACTGTTCTCGTCGGCGAAGAGCACCTGTTCCCAGGTGTCGCCGCCGTCCATCGTCCGGTAGACGCCCCGCTCGGGCTGGGGCCCGTGGGCATGACCGAGCGCGCCGACGTAGACGATGTCGGGGTCGGTCGGATGAATGAGGACACGCGAGATCCGGCCGGTCGCTTCCAGCCCCATGTTCGTCCAGGTCTTGCCGGCGTCGGTCGACTTCCAGACGCCGTCACCGATCGTCACGTTCGACCGGATGTGCGGCTCGCCGGTGCCGGCCCAAACGATCTGGGAATCCGACACCGACACGGCCAGGGCGCCGACCGCGTGCGTCGGGTAGTCGTCGAAGATCGGCTCCCAGAACAGGCCGCCGTCGACCGTCTTCCAGATGCCTCCGGAGGCGGCGCCCACGTAATAGATGAGGGGATCCCCCGGGATCCCCGCGACCGAGGCGACCCGGTTGCCGACCGGCCCGATATGCCGGTAGCTCAACTGGTCGTACTGGTCGGGCGAAACGGTCTGGGCCTCGGCCGTGCCCGCAACGCCAGCAACGGCAATGAAACCAGTGAAAATCAGTGCGGCCGCCAAGGAAACGGAGGCGCGCGCAAGGATCCGGCCGGGAAACTTCGTCATCGTGACCCCCTTCGGGACAGAACCCGGGAATTAGAGGATCAGAATCTATCGGAGCAGGGGGTGGGAAGCAACCGCTGCTGGCTTACTCGGGATTGTCCTCTGCGGGCGCCGGTCTCATAGCCCCGTTCTCCGAACTCCAGGCGCGGGCGCCGAAATGGGGCGGTAGGTCGCTGTCCCCCAAAAAAAAGGCCTATTTCCCATAGGTTGGCCGTTTGATCGGCGAACTGTTGTGGCCTGGCTGCCGCCCTCGGCCCGAATCGGGCTCGCGGCGAGGCACGCCGCCGTTCCAGCGATGAATTCACGGCGATTCAGTGTCATGGGCGGGTCCTTTCGGTTGGGCATGAGCGTTCATCCAATGATCAGTAACGCCACCCACGGCACGACGTTCAAGACCAAGACGAAGATCTTGAACGCGCCGAGGAAGCTGTACATGACGAGATCCCAGGCCTCGCGCGAGGCCGAGAACCACGGACGCTGCAGACAGTAGACGAGGTCGGGCGCGAACAGGAACCAGACCGACCAGAACGCCAGCAGGCCGACATTGAGGATCGTGCACCACTTGAAGAACTCGGTGAGTGTCTGAATGTCCATGACTGCCTCCTTGGAAGAGGTCTACCGATCGACAACGAAGGTATAGCTGCCAGAGCCGATCTCGATCACCAGATCGTCGCCATCGGCCGACACTGCCGTCACGCCGTCGACCACGTCGAGTCTCTGACCGCCCTCGGTCACGTCGGCGATCACCGCGTCCGGAATCCGAACCGTCGCCGTGGCATTGGGCGGAATGACGGCAGCGAGCGTGAGCCGCCCATCGGCCAGCGTCCAGGCCGACTCGGTCCGACCATACATCGTGTCGAGCGCCGCTCGCGCGGCGGTCAAACCGCCGCCCGGATGGGGCTGAATCCGCACATGGCGGTAGCCGGGCCTCCCGGGGTCGGTGTCGAGGCCGGCAACGCTCTGGTACATCCAGTCGCCGACCGCGCCGTAGGCGTAGTGATTGAACGAGTTCATGCCCGGGCTCTGGAAGCTGCCGTCGGGCCGCTGACCGTCCCACCGCTCCCAGATCGTCGTTGCGCCCTGCGTAACCGGATAGAGCCACGATGGATACGTCTCCTGCAGCAGCAGTTTGTAGGCGACGTCGAGATACCCGAACCGCGTCAGGACGTGCGTGAGGTACGGCGTGCCGAGAAAGCCGGTCGTCAGGTGCGTGTCGTGCCTCCGGATGTCCTCGACCAGACGCCGCGCGGCTTCGGCCCGAAGATCTTCAGGCAGGAGATCGAAGTGCAGGGCGAGAACGTAGGCGGTCTGCGTGTTCTCGGCCACGCGCCCTGTCGGAGTGACGAACTCGCGACGGTAGGCCGCCGCGATCCGCTCGCGTAGCGCGGCGTACTCCCGCGCGTCATCGGGGCGCCCGAGAATCTCGGCGATTCGCGCAAGCAAGCCGGTCGAGTGGGCGAAGAACGCCGTCGCGATGCCGTCGGTGCCGGTCGTCGCGCCCGGGTAGCCCGGGTCGGTCGTGGCGTAGGCCAGCCAGTCGCCGAAGTGGAAGTCGCCGGTCCAGATCAGGTCGTCGCCGGCCCGCGCGCGCATGAACGCCACCCACGCCCGCATGCTGTCGTACTGCGCCTCGAGGATCCGCACGTCACCGTAGGCCAGATAGATCGTCCACGGAACGATGATGCCGGCATCGGCCCAGCCGGTGGCGCCCGCCCCACTGTCGCCGTTCGTGAGGACGTCGGGTATGACAAAGGGGATGCTGCCGTTGGCGTACTGGTCGGCGGCCAGATCGCCGAGCCACTTCGTGAAGAACGGCGCCACCTGCATGTTGAAGGTCGCCGTCCGACAGAACGCCTGGGCATCGCCCGTCCAGCCCATCCGTTCGTCGCGCTGCGGGCAGTCGGTCGGCACGTCGAGGAAGTTGCCCTTCTGCCCCCACCGGATGTTGTGCTGCAACTGGTTCAGCCGGGTATCGGAAGTTTCGAACTCGCCGGTGTCGGTCATGTCCGAATGGATGACGACGCCCGTGAGATCGTCGAGCGTCAAGTCGCCCGGGTAGCCCTCGATCGCGACGTAGCGGAATCCCTGGAAGGTGAAGTGCGGCTCGAACTCGGTCCGCGCCTCATCGCCCACGAGGAGGTACTCCACGCGCTGCGTGGCGGCACGCAGGTTCTCCGTGTAGAAGTTGCCGTCGGCGTCGAGGACTTCAGCGTGCCTGAGGACGATCCGATGTCCTGCGTCGGCGCCGTTGGCGGCAGCGTCCACAGTCAGCTTCACCCAGCCGACCATGTTCTGGCCAAGGTCGACGACGGTATCGCCGGCTGGCGTCTCGAGGATCTCGACCGGGCGGATCTCCTCGATCCGGCGCACCGGTGGGCCGGCCGGCGCGATCACGGCGACGTCGGGCGGGTTCAGGCGCGACACGGGCTGCCAGGCCGAGTCGTCGTAGCCCGGCACCGTCCAGCCCGGCTGCTCGCGCCGCGCGTCGTAGACCTCGCCCATATAGATGTCCGACATCCGGATCGGTCCGTCGTCGGTGGCGCGCCAGTCATCGCTACTGCCGACGATCTCGACGGTGCCGTCGTCGTACTCGATGCGGATCTGCGCGAGCAAGCCGAGCCGTTCGCCGTAGAAGCCGCGCTGCTGGGCGAACCCGATGACGCCGCGATACCATCCGTCGCCGAGCGTGACACCGACCGCGTTGACGCCTTGCCTCAGATGCTCCGTCACGTCGTAGATCTGGTACTGGATCCGATGGCGGTACGCGGTCCAGCCGGGCGTGAACAGCGCGTCGCCGACGCGACGGCCGTTGATCGCCATCTCGTAGAGGCCGAGGCTGGTCACGTAGGCGCGCGCCGAGCGGATCGAACGGGCCGCCTCGAACGTCCCGCGCAGCATCGGCGCGGGCGGCGAGGCCGACAACTCGTCCTCCCACGCGGGCGTGATCCAGTCGACCTGCCAGTCGGCGGCGTCCAGCAACCCCATCTCCCAGTAGGCCGGCCGACTCCAGGCTGAGGACTGGTCCGCCGCGTCCCAGACGCGGACGCGCCAGTCGTAGCGACTGCTCGACTCGAGCGCCGGGCCGCCGTAGGCGTGGTGGACCGATTCCGACGACACCACCTTGCCCGTGTCCCACAGCAGATTTCGCTCGGCCTCGAGATCGGCGGCGTTCCTCGCCACCTGCAGCTGGAAGGCCGCCTGGCGCCAGCCGCGCGCGTCGGTGGCGATCTTCCAGCTCAGTCGTGGCCGGACCGCGTCGATGCCGACCGGATCGATCGCGTACTCGGTGACGAGGTCGGTCGGCACCGGCACGGGCTGGGGAAACGCGGCGCCCGGCACGACGAGTGACAGCAGCATCAGAAATAGTCGCCTAATCATCTGTACTCTACCTCCGGCCGGCGGCGCGTCACCGGCGTTCGCGGGCACGGACGAACATCGTACCGGCGGCGAAATAGACGACCGTCGGCCAGCCGATCCAGCGCCTGAGCGCGTCGTGGCTCTCGGTATAGCCGTCGAGGCCGCCGAGCGCGACCCGCAGGCCGAGCCAGAAGCAGACGGCAAGGGCCGCAAGCGCCACGACGCCCCACAGGGCCGCCATTCGATCCGGTTCCTTTACCGGTGCGGCGGCAGGCGCGACGGGAGGTGCGGGCGGCAACGGTGCAGCCTCGGCGCCCTCGCTCCGCGTTGCCTCCTCCGCCCCGGCTCGCGCGGCCAGCACGACGTAGAGTCCGACCGCCACGAGATAGGTCGGCACGAACAGAAAGAACAGATGCACGCCCGCCCGGTTCAGGGCGAACGCCACAACGAGCGATCCGAGCCAGGCGACGAGCGCGGGCACGTTGAGCGCACCGCGCGCCTCAGCCCAGTACCGCCGCAATCCGAGTCGTGGAAACCACCAGTGTTCGGTGAGGACGATCGCGCCAGCCGGGCAGAGCACCAAACCGTAGACGCCGACGAAGTCGAGCAGCCGGCTGAAGACGAACGGGAAACAGGCGATCCCGGTGGTGACCACGCCGACCCCCAACGTGATCCGGGTCCGCGACCCGTTGCGTGTCACCGCCTGCAGCGCCAGCCCGGCCCGATAGATGGTCGGGTTCGAGGTCGTCCACCCGGCAATCACGACCGCTAGCGCCCCGGCCCAGCCGAGCGCGGCGTAGGCGACGCCACCCGAATCGATCTCGGTGAGCGGGTTGCCCATCAGCACCGCGGCGCCGGCGCCCATCACCCCGGCGGCGATCCAGGCGACGTAGTGCCCAAGGAACGTTCCGAAGATCGAGAACAACCCGTAGCGCGCGTTCGGCGCGTAGCGCAGCAGCGCCATGTCGGACAGGCCGGCGTTCATCGCCAGATTGCAGACCCATGCGAAGGCCGCCACATGCCAGAACGAGAGGCCCTCGGCCCCGTCCGGCGTCCGGCCGGTCCAGATCGTCGATTCCCCCACCTGCCAGAATTCGGCGAGCGATCCGACCGCACCGACCCCGGCGGCCTCCCCCAGCCGCGGCAGCACGGCGAGCGCGCCGACCAGGAACATGAGGAACATCCACGGCGCGCAGACCATCGCGAAGTCGGCCAGCCGCCGGAACCCGGCGATCGCGAGCCAGGTCACCAGCCCGCCGACGGCGACGACGACCAGCACGAATCGCGCGTCGGTCGGGTAGAGGCCGGTCTGCGCCGGGATGCCGAACGGGATCCGGACGGCCGAGGCGGCCACCGTGATCATCGCGCCGGCCAGGACGCAGTAGAGCAAGGCGTTGAGGACGTTGGCGACGGCGGTCACGGCCGGGCCACCGATCCGCCGAAGGTACCAGTAGAGCGTGAGCCGGGTGTCGACCGCCACCGGCGCGCAGAGCAACGCCCAGTTCAGGACGGCCAGGAGGTTGCCGACTGCCAGCCCGACGAAGACGTCGCCGATCGCCGCACCCCAGCTCACGAAGCTGGCGCCGATGACGAACTCGGTCGCCGCGACGTGCTCGCCGGCGAACGACGCGGCGAAGTGCCCCGGACCGAGGAGCCGGTCGGCGCTGACCGGCTCGCGGTCGAACTCGTAGTGCGCTTCGGCCGCAGCGGACGTGGGCTCAGACATAGCGCATCGATCGGTGACCGGCGACCTCAGACGATCCCAGGCCGCCCCGTCGGTTCGGCGGTCCGCGTCTCGGCCGTCCGCGCCCGGTAGCCCGACGCGCGATAGGCCGCGAGCGGATCGATCGCCCCACCGGCGCCGAGCCGCGACATCCTGAGGACCGGCTCGACGTCCGTCCGAGCCGCCTCGCGCAGCAACTGCGCGGCACCCAACGGGTCGTTCGCCTCCTGGGCGGCGCCGAGCGCGTCGCGGTCGACCAGCAGAGCCTGCACGAACGCGCGCTGGACCGCCGCCGCACTCTCGATCAGACTCTCGATCGGATCAGTCACGTTGTGCGACTGGTCGAGCATGTAGGCCGGATCGAAGCCGTCGACCTCACGCGCCTCCGCGTCGACCAACTCATTGAAGACCAGGAAGATCCGGAACGGATCGACGGCGCCGGTGTCGAGGTCGTCGTCGCCGTACTTCGAGTCATTGAAGTGGAACCCGCCGAGCTTGCCGAACTGGATCAGCCGCGCGACGATCTGCTCGACGTTCACCGTCGGCGCGTGGTGCCCGAGATCGACCAGGCACTGCGCACGCGGCCCGAGGCGCTCGGCACAGACGTAGCTGGTGCCCCAGTCGGCGACGACCGTCGAGTAGAGCGCCGGCTCGTAGAGCTTGTGCTCCAGGAACAACCGCCAACCGTCCGGCAGCTTCGCGTAGATCTCGCGCATCGCATCGACGTAACGATCGAGCGCGCGCGCGAAGTGCTGCTGGCCCGGGAAGTTCGAGCCGTCGGCAATCCAGACCGTGAGCGCCTTGGACCCGAGGCGTTCGCCGACGGCGATGCAGTCGAGGTTGTGGGCGACGGCCTGCGCGCGCACCGCCGGATCGACATGCGTCAGGCTGCCGTACTTGTACGAATGTCCCTGCCCCTGTTGATCCTGGAACGTATTCGAGTTGACGGCATCGAACCCGAGGCCGAGCGCGGCGGCGTGCCGGCGAAGCGCGTCGACGTCGTCGACACGGTCCCACGGCAGGTGCGGCGAGACCGTCGGCGTCGCACGGCCAAGCTGCTGGACGACGGCGCAGTCCTCGAGCTTCTCGAAGATGCTGCGAGGTTCGCCCGGTATCGGAAACCGGGCGAAGCGCGTCCCTCCGGTGCCGACGCCCCAGGTGGGAATGGCCACCCGGAGGCCTCGCACCCGGTCGACCAGGCGGTCGATCGCCGCGCCGCGCCGCTCGAGTTGCGCGCCGAGATGCTCGAAATCCGCCCGTAGATGAGCCTCGAGAGCGGCGTTCTGTTCAGCGAGAAACTCTGCCGAGATCGGCAACCGATCGGCCATGAGGGAGGTTGCATTATGCACCAGGAGCGCTGCCTTGCACCCCGGCCGACGGTGTGATTTGCTTCGGCGATGCCCAGCCGCCCGTCGAGCGCACTCGTCCTGATGTTCGTGCTGGCGGGCGGGCCCATCAACGCCCAGCCGGCGGATGCACCGCCGCCCAACATCATCTTCTTCCTGTCCGACGACCAGCGGCACGACCAGCTGGGCGCCGCCGAGCACCCGATCCTGGACACGCCGACGATCGACGCTCTGGCGGCCGACGGTATCCGGTTCACCCACGCCTTCGTCACAACGGCGATCTGCATGGCCAGCCGCGCGACGATCCTGACCGGCGTGCCCGAACGGACGCATCGCTTCACGTTGGACACGCCACCGCTCGAGGCCAGGCACACCGATCGCAGCTACCCGGCGTTGCTGCGCGAGGCGGGCTACCGCACCGGGTTCGTCGGCAAGTTCGGCGTGGTCACGGAAGCCGATGCCGTCCGGACGATGTTTGACATCTTCGAGCCGCTCGACCGGAATCCGTACTTCCAGATTCAACCCGACGGAGAGGTCCGGCACATCACCGAGGTCGCGGCCGATCGGGCCGTCGAGTTCCTGCGTGGCCACGACCCGGCCGGGGGCCAGCCGTTCGCGCTCAGCGTCAGCTTCAACGCGCCGCATGCCGAGGATATCGATCACGACGCGCACTATCCCTGGCCGGCCGCCGTCGATGGCCTGTACGACGACGCCGAGATCGCGCCGGCGGCGCTCTCCGACCCGGCGGTCTTCGACGCGCAGCCGGATTTTCTCAAGGCCTCGCTCAACCGCGAGCGCTGGTTCTGGCGCTGGGACACGCTCGAGAAGTACGACCGGAACATCCGGGCCTACTACCGGATGATCACCGGCGTCGACCAGGCGATGGGCCGTGTCCTCGACGAGCTGGCACTCCTCGGCCTCGACGGCGACACAGTGATCATTTTCTCGAGCGACAACGGCTACTACCTGGGTGCGCGCGGCTTCGCCGGCAAGTGGTCCCACTACGAGGAATCGCTCAGGGTGCCGCTCGTCATTCATGACCCGCGCCGCGAGCCGGCCGATCGCGGACGCTCAACCGACGCGATCGCCCTCAACATGGACATCCCGGCGACCATTCTCGACATCGCCGGCGTCGAGCCGCCCGAAGCGTACCGCGGCCGGAGCCTGCTGCCGTTCGTCGCCGGCGACGAACCCGCGGCGTGGCGTACCGACTTCTTCATCGAACACCTCGTCGAGTACGACACCATCCCGAAGTACGAAGGGGTCCGCGACGCGCGGATGGTCTACGCACGGTACTTCGAGCAGCAGCCGGCCTATGAGTTCCTGCACGACCTCGAACGCGACCCCGAGCAGCTCGAGAACCTCGTCGAGGATCTCGCCTACGGCCCGACCCTCGACACGCTCAGGGCCCGCACCGACGCGCTGCGCGACGCCTACGGCGGACCGTACGACCGCGCGGCCTTCCAGGCGCGGCCGGCACCGGAGCGCGCCGAGCAGCCGAACATCGTGCTCATCATCGGCGACGACCAGTCGTGGACCGATTTCGGGTTCATGGGGCATCAGACGATCGAGACGCCCAACCTCGACGCCCTGGCCTCGGCCGGCGCCCTGTTCACGCGCGGCTACGTCCCGACCGCGCTCTGCCGACCGTCACTGTCGACGCTGGCAACCGGCCTCTACGCCCACACCCACGGCGTCACTGGCAACGACCCCTTCGTCGACACGCCGGCCGCCGGGGCGGATTACTGGAACGACCCGGCCTATCGCGCCCTCAATCAGCAACTCGTCGCCCGCATCGACGAGACGCCGACCGTGCCCCGCTTGCTCGGCGACGCCGGCTACACCAGCTTCCAGTCGGGCAAGTGGTGGGAAGGCGGCTATGCACGCGGTGGGTTCTCGGGGGGGATGACGCACGGCGATCAGAACCGCGGCGGCCGCCACGGCGACGCGGGGTTGACGATCGGCCGGAGCGGGCTGGCGCCGGTCTTCGACTTCATCGATACGGCGAACGCTGCGGATCAACCGTTCTTCGTCTGGTACGCGCCTTTCCTGCCGCACCTGCCGCACAACCCGCCGGAGCGGCTGCTCGACAAGTACCGAGCCCCGGGCCGTCCAATCGAGATCGCGCGGTACTACGCGATGTGCGAGTGGTTCGACGAGACCGTCGGGGCGCTGCTCGGTCATCTCGACGAGCAGGGTCTCGCCAACGACACGCTGGTCGCGTTCGTCACCGACAACGGCTGGATCCAGGCGACACCCGACATGTCGCCGCCTGCGCTGCCGGACGGCTGGAACCAGATGTTCGCGCCGCGGTCGAAACAGTCGCCGTTCGAGGGTGGCACGCGGACACCGATCGTCCTGCGCTGGCCGGGCGTGGTCGAGCCAGGCCGGCACGATCTGACGGTCAGCAGCATCGACCTGGCACCGACACTGCTCGCCGCGGCCGGATTGCAGCCGCAGCCGGCCCTGCCCGGGATCGATCTGCTGCGCGTGATCGTCGGCGGCGAGACGCCGGTTCGCGACGCGATCTTCGGCGAGGCGTTCGCGCACGATATCGCCGACATCGACGACCCCTCGGCCAGCCTGCTCTACCGCTGGGTGATCGAGGGCCGGTTCAAGCTGCTGGTTCGCCACGACGGCCGTCTCGGCCGCTACGCGCTCGTTCACGCCGGCGGACCAGATGCTCCGCAACTCTTCGACCTCATCGCCGATCCCTACGAGACGACCGACCTCGCCGACCGCTATCCCGACGTCGTCGAGCATCTGTCGTGGCGGATCCGGCACTGGTGGGCCATCCCTCGGATGGCCGCATCGCGGGACTGAAGTCCCGCGCTACCCGAGTGGCCGGTGGAGCACGAACTGAATGCCTCAACCCCGCTCACGGCGTGACTTCCTGAGGGCGATGAGCGCCGCCGGCGCCTCGCTGTCGATCGCCCGATCGGCCTTCGGCCTCCAGGGGACGTCGGCGCTCGAGGCGTATCCCCTGCTCGCGCCCCAGCTGCACGCGCTGGCCGACCAGCGGGCGCGCCCTATGCCACGGCGCGGGACGCTAACCTTGACCGCGCCGGACGGCGCCTACGCGCTCGACCTGGCGCGGCTCGACGTCGAGGAGCCCGGCGGGACCGCCCAGCCGATCGCTCCGGACGGCCTGTTGACGTTCACCGTCGAAGCCGACGAGCCCGTCTATCTATCAGCCGAACTGGATCTCGAGCCGTCGGACGACCTCCGACCCGGCCTGCGCGCGACGGTGCTGTGCGACGACACGGTGATCGCCGCGCCGATGGTGGCCGCGCCGTCGTGGGGCATCGCCGAGATCAACGACCCGGCCCCGCAGGTGCTGGGTACGAGGCCACCGGACACCATTTCGGTGGATCGCTGGCTGCTGCCCGGCGGGCTCCACCGGCTGACGATCGCCGGCCCGCACTTCCGCGACGCGGGACGGTTCCGCGCCCTGCGGCTCAGCCCGCTCCCCGATCCCGTCGAGGCCCCGCGCTACCGCTTCGCGCTCATCGGCGACACCCACGTCCGGTTCGAAGGGAGACATCTCTGGATGAACCTCAAGATGGGCGAGGCGGTCACGGCCGAATTCGGCGCGACGCTTTGGGCGCTCGCCCGCGAGGGGATCGACTTCGTGATGCACGGCGGCGACATGACCGAGAATGCGACGCGGGACGAGTTCGCGCTGTTCGCGGGGATCGTCGGCTCGCAGCCGCTCCCGGTCTACGGCTGCATGGGCAACCACGATGTGTACCTCGAGAGTTCGCGGCCCGATGCGCGGGAGCTGCTGGGGGATCTCTTCCCCGGCGGCAGCCTCAGCTACGCCCTGCCGAAGCCGCCGCTGCGCTTCGTCGTGCTGGACGTGAAGATCGAAGAACCCGAGGCGCGCGACGACCAGCGCGCCTGGCTCCGCGACACGCTGATGGCCGATCGCCAGACGCCCACGATCGTCGTTTGGCACTACGCGCCGTTCAATCGCGGTGGCCTCTCGTCGTGCGGCTTCCGGCTGCACGACTGGAGCGTGCTCGGCCGTGAGGCGGTGCTCGACATCGTGCGCGCCGCGCCCAACGTCGTCGCGACGTTGAACGGTCACGACCACTGGGACGAGGTGAACGACCTCCAGGGGATTCACCACATCCAGAACGCCGCCGTGGTCGAGTGGCCGAACTCGTACCGCGTCTTCCGCGTCTACGCCGACCGGCTCGAGTGGGAGGTGCGACAGGTCCGCAATCGCGGCTTCGTCCGCGAGTCGTTCGTCGTCCCGAAGGCGAACTCCTGGATGATCGCGACGGGTGGCAGCGACCTCCAGGGACGGATCTCGCTCGCCCGGCGGCGCTAGCCGCCCGCCTGTCACCGCGCCGCGCGGCGTTTGAGGATAGAATTACCCACTTCGTGAATAGACTAATCGTCGCCCTCGCCACGGCCCTGCTGTCGGCACTCGCCGTGCCGGCCGTACTCTCCACCTATGGCGGCGCACAGACCGGCGACGCGCGTGTCGAACGATACCGGAAGCATCTCGAGACGGTGGTGCCCGAGGCCGATTACTACGTCAGCAAGGACGGCGAGTATCCCCACTTCCGCGGCTACGTCCGCGGTACGGACGGTGCCGCCGACACGCTGGTCGGCCTAGCCTACATGAATCCCGACGCCGGGCACGTCATCACCGGGTACACCAGCGAGATCGTCATGATGGTCGGGTTGCGGCCGGCCGGCACCATGATCGCGGTGTCGGTGGTGAGCCACAATGAACCCTATGGCGCGCGGTCTATCGAACAACCGCGCTTCGCCAATCAGTTCCCCAATCGCCGCTACCGTGAGCGGCTCGTCGTGGGCGACGACGTCGACGGTATCTCCGGTGCCACGATCACGGTCCGGGCCGCCACGTCGGCGATCCGTCGCTCGACACGGCGGATGTTCCGCGAGTTCGTCAAGGAACAGCTCGAGGCGCAGAAGTGAGCGCCGTGCGGATCGTCGCCGTGCTGGCCCTCGCCGCGGGGCTGCTCGTGCCCCCGACCGCCGCCACCCAGCCGGCGCCAGACGGCGACGCCGACCAGCCGGAGTTCTCGCTCGAGGATCTCGACGCACTGCTCGAAGAAGACGAACTGAAAGAGTCGGTCGCGTCGCTCAGCGCGGCGGAGATCGGCGACATCGTCGGCATGGCGCTCGTCCTCGGCTTCGCCGTTTTCAGCTTCACGCGGAAGAGCGTGCCTCTGAAGTACGTGTCGTTCGCCGGGTCGATCGCCTACCTCGGCTTCTACAAGTCGAACCTCGTGTCGATCGTGAATATCTTCGCGATCCTCGAGGGCAACTTTCCCGATGTCCGGCACAGCATCCCCTGGTATCTGCTGATCGGCTTCACGACGGTGTCGACGGTGCTCTGGGGCCGGCTGTACTGCGGGCGGATCTGCGCGTTCGGCGCATTTACACAACTGCTCGACCGCGTCATGCCCGCACGGCTGCGCTTCGACCCGCCGGCTTCGCTCGATCGGCGCCTCGCCTACATCAAGTACGTCATCCTCGGCGTGGTGCTGTTGTACTTCTTCGCGAGCGGAGACTTCCTCGTCTACCGCTATGTCGAACCGTTCTGGATGTTCACCCTGAGCGGCAATGTGCTGATGTGGACGCTGCTGGGCACGCTGCTGCTGGGCACGATTCTCGTCCGCAACCTCTACTGCCGGTATCTCTGTTCGGTCGGCGCGGCCCTCGGGCTCATCTCGAACCTGACGGTCTTCAAGATCAAGCGCTGGACCGAGTGTCAGGGCTGCAAGATCTGCGAGAAGGCCTGCGAGTGGGGCGCGATCGACGGGCCGAAGATCTCGCTCGCCGAGTGCGTGCGCTGTGACGACTGCGAACGGCTGTACGACGACGAGGAGAAGTGCGTGCACTGGTTGATCCTGCGCAAGAAGCCGAAGGCGCAGCCCGCGTCCTCCTGAGAGGCCCGAACGCATGGCCGAGCCCGTTCACCAACGATGGTCGTCCCACGGCGCGTTCCTGCTCGCCACGGCGGGCGCGGCGGTCGGCCTCGGCAACATCTGGCGGTTCCCGTATCTCGCGGGCGAGTACGGTGGCGCGGCGTTCGTTCTCGTCTACCTCGCCTTCGTCTTCCTGATCGGCGTGCCGGTCATCTCGGCCGAACTGGCCATCGGCCGGATGGGCCAACTCAGCCCGATCGGCTCGGTCCGCGAGATCCTCAAGGCTCAGGGCGGTTCGCCGGCGTGGCAGGCGATCGGCTACCTGAGCGTGCTGGGTCCGGGTCTCGGCCTCGCCTACTACAGCATCGTCGCCGGCTGGTCACTGCAGTACACCATCGAGGCCCTCCGGAACACGTTCGCCGGCGTCGACGCCGACGGTTCGCAGCAACTGTTCCAGTCGCTGGCGGGATCGCCGGCCGCCACCGTCGCCCTCCAGGGAATCTTCATCGGCCTGACCGCGGTGGCGATCGGCGGAGGCCTGCGCCAGGGCATCGAGCGGGCGACGAAGGTCATGGTGCCCAGCCTCGCCGGGATCCTGCTGATCATCTTCATCTACAACCTGTTCGCCGCCGACATGAGCGCGGCGGCCACGTTCCTCTTCACGCCAGATTTCTCGCAGCTGACGGCCACGTCGCTGCTGCTGGCGCTCGGTCAGGCGTTCTTCTCGGTCGGCGTCGGGGTCGGCTTCATGATGACCTACGGCGCCTACCTCCCGCGCGAGATCTCGGTGCCGCGGGCCGCCGTCATCATCGGCGTCGTCGACACGGTGATCGCGCTGCTGGCCGGGCTGGTCATCTTCCCGATCGTCTTCGCCTCCGGCCTGAGCCCGGGTGAAGGGCCCGGGCTGGTCTTCGTGACGATGCCGATCGCGTTCGGCGGGATGACCCTCGGACAGGTCATCGGCATCCTCTTCTTCTTGCTGCTGACGCTGGCGGCCTACACGACGACGCTCGGCATGCTGGAGCCGATCGTGTCCTACCTGGAGGAGAAGTGGCGGACGCCGCGCCGCGTGCTGACGCCGGCGGCCGCCGCGGCGATCTGGCTGCTGGGTCTGGCGCCGGCCCTGTCCGACACCGTCCTGGCCGGCGTGACGCCGCTCGGGTTCATTCCAGCGTTCGCCGGAATGTCGGTCTTCGAGGTCTTCGACTTCATGACCGGCTCGATGCTGCTGCCGACCAACGCGCTGCTGATCGCGCTGTTCGCGGGGTGGGTCGTGTCGAGCGATACCTTCAGGCGCGAGCTGGCGCTCGGCCATGACATCCTCTTCACGCTCTGGCAGTTCCTGATGCGCTACGTCGTACCGATCGCCGTCCTGGCGATCATGATCTCCGGGCTCTTCACCTAGCGCTGGACGCCAGGCGCCGGCCTCAGGGCGCGACGGGCTGGTACTCCTCGGTCACCGACTCGGGCAGCCGGAACGCGAGCAGCTCACCGGCGTAGCCGCCGCCGCCGACGGCGACGAGGAGGTACTGCACGCCGCCAATCGCATAGGTCATCGGCGAGCCGGTCTGGTTCGACGGTATGAAAACCGACGCCACTTCACGCCCGGTCGCCTTGTCGTAGGCCCGGAGCCGGGCGCCTTCGACGCCCTCGCTGTCGGTGAACCTCCCGCCATCGCCGGCGATGACCAGCGTCTTGGTCACCAGCGTACCGATGCGGCCCGGACGACCTGTCCGCGGGATCTCGAGGTTCTGAAGCGCCGGGTGATCCCGCACGTTGTCGGCCGTCTCGCCGTGCGCCACCTGCCAGACGATCTCGCCCTCATTGAGATCGATCGCCGTGATCCGCCCCCACGGCGGCTTCACCAGCGGCAGCCCCTGCACCGATGTCCCCGCCATCGCGGCGTTCACACCCTCTGGACGTCCCATGACGAAGTCCATGTCGGAGCGTTCGGGGTCGTTGACGAGCCCGAGCCTGGTTACCTGGGTCTTCGAATAGATGTAGAAGATGCCCGTCTCGGGGTCGAGCGCGCCGCCCGGCCAGTTCGGTCCGCCGGTCGCTGACGGCACCATCAACGTACCGTAGGTGCCGTCGGCCGTCGCGACCGAGGGCGGCGTGTAGATCGGTCCGATGCGGAATTTCCCCACCACCTCCAGCGCCTCGGCGCGGAGCGCCGGGGTGAAATCGATCAGATCGTCGGTCCCAATCCCCTGGCGGTCGAACGCCGGGGGTTTCGTCGGGTAGGGCTGCGTCGGCGCCAGGACCTCGCCCGGAATATCAGACCCCGGGACCGCCCGTTCCTCGATCGGCCAGACCGGTTCGCCCGTCGCCCGGTCGAGGACGAAGAGCCAGCCCTGCTTCGTCGGCTGGACGATCGCCTTGATCGCGCGGCCGTCGACGGTGATGTCGGCGAGGACCGGCGCGCACGGCAGGTCGAAGTCCCAGACGTCGTGGTGCACCGTCTGGTAGTGCCAGACCCGCTCGCCGGTCTCGAGGTCGACCGCGACGATGGCGTCGCCGAAGAGATTGTCGCCCAGCCGGTGGCCGCCGTAGTAGTCGCCGGTCGGCATCTCAAGCGGCAGGTAGGCCAGTCCCAGTTCGACGTCGACCGTCGCCTGGCCCCACATGCCCGTATTGCCGGTGTAGCGCCACGAATCGTTCAGCCAGGTCTCGTTGCCGAACTCGCCGAGCTGCGGCAACGTGTGGAAGATCCACTTCCGCTCGCCGGTTCGAACGTCGTAACCCCGGACGTAGCCCTTCACGTTCTCACGGCTGACCGGCGCCGACCCCACGACGTGCGCGGCGCCGATGATGATCGTGTCACCGGCGACGATCGGGGCGGCGTGGAGGCCGATCTCGCCGGTTAACGGATCGACCTCCTGGTCGAGTTCCCGCTTCAGATCGACGATGCCGTCCAGACCGAAGTTCGGGATCTGGCGACCGGTCGCGGCGTCGATTGCGATCATGTGGTAGCCCGGCGTCACGTAGAAGATCCGGCCCGTGCCGCCGTCGTCCCAGTAGGTGAGGCCGCGGCCGGAGAGTCGCCGGGGCGCCACTTCGCCCCGCTCGCCCTCGTCCATCCGGTGCATCCAGAGCAGTTCGCCGCTCTCGGCATCGAGCGCGGCCGCGGCCCGGCGTGAGCCGACCGTCGTGTAGACGACGCCGTCGACCATGAGCGGCGTCGACTGGAAGTTCGTCTCGGGCCGCGGCCCAAAGCTGTCACCCTGGAGCGTCCACGCCAGCTGCAGTTCGCCGAAATTCTCTGCGGTGATCTGATCGAGCGGCGAGTAGCGCGTGCTCGCGAGGTCGCCGCCGTAGGTCGTCCACTCGGTATCCGGAAGCGTCTCCTGGGCGCCGAGCGGTGCGGCATGAGCACAGACGAGCAGGCCGAGAACGAGAACGACGATGCCTCGAAGCGGTTGCTGACCCACGTGCGAATCTCCTGACAGAGGATCGTTACGGCGATGCCGGCGCGTCGATCGTGACGCGACAGAGCACCTGATTGTCGATGTTCAGATTCTTCGTCCAGATGAACTCGGCCTCGCCGAACAGCTCGGCATAGTTCGCGTAGCCCGGCGTCCGCGTCACGTCGTCGGCCGCGTACAGGGAGACCGCCGGCCAGTCGGTGTCGTCGAAGCCCGGTGCCGCCCAGTCGTCGGGCACGGCCCAGTGCAGGGCGCTGCAACTTTCCGGATCTCCCACGCACTCCGGCTCTCGCGGACACGCGCTCGTGTCACGATTCGCGCCGACGCAATTCACATCATCCACCGGCGCGGCATAGAAGACCTGACACCGCCAATCCGCGCCGGTGACCGCACCGTCACTGAAGCGCGCGATGAACCCGCCGTCGCCAACGTTGTAGCTGTCGTACTCCATCCCGATGCCGAGGTGCGTCCCCCAGTCGATCAACCGGACCGCATAGGTGATCGGATAGGCCGCCTGGAACCGGCTCGCGCTCGAATTGAACGGCGTGAAGCCGATCGCATCGCGGCAGACGTACTGGCCGTTCACATACAGCTCGAAGAAGTTATCGCCAAACAGCGTTGCGGTGATCTCGGCGCCTTCCCCATCGACGACGACGGTCGAGAGCTGGGCGAGGTAGTCAGGGTTGTCGCCGTCGCCGGTGCAGTCGTTGTAGATATCGACGCAGGTCGCGCCTGAGGTGTTCACCTCGGCGGGGATCGTCCAGGTCCGTCCGGACGGATCATCTATGGTGCCGCACAACGCCTCGTTGAAGCGCGACGCGCCCGAGCAGCTCGCGACCGAGTCGCAGGCGAAAGTCGAACTGACCAGGCCGGTCGTCATGGCCGCCCCGACCGAGTCGGACTCTACCTCGGTGACCGGTGCGTCTGTGACCGCCTGAGGCGGGTCGGCAGGCGCCGCGCAGCCGGCGGCGGCCAGGACCAGCAGAGGAACGAGCGCGGCGGCGAAGCGGCGTCTCGGAAACATGAGAGGCGGGAATTATAGTAGGAAAAATCCCCAACGCCTCCAGGCCGCCGGTGGCCGGCACGGCCAGGCAGCTGAATCAGCCCTGTTTCATGGGGCTCCTGTCGACCTTGTCGGCGGAGGCCCGGCAGTCTTCTTGCAGTGTCCTCTTGCAGGACGGGGCCCGCAGGGGGCCCCGGGAGGAGGGGCGCAAATGCAGGCTGCCGCCTTCGAAGTGACCCACCATCAATTTCTCGATTCCTCCGGCCGGCCGGTGCAACCGTTGCCAGAGTTCGCGCATGACGGGAAGACGCTGCGCGAGTTGTATCGCGCGATGGTGTTGACCCGGACGTTCGACACGAAGGCGATCGCACTGCAGCGCAGCAGCCGCCTCGGCACCTATCCGTCGTCGCTCGGGCAAGAAGCGGTGTCGGTCGGTCTGGCCGCGGCGATGGCGGCCGAAGACGTCCTGCTGCCGGCGTTCCGGGAGCACGGCGCTCAGCTCTGGCGCGGCGTCACGCCGACCGAAATGTTCCTCTACTGGGGCGGTGACGAGCGCGGCAGCGACTTCGCCGTGCCGCGAGAAGATCTTCCGAACTCCGTCCCGATCGGCAGCCAGGCGCCGCAGGCGGTCGGCAACTGGCGCGTGCCGGTCGTCTTCGTCATCGCCAACAACCAGTGGGCGATCTCCGTGCCCCGGGCCGCGCAGACCGCCGCGCAGACGCTGGCCCAGAAAGCGATCGCCGCGGGCATCCCCGGCGAGCAGGTCGACGGCAACGATGTCATCGCGGTGCGCCAGATCGTCGGCGAAGCACTGCGCGTGGCCCGAACCGGCGGCGGTCCGCACGTCGTGGAGGCGCTGACCTATCGGCTCTCGAACCACACGACGGCCGACAGCGCCAAGCGCTACCGCGACGAGGCCGCCGTCGCCGAGGCGTGGAAACACGAACCGATCGCCCGGCTCCGAGCCTACCTCACCGCTCAGGACGTCTGGTCGGAGGACGACGAGCGGCGGCTGGCCGACGAGTGCGCCGCCCAGATCGAGCAAGCCGCCGAGGCTTACCTCGCCATGGAGCCGGCGCCGGCCGAGACGGTCTTCGACTACCTCTACGAAACGCTGCCCGCGCCGCTGGCGTGGCAGCGCGATCAGGTCGTACGGGGGCACCATCATGGCTGAGATGAGACTGGTCGATGCGATCAACGCCGCGCTGGCGCGAGCCATGACGGAGGACGAGCGCGTCATCGTCCTCGGCGAGGACGTGGGCGTCGACGGCGGCGTGTTCCGCGTGACCGACGGCCTGATCCACCGGTTCGGGCCTGATCGGGTGCTCGACACGCCGATCGCCGAAGCGGGCATCGCAGGGGTTTCGGTCGGCCTCGCCGCGCAGGGGATGTGACCCGTCGCGGAGATCCAGTTCCTGGGGTTCCTGTACGCGACGATCGACCAGCTCGTGAACCATGCGGCGCGCCTGCGGACACGAACGCGCGGCCGGCTCACCTGCCCGCTGGTGCTGCGAGCACCCTACAGCGGCGGCATTCACGCCCTCGAGCATCATTCGGAGAGCACCGAAGCGATGCTGGCGCACATCCCCGGTCTGCGCGTCGTGATCCCGTCGTCGCCGGCGCGCGCCTACGGCCTGCTGCTGGCGGCGATCCGCGATCCGGATCCGGTGGTCTTTCTCGAACCGAAACGGATCTACCGTGCCGGGCATGAAGAGGTTGTCGACGACGGCACGGCGCTCCCACTCGACACCTGCTTCCGCGTGCGCGAGGGCGGCGACGTGACGCTCATCACCTGGGGGGCGATGCTCGTCGAGACGACGACCGCGGCGGGCATGCTGGCCTCGGAGGGGATCGAGGCGGAAGTCATCGACGTGGCGACGCTGAAGCCGATCGACATGGAGACGATCGTGGCGTCGGTGAGCAAGACGGGCCGCGCCGTGATCGTCCACGAGGCGGCGCTCTCGGGCGGCCTCGGCGGGGAGATCGCCGCGCGGCTGGCCGAGCACGACGGCGTGCTGCGCGCGCCGGTGCGGCGCGTGACCGGCTACGACACCGTGATGCCGCTGGCGAGACTCGAGAAACACTACCTGCCGTCGATATCCAGAATCATGACCGCCGTGCGGGAAACGATGCCAGCCGAACTGCAGGCTCGATGACCACGGTCCTCGTGACCAGTCGGCCTCGGTGTCTTCGGCACGTATGAGACAATCGCCCCTGAATCTCAGGGGCTCATCGGGATGACACAGGCCAGACGAACTGCTCCAAGCAATGCGGCAGACGCACTGACTCAACGTCACGCCCTCCCTCGTCGGTCGTTCCTCTCGGGCCTTCTCGCAGCCGCCTCCTGGACCTTCAGCGGAGCCTTCTCCCGATCCGGGCATGCCTCCGCAGCCAGGATGGCAACCCGCGGTCAGGACCTTTTCTCACATATTTCGCAGAACAGGGGGCAATTCGACGCAACGTTCTATCGACAGCTGCTGGGCACCGCAAACGAGTTCAAAGAAGGTGATCAGGCCATAGGCGTTGCGGCACGCGACGAAGAAACGCGCACGCGGGCGCGGGAGCTCCTTGGGAACACTCGAATCGGCGACCTGATCGACAACCCCGTTTTTGAAGATGAACTGTACTCGTTCATCGAAGAGTCGGTCGACCGGACGGTCACCGAGACGCTCAGTGGCTGGACCGTTGACGAGCTGAAGAAGTTCTTGCTCAGCAGCAGCGAAGACGAGATCCAGAAGATCATGCCGGGTCTACCCAGCGACATCATTGGCTGTGTAGTCAAGCTGATGACTAACGACGAGCTGATCCGGATCGGCCGCAAGGTGTTCAATCCCCTGCCCGGCTCGAAGATCGGCGCCAGAGGCTACATGGGCGCGAGGATCCAGCCGAATTCGCCGACCGACAACGTGGACGACATCCGATGGCAGGTGTTCAACGGGTGGGCGTACGCGGTCGGCGACGTCGTCCTGGGGACCAACCCCGTCTCGAGTGAGATCGAGTCGGTAGCAGCGATCGAAAATACGCTGGCAGAGATTCTCGACACCTTCGGACTGGAAGAGATGCTTCCCCAGTGCGTCCTGTCGCACATCGACGTCCAGGCCGAAGTCGAACGCCGCGCTCCCGGAACGACTGGAATCTGGTTTCAGAGTCTGGAGGGAGTCGCGGACGCCAACACGACGTTCGATCTCACCGTTCAAAAGATGGTAGATCACGCCGCCAGCCGAACCGGCAAGTACGGACTCTACTTCGAGACCGGTCAGGGTGCCGACGCCACGAACGGACACGGCAAGGGCTTCGACATGGTGATCCACGAGGCCCGCAAGTACGGTTTCGCGCGCGCCCTGAAAGCGCGTGTGGCGGAGGCGCAGCAAGATGCGGATAGGCCGCCGGCGCCGTGGGTCCACGTCAATGACGTTGCGGGCTTCATCGGACCGGAGATTTTCCGGACGCGCGAACAGCTGGTCCGCTGCTGCCTTGAAGACACCGTTGCGGGCAAGCTCCACGGCCTGACGATCGGGCTCGACATCTGTTCAACCCTGCACATGGACGTCGACTTGGACGACCTCAACTGGTGCATCGACCGGATCCTGCCGGCCAATCCGGCCTATCTGATGGCGCTTCCGACGAAGAACGACCCGATGTTGAGCTACCTGACGACCGGCTTCCAGGATCATGTCCGCATCCGCGAGAAGCTTGGCTACAAGGTCGACGACGCGATGTGGCGCTTCTTCAAGGACCTCGAGGTCATCGACACCGACGGGCACCCGACTCGGCACTTCGGCCAGCCCGCGTGGGTCTACATGAAATACCGACAGCGAAGAGGGGACCGGCGCCCGGCGGCGGAGATCCTCGTTGAAGGTCGGCGTCACATCGAGGACGTTCGGAGCCGCGGAGTCTTCATCGCCGAGAGCCACGGCCGAGAGGTCTGGCAGCTGGATTCCGAGCTCGATCGTCAGATTCGGCACCTCTATCGGGACTCGAAGGAATCGATCTGGGCCGAATTGCCCACGGATTTCGCCTCAGGTGTGAAGCCGAGTCTCGAGGTGGCCACGACGTCGGAGAGCCGCAGAGACTACATCCTGCACCCTCCCACCGGCGAGACGCTCCGTCCATCGTCAGAACGAGCGATTCGTCGGCTGGCGGCGAACCGGGACGATCGTTACGATGCGCAGATCGTGATTTCGGACGGTCTCAACGCCTATGCGTTGATCGACGAGGGACACCTGCAGCCTTTTCTGAGGGTGCTTCGCCCCGAGCTTGGCAAGGCCGGTTTCAACCTCGCGCCCGAGCACATCGTCGTCACCGCCGGCCGCGTCCGCGCCGGCTACCGAATCGGCGAATTGCTCTTCGGAGGTTCGGGAGCTGGCGGATTCAAGCGGTCAATCCTCCACATCGTCGGTGAACGTCCAGGCTCCGGCCACCACGCCTTCTCCGTCTACATCACCCGCGCTCCGACAACGACCTGGGCCACCCCCGGGCTCACCGATCACAACCTGACGAAAGTCGTCTCCGGCATAGCCGACACCGCCCTCGACCCGACCGAAGCCGCCGCCGACACCGTGAGAATCCTCTCATCGATGTGACTCGATAGCCGCTCGATTCGACCGGGCCCGGCCGAGTGTGGCGAGGAGCGGGACGCCAGTGTAGACTGCTCAGACCGCCTCTGGCATTCACAGTTCGCAGGGAGTCTTGATGCGCTACACACTCTCGTTGCTGTTCGTACTGCCCGTGTTGCTACCGGCTTCGACGCTCGCGCAGCCGGTCGTGACCGCCGACGATTACGCCCGGGCCGAGCGGTTTCTGGGCGGCCAGACCGACCCGCTGGTGACGGGCGTCATCACGAGCGCTACATGGCTCGACGGCGATCGACTCGCCTACCAGAACCGGATTCCCGAGGGCCGTGAGTTCGTGATCGCCGACCCGGCCGACGGAACCCGGGCGCGCGCCTTCGACCACGAGCGGCTGGCCGACGCGCTCGGCGCCGCGACCGGAAACGACCAGAGTTTCGACGCATTCGACCTGCCCGCGCAGGGCCGCTTCGCCGACGACGGGGCCTCGATCACCTTCGGCTCACGCGGACGCCAGTACACCTGCGTCATCGAGAGCCACGTCTGTAGCCGGGTACTGCGCGAGGAAGTCGCGGCGGCGCGAAACGCCATCGTCTCACCCGACGGCCGGCGCGCCGCCTTCATTCGCGATTACAACCTGTGGGTACGCGACCTGCCGACGGGTGACGAGACCCAGCTCACGGCCGACGGCGCCGAGCACTACGGCTACGCGACCAACAACGCGGGGTGGGTCCGCAGCGACCAGCCCGTTCTGCTCTGGTCGCCCGATTCCGAGAAGATCGCGACCTTTCAGCACGACGGCCGCAACGTCGGCGAGATGTACCTGGTGTCGACCGAGGTCGGACACTCGGAGTTAGAGGCTTGGAAGTACCCGCTGGCCGGCGACGACCACATCTTCACGATGCGCCGCATCGTCGCCCACGTCGACGATGCGCGTGTCGTGGACCTGCTGATGGCGCCCGACCCGCACCGCTCGACGATTTCCGACCACGTCGCGACTCGCGGCGGTCAGTGGCTGGACGTCGAGTGGAGTGACGACTCGTCGTTGCTCGCGTTCGTGTCGTCCTCGCGCGATCACAAGCAGGCGACACTCCGCCTGGCCGACGCCGTGGCCGGCGAGGTGCGCGAGGTGATGAGCGAGACGGCGGAGACCTACTTCGAGTCGGGCCAGGGCCGGGTCAACTGGCACGTCCTGCCAGAGTCGAACGAGGCGATCTGGTTCTCGGAACGGGACAACTGGGGCCACCTTTACTTGTACGACCTCGAGCGCGGCGAGCTGAAGCACCGGATCACGTCTGGCGACTGGACGGTGCTCCAGCTGCGGCGGATCGACAAGCCTAACCGGATGCTGTACTTCACGGCAGCCGGGCGGGAGCCGGGCGATCCCTACTTCCACTACCTGTACCGGATCGGCATGGACGGTTCGGACCTGGAGCTGCTGACACCCGAGCCGGCGCACCACGCCGTCACGCTGTCGGCGTCGGGCGACTATTTCGTCGACAACTACTCGACGCCGGCGACGCCTGGCGCCGCGGTCCTGCGCCGGGCCGATGGCAACTCGGTCATGACACTCGAGGAGACCGACATCTCACGCCTCGAGGCGCATGGCTGGCAAGCGCCGATTCCGTTCACCGTCACTGCGCGCGACGGCGTGACCGATCTCCACGGCCTGATGTATCAGCCGTCTGTTCTCGACCAGTCACGCTCCTACCCGGTGCTCAACTACCTCTATCCGGGCCCACAGGGCGGCAGCGTCGGCAGCCGCGCGTTCCGGCCGGCCCGCGCGGATAAGCAGGCGATCGCCGAGCTCGGGTTCATCGTCGTCGAGGTCGACGCGATGGGCACGCCGGGGCGGTCGAAGTCGTTCCACGACGTCTACTACGGGAACATGGGCGACAACGGGCTGCCCGATCAGATCGCGATGATCCAGGAACTGGCGGGGCGGCATCCATGGATGGACCTCGACCGGGTCGGCATCTGGGGACACTCGGGCGGCGGCTTCGCTTCGACCGACGCCATCCTCCGCTATCCCGACTTCTACAAGGTCGCGGTCTCTGGCGCCGGCAACCACGACAACCGGAACTACGAGGACGACTGGGCCGAGAAGTGGCAGGGACTTCTCGAAACGGACCCCGATGGCACGACGAACTACGACAACCAGGCGAACCAGCTGCTTGCCGAGAACCTGAAGGGGAAGCTGCTGCTGGCGCACGGCACGATGGACAGCAACGTGCCGCCGTCGAACACGCTGCTGGTCGTCGACGCGTTGATCGCGGCCAACAAGGACTTCGATCTGGTCATGTTCCCGAACCGCGGCCACGGCTTCGGCCGCGAGCCGTACTGGATGCGGCGGCGCTGGGACTACTTTGTGGAGCACCTGCTCGGCGCCGAACCGCCGAAGGAGTACGAGCTGGGTACGATTGCAGGACGGTGACGTCACCATGCCGTCGTTGGGGCAACCAAGGCCTGAAACGGCCCCGAGCCCGGCATCGTCATGATGTTCGACACGACGAACACTTGGAGGAACGATCCGTGACCCGACGACCGCTCCTGTGGCTCCTGGTTCTTGTCATCGTTACGGCCTGGGCCGCCCCCGCCGCGGCGCAGTCCGGCGAGGCCCACTGGCCGCAGTGGCGCGGGCCGACGGCAACCGGAGCGTCGGCCGACGCCACGCCGCCGCTCGAGTGGAGCGAGACCGAGAACATCAGATGGAAGATCGAGGTGCCCGGCCGCGGCTCGGGCTCGCCCGTCATCTGGGGCGACCAGCTCTTCCTCCTGACCGCCGTGCCCACCAACGTCGCCGACGACGCCGCGCACGAACCCCGCGGTGGGTACAGCCCGCGTGACCTTCACCAGTTCATGGTGATGGCGATCGATCGCCACGACGGCAGCATCATCTGGGAGCGAACCGCCCGCGAGAATACGCCGCACGAGGCGACGCACGGTGAGAACGGCAGCTGGGCATCGAGTTCAGCCGTCACGAACGGAGAACTGGTGTTCGCATCGTTCGAGTCCGAGGGCCTCTACGCCTACACCATGGATGGCGCGCTCGTCTGGGAGAACGACTTCGGCGACAAGACGATGCGGAACCAGTTCGGTGAGGGCACGACGCCGGCGTTGCACGGCGACCGGCTCGTCGTCGTCTGGGACCATCAGGGTCAGTCGTTCGTCGCCGCGCTCGACGCCGCCACCGGCGAAGAGGTCTGGCGGACGAACCGCGACGAAATTGACTCCTGGGCGACGCCGCTCATCGTCGAACACGGCGGCGGCGCCCAGATCATCGTGAGCGGCCGCGATCAGCTGTTCAGCTACGACCTGGAGAACGGTGACGTCGTCTGGTACGCCGACGGCATGACGATGAACCCGATCCCGTCGCCGGTCGCCGCCGATGGGCTGGTCATCATCATGGCCGGCTACCGCGGGAACGACCTGAAGGCGGTCGATCTGTCGCTGGCCAAGGGCGACATCACCGGCACCGATGCGATCGTCTGGGCGTTCGACCGTGATACGCCCTACGTTCCGTCGCCGCTTCTGTACGAAGACCACCTCTACTTCCTGAAGCGGAACAACGGGCTCCTGTCGGTCTTCGACGCCAGGACCGGCACACCCCACTACCAGTTGCAGCGGCTGCCCGAGGTCCCGAACATCTTCGCCTCACCGGTGGGCGCGGCGGGGCGTGTCTACCTCCCAGGACGCGACGGCACGACGCTCGTCATCCGCCACGGCGGGACCTACGAGGTGCTCGCCGCCAATACGCTTGCCGACGGCTTCGACGCCTCGCCGGCGCTCGTCGGCGACACGATCTACCTGCGCGGCTATAACAGCCTGTACGCCATCGGCGAAGGCGGAAACTAGCGCGGGTCGGGCTCGGCCAGGATTTCCATCCACCCCTCGCGGTCGGAGCCGACGCGCAGCCGCAGGTCGGCCGGGGTCAACGCGTCGAACTCGGCCAAATCGACCAGTTCAAGGAATGGCGTCGTCGGGTCGATCGACAGTTCCCAGCGCTGTTGCGGGGCGCCGGCCGCGCCTGAGCCTCCGCCCAGGAGTTCGACCGTTCCCCGCCACGCACCTGACGGACAGAGCGCAATCGTCGCGCGACCGGTGTCGGCCGATACGCGGAGCGTGACGGCGAGGTCACGATTCGCGAAGGTCAGGCCGCCGGTCCCATGGTACGGGTACATCCATTCGGTCCATTCGATCGCTTCACCCGGCGACAGCGGCCGTCGCTCATCGGGATACGTCCGGCTGGTGCCACCCCACATCTCGGCGTAGCCGGCGTTCGGCGCGCTCGAGCCCATCGGGATCCCGGTCGGCCGGTGGCCGTAGGTCCAGACGTCGACGCCGGGCGTCACCTCCGGGTCGAACACCCGAACGATCCCTTCGCCGGCGTCGTGCGAATACGCGCTGTAGAAGCCATGCGCGAGACCATCGGCCATCAGGTCGCCCATCGCCGACCAGCCGTCGATGAACCGGAGCGGGCTCGTCGCCCAGTCCTGGGGACTCGGTCCGAGATTCGCCTGCCACCGCCCCTCGATGAGAATCCGTTCGGTCGGAATGATGAACTCGGTGCCGTCGGTCAGTTCGTTCTGACCGCCCGGCGCCCACTGCGGGTTGACCCAGTGGGCGTACTCGATCGTCTCGTCCGTCGGGTTCGTGATCCCGATCGTCGTCTCGAAGAACGCCCGATCCGGTCGGAGTGCGATCTCTATCGTCTCCGCGAGGCCGGTGCCCGGTTCGCGCACCCGCATCCGAACCGCCTTCCGCCGGCCGGAATCCTCGGCAATCTCCCAATCCCACGGCAACGCCCAGGTCGTGCCGTGCTCGTCACCCGGCAGCGTGTACTCGATACCGCCGATCCAGAGCCACCATCCGGTGTCGTTGGCGGCGCCACCGACGGTCGCAATGTCGTTGTGCCAGAGCGTCTCGTGGCCGGTCGGCTTGTAGACGAACGAGTAGACCCGCCCCATCGCCGGCAGCAGCGTGAGTCGGACGTAGCGGTTCTCGAGGACGACGGCCGCGTGATCCTTCTGCACGATCCGTTGGCGGTCGACCCGCCGGAGATCGAGATGCGGGTACGGATCACCGTCGCGGTAGTAGATCGCCGGCTCGTAGTCGACCTGAGGGATCGTCAGCGTGACGGTGTCGCGCGAGAACTGAGGCCGGGCCTGATCAGGGGCCTGAACGGACACCGATGCGGCGCCTGAGGAAAGCGCAAGCGTCGCGGCAACGGCCGGTACGCAGCGTCGGACCCACACCCGCCCACCTCGATCGGCGCGGTACTCAGTCGGCCGGCTTCTGCGCGACCAGTCGGACGAGCGCCGCCGGTCCGCGGTGCATCCCGTCGTCCAGCTCCACGACGCGGTCTTCGTAGTGGACGACCCGCAGCGGGCCGATCGCCTCGAACAGCTCGTTCGGTGCAAGCAGGGCCTCCGGACTCCGCGGGCCGAATGGCCCGCCCTTCTCGGGGTGATCGGTCGAGAAGTGCTCGAGGACGAAGTAGCCGCCCGGCTTGAGGGCCGCGACGATGCGCGGAAGCAGTGCGCGATCCAGGTAGTAGAAGTCGGTGATGAGGTCCCACCGGTCCTGGCCGAGATCCCACTCGGAGAGATTGGCGACAACACCGTCGATACCGACGCCCCGTGAGGCTGCCAGCTTGTCGGCCTCGGCCACTCCGACCGGCGAGATGTCGACGCCGGTCACATCGAAGCCAAGCTCGGCGATATAGACCGCGTTGCGTCCCTCACCCATGGCAAGGACCAGTGCCTCGCCCTCGCCCAGGCGCCCGCCAATCTCTCGGAGGAATCGCGCCGGCGCCTCACCGTAGAGGTGGCCGTCACGCTCGAACCGGCTGTCCCAGCCGGCAGCGGTGTCCGCACCCATCTGGCGCATCTCGCGGCCCATGCCGCGGCGTTGGGCCTCCGCGCCGCCGGCGATCAGAATGCCGACAACGATGAAAACGGCTACGCTCCCCTTGAACCATCCCATTCGGTCCGTCTCCCTCTGCCGCAACATCGGCGATTCGGTCCAGGGAGCCAGCCTACCATGCGAGAACCGCCCAAGCCGCCGCGGCGTCTAAGAGAACACCGATACCAGACTGACCCTGGGGGAGAGCGAGTATGACGAGGCACCGCGTGGCCGAACTCACGGGGAGAACGCTATGGCTCGCGGCAGCTCTTGGCGTCCTGCTGCCCACAGCCTTGCCACCTTCCGCGCAGGGCCAATCCCGCTACACGAACCTGCAAGTCCTGCCAGCCGACATCAGCCAGGCCGAGATGAACGAGATCATGCTCGCGAACCTGTAGGGCCTCGGCCTGCCGCGCCGCGCCAACGAGGGATGCTTCCACTGCCACGTCGGCTCGGTCGACACGACGCGCCAGAACTGGGATTTCGCCTCCGACGAGAAGCCGGCGAAGGCGACGGCGCGGGTGATGATGTCGATGGTCCGTGAGATCAACGCCGGGTATCTCAACACGCTCGAGCGCCGCGCCACGCCCGAGGTTCGCGTCACCTGTGACACCTGCCACGCCGGCCGCGTGAACCCGATGCCGCTCTCCGAGCTCCTCGTGACGGAGTACGAGAACGACGACCTCGATGCCTTGACGTCGACCTACCGGACGGCGCGGTCCCGCTATTTTGCCTCCAATGCCTACGACTTCCGGGTCGACACCCTGATCGGTGTCGCCAACCGGCTGGTCGACATGGGCGAACTGGACGATGCAGCTGGCGCCCACGAACTGAATGTGGAGTTCTACGACGACGCCCGGGCGAACGGCGGCCTCATCCAGCTCCGGATGGTGCAGGCGCTCGAGGCCGACGGCGCCGACCACTCGAAGAGCGGAAGGCCCAACTCGCTGCCGGCCGTCTCGAGCAGCGCGCGCACCCGTTCCTCTTCGACCGTCTCGATCGCCAGGAGCGGGTGCAGCGACGCGATCAGCGTCTTAATGTCGTGAAGGCTCGTCGAGGCTGGTGTCATTCCCGCTTGTAGGCGAAGCCGTGAGCCTGGGCTCGCTCGATCGCCACGACCATCGACGGAACGAGGATGACGCCGGGCAGGAGGTTCGCCAGCAGATCTGCCTGGATCGCGTCGGCCTCTCCACGTCCGGCACGCGCGAGCGCTCCAGAGAACACCCGGAGCGAGTTGGCACAGGTCAGGAACGTCACGCCACGCTCCTGGAGTGCCGAAATACTCATGCCAGGGGGAACCCGGTCTTCCGGCTGCGGCCGGTAGTACATGTTCCGGACGAGCGGCCGTCCGGTCGACGCGTCGGTGAGGCTCGCGAACTCGCCGATGGCGTACTTCTCCCACATCGCGTCGGTGAACGCCAGGAACTGGGTCGACCCCGGGTTGGGCGTATAGAGCGTGACGATCGCGTTGACGTCGGACTCGGCCACACCGAAGGTCTCCGTGTACGCGCGCATGTAGTTCCGCACGTGGGCGTACATCCCGCCGCCGCCGAGCGCCGGGCTATCGAAGAAATACTTGTACCTGCCGTTCAGCCCATCGAGAAAATCGTCGAGTCCGATCTTCTGGCTCACAACGGCGGCGCGAGCCTCGGCACTTCGCCAGGGGACGCTCGCGGCGGCAACGGCGGCGGCCATCCGGGCGAGGAAGCCGCGACGAGGGGTCGATCCGGTCGAGAACGATGTCATCCGTTCACTCCTGCGACGGGCGTGTCGCGCCGAAAGAAACGAAGTTCTGGGAACGGACAATTATACCGGCGCGGGCGGGACGTCGTGTGACGTCGCCCACCAAAACCGGGCAGATCAGTTCGGCCTCCGGGCGGTGATCAGGTGCATCCTCAGATCGAGCTGCAGCTTTCCGTCGCGCGTCAGGCTCTCGCGCTGGCGCCGCCAGTCGGCCAGCGCGGCGTCCCGCTGTGCGGCGTCTACCATGCCGATCAGCAGGGAGGCCGGAATGTCCGCCTCCGCCGGCACCGCGACGTCGAGGTCGCACTTCTTGACACCAACATCGTCAAATCCGGCCGAGGTCAATGTCTCGGTCACGAACGCCGGATCCCCCCACGAGCCAACTCGTTCCATCATGTCGGCGTCCCCCTGCTCAGGCGGCACCATGTACTTCCTGACGACGTACGCCGGGTGCCAGACCATCGTGTCCTCCTGCTGCCAGGTGACGAGCCCGACGCGGCCACCGGATCGTCGAAGAACATGATCCCGAACTGGCCAACGCCGCGTCGAACAGACCGCCCGAAAACGGATCGATCTGGGCGTCGGCCAGCGCCAACTCGATATTGCCAAAACCGGCCTCCGCTTGACGTCGCTTGGCCAGGGCGAGCATCCCGTCGGGGATGTCGACGCCGGTGACGTGGCCGGTTGGCCCGATCGCCCGCGCCGCCGCCAGCGTGGTCTTACCACCGCCGCAGGCGACGTCGAGAACGCGCTCACCCGGCTGCAGATTCAGCGCCTCCATGAGCGGCGCGGTCCCCGGGTCGCTGATATGCTCGGTGCGCGGCCAGGTCTCGGCCACGTCCTGCGCATTCCAGACTTCACGTTGTGCGTCGTTCGCCATCTCTCCGTCTCTCCTCGAGCTGAACTCCTGTCGTCGTACGCTGATCGTCGCAGGCCTGAAGCCTGCGCCACAAGCTGCGGCCTAGACGACCCGCCGATGCAGCAGCGCGTTGAGCTTCGTCATGATCCAGTAGTCACGCCCGAGGCTTGTCTTGGTCGCGACCGAGATCGGCGTCACGTCGGGATGGTCGGGCCCGACGAGCGTCGCAATGTCGCCGACCTGCACGGTCTGGTCGGATCCGACCTCGATGATCGTATGGTTCGAGCTGATGACGGCGACGACCGGATAGACCCGGTCGCCGACGAGCGCGGCGCAGTTGCCGGCAGCGTCGCGCGGGTAGCCGTCGGTATGGCCGATCGGAATTGTCGCGACCCAGGTCGGCCGCTCGGCAATGAATTGATGCCCGAAACTGACACCTTCACCTGTCGGGATCCGCTCGACCCGTGTGAGGCGGGCCCGCAAACGGAAGGTCGGCCGAATGTCCATGATGTCGGCGCCCGATGCGTCCCGGCGATAGCCATCCAGGCCGTAGATCGCGCCGCCGGGCCGGATCAGGTCCAGCTCGTGCGTCTCGGGCACGCGGACGATCTGCCCCGACGGCGCGCCGTGCAGGAGTCCGAGTTCGATCCCCTGGGCCCGCGCCTCCTCGACCGTCCGCTGGAACCGGCGGAGATGCTCGAGGTCGAACTGCGACCCGTCGTCCCGGCGGGCGCCCGAAAACATTGTGAAGGTCCCTTCGATCCGGACAGCCGGGCTCGCGGCCAGATCGGCGAGCCACGGCAGCGCGCGCGTGTGCGGCATCCCGATCCGGTTCATCCCGGTATCGACCATGACGTGAACCGGCACCGGGCTCGATGTGGCCGCCGCCACCCGTTCGATCTCGGCCCGGGCATCGTCCTGGTAGAGCGCCGGCCGGACGCCGTGGCGAACGACCTCCTCCATCTCGGTCGGCGAGAGGTGCGCCATCATCAAGATCGGCTTCGTAACGCCGACCGATCGAAGCGCGAGCGCCTCGTCGACACGCACGACGGCGAGGCCGGAGACCTCGTCCATCGCGTCGAGGATCGGACCGATCTCGCGCAGGCCGATCCCGTTCGCGTTGTTCTTGATGACCGCCATCAGCCGGCAGCCGGAGAACCGGTTCAGTTGGCGGACGTTGTTCCGGATCGCGTCGGCGATCACCTCGACCCAGGGATCGAAGCTGTCAGGGGCCGGCGTCCGCGCCCAGGGATCGGTGACCGTCGCCTGAGCCGCGACTGGTGCCGGTGAGATCGTCGTCGCACCCAGCAGCGCGCCCGTGGAGCTAATGAACCCTCGTCGATTCAGCATCTCTCTCCCTCCTCTAGCACTAGCCCGAACGCGACTCCGTCGCCAGGTAGAACGCGGCGGCGGCCGCCGTGAAGACTGAAAAATCGAGCGGCGCCTTGACGCCCATCGCCGCGGCCATGCTCAGGGCGAAGATCGTCAGCAGGACGCCGCTCGCCAACGCCACCTCGCGCAGCTTGACGCCGATCAGGAGCGCCGCACCGAGCAGGGCCTCCGCCAAGGTCGCTGTCCAGGCCGCGACCGGCACCAGCATCGCCGGCAGGTACCAGACCAGCGTCGCCGTGTAGGCCTCGAAGCGATCCCAACTACCCCACGCCACGTTCGGATCGCCGACCTCGCCCCAGATCCCGAAGCGGTCGGCGACCGCCGAAAGGAACGCCGCACCCAGCGCGACGCGCACGAACACGATCGCGGCTGTCCGGAGCGTCCCGGCGGCGAACCTGATCATCGCTCCCCCACCGGCTTCCATTCCGCGGCACGCCGCTCGGCCTCGGCGATCTGATCCGCGGTCAGGCGCTCCGCAAGCTCGTCCCGCTTCGCCGAAAAGAGGCGCTTCGAAAAGTCGACCGTCGTTCCAGCGACCGCGAGCTCGAGCCACATATATGCCGCAACCTCGTCCTTCTCGATGCCCGCGCCGTACTCGTACATGTAGGCAAGGCCGGCCTGCGCCGGCGGATAGCCCTGGTCGGCGGCCAGCCGGTACCATCGCGCGGCGGCTTCGTCGTTCTCGCTTGCGCCCTCGACGCCACGGTTTCGGAAGTACATCAACCCCAGGTTGTACTGCGCCGGCGCGTACCCCTGCTCCGCCGACAGGCGGACCCATCGCAGCGCCTCCACCTCATCTTTCTCAACGCCGCGGCCGGCGTAGTACCGGCTGCCCAGTTCGTTTTGGGCGGCCGGGTCCCCCTGCTCGGCACGCGCCGTCAACTCCTCGGGGAGCTGCGCCGCGCCGACCGCCGCGGCCCACGCGGTAAGCACGATCGCAGAAAGAACGAGGCGCGTGCCGGAGTTCAGGCTCAACGAGCCGCCCCGCCCCACTGTTCCAGTATCCAGTCGCCGGCCGCGCGCAGCGGATCGACGTAGCCGCCCATCGTGAAGTGCCCGATGCCGCGAAGCTCGGTGAACCAGACCGGGTGGCTGCGGCCCTGGAGCGCGTCCCAGCTCCGCAAGGCCGGCTCGGCGATCTGCCGCATGAACCCTTCACCATAGTACGGCGTCCGGCCGCCCCCAGGATGCAGCGCCAGGACCAGCGGCCGGGGATTGCTCGCGTCGTAGCCGGGCGGCACCGAGATCGCGTAGCGCATCCCGTCGGGCGCCGGCTCTGGAAAGACGAGCCGCTGGACGTCCGGGGATTGGGCAGGAAGCGAGGCAACCGCCGCGACAAAGAGGCCTGCGGCCAGGCACGCGCTTGGATTCATCGGCATTGGAAACCTTGGGATTATAGTCAGAATAGAGAATCGATGGCCGAAGCCCCCCCCTACGCCGCCTGGGAACGACGGAGCCGACGCTGGGCAATCGCCTTCGCCGCGCTGACCCTCCTCGTCTCAGGCCTTGTCGCCCTGGCGCTCATCGAAACCGGCCGGCCGGCTGGTCCGACCTGGCTGCTGACGTTCGTCCCTCCGCTTGGTGTCTACGTCTGGCAGACCGCCAAGATCCGCAGCCGTCGAGCGATTCTGCACGAGCCGTTCCCCCGGGAGTGGGAAGCGGTGCTGCAGCGCGACGTCGTCTTCTTCCGGGCGCTCGACGCTGACGGCCAGCGGCGATTCCGCCGAGACCTCCAGGTGTTCGTCGGCGAGAAGCGGATCACCGGCATCCGCGTGCCGCTGGACGACACGACCCGCGTCCTGGCCGCGGCGTCTGCCGTCATCCCGATCTTCGGATTTCCCGACTGGGAGTGGGATCAGATCAGCGAGGTGCTGGTCTACCCGACCCGGTTCGACGGCGACTTCGAGTTCGGCGACCAGCAGGGGAAGAACATCCTCGGGATGGTCGGCACCGGCAGCCTGAACCGGGTGATGATCCTGTCGAAACCCGATCTCGTCCGCGGCTTCCGGAACGCCACGGACAAGCGGAACGTCGGTGTCCACGAGTTCGCCCATCTGGTCGACAAGTCCGACGGCCGGATCGACGGCATCCCCGGTGTCGGGCTCGAGCGCGACGCCGTCGAGCCGTGGATCGATCTCGTCCGGCGGAAGATGGCGGAGATCGACGACGGTCGATCTGACATCAACCGCTACGCCCTGACGAACGAAGCCGAGTTCTTCGCGGTGACGTCGGAGTACTTCTTCGAGCGGCCGGGCACGATGCGCCGGAAACACCCGGAGCTGTACGCGACGATGGAGCGGGTGTTCGGCCAGGATCTCAAGACGCGCGCCAAGGCGATCCGACGCGAGCTGAAGCGCGGACGGGTGAAGTTCGGGCGGAACTCGCCCTGCCCCTGCGGCAGTGGGAAGAAGTTCAAGAAGTGCTGCCGGCAGTGACGGAGCAGGCCGCGGCGCCGGCCCCCGTCTCGCCCTTGCCCAGCATCAGACCGATGACGGCGCCGCCGATCCCAAAGTAGATCACGGCCAGCGGTGGATCGACCACCGTGATCGTCAGGTTCTGAATGTTCGTCATCGAGTACATCCCGAAGTCGATCCCGACGGCCAGCAGGAGCCCCACGAGCCCGGCCGCCTTGAAGCCGGCGGCCGGTGTCTTGGCCCCCGCCCAGCCGAGGAAGAGGGTAAGCAGCGCCGCGTATCGAGGAACGAACGGGCGTCTGTTCGGAACGACGAAACGACGTCAGAGTCAGGGCAGCCGGAGCGCCACCAGGGCCCCTGGATGGCGGAGGCTGGCGATCTGGACGACGATGAACTGCTGACCGTCGTGGCGGTAGGTCATCATGCCGTACTGGCCCGGCGCCGGCAGCTCGACGATCCCCGCGGGCGCGCCCGTCCGCTTGTCGATGGCACGCAGCAGCGGTTGCCCGGCGGTGCCTTCGGCATGAATCAGCAGGCTGCCGGTGACCATCGTGACCGGATGCGACGTCACCCCGGTCGTGGGTAGCTCGACGCCCTGCAACGCCGGATGGTTCTTGATCCGCTCCGGCGTGTCACCGTTCGGGATCCACCAGAGGTGTTCGCCGGTGTTCATGTCGATCGCCGTGATCCGGCTGTAGGGTGGCTTGAAGATCGGCAGACCCTGCGGGCCGCGGAAGTCGCCCCGGTTCGCCACGGCGAAATCGGCGATCGTCTTGCCGGTCGTCATCGGATCGTCCGGTTCGTCGATCTGCTGGCCGGGGACGATGTTCTCCGAGCGGCACCCGGTCAGCGAGCCGACGTAAAGGATGCCCGTCTCCGGGTCGGCCGCTGTCGGGCCAAAGATGTTGGTCGCACCGCTCGGACAGCTGACGAACGAGCGCAGGCCGGAGGGATGGTCCGGCTGGATCGGCGGATTGAAGATCGGCCCGATCCGGTAGTGCGCGACGATCTCCAGCGCCTGCTGTCGCAGTTCCGGGGTGAAATCGATCAGATCGTCCTCGGTCAGCCCCTGCATGTCGTAGGGCAACGGTCGGGTCGGAAACGGCTGCGTGGGCGACAGTCGCTCGCCCGGCACCTCCGACTCGGGCACCTCCCGCTCTTCGATCGGCCAGACCGGCTCGCCAGTCTCCCGGTTGAACGTGTAGGCCCAGGCTTGCTTCGTCGTCTGGACGACGATCGGCGTCGGCTCCCCGTCGACGTTGACATTCATGAGCACGGGTGCCGTCGGATTGTCGAAGTTCCAGATATCGTGGTGGACCATCTGGAAGTGCCACGCCCGCTCACCCGTCTCGACGTCCAGCGCGAGCAAGCTCGTCCCGAACAGATTGTCGCCAGGCCGGAACCCGCCGTAGAAATCGATCGTCGGCGGATTGGTCGGAATGTAGACGAGGCCCCGCTCCGGATCGGCCGACATCGGCGCCCACGACGAGACGTCGCCAGTCGTCCGCCAGGCGTCGTTCTCCCAGGTCTCGTGACCGAACTCCCCGGGCCGAGGGATCACGTGAAACTTCCAGAGATGTTCGCCGGTCCGGACGTCGTAGGCCAGGATGTCGCCGGGGATGTTCTCGGTGCGGGTCTGGTAGTAGCCCTGCTCGTGGACGTTGCTCACGATGACGACGCCACCAACCACGATCGGCGGGGACGAGCTAGCGATGTTGCCGAGATCCCTCGGGATTCCGTGATCAGGGTCGTAGGTGTAGCCCGACTCGAGCCACGGGTCCCAGTCGGCCACGAGATCGGGCAGCAGGTCAATGACGCCGCTATCGGGGAAACCGGGCAGCGGCACGGCCTGCCCCCAGTTCTCCAGATGCCGTCCGCTCTTGGCGTCGAGCGCGTGCAGGAAGAACGCTGGGCTGCTCGTGAGAATCACCCCCCGGCCGTCCACCTCGGCGTAGGCCACCCCCTTGCCGTAGTTATTCCGCATCCCGCGGTCGTAGCGCGTGGTGTGCGGCTCGCGATAGGTCCAGATCGTCTCGCCGGTCGCCGGGTCGATCGCGGCAACTGTGCGGCGCCGGCCGGCCACGGTGTAGAGCAGGCCATCGACGTAGATCGGCGTCGAACGGAACAGATGGTCGACGATGGGACCGAAGTTGTCGCCCCGCCAGACCCAGGCCACCTCGAGATCTTCGAAATTGCTCGCATCGATCTGAGCCAGCGGCGAGTAGCGCGTGTGCCAGGCGTCGCCGCCAATGTAGCGCCACTCGCCTTCCGGATTGTCACGATCCTGAGCGATGGAGAGCGCGGGCAGGCCGACCACGAAGGCCAGGGCAAGCAGCCACCACCTGAAGCTGGCGAGAGGGCGGGTAGGGGTCTTCGGCATCGTTCGGTCCTCCATCGACCCGGTCATCTTACTCTCGCCGCGGCGCGGGGGGGTTGCCGCGGGTCTATAATCTGACCGTTCTCTGGACCAGGCCTGATGGCGCTCGAACGACGCAGCGGGACGGGAGCAGGAATCGCGCGGGCCCTCTGTCTGGCCGCACTTCTCTCGGCCTGCGGTCAGCCCGAACCGGCGCCAGCACCGGCGGGTGACACGCCGGCACACGAACTCAGACAGGGCTATTTCTTCACCGAGAACGAAGCGCGAGCGGAACTGGCCCGCTACACCGACAGCTACGCCACGCTCGGCGAGTGGCGCGCACGCGCGGCACTGATCCGCGACGGGATCCTGGCCGGCGCCGGCCTCGACCCCCTGCCAGAGAGGACACCGCTCAAGCCGCTGTTCGACGACCGGCGGGAGCACGACGGCTATTCCGTCGAGGACGTCGCCTTCGAGAGTTTGCCCGGTGTGTTCGTCACCGGCAGCCTCTATCGCCCAGTCGGCGACGGCCCCTACCCCGGCATCCTCAGCCCGCACGGCCACTGGGAGAACCCCGACGACTACGGCCGCTACCGGCCCGACATGCAACTGCGCACGGCGACGCTGGCGCGAATGGGCGCGGTGGTCTTGACGTACGACATGGTCGGCTACGGCGAGCTGCGCGAGATCGGCTGGGTCCACGAGCATCCGAAGACGCTGGCGCTGCAACTGTGGAACAGCATCCGCGGCGTCGATTTCCTGACCTCGCTCGACGAGGTCGACGCCGACCGGATCGCCGCCACCGGCGCGTCGGGCGGCGGCACGCAGACGTTCCTGCTAACCGCCGTCGACGATCGCGTCGCGGTGTCGGTGCCGGTCGTCCAGGTCTCGGCGCACTTCTTCGGCGGCTGTGTCGGCGAGAGCGGGATGCCGATCCACGTCAGGCCGACGCATGAGACCAACAACGTCGAGATCGCCGCGCTGGCCGCGCCCCGGCCGCAACTGCTGATCTCTGACGGCGACGACTGGACCCAAAACACGCCCGACGTCGAGTTCCCGTACATCCGCAACGTCTACCGGCTGCACGACGCTGCCGGGTTGGTCGACAACCTGCACCTCCCCGACGAGGTGCACGATTACGGCCCGGCGAAGCGGAACGGCGCCTACGCTTTTCTCGCGGAGCATCTCGGCCTCTCGCTCGAAGCAGTCACCGCGGCCGACGGGACGATCGACGAGCGTGGCGTCGCGATCGAACCGGAGGTGACGCTGCACGTCTTCAACGCCGACCATCCGGTGCCGCCGCATGTGGTCCGGACGAACGACGACGTGCGCTGGTAGACCCCGGCGGAAGGAACCCGACATGGCCAAGGACATACCCAGGACCGATGACCCGCACGAGCTCTCACGACGGCAGTTCATCCGGACGACCGGCGGTGTCGTCACCGGATCGCTCCTGGCCGCGCCCGTCGTGTCGTCCGCCAGCGAACGCGTGCCACCGCCGCCGCAAGCTCAGGGCCCACGGAAGCGGATTGCGCTGGTCGGCACCGGCATCCGCGGCATCAGCATGTGGGGCCGTGAGGTCATGGCCGGCTCCGCCGACGCCGTGGAGTACGTCGGCCTCTGCGACATCAATCCGGGCCGCCTCGCATTCGCGAAAGGGCACATCGGCGTCGACTGTCCGACGTTCACCGACTTCGACCGGATGCTGGTCGAGGCCCGGCCCGAGACCGTCATCGTGACGACGGTCGACGCGACGCACGACCAGTTCATCGTCGCGGCGATGGAGGCCGGCTGCGACGTCATCACCGAGAAGCCGCTCACGACCGACGAGGTGAAGTGCCAGGCGATCCTCGACGCGCAGCAGCGGACCGGCCGCGACATCGTCGTCACGCACAACTACCGCTACGCACCGCATCGCGCGCGGATGAAGCAGCTGTTGATGGATGGTCGAATCGGCCGCGTGACATCGGTCGATTTCCACTGGTATCTCGACGTCTACCACGGTGCCGACTACTTCCGCCGATGGCACGGCAAGGAACGGTTCTCGGGGACGCTGTTCGTCCACAAGGCCTGCCATCACTTCGACCTGCTCAACTGGTGGCTCGATTCCGACCCGGCGCAGGTCTACGCCAACGGCGCGCTGGAGTACTACGGATCGAACAACGACTTCCGTCACACGCAGTGCCGCGGCTGCCCGCATCAGGATGGCTGCGAGCACTACTGGGACATCACCGCGAACGAGACGCTCACCCGGCTGTACGTCGACAACGAGCAGCACGACGGCTACATTCGCGACGGCTGCGTCTGGGACGAGGCAATCGACATCTTCGACAAGATGGGCGCGCAGATCCGCTACGCCAACGGCGTGCAGGTGAGCTACTCGTGCACGACCTATTCGCCCTACGAGGGCTACCGGATCGCGTTCAACGGCACGGAGGGGCGGCTCGAAGCCTGGATCAAGGAACGGCAGCCGTGGGAGGAAGCGCCAGCGGACGAGATCCGGCTGACCGACAACTTCGGACAGACCGAGATCGTCCGGATCGAACACGGTGACGGCGGCCACGGCGGCGGCGACATCCGGCTGCACGACCGGCTGTTCCGCACACCCGACGCGCCCGATCCGCTGCAGCAGGCCGCGGGCTTCCGGGACGGCGCCATGGCGGTGTTGATAGGTGTCGCGGCGCGACAGAGCGCACGCGGCGGGCAGCCCGTGGAGATCGCCAGCCTGACGTCGCTCACGCCGGAAGCCGTGCGGCCATAGCCTTGGGTCGCGGGTTCACCGGTTCAGACACGCACAGACCGCGCCCTTCCGGCGACGATCGACCCTACGGCTCGGAACCCAGCGCGAACGAGAGAATATTCGGCCCGGCGGCAACGGCGACATGCTGCCGCCCGTCGAACATGTAGGTCATCGGCGACGCCTTCCAGACGGCGTTGGTCGGAAAGCTCCAGAGCGGCTCACCCGTCGCGGCATCGACCGTCGCGAACGCACCCGAATCCTCACCGAAGAAGACGAGGCCGCCGGCCGTCGCCAGCGTGCCGCCCCAGGAATTCGCCGGACCGACCTGCGGCAGTGCCCAGGCGATCTCCCCGGTTGCGATGTCGATGGCGCGAAGAATCTTCTGCGGCGGCTCGTCGCGCACGCTTCGTGTCGAGCCCCCGTAGTACGAACGGCCGGCCTCCCACTCCTCGGGTGTCCGGGTGAAGACGTTGCAGTGCTCGAGGGTCTGCACGTAGTAGAGCCCGGTCTCGGGATGAAACGACGTCGAGAACCAGTTGGTCGCGCCCTGCACTGCGGGGCAGACCGTCGTCCCCTCGGCCGACGGCGTCTGATCCGGGTTCAGCACCGGCCGACCATCAGCGCCGATCCCGCTGGCCCAGGTCAGCTTCTCCACGAACGGCTCGGCGAGCAGCAGCTCACCGTCGGTCCGGTCGAGGACGTAGAAGAAGCCGTTCCGGTTCGCGTGCAGCAACAACCGCCTCGGCGCCCCTTTCCACTCGCGATCGACGAGGACCGGCGGCTGCTGGGCATCCCAGTCCCAGAGGTCGTGCGGCGTGTACTGGTAGTGCCAGCGCAACTCCCCGGTCGATCGTTCCAGCGCCAGGACCGAATCGGAGTACAGGTTGTCGCCCTGCCGCTCAGCGCCGTCGTAGTCGGGGCATGGGTTGCCGGTCGGCCAGTACAGGAGATCGAGGTCCGGGTCGTACGTGCCGGTGAGCCAGGTGGCGGCGCACGGGTGGTCGATCGCCGAGCCGCTCCAGGTCTCGGAGCCCGGCTCGCCTCGCGCCGGCACCGTCCAGAAGCGCCAGACCTCGCGGCCATCGGCGAGATCGAAGGCGGCGAGAAAGCCGCGAACCCCTTCGTCGCCGCCCGAGGTGCCCGACACGACTAGGTCGCCGACGACGAGCGGCGCCGAGGTGGCGCCGTAGTTCTGCTGCCAGTCGGCCATCTCGGTTTCCCAGAGCAGCGTGCCGGTGAAGCGGTCGAGGGCGATCAGATGCGCGTGGTCGGTGATCATGAATAGTCGCCGACCCGCGACGGCGACTCCGCGGTTGATCCCGACGGAGGCGTCGCCCACCAGCCCCTCCGTCCGCGGGCGGCGGTAGCTCCAGAGTTCGCGCCCGCTCCCGGCATCGAGGGCGTACGCCTCGTTGGCGTCGGTGACGTACATGACGCCGTCGACGACGACCGGCGTCACCTGGAGCCGCCGTCCTCCGGCCACGGGAAAGACCCAGCTCGGCGTGAGCCGTGACACCGACGACGGGTCGATCTGATCGAGGTTGCTGAACCGGTTGCCGCGAACATCGCCGTTGTAGGTCGGCCAGTCGGTATCGGAGATCACGACGCGGTAGCGTTCGCCGGCGGCGCGCAAGAGGCGGATCGTCGGAGCATCATCCGCACCGCCACCGTCCACGAGCAGCTGCAATTCGGTGGTACTCCCGTTGAGGCGACGGCCGGAGAGCTGGCGGCCGTCGGTCGTCTCGACGGTCACGCGCGGTCGCGCACTGCCCTGCGGTGTCTGGTCGACGGTTCCGGGACTGACGGGTGCAGACGCACCGCCCGCCGAGACCGGCCACCAGGCCAGGACGGCCAGCGCGCTCAAGCCCGCACACATCCGCGATCGTCTGAGACGCATCATTGATGTAGGCCGATGTTGGCATACGATGGCGATGATGACCAAGTGGCCTGCCGCCACCCTGCTCCTGGTCGTGGCCGCGTGCGCCGGCGGCTGCGGCGCCGAGCCGGAGTCCGCCGATCCCGCCGCCGAGACGACCACGATGGTAGACGACGATGCCGGTTCGATTCTGAGACTTCACCGCGCGCTCGACGCGATCGTGTCCCCGACGGCGCGCATCGAGAAGATAGCCGACGGCCTCGCCTTCACCGAGGGGCCGGTCTGGGTCCGCCGGGACGGCGGCTACCTCCTCTTCAGCGACATTCCGGCCAACGCCATCTACAAGTGGACCGCCGGCGGCGAGCTGACCGAGTTCCTCCGTCCGGTCTTCGACGGGGAGGGCGACTCGGTTGGATCGAACGGCCTGACCGTCGACGCCGAGGGGCGACTCGTCCTGATGGAGCACGGCAACCGGCACGTCAGCCGGCTCGAAGCCGACGGCACCCGGACCGTCCTCGCCGACCGCCACGCGGGGCAACGGTTCAACAGCCCCAACGACGGCGCCTACCACTCGAACGGCTGGCTCTACTTCACCGACCCGCCCTACGGGCTGCCGGGCGGCGACGATGACCCGGCCAAGGAACTCGACTTCAGCGGCATCTACCGGCTCGGACCGAACGGCGAAGTGGAGCTGCTGAACCGGAAGCAGACCCGCCCGAACGGGCTCGCCTTCTCACCTAGCGAGACGACACTCTACGTCGCCAACTCCGACGCCGAGCGGAGGTTGTGGATCGCCTACGGCGTGCTGGAGGACGGCACGCTCGATGACGGGCGGGTCTTCTTCGACGTCACCGGCGACCCGGCGCCCGGCAACCCCGACGGCCTCAAGGTCGATCGAGCGGGCAACGTCTTCACGACCGGCCCGGGCGGCGTCTGGATCTTCGATCCGGCCGGGACGCACCTGGGAACGATTCAGCCTCCGGAGGTACCGGCGAACGTCGCGTGGGGCGACGATGGCTCGACGCTCTACATCACGGCGCGCACTAGCCTCTACCGGGTCGTCCTGACGACCCAGGGCATCATCCCCTGAGGTATCACGCATTCGGAACCGTCCTACGGAGCCGGAACGCGCGCCTTCAACTCTTCTACCCAGTTACGGACGACGATCACCTCGGCGGCGTTCTCGCTCGGCGAGACGTCCTTCATCATCAGGAATCGACCGTCAGGAGCCACCGCGTACTCGGCCTGCAGGGGCGCGACATCGCTGGTCGCGAGCACATATGGGGCGTCGAACAGACGCACGGCCGGGCCGGCCGAGAACCCGTCGGCGGCGTCGATCCGCACCGCCATCATCGCACCGTCGCCACGAAAGTAGAGTTCCCGGCTGTCGGGCGACCATTGAGGCGACATGCCGGCCCCAACCGACCAGCGTCCGTCCTCCACGTCCGGAAACGGACGGACCCAGATCTGCCATTGGCCCGATTCGTTCGACTGGTAGGCGATCCAGCGTCCATTCGGAGAGACGGCGGGTCGAGTTTCCGCGTAGGGTTCCTGAAGGACGAGCTCTGGTGTCCGATCCCCATCGATCGACAGCTTCCAGATGTCGGAACTCGTCTCCGAACTCTCCTCGGTGAAGACGATGAGACCGTCGCGCGTCCAGGAATAGGGCGCGGAGCGCCTGATGGTCTCGGTCAGCCGCTCCACGTCTCCGGTGCCGTCGGTGGCTCGAACGAACAGGTTGCCCGTGCCGGTCTCGCGACTTGACCAGAAGACGATTCGCTCGCCGTTGGGAGACCAGACCGGATAGCCGTCGACCGCGGGATCGAACGTGAGCCTAGAGGTCGCACCCGATCGGAGGTCATGAATATGAGCGTCCATGTTCTCCGGATCCATGATGTGAAAGCCGATTTGTTCGCCGTCTGGAGACGCGCGAAGGAACCAGTACGGGCGCGGCTCGATGTCGAGCCGTTCCTCCTGACCATCCCGGGCGACCCAGTAGAGCGAGCGGTTGGGCCATTCCCCAGATCCGCCCGTAACGTACACGAGCGACCCATTCACCGACAGGTCGAACATCGGTGAGAGAAAGGGGACCGCGCCAGCAAGGTTCGCGAGCGCCACCGATTCACCGACCACCGGTGCCCGATCGACGTCCAGCGCGACCGCCCAGAGCGTCCCATCCTGCTCGAAGACGAGATGGCCCGAAGGCGATACCCGCGCGAGGCGCCCGGTGATGAGAAGAACGGGCTCACCCCCACCCGGAGGATGCAGGAACACTGAGGAGGAACCTCGGTCTGGCCGATCGAGACAAACCCTCTTCCGCCTGGAATCGCGGCCGCGTCTCTGTGGGCGATCTCTTCTCCGTTCTCCGTCGCCGGGATGACCGGTGATGGCTCGCCCCCAGACGCCATCACGCGCAAGAGCCTGAACCCAGCCAGGCCGATCACACCAAAGACGATCGAACCGTCCTCGAGCCAGGCTCCGCTCGGATCACCAACGAAGGATCCCGAACCCCTTAGATCGGTCACCCGGCTTGCGCCCGGCGGCGTCCAACCGCCAGACGATCAGGCCTGCCACAACCGCGGTCACGATGGCGGTGCTCAGCCCCCACGCCACCAGCGACAACCACTGCTGCATTCCGTCGGGCACGGTGATGACGCTGTGGCCGGTCAACCCGGCCGACACCAGGCCGAGCGCCACGCTGCCGCCTGCGAAACCGCCGATCGCGACGCCACCGATCGCGACGAGCAGGGCGAACGAGATGCCGCCGAGGCTGATGAGGCCGAGATTGAGGCCGGCGATCGTGACACCCCCGCACGCGATTCCGCCCAGGGCAATCAGACCGAACGCCGCGTCACCGATGGCGATGATGCCGCGCGCCAGCGCCATATGCTGCCCACTGGTGTCGCCGCTGAACGCGACGTGGACCAGGGGGATGCCCCAGATGGTCCGTTTCGAACGGTACTCGTAATGTGACGGCCACCAGTTGAACGACGCGCTGGTCGGCGTGGGACGGTCGCGCCGGGCGGCAGGCCCGGGCCCGGACCCTGACAGCGACTCGACCTCGCTGCTCAACTCGCTGGCCTGCTGGTATCTGAGGCTCGGCTCCTTCTCGAGCGTACGGAGCACGACCTGGTCGAGCCTGACGTCGACCTGCACCTTCTGCGACGGCGGAAGAAAGCGCCCAACCGGCAGCTCGCCGGTGAGCATCTCGTAGAAGACGACGCCGAGCGCGTAGATGTCGGCGCGGTGGTCGACGTCGGCCGGGTGCTCGATCTGCTCGGGCGCCATGTACTGCGGGGTGCCCATCACCTGCGCCGTCTGGGTGATCCGGGTCTCGGCAGTGGAGCCCGTGAGCAGTGCTAAGCCGAAGTCGGCGATCTTGGGCGCACCCGACCGATCGATCAGGATGTTCTCGGGCTTGATGTCGCGGTGTACGACGCCTTGATCGTGGGCGTACTGCAGCCCCTCGCAGATGCGCGGCACCATCGTCAACGCCTCCGCCGGCGTCACGCCACCGCTGGACATCGTCTGGCGCAAGGTCACGCCGTCCACGAACTCCATCACGAAGTAGTAGATCCCCCGGCGGTGGCCGAAGTCGTAGACGCGGACGATGTTCGGGTGGTCGAGGCGGGCCAGGGTGCGCGCTTCCTGGACGAAGCGCTCGGCGAACGTGGCGTCATCCTGCAGGTGGGCGTGCAGAACCTTCACGGCGACGGGTCGATCCAGCTCCCGATGCCTCGCCTTGTAGACGGTGCCCATCCCGCCCGGGCCGATCAGTTCGAACTGTTCGAGCTCGGGCAACCGTCGGGCCAAGTCCTCGGGAGCCATCGGCGATCGCGCGCCGCCCGGCGGGTTGGCGGCCGCGGGCTGCTCCCAGCGGAGCCCCGCGCGCAGCGCGCAGTAGGGACAGACGCCCGGCGGGGCGTCGGCGGGAATCTCCGCGTGGCACTCGGGGCAGGTCCTGGACTCGGGCATCGTGGGTCCTCTCTTTATACCCTTCACCCTGTTCTACGCAGCGGGGCCAGCACTGTTACAGGCTCGGGCCGGCCGGCGGCGTGAGGGCCGTGATCAGGTCGTTCAGCTCATCGTCGATCATCCGTCCCTCCTGCACCGTCTCCGCGACGATCTCGCGTAGCCGAGCGCGCCAGCGTGCCCGCAGCCGTGAAAGCGCCGTGCGCAAGGCGGCTTCGCTCTGATCGAGCCGCTGGGACAGCTCGCCGTACGGCACGCCTCCCGGGTCGTAGCCGAGATAGCCCTTCAGCGCGTCGAACAACTCGGCTCGGTCGCGTGCGTCGTACTGCGTTCGCAGGTCGTCGACGGCGCGGGCGAGCAGGCCGAGGGCCCAGCGCCGCTCGTAGATCGCCTCTGGCGTGAGCGTGTCCGCCGGCTCGATCCGGTAGCGATCTTCCGCGTCTCGGTAGTCGATCGAAACCAGCTCCACGTCGCCACCCCGCTTCACGGCCGCCTGGCGGCGCCACTCGCTGGCCAGAAAGTTCTTCATCGACGTCAGCAGGAAGCTACGAAACCGCCCGCGCGCCGGGTCGGCCGCTTTCAGATCGTTCTTCTCGAGCAGCTTGGCGAAAAAGGCCTGGGTCAGATCGCGGGCAGCGTCGGCGTCGTGCCCGCGACGACGCACGAAGACGTAGAGCGGATACCAGTAGTCGGCGCACAGTTCGGCCAGCGCGCGGTCGGCCTGCGCCGAGCGATCGCCGCCCGCGGCGAGCACCACGCTCCAGTGTGTGGTGGCGAACTGCCGCTGGCCCGCACCCGTGTCGTCGTCGCTCTGCGTCGGCATCAGGTACTACGCAACGCGGGTGGACGCGTTGCAGCTCGACGCCGATTGTCGTTCAGAACGTCCGGCCGGAGGGGAAAAAGAGGCCAAGTGTCCGAGAGCGAGTTCAGACGTCGGTAGTACAAGAGTGAAGCCCGTCCGGAGAAGGCCCGGACGGGCTCGAAGTGCATCGCGATGAAGGTGGGCTCGGGCGACCGGATCGTCATGTACACCGACGGCATCCTCGAGGCGACCAATCGTGAAGGTGTGTTCTTCGACCCCGAGCGACTACGAGCGTTCCTCGCCGAGCGTCACGAACTCTCGGCCGAGCGCCTCAACGCCGCCCTGCTGGAACCCCTGAGCGATTGGAGTAGTCGTCACCCGGCCTCAGGCGGCTACGAGGATGACCTCACGTTGGTGGCTGCAAGCGTCGAGTGAGGGGCTAAGCCCAGCGTGGGTTACGAACCATCGCTGGTTGTCTCGTTCGTCTTGTCGTTTTCTTCCTCGTCGCTGTCCTCGACGGGGCGCTCCCACGGCGTCCACTCCTCGCCCAGGACGTGCTGCTGCATCCAGCGGAACTCCTCGACGTCGCGCGTGCGCTGATGTCGCGGCTCGCGGAAGCCGTGCGGTTCGCGGGCGAACCTGATGTAGCGGACCGGCGCCTTGCCGATGTCCTTGATCGCCGTGAAGAACATCATGCTCTGTTGCTCGGTGTCGGTCGTGTCGTTGATACCGTGGATGAGCAGTGTGGCCGTCGTAATGTTCGCGGCGTGGGTGAGCGCGCTCTGGTTGCGCCACTCCTCCGGGTTCTCCCACGGCGTGCCGCCGATATGCCAGAGCCTGACGTCGTTGTTGAAGCCGGGCCCGTACTCGGATGTCCAGTCGTAGACGCCGGCCCCTATCGACGCCGCCTTGAACCGGTTGGTCTGCGTGATCGTCCAGCCCCCGAGGATGCCGCCGTAGCTCCACCCCTTCACGGCCATCCGGTCCGGATCGACGACACCGTCCTCGATGAGCCGATCGACACCGGTCATCAGATCCCAGTAGTCGCCGAAGCCGATGCCGTCACCCTCGGCGACGGTGTTGCCCTCGCGCAGGTGGTCGGTGTATCCGCTGCTGCCGCGCACGTTGGGCGAGAGCGAGGCGTAGCCGAGGCCGGCGTAGATGTGGTAACTCGGGCGCCAGCGGTTGGAGAACGACCCGGCCGGCCCGCCATGGATGTTCAGGACCAGCGGCACACGCTCGCCCTCCGCGTAGCCGGGCGGCAGGTGGAACAGCCCTTCGATGGTGAAGTCATCCCGGCTCTTCCAGTCGATGACGCGCATCTCGGCGAGCTGCCACTCCTTGACCTGCGGGTTCGCGTCGGTCAGGCGCACCGGCTCCGAGCCATCCAGCCGACCGACCCAGAGATCCGACGGCGTGCGATAGTCGGTCAGTGAGTAGACGTAGGTGGATCGGTCGGCCGAGAATGACGGCGCCACGAGCGTCCCCTTCACCTCGGTCAGCTGCCGCACGTTTCCGGAGTCGACGTCGATCGCGAAGAGGTTCGTGTTCGTCGCCTGCTGCCCGCTGAAATAGATCGTCTTCGCGTCGGGGCTCCAGACCGGGTTCCTGGGCGTTCCCTCGAACGCGCTGGAGAGGAACCGATGCTCCTCGAGCGTCGGGTCGAGCAGCCAGAGCTTGGTGTTCCGATTCATCCACCGTCGATCGTCGGCCGCCGTGTACAGGATGCCCGAGCCGTCGGGCGTCCAGGAGACCCCGCTCTCGGGCGCGCGGTTCGTCGTGAGCTGGGTGAGTTCGCCCGTCTCGACGTCGGCCAGATGGATCTCGTACAGATAGGCGTCGTTCCGCCGATTCTGGGAGCGCGCGGTGAGCGCGAGGCGCTGACCGTCGGGAGAGATGTCCCAGCTGCCGATGATGACCTCCGCGTCGGTGATCTGGCGCTTCTCCTTCGACGCGATGTCGAACACCCAGAGGTTGCTCCAGTTGCTCGCCGTCTGCCCGTTGGGGCCCTCGTCGACGAAGATGGCGTCGGCGCCCTTCTTCTCCTCCTTCTCGACCTCCTCCGACTTCTCGTCGGTCGCCTGGAAGAAGATCGCCGAACTGTCGTGCGCCCAGCGATAGCGGGCGATGCTGGTCGCATGCTCCGTCAGCTGCAACGCTTCGCCGCCGGCGGTGCGCATCAGGAAGATCTGCTGCTGCCGGCCGCTGTCGCCGTCCCCGTTTCCGGCATCGCCGCCCACAGCCCGCCGGAACGTCAGGAATGCCCCGTCGGGTGAGAACTGGAACTGGCTGCCACCCTCCTCGCCGATAAACCGGAACGCCTCACCGCCGTCGGCGGGCGCGCGCCAGTACTCGGTCTCGTACTCGTTCTCATCCCAGTTCAGCGTGCGTCTCGAGTAGATCACCCAGCTGCCATCCGGCGACATGAGCGGATCGGAGATCTGCACCATGTCCATGGCGTCGTCCACCGTCATCGGCCGGCGTCCGTCCTGTGCAGCCGCGGGCCCGGCGGCCAAGAGCGTCAGCAGGGCCAGGAAGGACCCCAGAGTTCCAGTGCGCATGATCCCCTCCAGTCGAACGGGTCTAGTAGGAACGGTATCCAATCTTGCGGATGTTTCCGTCCCCATCGACGGCATATCCCTCGGGCTCACCCGCGTCCCAGGTCAGGTCCGGCAACATCCCGAGCAGTACCTGTCGGTGCTCCCGGACGATCGCCTGGTTCGCCGGCTGGTAGGCGACGTTGTCCCACTCGCTCGGGTCGACGTCGTGGTCGTAGAGTTCCTCGAGGTTGATCTCGGGATAGTAGATGTACCGGTACCGCTCGCTTCTCACCGTGTGCCCTATGACCGGCTCGTCGGTCCAGGTGAACTGATAGCTGGTCACGACCGGCGGCGTCGCGCGCTCCGGATCCTCGAGCTGCGGAACCAGGCTGCGTCCATCCAGGTGTGATGGCGGATCGAACCCGGCCAGGTCGACCAGGGTGGGATAGAGATCCATCAGGCTGACCGGCTGGTCGCTCGACGTTCCCGGCCGCGTGACGCCGGGAACCGAGACGATCAGCGGGACGCGGGTCGATTCCTCCCAGAGCGTGAACTTCTCGATGTTCTCCTTCTCGCCCATGTGCATGCCGTGATCGGACCAGAGCATCACGATCGTGTCATCGGCATGCTGCGAGTTCTCGAAAGCATCGAGCAATCGCCCGATCTGCGCGTCGGCGAACGTGATCGACGCCGCGTACGACTGGACCACCTTCTCCCACTGCCGGTTGTCGACCGCCCACTGATGGATCCAGCGGCGTCCATGGTCGAACGCATCCTCGAGGTCATCATCTTTGACCTCGGGCAGGACGATCTCGTCGAGGGGATAGATGTCGAAGTACTTCTGCGGCACCTCCCACGGGTCGTGTGGCTTCCAGGTGCCGACCGCCAGGAAGAACGGTCGGTCGTGTTCCTGGCCGAGCTGGTACCGGGCCCAGTCGACGACATGGTAGTCGGCCATCTTGTCGTCCTCGACCGGCACCGGACCCCAGGTCCACCAGCCGCGTTCTCCGCCCGGCCGGGTCGTGTTGTCGACGTCGGCCGGGTAGATCACGTCCTCGGGCGCCCGAATCTGAAAAGGATGCGAGATGTAGGCACTCGGGTAATAGAAGTCCCAGTTGGCCGGTTCGACCTGGCTCGTCGGCGACCAGGGCGGGGCCTGGCTGTGATAAATCTTCCCGGCCCCGAGGGTCTTGTAGCCCCGGTTCTTGAAGAACTGCTCGAGGGTCTCCACGTCACGTAGCGCCTCGAACTCCCGCCATCTCGGCTCGTCGCCCCAGTAGACGTTCTCCGCGCCCGACCGCGTGTGGTGCACGCCGCTCAGAATCGCCGCGCGCGTGGGGGCGCAGGCCGGCGCCGGCGTGTGCGCGTTGGTGAAAATCATCGACGACGCGGCCAGGCGGTCCAGATTGGGCGTCTGGATCGTCATCCCCGGATGGCCGTTCATGAACCCGACCCAATCGTTCAGGTCGTCCACCGAAATAAAGAGGATGTTGGGCTTCGACTCGGCGCTCGGGACCTGGGCGTGTCCGAGGTGCGCGGCCGCGAGAACCAGGCCTGCCAGAACGAAGAGCATCAACGGGCGGGGCGTCAGTGACTGGATCATGAGAGGCATGCGCTCAATTGGCTGGACAGGCTTCCCCGTCCGGGGCTTCGCCCATCGTGGACAGATCGACGAACGTGAGTGTGGCGTACGTGGCGATCCCGGGCACGCCTTCATGCCGCTCCGTGTCGGCGGTGGCCTGCTCGACGATGACCGAATAGTTCAGGCCCGGCTTCAGCGCGTCCGCCGCAATGACGTACTCGGTATCCTCGTACGTGAGGTACGGACCGCCCTGGAACGGTCGACCGCTGTGGGCGACGTTGTTGCCGAAGCAGTCGAACGCCGGGATGAAGATGAGGTCGCCCAGTTCGCTCGTTGCCACGCGGGCGTTTCCCGCCATCGAGGTCCACGCCACGTTCAGATCGGCATCGGGATCGATGCGCGAGGGAGAGACCGCCTCGCCATCCTGGCGGAGCGTGACGCGGGCGGCCTCGAGCATGCCTTCTATCGTCGACCGCTTCGTGAGCGTCAGCGGCTGCCGTTCCATCGACCCGCTCTGCGTCTCGTAGCTGAAGATGTAGGTCCCGTCGGGATGCGCGACATGCAGCGCGGCCGGTTCCATCACCCGCTCCCCATGCGCCAGGAAGGCGTTGCCCTCCGCGGCGAACTCGAGCACCTCGTCCGGGCGGTTGGCGCTGGTGAGCGTGCCGACGACGATCGTGCGTCCCGCCTTCGGCATGATCTCGGTGACGAAGTGATGATCGCGCAGGCTGATCTCGCCGTCGGCCGACTGGTCGTGGAGCGACATCTTGCCCAGCACCGTGAACAACACGTCATCGGCAACGGACGGCTCGGGCGTTGCGGGCGTCGGTTCGGGTTCTGGCTGGGCGCAGGCTCCGAGGAACAGCAGCAGCGCGGCGGCCACGGTGACAGGTCTCATCATCTCAGTTCCTGCGACTCTCGTCCGCGCCGTCGCCCCGATGTCGGCGGGCCCGGCGAAGGGAAGAATTATACCGGCGCGGGAAGCTGCATCGTAGCGCTCTCGGCGCCGTGCTACTATCTGGCTCCGTCAGGCGGCTTTGTCGTTTTTCAAGGAGAAACCACCAGATGCCTCGACTCCTTTCGGTCCTCGCGACGCTGACGTTGCTTGCGGCCTGCGCGCCAGCCGCCCCCACCGTGGAGGAGGCGTCGCCGCCCCCGAGCCTGCTCGACACCGTCACCGGTGCCCGCGTCATAGAGCTGAACTTCATCTGGGGCAACGACGCGCCCGTGCTCGAGCTGAACCCGCCCTTCAGGATAAGCCTGCCGTCCACGCACGCCAACACGGCCGCGTCGATGCCGGGCGGGCTGGCGTTCGCCGGCGATGTGATGGAGACCAGTGGGCAGCACGGCGCGCCGACGATCGACGCGATCGGCCACATCTCGCACGACGGCCAGCTCTACGGCGGCGTGAGTGCGACGGACAGTGAGTCCGACGCCGGCCTCACGGCGCTGGGCATCGAGAACTACCCGAGCGACAAGTTCATCAACCGGGGCGTGCTGCTCGACGTGGCGCGCTACAAGGGCGTCGATGCGCTGGACCCGGGCTACGAGATCACGCCGGAGGATCTCGAGGGGACGGTCGCGGCGCAGGGCGTCGAACTGCGCGCCGGCGATTCCATCGTGATCCGCACCGGATTCGGCGCCTTCTTTGAGGGTGATCAGGCGCGCTACACCGGCTTCCGCCCGGGCGTGGGCGAAGCGGGCGCGACCTGGCTCGCCGAGCAGAACCCGTTTCTGGCCGGCATGGACACCCTCACGTTCGACGTCGTGCCCGAGGCCGGCACGGAGTTCCCGGCCCACCGAACGCTGATCCCCGGCGCCGGGGTCTACCTGGTCGAGAACATGAACCTGGAGGCGCTGGGCAGCGAGCTGGCCGGCAGCCGCGGTGAGTTCGCGCTCGTCATCAACCCGCTGCGCTACCGCGGCGCCACGGCGTCACCATTGAACGCGTTCGCGCTGGTGGAGTAAGCCGGCGCGAGCGGTGGGCCCGGGACGTCGCCGCTGAATCCGTCCGACCCCCGGTCGCGAGCGTCAGGCGGTCCGCCAGTCGAGATGGCGCGTGTGTGCCGCGACCGGCTTGTCGACGACCATCTTCCCGACCGGTGCCACCGCCATCCCCGCCAGTTTCAGATGCTGCCACGCAAAGGGGATGCCGATGATCGTGATCGCCAGGGCTCCGGCGAAGAAGACGTGGCCGAGTGCCAGCCACCAGCCGGCCAGAACGAACCAGACGACGTTGCCCAGCAGGCCCAGGGCGCCGGTGCCGAGGTCCTCGCGGCCGGTCATCTCATCCCGATCGACGATCTCCCGACCGAAGGGCCAGAGATGGAAGAGCGCCATGTTGAAGGCGGCGCGGGCCCAGGGGATCCCGACGATTGACACGGTGAAGACGGCGGCGGCCACCAGCCAGCCGAAGGCCATCTCGAGGCCACCGAAGACTATCCAGATGACGTTGAGGAGCAGGTTCATCATATTTGGAGAGACGGAATTCTTGCCGCGGATGTTACAGAGCCCCGGAGGTTGCCCTTGAGCCTGCTACGCCTTCATCCAGGACTTCGTGGTGAACCACGTCGACGGGATCCGGCTCCGCGACGACAGCCGCGGCCAGGGCCGTCAGGGTGCGCCGTCTTCAGGTGCCAGATGGAGCGGAAACGGCGTCCGCGCCACGAACGCGTTCACCGCCTCGAGCAGGTTCGTGCTGCTGTCGCGAACGACGAACACCGATTCCTCGCGCTCACCGGGATTCAAGTCGTGATGGTCGATCAGCGCGATCTCCGGACCGTATGAGGGGATGACGCGGCCGTCGAGGGCGAAGTACTCCGCTTCGGCGACGGCATCCAGCTCCCCCGCGTCGAACTGCTCGTAGAGTTCAGGGAACGTCGTCGTGGAGACAATCTCCACGCCGTCGGGCGCGCGCCGCAGCAAGTCGCGTTCGGCAGCCATGCCGGTGACGGCGCCCACTTTCTTGCCAACAAAGTCGGCAATGGTGCGGTACTGCGATCGATCGGCCGCCAGGATCCGGAGCGCCCGCTGCTCAAAGAGAAACGGCTCCGAGAACGTGCCGCCCGGGCTGACGCGATCGGGAAAGCTGGCAACGTTCGTCGCGACCACGTCGACGACGTCCTGGCCCGCGAGCTCCCACGATCTGTCGAACGGCACCACTTCCCACACGATGCGAAGGTCCAGATCCCGGCCGAGCTGCTCGGCGTAGCGATACATCCAGAGCGTGGTGCTGAGCGGATCGGCTGCGGTCGTGCTGGTCACGGCGATCTTCACGATGCCGGGCTCGAGTGTCTCGATGGCGGAGCGTTCGCCGCCGCACGCTGCGAGACCGGCAAGCGATGCGACGACCACAACACGGGCAATCGGCATCAGTGCTCCTCGGGGCGCGAGAGTCACGTCCAGCACGCTCCGCCTGGTCTAGCGTCCGCTCTTCCCGGCCGACTCGTCGGGGTCGCTGCCGAGAAAGCGGATCAGCTCGGCGTTGACGATGTCGGGCACTTCTTCGTGCGGGTTGTGGCCGACGTTCGGGATGAGAAAGACCTCTGCATTGGGGAGAATCTCCACGGCACGCCGCGCGTTATCGGGGAAGTCGGGCCCGTCGATCTCGCCGCCGAGAATCATCGTCTTCGTCAGGATGTGGGGCCAGTCATCGACCACCGCGTCCATCGATCGCAGGTTCCCGCCGAGCCGGCGCACGTAGGCGAGGCGCGGCCAGTCGCCGCTCAACCGCTGTCCATGCCGGATGCGAAGATGCTTGAGAAACTCCGGCTTCCACTCGACGTAGCGGCGCGTGTCGGTCCGCACGTCGGCTTCGTACGCGCTCTGCATCTCCGGGTCGGCGTCGATCTCGCCGTCGAACGGACTGAATCCTCGTCCCGCCCGACGATCGGTCAGGCCGATCTGGTTCACGGTCACGAGGTGCGTCGTCTTCTCCGGATAGAGAAACGCGAACCGCGTGGCCATCTGCCCACCGATCGAATGGCCGACGATGCCGGCCTCGGCGATGCCGAGGTGCTCCATCAACCGGGCCGTGTTCGAAGCGTGCAGGCTCATGCTGTACGGGAGGATCGGCTTCGACGACTTGCCCCATCCCAGCCGGTCTTTCACGACCACCCGGTAGCCGGCATTGATCAGGGCCTCGATCTGCGCCTCCCAGTACCAGCCGTAGTAGCTGCCGCCGTGGTGAAAGACCACGGCGCGGCCGTTCGCCGGGCCCACCGGCGCGACGTCCATGTAGGCAATCCGCACGTCCTGGCCGTAGACGCTGAAGTTCATGAACTCCACCGGATGCGGGTATTCGATCTCCTCCATGTTGATCGAGATCGGCCCCCAGGCAGCGGGCGGCTCGGGCGGCGGCTGATGGGACTGTGCCGCGAGCGCGGTCGGCCAGGCGAGCGCCAGCGCGGTCAGGAGCAACAGCACCACGGGGAGCGAGGTCGGGGCGGGGCGTTCGATGGTCATCGGGCCTCCTCAAGCGGGGATTATAGCGGCGAACGTGCCGGCTACGGATTACTTCGGCACCAACTAGAAGCCTACCCTCACACCACCGTTGATGACACGACCATCGAGCGGTGCCCAGGCATCGACCGTCCAGCGGCCGTCGGCGGCGCGGTCGGGGCGGAGAGACGGATCGTCCCATCGGGTCTGGCGTGTGTCGGTCAGGTTCTCGCCGTTGATGAAGAGGCGCAATGGGCCCACCCGCCGCTCGATCAGCACGCCAACGATGTTGTAGGGCTCGCTCGTCCCGCGATAGGGGTTGTCCTCGAGTCGTTGGCGTCCGGTGTGGTACCACTCGACCCCAACTCGCCCGTCTTCGTTCTCCCACATCCCGACGAGGCCGACGCTGTGACGTGGCGTGAGTTCCACGTCGCTCGTGACGCCCCCTTCCGTTTCGCGCGACTGCACGTAGGTATAGCTGGCGGTGAGGGCGAACGGTGACCGGCGAAACAGGCCGAGCAGCTCCACGCCCCTGTTCGTGGTCGGTTCGATCAGGTTCTGGAGCGTGTAGGTCGGCCGGTCGATCTTGATGGGGTGAGCGATGCGTGACCCGAAGAAGGTGGCGGTATACGAGAAGGGACCCTGCGTGCGTGTGACGTCGATCGACACGCTCCGTCCTCGCTCTGCCTGCAATGGAGCGTTCACCTGCAGACGGGTCAGGCCGGCCGCTTCGGTTTCCTCGGTGAGCACGGAGGGACCGAAGAATCCGCTACCGGTCGAGAGACGCGTCGACCAGCCGTCGGACCGTAAGAGCGCCGACACGCGAGGGCTGAAGAACGTGCCGTACTCGCTGTGGTGGTCCAGGCGTCCGCTTGCCGACAGCGCGAGCCACGGTCTGATGTCGATGTCGTCCTGCACAAACACGCCTGGCGTCGTATAGCGATAGGCAAAGTGCGGCAGGTCGGTCGGGTCGTAGGTATCTCGTTCGACGGCGAGACCGCCCACCCATGTGTGCCTCCCGGTCGAACCTCGCAGGGTAACTTCCGCGAAGTCGGTGCCGTGGCGATCCTGTTCTCGCACCTCTCCGAATTGGTGCTCGTGCCACTGACGAGCCGTGGTGGCCCGGGCCGTGACGACGTAGCGTCGAGCCGCCAACATCTGCCACAACATGCCGACATCGAAGCGCCGTGTCTCGAGCGCTTTCGGGTACGGGACTCCGGTCGCCGGCAGGACGGCACCTGGTTGCGTGCCGCCGTTCCGGTTCTCCACCGTCGTGCCCACCGTGAGAAAGAAGGACTGCCCTTGCCCGTCGTCCCAGAATAGTCTTGGCCGAACAACACCGCGTTCGTAGTGGGCCAGATCGGACCACCCGTCACCATCGACATCCGTCTGGTCCTGGACGTGGCCACCGCCGAGGAAGGTGAGGCCCCAGCGGTCGGACAGAGGCGTCGAGAGCCACAGGAGTCCGTCCGTTCCGCCCCGTGTCGTCTGATTGACGAGGACCTCGCGTTCGGGTTCGTCGCCCGGCCGGCGAGACAGAAGATTGACGACTCCCCCGAGTGCGCCGGCGCCATAGAACGCCGACGCCACGCCCTTGACCACCTCGACCTGATGCAAGTCCATCGGTGGGATCTGGAGCAGTCCGATACCGCTAGGTTGGCTGCCAAAGACCGGGAGGCCGTCGGACAGGAAGCGCGTGTAGCGACCACGCATCCCCTGAATTCGAACACTCGACGCACCGAGTGAGGGCGACGTCGTCTGCACGCGAAGCCCGCCGGTTTCGTTCAGCAACATGCCGATGTCGCCCGGCGTCATCAGCATCTTCTCTTCCACCTCTTCGCGATTGAGCACCTCGACCCGCATCGGCTGATCCTCGATACGCCGCTCGGTCCGCGTGCTGGCCACGACCGTCACCTCCTCTTCGACCGTCGGCGCCTGCGCGAGTTCGACGCTGACCCGCTGCTCCCGTCCCACCACGACATCTATGGAGAGGGTGATCGGGACGAACCCTTCCCGCACGACAGTCACTTGCACGACGCCCGCTGGGACGTCCAGCACGGCAATGCCCAGTTCATCTGTTTGGTATGTCACGCCTTCGGCGACGACGTCCGCAGCGGCCACCGGCTCGCTCGTGCCGGTGACGACCTCGACCCGGACGGATCCCGTTTGCGCCTGACCGGTTACGTCGCCCACCAGCCCGAGAGCCAGCAGCGCGATGATGACGCTTCTCATGAGTGATCGGAAACTTATTGCGGGGGGAGAGTCTGCCCCCTCCGCAAGGGGTGCTAGTCTAGGTTGACACGATCTTTCGAGCGTGTCATTCTCCCATCGATAGACGATGGGAACGACCGACAACTCCGACCTTCTGCCCGGCACGCTGGATCTTCTGATCCTGAAGACGCTCACCCGCGGCGCCCAGCACGGCTACGGGATCGCGCGGCACCTCGCGACCGTGTCCGACGATGTCCTCCAGGTCGGCGAGAGTTCCCTCTACCCCGCTCTTCAAAGATTGCGGTTGAACGGATGGGTCAAGGCGTCGTGGGGCGCCTCGGAGAACAACCGCCGGGCGCGATTCTACGCGCTGACGGCCACTGGACGTAAGCAACTGACGCGCGAGCGTCACGAGTTCGGCCGGATGGTCCTGGCCATTCACAAGGTGCTGGGCACGAGCTGAGACGCATCTCATGCTGAAACTGGCCCGCTGGCGCTGATGTCCACGGTGCGTCGAGAGCTTGCCGATGTCGAGCCCCGCCTAGCCGTCGCCGATGTCAGCACGCTGCGGGCGCGCATCGACGGCAGCGTCTCCCAGCCCCGTCTCACCGCGACCTTGATGGGCGGCTTTGCGGCTATCGCCCTACTGCTGGCGACGGTCGGTATCTACGGGGTCGTGTCTCACTCGGCCGCGCGTCGAACCCGCGAGATCGGAATTCGGCGTGTGTTGGGCGCGGATGGTCCCACCGTCGTCAAGATGATCGTGCGAGAAGGAGCGGCACCGGCGCTGGTGGGTCTGACGGCGGGATTGATCGCAGCCTTCGCCCTCGTATCCTTCATTGAGACGAACCTCTTCCAGATAAGTGCTCACGATCCCGGCACGTTTGGTGGGATCGCAGTCGTGGTGGCCTTCGTGACCCTTGCCGCAGCGTGGCTCCCCGCCCGCCGCGCGGCCCGTGTGGCACCTACTGTCGCCATACGATTGGGGTAGGGAGTTGAACTGGGGCAGGCAACCCGAGAGGGCTATCGGTCCTACCGCCCCGTCACCTTCCACCGACGCCCGTAGAAGAGGTCGTCGAGACGGACCAAGGGGCGGGACAGCCACGGCGCGACCCGCACGGTCCGGCGAACGAGCCGGTGGAGCACCGTATCCGGGTGCGAGAAGGGACAGGCGGCCATGCAGATGCCGCAGTCGGTGCCGACCTGGCGCCAGTACCCGTGGCATCGTTCTGGCACGGTGGGCCACTTGCCCACGCCACGGACCGGCACGCGCGCGCCGTCCGACAGCGCGTGCGACGGACAGTTGTCGGCGCACTTCCTGCAGACCTCGCAGAACCGGTCGATGCCCAAGCTGACGGGCGCGTCATGGTCGACCGGGCAGTCGGTCGTGACCGCGCCGATCCGAACGCGGCTGCCAAAACGGTCGGCGACCAGAATGTTGTTCCGTCCTAGCTCGCCCAACCCAGCCTTCACAGCGAGCGGCGGCAAGATGACGTCGTAGTGCGCATCATAGTGGGCTCGCGCGGCGTACCCGCAAGCGCACAGTACCGCCTCCAGGACCTTGCCGATCTCAGCCGCGCGGTAGTACTGCCGTGCCGATTCCCGAATCACCGGGGCGCACGGTGCGTGCTGCATTGCCGCGAAATCCATCTCCACGAGAAAGACGATGGCCGACGGATGCCGCAGGTCGACCTGACGCCCGTAGTCCGCGTCGAACCGCCCCTTGCGTGTGTAGATGAAGGCCTGGTCCAGCTCGGCGCACCCGACCGCGACAGCTCCCAGGGATCGGACGAGCGCCTTGATCGTCTCGGTCGGATTGCGAGAGGGGCGCACCCACGCCTTCCATCGTTCCACCAGTCCACCATCGACCTCGATGTCACCGATCGCGCGGAAGTACTCGGCGGCCTCACCCGCCACACGGGGGTCGTAGTGCTGTCCGCCCGGACCGAGCAGCGGCGTCATGCGTCGCAGCCGGTCGTCGCCGGATCGAGCCGCCGGGCGCCGGGCGTAGTAGTCATCGTAGGCGAACGTACCCGCCCGCCGTTCCATCCGGGCGAACATTGTGTCGCGTTCGTCCACGCGCTCGGGCGAGCCTGTCTGCTCACTCATGCCCATGGCAGGACCCACCAAGCAGGATTCGCCCCATGACATCGGTGCCGAGAGTCACGATCTCTCAGCGCTCCCCGCCGCGGATCCGCAACGCGTTCCAGCGCCGCATCACCTCATCGAGCTGCACCCGGGCCGCTTCACACGCAGCCACCTGCCGCGCGGTAGGCGCAACGTCCGCTTCCTGCATGGACATGGCGGCGCTCATCAGGCTCCGGCTCACGCCGTCCAGCGTGGGGGGGCCGGCGGGCTCGGCTCTCCCAAAGAAGCGGCGGGGCGGGGCGGGGCGAGGTTCGGGTGCCAACGCCTCGACATCGGCCGTGAGCGCGGCGGCGTCCGCCGTCGGTGCCGCGGCGATGCGGGCCACCAGGGCCCGGGCCTCCAGGTACGCCGCGTTGGCGGCCACGGCGCCGTCATACATCTCCCTGGAAAGGGTCGCAACGCGTTCGAGATCCGCGGCGGACGTCGTCACCCGGGGATCGAGAGAGAGCGTGAGAGGCTGGGTGTAAGGCCGTCCGGCGATGGTGAGCCGAACGGTGTATCGGCCCGGAGGCGCCCAAGGCGCCTGGACCGACGGATAGGTGCGGCCGGGCACGGCGCCGGTGGCGCCGCCCCCTGCCCGGGGCTCGTCCCCGATGGGATCGAAGTGGAGATCCCAGGAGAACCGGTGCATCCCCTTCAGGGTGGACAGCACCATCTGCGGCGCCGGCCAATACAGCGGCACCCTGCAGTTGGGGGCGGTGGGATCCTCCCGGCAGATCGCATCGTATCCATCTGGATCCAGCGCAGGATCGGGCACCAGGACCGGATCGTCACTCGACAGGGAACGCACCACTGTCCCGCCTGCGTCCAGAATGTCCAGCGTCACCGGTCCCGTGACGTCGGCGGCCAGGTAGTAGTCGATGATCCCCCCCGGGGGCGGGTTCTCGCCATGGGGAAGCTCGGGCGTCCACTCCGTGGGATCGTTCATGCCGAAGCGGACCCGTGCGGCCGTGGCGGGCTCGTACAGATACGCCGACGTCGCGGCCTGCGCGTCGGCCAGCTGCCGAAGCGGTGTGACGTTGTCCAGGATCCAGAAGCCCCGTCCGTGCGTGCCGGCCACTAAGTCGGAGCAGAGGCACGTGCTGTCGTCCTTCACCTGGATATCGCGCACGGACACCGCCGGCATGTCCAGCCTCAGCGAATTCCAGCGGCCACCATCATCCGTGGAGAACCACACCTGCGTCTCCGTGGCAGCGTAGAGCAGGCCGGCCTTCCGCGGATCCTCCCGGATGGAGTTGGCCACCGCGCCGGGCGCGAGCCCCGTGTTGATCTCCGTCCAGGTCTCGCCTCCGTCGTGTGTGCGCCAGAAATGCGGATTCATGTCGTCGATGCGCATGGTGTTCGCGGCGGCGTACGCGGTGCCGGTGTCGAAGTGGCCCGCCTCGATGTTGAAGATGCGGGTCCAGGGCTCGATCTGGGGCGGCGTGACGTTGGTCCAGTTGGCGCCGCCGTCCATGGTCATCTGGATGTTGCCGTCGTCGGTGCCCGCCCAGAGCACATCGACGTCCAAAGGCGAGGGCGACAACGCGGTGATGGTTCCCAGGGCGCTCGCGGTCACGCCGGCCGCGTACTTGCCGGCGCTGGCCGGCACCTCCCAGGTGGGGCGGGCCAGGTCGGGACTGATGCGGGTCCAGCTGTGCCCGCGGTCCCGGGTCTTCCAGACGACGTTGGACGTGTAGAAAAGCAGGTCCGGATCCAGCGGCGACCACTGGAGGGGCATGGTGCGGACGTCCCGGTTGAAGGGCCCGCCTCGGGGTCCCATGTCGGGGCCGACGTTGGTGGTCTGGCCGGTCTTCCGGTCGTAGCGGGTGACGTCCCTGCGGCTGCTGCCGAAGACGATGTCGGGATCCCTGGGATCCGGTGCGGCGATGCCGTACTCCTGGATGTTGGCGGGATGCCAGTCGTGGAACGTGATCATGCCATCGTTGGAGCGGCTCTGGACGCACGCCGACCCTGCGTCCTGCTGCCCCCCGCACAGCCGGTAGGGGAAGCCGTTGTCCGCGGTCACGTGGTACATCGCCGCGGTGGGCTGCGTGTACCAGTTGCTCCACGACTCGCCGCGGTTCGCCGAGATCACGGCACCCTGGTCGGACACGGTGAGGATGATGTCGGGGTTGTTCGGGTTGATCCAGATCTTCTGGTAGTCGTCCCCTCCGTATGCGCCACGCACCGCCGACCAGTGCACGCCGCTGTCGTCACTGCGCCACATGACCACAGTGGCGCTGTAGATGACCGTCTCTTCCTTGGGATCCACGGTGATCGTGGGAAGGTCGCCGCCGCCGATGCGAGCCAGCGGCCGAGTGTCCACGTGCGCCGTGGCCGCGCCCATGGGACCCGCGGGGACGTTCACCGGGGTCCAGTTCTCACCGGCGTCGATGGACTTGTAGAAGCCCACCACCCCCGTGGTGCTGGTGGGCTCCTGCCCCTTGGGAGTGCCCGCCACGATGGCATAGAGGAGGCTCGGATTGCTCGGTGCCACGGCCAGGTTCGCCTGGATGACATTGGGGAGCCCCGCGGAGAGCGGCCTCCAGGAGGACCCCCCGTCGGTCGACTTGAAGATGCCCGTTCCGGCGCCGCCGAAGGCGCTGCTTTCCCGGAAGCCCTGCTGCTGCGGCCAGAGCGTTGCGTAGATGATGTTGGGATCAGACGGATCCATGAGGATGTCGTTGCCGCTGGTGTACTCGTCGCGGTAGAGCACCTTTTCGAAGGACCGGCCCCCGTCCAGGGACCGGAAGATCCCGCGCTCGGTGTTGGGTCCGTAGGGGTGCCCCAACACCGCCACGAAGAGGCGGTCCGGGTCAGTAGGATCCACGACCACATCGGCGATCATCTGGCTGTCGCGGAGCCCCAGGTGCGTCCACGTGGCCCCCGCGTCGGTGGACTTGTACATTCCGTCACCGGTGGACAGGTCGGGGCGGATGATCCCTGCGCCGCTCCCTACATAGATGATGTCCGGGTCCGACGGCGCCACCGCGATGGCGCCGATGGAGCCGGTGGGCTGGTCGTCGAATAGGGGCTCCCAGGTGGAACCGTAGTCGGTGGAGCGCCATACGCCGCCGTTGTCGAACCCGATATAGAAGACGTTGGGCTGGCTGGCCACGCCGTCCAGGGCACGCGTGCGTCCGGCTCGGGTGGGTCCGATGGCGCGCCAGTGCATGTCGCCGTAGAGGTCTGGGGACTGAGCCGCGGCGAAGGCCGCCGAAGTTGCGAGAAGGGCAAATGCGAAGACGACGCGGGCGTTAGAGGTGCGCACGGAAACAGCCTCCTTGAGCGTAGGGGCCGAGCGTGGTGGGGACTTCCAGGGGCATAGCGGTGAATTATAGCGGGTTGGGGTCCGCAAGGGCTTCGCCTGACGGCACTGACGTACGTGCTCACTCTCGAAGACCCCACGCGCTTTCGGAAGAGTCGGATGGTCGGCGCCTATCTCGGCCTCCGGCCCAAACGGCGGG
>PCAK01000003.1 GCA_002730525.1 Acidobacteriota bacterium | reverse complement strand
TCGAGAGTGCGGATGGAAGCGTGTGCCCCCTGACCGACCGGCGGCCTTGACACCGGCTGGCTCTCTCATGGAAGGGCCAAAGCCCTGCCCTACAGAGATATACTCCGTTCGGGAGACCTTATGGCTATGGGACCCAAACACTTCGCGGCGACCCTACTCCTGCTGGCCCTGGCCGCGCCCGCCCTGGCGCAGACCGGCCGGCCGAACATCGTCTTCATCTTCAGCGACGACCACGCCTACCAGGCGATCTCGGCCTACGGATCGCGGATCAACCAGACACCGAACATCGACCGGATCGCCCGCGAGGGGATGCGATTCGAGAACGCGCTGGTCACCAATTCGATCTGCGCGCCGAGCCGGGCGGTGATCCAGACCGGCAAGTACAGCCACGTGAACGGCCTGCTCGACAACCGCCAGGTCTTCGACGGCAGCCAGCAGACGTTCCCGAAACTGCTGCAAGGTGCCGGCTACCAGACGGCGATGGTCGGCAAGTGGCACCTGAAGAGCGAGCCGTCCGGGTTCGACTACTGGGAGGTCCTGCCCGGACAAGGGTCGTACTACAACCCTGACTTCCGGGTCCCCGGCGGCCAGAAGCGGCACCACGGCTACGTCACCGACATCATCACCGACCTGAGCCTGGCCTGGCTCGAGGACCGCGACCCCGACCGGCCGTTCCTGCTGATGACGCAGCACAAGGCACCGCACCGCGGCTGGATGTCGGGCCCGGAGAAACTGACCTTGTACGACGGCGTCGACATCCCGGAACCCGAAACGTTGTTCGACGACTACGCGAACCGCGCGAGCCCGGCGCGGTTGCAGGAGATGGAGATCGGACGGCACATGATCGACGGGCACGACATGAAGCTGAAGCCGCCGCCCGGGACGCCCGAGGACGCCCCGGGGATGCGGCTCTGGCTCGAAGGCTACGGCCGGCTTGACGAAGGCCAGCGCCGCGTCTGGGACGCCGCCTACGAACCGAAGAATGCCGCGTTTCTGGCCGCTGGCCTCAAGGGGCGCAACCTCGTCCGCTGGAAATACCAGCGCTACATCAAGGACTACCTCCGGACGATCGCGTCGGTCGACGACAACGTCGGCCGGATCCTCCGCTACCTCGACGCGACCGGTCTGGCCGAGAACACGATCGTCGTCTACGCCTCAGACCAGGGTTTCTACCTCGGCGAGCACGGCTGGTTCGACAAGCGCTGGATGTACGAGGAATCGCTGAAGACACCGCTGCTGGTCCGCTGGCCCGGCGTCGTCGAAGAGGGTTCGGTCAACAGCGACATGGTGTCGAACCTCGACTTCGCCGAGACATTTCTCGATGCGGCGGGCGTCGACGTGCCCGACGACATGCAGGGCGAGAGCCTGGTGCCGATCCTCGGCGGCGAGACGCCGGACGACTGGCGAACGACGTTCTACTATCACTACTACGAGCAGGGCGTGCACAACGTTGCGCCGCACGAAGGGGTGCGGACCGAACGCCACAAACTCATCCACTACTATGAAACCGACGAGTGGGAGCTGTTCGATCTCGTGACCGACCCGAACGAGATGCGGTCGGTCTACGGCGACGAGGCCTACTCGGAGACACACGACGCGTTGCTCGCCGAACTCGGACGCCTGAAGTCAGATTTGAGAGTCCCCGAGGCTCAATAGTCGCAGGGGGTGCGCATGCCAGACCGCCGCCCGTCGCTCGGCTTCTTGTTCGTCACGACCGCCGCGCTGCTGATCGCGGCCGCGCCCGCCCTCGCCCAAGAGAATGACAGTCTGGTCGAGGTCTCCGATCCGATCCGGATCTACGTCTTCGCCGAAGCGGAACGGACCGAGGTACCGCCCGGCTGGAACGAGTCGGGCGAGTCGTACTCCGGGACCCGCTCGCGCAACTACCGCTACGATGCCGAACAGGCCGAGGATGCGGTCGAAGCGCTCAGCCGGCAATTGCAGCGTGGCGACCGGCGCCAGGAACTGTTGATGGTCGTCGACGCCGAGACCCAGGCCGACCTGATTCTCGAGGTCGTCGGCACGGAGATCCTCCACAGCTTCACCGCGCGCGGCGCGACCAACCGCGACGATCGAGAACCCGCCTCTGGCGTCAACGAGCGGCTCGGGTCGCGCCTCAGCCAGGCAAGACGCGAGCGCGCGATTCTGGCGCAACTCCGGGTGCGGAACAACGACTTCACGATGACGTTGATGGGACGCCGTCAGGGCAGCATCCTGCTCTCCCCCGCCGTGGTCCTGGGCGCGACGATGGAAGAGTGGGTCGAGCAGAACTACACCGGCCTGCTGCAGATCATCTACGGGATGTAGTCGACGCTACGGAACCCACGCTGAAGCCTTGTGCCGGAAGTTCGTTGTTGATATATGTCAATGCAATATGTTGGCTTGACGTATGTTGATGGAGGCTTCCATGTTCAGTCCAGCGATGAAGAAGGGGAGCGTCGAGCTCCTGGTCCTCGCGCTCCTGTGTGACCGGCCGCGCCACGGCTACGAAATCGGCAAGCTCATCGAGCAGCGCTCGGGTGGACGACTGCGATTTCAGATCTCGTCTCTGTACCCGATCCTCTGTCGACTGGAGGAGCGCGGTTGGATCGACGGGCGGTGGATCGAGAAACCGGGCGAACGCCGCCGACGCTACTACCGTCTGACGAAGAGAGGCGTGGCAGCCTTGGCGGTGGAGCGGCAAACGTGGAAGGAGTTCACGCTGGCCATCAGCCTGGTCTCGGAGCCGAGCAATGCGTGACTGGAAAGCGTACGTCCGAACCGAGATTCGGCTGCACGACATCGATCCGTCCACCGAACTCGAGGTCATCGACAACATCGCCTCTCAGCTCGAAGACGGTTACCGGGACGCCGTGGCGCGAGTCGACGGCCCGAACGTCATTCACGCTCGTGATGCTGGCAATTGCCGCCGTGGTGGCCCTCTTGCTGGCTGCTGTCGGGATGTACGGAGTGATCTCGTACGTCGTGATGCAGCGCACGCAGGAGATCGGCGTCCGAATCGCCCTGGGCGCCGAGGCAACGACGGTGACGAGAATGGTGCTGCGACAGGGACTGGTGTTGGCCGTCACCGGTGTGGCGCTCGGGCTCGTCGGCGCGTACTGGCTGACGCGACTGATGACCGGACTGCTGGTCGGCGTGAGCGCGGTCGACCCGGCAACCTACGTCGCGGTCTCCACTACCCTCACGGCCATTGCGCTGCTGGCGAGCTACCTCCCGGCCAGACGCGCAGCACACATCGACCCGATCCAGGCGTTGCGAGCCGAGTAGCGACGGTCCAACTCTCCTGACCCGCCGACGTCAGAAGATCAGCGCGGCAACGAACGCGCAGACCGGAATCGTGATCAGCGTTCGCAGGACGAAGATCGCGAACAACTCGGCGACGCTCACCGGAATCTTCGACTTCAGGATCAACGCGCCCAGCTCGGACATGTAGACGAGCTGCGTCACCGCCGCGCAGGCGATGACGAAGCGCGTGTGAGCGCTCTCGATCGCCTGGCCCAAGACGGCTGGCAAGAACTGATCGGCGAAGCCGACGAGAAACGCCGGCGCTGCCGCCGCGGCGTCGGGGATCCCGAGCAGGCGCAGGAACGGCACCAGCGGCGCCGAGAGCCAGATGAAGATCGGCGTGTGCTCGGTCAGGACGAGTGCCAGGGCGCCGATGCTCATGATGAGCGGCAGCAGGCCGAACCAGATGTCGTAGATATTGAAGACGGCGCGCTTCAGCAAGACCGGCGCGGCCGGCGCCCGGCGAGCGCGCGCGACGGCGAGCTCCAGTCCCCGCGACCAGAGGCTGCGGCCCTCTGGAAGGTCCTCGGCGATCTGTTTGCCGACCGGCGCGTAGTACACGTCGCGCTTCCACGACAGCGGCGGGATCCGCGGCATGATGATCGCCGCCACGGTGCCCGATAGGATGATCGCGCCGTAATACGGCACGAAGTACTCTCCGAGCGCCACGAAGTTGATGATGACGAGGGCGAAGGCAAGCGACACCACGGAGAACGTCGTCGCGATCGTGGCGGCTTCGCGTTCGGTGTAGAACCCCTGCTCGAACTGCTGCGACGTGATCAGGACACCGACCGGCGCCGACCCCATCCACGACGCCAGCGCATCGATCGACGATCGACCCGGCATCGTGAACAGCGGGCGGAAGACCGTCCGGAGCAGCGTGCCCATCAGCTCCATGAGGCCGAAGTCGGTGAGCAGCGGCAACAGGAACGGCGCGACGACGAAGATCATGAAAATTACCGGAATCAGGTCGTTCAGGATGACGCCGCCCGTGGCGTTCGAGGTGATCCAGGCGGGACCGACCTGCAGCAGGACGAGGCACGCGGCGATCGCCCCGGCGATCCGCGCGACGAGAACCCACGGCCCGACGAAGAACATCGCCAGGATCGGATGTCCCGCAGCCGAGGCGTCGAGGCGCGCGGCTGCCTCTGCGTCGAGGCGGCGTCGCGCTACGACCATCGCGACCGTCGCCGCCGCCGACAGGACGATGACCAGTGTGGCGAGCGCCGGCAGGATAGGCGCGAGCGCCGCCTGCAACTCAGCGGCGACGATGCCCATGCCGATGTTGATGGTGTCGCCGTACCGGATCGGCACGAGCATCATCGAAATGCCGGCGAGCGAGGGCATAATGAAGCGGAGGTAATCGGCGGCAGACGCCGCCGGCGCCGGCGGCTGGGACATGGAACGGAAGGCTAGCACGAAGGGAACTACCGGCGACGCTGGGCCGTAGACTGAACCATGGATATCCTCCGCCAGAACGTCCGCTACGCGCTCCGCCGGCTGCGCCAGAGCCCCGGCTTCACGACCGAGAACCTGGTCACGATGTCGCTCCGATTTCGAAGCAACATCGATTCGCCTGACCGGCAGCAGACGTTCCTCGGCGAGATCGCCGAACGGGTCGAGGCATTGCCTGGCGTCGATCGCGCCGGCTTCATCCACATTCTGCACATCGACGGCGATACCTGGACGGCCGATGTGGCGATTGACGGCTGGGCCGACGAGGATCGTATCGGGGCCAGCGTACGGACCGTCACCCCAGAGCTGTTCGAGGTGATGCAGGTGCCGGTCCTGCGCGGGCGGGCGTTCGACGCAAGGGATACGAGTGACGGACTGCCGGTGGCGATTCTCAATCGGACGTTCGCCGGACACGCCTGGCCGGACACCGATCCGATCGGACAGCGGGTGAAGCGTGGCGACGATGATCTCTGGCTCACCGTCATCGGCGTCGTCGACGACGTGCACCAGGACACGGTCGTGAGTCCGGTACGACCCGAGATCTACTTTCCGTACACACAGAATCCCTTTGCATGGTCGCAAAGCGCGACACTCGTCGTGCGCGGCCGCACCGGCCAACCCGGCTTCGTCGACGCCGTTCGGAACGCCGTCTGGACCATCGACCCCAACCTGCCACTGACCCGCGTCCGGACGTCGGCGCAGCTCCTCGACGACGTCATGGCGCGCGACCGCTTCACGACCTGGCTGCTCGCCAGCTTCGCGGCAGTCGCCGTGGCGCTCGCGCTGATCGGCATCCACGGCGTGATCGCGTACACCGTCGGTCGACGGACCCGAGAGTTTGGAATCAGGATTGCGCTCGGTGCCACGCGGGCCGAGATGCTCGCAATTGCGGTCGGGCAGGGGCTGCGTCTGGCCGTCGTCGGCGCGCTGCTCGGTCTCCTCTGCGCCTACGCCGGCGCACGCGCGCTCGACACGCTGCTGTTCGGCGTATCCGCGACCGATCCGGCGACCTTCGTTGTCGTCACGGCGATGCTGCTCGTCGTGGCGACCGGTGCCTGCTACGTCGCCGCCCGCCCGGCGACCGCCCTCCGCCGGGAGTAGCGGCCACACGGGCCGTGCGTTCGGTCGCGGTCGCGGGCATAATACTGCCCGTGGCTACCCACAGCGAGCTAGGCGCCGAAGGATAAGAGTGGACCGCTTCCGGTTGTCCGACACGACGACGCTCTTCATAGACGAAGGTGATCTCACGGAGTTCGAGGTCGACGCCATCGTGAATGCGGCGAATGAAACCTTGCTGGGTGGTGGCGGCGTGGACGGCGCGATCCATCAGGCCGCCGGCCCCGAGTTGCTCGAAGCCTGTCGCGCGTTTCCCGAGGTCTCGCCCGGCGTCCGGTGCCCGACCGGGGAGGCGCGGATCACGCCAGGATTCAATCTGCCCGCCCGGCACGTCATTCATACGGTCGGCCCGATGTACCGATCGGCCAGTGTGTCGGCGCCCTTCCTGCGCGCCGCCTATCGCTCGTCGCTGGAACTGGCCAACGAGCACCACGTCAGGACGATCGCGCTGCCCGCGATCTCGTGCGGCGTCTACGGCTACCCGCCCGCGGCCGCGGCGAAGATCGCGGTCGAGGCCGCGCACGCCCACGCGGGGAGGCTCGAACAGATCCGATTCGTGCTCTCCGGGGTGGCGATGCGTCGCACCTGGCTGAGCGCCGCGGAACAGGCACGATGACATCCGACCCCAGCCTCTCGCTGATCCCGCCGTTCGGGGCATCGTCATGGGAAGACGCGTGGCGTGACAGCTTTCCACACGGCGCCACGCTGAGCGTCGTGGTTCCGGTCTACAACGAGCGGTTCTACGTCGTCGAATTGCTCACACGCCTGCTCGCGGTACGGCCGCCGGGGATCGCCAGGCTGGAGGTCATCGTCGTCGACGACGGATCGACCGACGGCTCGACCGCGCTGGTGCACGAGGTCGCCGCTCGACATGACAGTCAGATCCAGGTCGTCGCGATCTCCGGACACGCCGGCAAGGGCGCGGCCGTCAGAGCCGGCGTCGAGGCGGCGACTGGAGACCTCATCGTCATCCAGGACGCCGACCTCGAGTACGACCCGCGCGACCTGACCGCCCTCGTTCGTCCGTTCCTCGAGAATGGCGCCGACGTCGTCTATGGCTCACGCGTAGCGCCAACCGACCGACGGCGGGCGATCGGCTTCCGGCAGACGGTCGGCAACCGGGTGCTGACGCTGTTCAGCAATCTCTTCACGAACCTCCACCTCACCGACGTCGAGACCGGCTCCAAGATGTTTCGAGCGTCGTTGCTCAAGTCGACGCCGATCAGGTCGAACGACTTCGCGGTGGAGATCGAGCTGACGGCAAAGGCGGCCAAGCGCGGATGGCGGGTCTTCGAGGTGCCGGTCAGCTATTGCGGGCGCACCCGGCGCGAGGGCAAGAAGGCCGGCTGGTGGGACGGCGTTCGGGCACTCGGCGCCGTCGTCTGGTTCTGGTGCGTCGACGACCTTTACAAGGACAACGTCACCGGCGCGCCGATGCACCGCAGCCTGCGGCGGGTGAGGCGGCTCGACGCCTGGCTCGCGGACACGGTGCGGCCGTGGCTCGGCGACCGCGTGCTCGAGCTCGGCTCGGGCGTGGGCAATCTCTCCCGGCAGCTCGTGCCGCGCGTCCTCTACGTCGCGGCCGACGTCGACCAGACCCACGTCGCGTACCTGAAGGGCGTCACGGCGGCCAGGTCCGGCCTGAGCGCCGCGCATCTCGACCCCGAGGTTCCCTCCTCGTTCGACGGCGAGGAAGGCGCCTTCGACAGCGTCCTGTGCGTCAACATTCTCGAGGAAGTGGACGACCCGATGGTCGTGCTGCGCAACATCGGCCGCGCACTGGCGCCGGGCGGCCGCGTGGTGGTCTACGTGCCGCAGGGCCAGGACCTGTACTCGCCGCTCGACGAGGAGGCCGGTCACCGCTGCCGGTACGATCGCCGGCTGCTCGCGCAGGAACTGCAGGAAGGCGGCTACGAGGTCGAACACCTCGACGACTTCAACCGGATGTCGAAGCCCGCCTGGTGGTTGGTCGGCAAGATTCTGGGCCGGCGCGAGTTCGCGAGCTGGCAGATTACCCTGCTGAACCTGAGGATCGGACTCTTCCGCGGGATCGACCACCTGCTGCCCTGGTCGGGCCTGGGGCTGATCGCCGTCGCGCGCAAAGCCGCGCCGACCGAAGACTGAGGGCGCTCGCAAGAAGACCAAGGCGCGCGCGGCGCGCCTCGTGGCGTCTGGAGTGGGGCGCGCGGGGTTCCCGCAGAGGACGCCGCGTGGGGCTTGGGGCGCAAGGCGCCCCATCTACTGGACGATAAAGCTGGTCATCATCCCGGCGTGGAGGTGCTCGGCGATGTGGCAGTGCATCATCCACTCGCCGGGATTGGCCATGTCGGCGATGATGTCGACCGTCGATCCGACCGGCACGATCGCCGTGTCCTTCCAGACCAGGTTCTGCGTCGGCACGCCGTCGATCGACACCACGAGGTAGCGCTGGCCGTGCAGGTGGATCGGGTGGTTCATCGGGTGGAGCGTCTCGGGGTTGTTGAAGATCCGGATCTTGACGACGTCGCCGACCGAGAACCTCCAGTCGATTGCCATGTTCTCGTCGCCGGTGTCGGCGTCCCGAAGGATCCACTCGACCTGCTCGGCGGTCGACAGCCAGTTCATCATCGGCATCGCGTCGTTCCACTCGAGCGGCGGCGCGTAGAGTCCGGCCTCGAACTCCATCGCGCGGATGATCGGCAGCGGCAGATTCTTGACACGCAGCGTCAGCTCGAGCTGGTGATCAGGCTCACGATCGAAGGCATCCCGGTACGCGTCGATGTCATCGATGACATCGGCGTGCTCTCGTAGCGTCTCGAACTCGGCGGACAGATCCTCGGCTGCTGCCGTCTCGCGCACCGTCACACGCCCGAGGATCTTGAGTTGGTAGTAGAACTCGCCCATGAAGTCGTCGATCGCCTGGATCGAGTTGGTCAGCTCGACCTCGCCCGACGTCTCGAACCTCACCTCGACGATGTAGCGTTCCGCCGGTGCGATGACGACGCTGTCGACCCACTCCTCGCGCTCGAACTTGCTGACGTCCGATCCGACGACCTTCACGGGCGCGCCGCCGAAGACCATGTTGAACGTCCGAGAGTTCGCGACGTTGGTGATGTAGAACCTGACGACGTCGCCGCGGTCGACCTCGAGGTGATAGTCGGTCGCGCCGTTGATGAGCATCACGTTGCCAAACCGGCCCATCAGCGCGTGACTCGGCGCCGTGTCACCCCACGGGATCGGCCCCTGGTCGTCCATCAGGATGTCGTCGAGGATGATCACCTCTTCCCGGTTCACGCGGCCGTAGTAGTCGGTCTCGGGCGGTGCGACGAGCACGTTGCCGTAGAGGCCGAGATCCTGCTGAATGTCCTCCCGCATGTGCGGGTGGTACCAGTAGATGCCGCTGTCGCGGAAGTACAGTTCATGGGTGAACGACTCACCGACCAGCACGGGCGGCTGGGTGACGTCGGGCACTCCGTCGAACCGATTGTCGAGCCTCAGCCCGTGCCAGTGTACAGTCGTCGGCATCTCGATCTCGTTCGTAAAGTTCACGATGACGGTCGAACCGCGCTCCCCCTTGATGAGCGGTCCGGGATACTGACCGTTGTAGCCGTACATCAGGAACGTCTTGCCGTTGATCGTCCGCCGGACGATCGACGCCACCAGATCGAGCGTCTCGCCGTCGGCCATCTCGACGATCTCGCCCGGCTGCGCTTCTGGATAGCCAGTTGGATCGGCGTCGCCCATCGCCAGGAACGGCCCGACGATCGGCACCGCGGTCTCGATACCCGGCAGCGGCGGCATCGGTGCATCCATCGGTGGCATCCGCCAGGCGACGTTGCCGTCGCCGAGGACCTCGACCGGCCCCATCTGCATCGATTGATCAGCCTGACCCATCGCCATCGGCTGAGCGGGCTCCTGCCCGCCCATCGGCATCGGCCTGGCCGGGGTGGCTTCGGCGGGTCGCTCGGGCTGGGCTGCAGCCGAAGCGGGTGGGATCAGGCAAACGCCCGCCAGAAGGAACAGACCCAGTGTCCGCGACGGCAAGTTCACTTGAAGCCGTACTTCAGGCAGGGCTCGTTCTCGTACGGGCCGTGACCGGCCAGGGTGTGCATCATCCCGGAGCGGGACATCCCGCGCATGACGACGGGGCCCTGCCAGCTATCGGTCGGCTCGGCCGACGGCTCGAGCGTGACGACGACGAGGAACTTGTTCCAGGCGACGCGGCCCGAAACCGACTGGCCTTCCTCGAGGACGCCGAGCCGGACGACGTCGTCGAGGTCGGGCGACACCGCCCAGGCGGTGTAAGCGCCGCGGCGCGGCGCCTTGATCCGGTCGACCGAGAGCGACAGGTCGTAGACGTAGGCGCCGCTCGGCGACACGGCCACGCCGAACGGCGAACGCGCGAACGCCACGGTGCCGGCGCCCGTCGCCCGACCGGTGCCTGGCACGCGCCGCGTCGTGACCATCTCGATGCCGTAGTACTGCGACGGCAGGAGCGGTGCCGAGATTGTCGTGCTGCAGGGCGTCAGTGTCTCCACCACGAGGGTCGCCGGTGCCGCGGCACACAGCGTCGCGCTCAACGCCAGCGCCGCACCGGCCGCAACGGTCGCCGCGCTCATCACCCTCATCGGCTACCTCCAGACCCGACCGAGAGCAGTTCGCCGAGTTCCTCGTCCCACTTCTGCGCACTCGAGATGTCGGGCATCCCCCAGTCGGCGCCGTTCCAACCCGAGAAGCCCTCCATCCGGAACGACCAGAAGCCGGTCGTCATGTCGCTGATGACGATCAGGCCGTCGGCGTTGCGGACGTCGATGCCGAACGCACCGTTGAACTGCGAGTAGCGGATCTTGTTCGGCGGGCCGGTGTAGGTGTCGTAGTAGCCGACCGTCACCGGGTTCTCCGGATCCATCAGGCTGAAAATCTGCAAGCCGTCGAGGTAGCCCGAGACGAAGACGTAGGGCCAGCGGACCTCGTGGTTGTGCACGAGGTGCTGCCAGTCGGCCGTCCAGGCCGAAATCGGGCTGCGGATGTTCTTCGTCTCGCCCTCGAACGCCGGCTCGAGATCGAAGATCCGGAGCGGCGCGTACTGATACTCGGTCTCGGCGACGACGTAGCGCCCGTCGGGGGTCGGCGTGAAGGTGTGGCCCGAGCGAACGCCGCTGACGCCGGTCAGCGTGACGAGCAGCTCGGGCTCCTCCAGATCGGTGATGTTGTAGACGTAGTAGCCGCCGGTGCCGCCGCCGTAGAACCGGTCCTCGGCGCTGTCGACGTGGTAGCCGGCGTAGAAGTCATGATAGCCACGGCGTTCGCCCGTCGTGTCGGGCACCGGAATCCGCGCGACCAGTGCGTCGTCCAGGAAGCCCTCGACGACGTAGCCGAGATCGTAGACGTGAGCGTAAGGCGCCCCGACGGTCGTGATCAGCAGGACGCGACCGGTGCTGTGCTTGTAGATGAAGATGTTGTGAAAGCCGCCCGGTGTGTCGGGCGACCGGATCCGCGCCACTTCCGTCACGGCGTCGGGATCGGGCAGTCCGGTGACATCGAGAACGACCGCGCCCAGGTCGGGGTCGGGTCCGCCCTGGCGGAACTGGAGCGACTGGACGACGTAGTAGCGGTCGTTCCACTTGAAGTGCTTCACGTCCATGCCGCCGGTGCCGAGATGGAGGTCCTGGTCCTCGATCCGCCAGGAGTAGATCCGCTCGGGCTTCGTCGGATCGTGCAGGTCGATGATGTCGACCCCCTTGTCACCCTCGAAGCCGTAGACCATCCGGCCGACGTAGGCGTAGGGCCGATCCAGCTCCTGCTCGATGTCGGTGTCCGAAACGCTCAGTCGCGGCCCGAGCGGCAGGTGCCCCAGCACGGTGATGTTCTCGCTGCCGGGCTTCTCGGGCGTCCACTGCGCGGCGGCGTCACGGGCCGGAAGAAGCACGGTCAGCGCCACGGCGGCCACGGTCGCGAACCCGATCGAGTTGCTACGGATAGTCATAGCGCTCCCTTGCTGAAACGAACGAGGCCGGCCCTCCCCGTTGGCACAGCCACGACTGGAACTCAGACGGTCATTCTATAGTACGGACCTGCGCCGGACTTCCCGGGCCGAGAACGGGGGCGACCGAGGAAAACAGGCCTGATTTCGGGGCGAGAGCCCGGCCGCGCTGCGCAGTTCTGCACCCTCCTCTTCTATATAATCGATTCTGTTCATGCGACTTGCGCCCGGGACCCGTGTCGGCCAGTACGAAGTGACCGCCCACATCGCCGCGGGCGGCATGGGCGAGGTGTACCGGGCGCACGACGCGACACTCGAGCGCGACGTCGCCTTGAAGGTCCTGCCGGCGCAGCTCGCCGCCGACCCCGAGCGGCTGGCCCGGTTCCGCCGCGAGGCCCAGGTCCTGGCCTCGCTGAATCACAAGAACATCGCCGCCATCTACGGTCTGGAAGAAGACGAGGGCGAGGGCGTCCATGCCTTGGTCCTCGAACTGATCGAGGGACCGACGCTCTCCGAGTGCATCGCGCACGGCTCGCTCGAGCTGGGCAAGGCCGACTGGAACGGCTGGCAGCGCGGTCTGACAATCGACGAGTCGCTCCATGTCGCGCGCCAGCTGACCGAAGCGCTCGAGGCGGCGCACGACCAGGGTGTCATCCACCGTGACCTGAAGCCGGCGAACATCAAGGTGATGCCCGACGGCACGGTGAAGGTCCTCGACTTCGGCCTCGCCAAGGCGCTGTCGGACGACAGCGCGATCGAACGCGCCGAGGACGCCGACAGCAGTTCGCCGACGATCTCGGCGATGGGAACGCGCGCGGGTGTCATTCTCGGAACGCCGGCCTACATGAGCCCCGAGCAGGCGCGCGGCGCGCGGGTCGACCGGCGCACGGACATCTGGGCGTTCGGCGCCGTGCTGTTCGAGATGCTGACCGGCACCCAGATCTTCGCCGGCCAGACGATCAGCGATACGCTCGCCGCCGTCCTCCGCGCAGACGTCGACTGGCCGAGCCTGCCATCGCAGACACCGAACGGCGTCCGGAAGCTGCTGCGGCTCTGTCTGGAAAAGGACGCCAGGCGGCGACTGCCGCATATCGGATCAGCGCGCCTCGAGCTCGACGATGTCGTTGCGGCGACGACCGACCCGCAGGACGCCGCGCCGCCGACCTGGAAGCGCGTTCTCCCGTGGGCGGCTGCCGGGATCGCCGTCGTCGTTGCCGGCATCCTGACCTGGAACCTGACGCGGCCGGAGCCAGAGACGCGCGTCACGCGCCTGTCGGTCTCGATTCCGCAAGGTACCGAGTTGTCTCCCGCTACGGCGGCCAACATCGCGATGTCGCCCGACGGATCGCGCCTGGCATTCACGACGGGTCAGGGTGAGACCGCCAGGCTCTGGATCCGCGAGATGGACGAGCTGGAGGCGACGCTCGTCGAGGGCAGCGAAGGCGCGAGCGAGCCGTTCTTCTCACCCGGCGGTCAATGGGTCGCCTTCTATGCCGGGACCGAACTCAAGAAGGCCTCGCCGGAGGGCGGCTCGCCGATCACGATCGTCGACAAGGGCAACGCCGCCAGTTTCTCGGGTCAGTGGGGGGACGACGATACGATTCTCTACGCCCATAGTGCCACCAGCGGTCTTTCTCGCATCTCCGCGAACGGCGGCGAGCCAGAGCAGTTGACGGTACCCGACACCGCGACAGGCGAGTTCGGCCACTGGTATCCGCAGCTCCTGCCCGATGGCGATTCACTCCTGTTCACGGTCTACGTCAGCGAGGTACTCGAGGCGAGTCACACCGACGTTCTGACACTCTCGACCGGCGAGCGCCGCACGGTTCTCGAAGGCGCGACGTATGCCCGGTACGTCCCGACCGGCCACCTGATCTACCCGACGATCTCGAACACGTTGATGGCCGTGCCCTTCGATCTGGCGACGCTCGAGGTGACGGGGCCGGCGACGCCGGTCCTCGAGGACGTCGTCTTCGGCCAGGACACCAACTCACAGTTCAGCGTCTCCGACGACGGCGCGCTCGCCTACGTTCCGGCCTCGGCACTCTCGGCCGACCAGATGCTCGTCTGGGTCGACCGCGAGGGCACCGTCCGGCCGGCCACGGAGGAGCGCCGCCGCTACTCCCAGCCGGCGATCTCACCCGACGGCCAACGTGTGGCCGTCCGGATCGAGGACGCGCGCTCGGACCTCTGGGTCCTGGAGCTGGGGCGTGGGACGTTGACCCGCGCGACCTTTACCGAAGGCCTGGAAGGCTCCCCCGTCTGGACGTCGAACGCCGACCGGCTTCTGTTCAACTCGGAAGCTGGCGGACCGGCGTTCGATCTCTTCTCGAGCGCATCGGACGGCAGCGGGGAGGCAGAGGAACTGTACGTCCACCAGTTCGACAAGCACCCAACGTCGCTGTCACCCGACGACGCCTTGCTCGCGTTCGTGGAACGACACCCGGAGACGAGCCGGGATATCTGGATCCTTCCGCTGGAGGAAGGCGGAGAACTACAGCCGTTCGTTCAGACGCCGTTCGAGGAGCATGAAGCCGAGTTCTCACCCGACGGCCGCTGGATCGCCTATCAGTCGAATGAGTCGGGGCGGTTCGAGGTCTACGTCCAGGCCTATCCCGGGCCGGGGGCGAAGACGCTGATCTCGACCGACGGCGGGACCGAGCCCCGCTGGACCAGGGACGGCCGGGAACTAGTCTACAGGAACGAGCGGCAGGTAATGGCGGTCGAGATCCAGGGTAGTGACGAGTTGACGCCGGGGACTCCAGCGCTCCTGTTCGAAGGCGACTATCTGGCCGTCCAGAACGGCCGAAACTACGACGTCACGGCCGACGGCGAGCAGTTCGTCATGGTCGCCGACGATCCAGACGCCGCCGAGCCGCAGATCGAGGTCGTCCTCAACTGGTTCGAGGAGCTGCGCGAGCGCGCGCCAATCGAGCCCTGAGCAATGGTGTAGGGCAGGGCTTGAGACCTGCCTGGCCGAGGCGGAGCCGAAGGCCTGCCCGTCTCTGACGAGAAACGTTGCGCGTCCTGGTCGTTCCGTCGCTCGCCCTCACCGCCGCCTTCTGTCTGTCTGCATCACTTCTCGCTGCCCAACCTGCTGGCACGCCCGCACTCTCCGGAACGGTCTCCGATGCCCAGGGCGGACGCTTGACCGGCGTCGCCATCACCCTGACCTCCGAACGGCTCACCCACTTCATCACGACGACGTCGGGACCCACCGGCGACTACGCCTTCGACAGCCCGCCCCCTGGCGACTACCAGATCACGTTCGCACTCGAACGCTTCGTAGCGGCCACCCGCAACGTCACCGTCATCTCATCCGCCGCCGTGCGCCTCGACATCACGCTCCAGCTGGCGCCGATTGCCGCCGATGCCGTCGACGTCGTCGCCGTTGCGCCGCTGCCGGGCGGCGGCATCGACGCTCGACGTGTCCCGGCCAACGTCCGAACGTTCGATGCCGACAGCCTCGAGGCCACTGGCGTCCGATCGCTCGGCAATCTCTTCGACGATTCGCTGGGCAGCGCGACGATCAACGAGTCGACGGGCAACCCGCACCAGCCCGACCTCCGCTTCCGCGGCTTCACCGCCTCCCCGCTGCTCGGTCTGCCGCAGGGCCTGGCCGTCTACCAGAACGGTGTCCGTTTGAACGAGCCGTTCGGCGACACGATCCAGTTCGACCTGATCCCTGATTTCGCGGTGCGGCGCGTGCAACTCGTCCCTGGCGCTACGCCCGTCTTCGGCCTGAATGCGCTCGGTGGCGCCGTTTCGATCGAGTTGGCGAACGGCCTCGACTCGGCCGGGACGCGGGTCGAGTTGAGTGGGGGCTCGTTCGGGCGCGCGGATCTCACCGCCGAGTTCGGACGCCGGTTCGGGAACACCGGACTCTATCTCGGCGCCTCGCGGCGCAGCGAGAACGGGTGGCGCGACGAGTCGAGCTCCGAGATCGTGCAGGTGATGGCCGATGTCGTCCGCCGCGGCCAACGCGGTGAGGTCGGTGTGACCGGCCTCTACGCGAACAGTGATCTCAACGGCAACGGGCCGGTGCCGGTCGACCTGCTTGCCGCCGACCGCTCCGCGGTCTACACCTTCCCGGATACGACACGCAACGAACTGGGGTCGGTCCAGGGTCGCGCGAACATTCTGGTGTCGTCGGCACTGTCGCTTCAGGCCGCGGCCTACGTCCGCGACATCCGCCGGAACACGCTGAACGGCGACGCGGCCGAGTTCGAATCGTGCCCCGCGGACCCTTTGAATGCTCTGCTCTGCGACGACGAGACCCCAGTCATCGATCGCACGACCGGGGCCTTCATACCCTCGGCCGACGGCATGGGTGATGCCGCCTTCAACCGGACCACGACGGACGGCACCGGCTACGGCGGATCGGTCCAAACGCGGCTCACCAGCCGTTGGCAGGACCGCGAGAACGTGCTCCTGCTGGGCGCCGCCCTGGATGATGCAGATGTCGACTTCAACAGCACGACCGAGGTCGGCTCACTCACCCCGGCCCGGACGGTCGACGGCAGCGGCATCCTGATCGGCGTGGCAGGCGAGTTTCCCGACGACGAGTTCAACACAGGCCTGACGACACGCAATCGGCACCGCGCGCTCTATCTGGCCGACACGTTGACGATCACACCTCGTCTGCATGCCACGCTCACCGCGCGCTACACGCGCTCGACGATCGACATCGACGATACGCTCGGGATGACGCTCGACGGCGCGCACACGTTCGATCGGTTGAATCCGTCGGTCGGCCTGACGGCCGAGGTCGCCGATGGCACGACGCTCTACGCGAGCTACGGCGAGTCGAGCCGCGCGCCGACCGCGGCCGAGCTGAGCTGCGCCGACCCCGAGGAGCCGTGCCGGGTGCCGAACGCCTTCCTCTCCGACCCACCGCTCGCCCAGGTCGTCAGCCGGACGGTCGAAGCCGGCGCCCGCGGACGCGCGGCGGGAATGTCGATCGGTTCGATCGACTGGTCGGCCGCGTTCTATCGCTCCCGGATCGCCGACGACATCATCTTCGTCGCCTCGCCGGTCCTCATCGGCGCCGGGTACTTCCAGAACGCCGGCGCGACCGAGCGGCGGGGAATCGAGCTTGACGTGAGCGGCGCGGTTGGCCGCGCCCGCTGGCGCGCGAGCTACGCCTGGACCCGCGCGACGTTTCAATCAGCGCTCGCGCTGCCCAGCGATCCCGACGTCAACGACGCGGCCACCGAGGACGGCATGCTGCTCGTCGAGTCGGGCGATCACCTGCCGGGCGTGCCCGAGCACGGATTCGCGGCCGGAGCGACGTTCGACCTCCACGACCGCTGGACCCTCGGCGCCGACCTCGTCGCGTCGTCGTCACGGCGCCTACTCGGGGACGAAGGCAACGACCAGCCGCCGTTACCCGGCTACGCGATCGTCAATCTGTTGACGACCTACCGCTTCACCGAGCAACTGGAGAGCTTCCTTCGGGTCTCGAACCTGTTCGATGCCGACTACGCGACGTTCGGGACGCTTGCCGAGGTGGAGGTGCCGCTCGCCGAGGCGCCGGACGCCGGCACGCCCAGGTTCGTCACGCCGGGCGCGCCGCGGGGGATCTGGGTCGGACTGCGCGCGAGGTTCTGAGAAGGCGGGTGTCGCCCCGCGGGCTCGCCCCGGCAGATGGGATGAGAGAGCCAGCTATCACGAGTGGCGCGACGGTGACGATCGGGTTGGATCTGGGTGACCGGATGACCGAGGGCTGTGTGATGGATGCGACGGGGGCGGTGGTCGAGCGGTTCCGGACGCGGACGACCCGGGCGCGGGTGGTGCCGACGGTGGCGCGCTACCCGGGCGCGCGGGTCATCCTGGAAGTCGGGTCGCAGCCGCCGTGGCTGAGCCGCGCGCTGACGGCGGCGGGCTGTGATGTCATCGTCGCGAATGCGCGGCGGGTGCGGTTGATTGCCGAGCACGACGCCAAGAGCGACCGGCTGGATGCGAAACTACTGGCCCGGTTGGGCCGGGTGGACCCGACCCTACTCGCCCCGATTCAGCACCGTGGCGAACAGGCCCAACGGGATCTGAGTCTCCTCCGTACGCGCGCGAGCCTGGAGGTAGGGCAGTCCTTTAGGGCTGCCGGGGCGAGCCCGCAGGGCGACGCCCGATTTCGCGCTAGTGCGTCATCGCGTACATCAGGACGTTGATCCCGATCGAGTACGCGTCGATCGAGTACGCGAGGAAGTACTCGGTGTCCTCACCCTCGCGCTCCCAGCCGTCAGCGACGTCGGTGTTGTGGGTCATCAGCACCATCAGGCGGCCGCGCTCGTCAGTGATGCCTCGATAGTGCGGTTGCTCCGAGCGCCGGCCGCGCTCCGATGTCGTGGAGCCGCCGCTCCGCCGCCAGTGCTGAATCGACGGGATCTGGGGGTAGCCCTCCATGTCGAACATCCCCCGGAAGATCGGATGGCTGAGCGGCAGGTCGACGATCGGATACTGCGAAAACGGCAGCGCCTTGTGAATCTCGCCCCGCCAGACATCCCAGGCGGCCGGTCCCCAGAAGTCGTCGACCCAGAGGAACCCGCCCTGTTCGAGGTAGCGGCGGAGGCCGACGGCCTCATCGTCGGAGAGGAACGCCGTCCCGACATCGGACATGAAGATGAACGGGTAGTCGAAGATCTCGGGGTCGGTCAGCCGGACGACGACGTGATTGGGCTCACGGTACTGGCCGAAGCTGACCGGCGTCTTCGTCAACTCGGACAGCCGGATCATGAAATTGTAATCGGCGTCCGGATAATCGGTGCTCCAGCCGTAGCCGCCCGGCTCGCGCCGGACGCTCTCGAACATCACCCGCGCGAAGACAAACGACCGGTCGGTCGCGACCTCACTCGGAAAGCGCGGCGGACCGCCCCGCCACCGCCGCCATCCGCCGCCCCACTGCGCCTCGGCCGCACCGGCGGCCAGCAGCACCGCAACCAGGAGACCGCAGATCAAGCGGAACCATGTGCGCGGGAGTACGGGGCTCGCCATCGCGTTTCTCGGTTGTCGCGAACGGGCCCATTGTAAGGCATGGCCTGAAAAGAAAAGGGCTGGGGGCCGTCGCCGGCCCTCAGCCCTTCGTGTTCAGCGATCAGCCCTCGGCTGCCTATCCCGGGTAATCCTCGATCGGCGTCGTGAGCCTGCCGATGCCGTCGATCTCGATCTCAACGACATCGCCGGCACCCACGAACTCGCCGCGCTCGGCGCCGGTGCCCGATGGCGTCCCGGTGGCGATGACGTCGCCCGGGTAGAGCGTCAGGATCGACGTCGTGTAAGCGATCAGGTTCTCCTGCGGCCAGATGAGGTCGGCCGTCGTCTGGTCCTGCATCAGCTCACCGTTGACCCAGGTCCGCACCCGGAGCGCGTCGTGATTCGGCATGAACTCCTTCGGCACGATGTAGGGGCCGAACGGCGCGCCACGGTTCGTGCTCTTGCCGTCGAACCAGTTCGGGCCGGGGAACATCGATACCTCGCGGACGCGACCGCCGCGGTCGCTGACGTCATACATGATGCTGTAGCCGAAGACGTAGTCGAGTGACTCCTCAGGCGTGACCAGATAGGCCGGCTTGCCGATGATGACCGCCATCTCGCCTTCCCAGTCGATCCGCCCGCGGCCCGGTGGGACATAGTAGGGCTCGCCGGTCCCGATGATGCCCGAGCGGGGCGACTTCGCGAACATCACCGGCGCGTCGCGCGCCGGATCGATCTCGGCGACGCGAGACGGATCGAAGCCGCCACGACCACCTTCTTCCGGCTCATCCTCTTCGTCGTCCCCGGCCATGCCCTCGGCGTGGGCCTTGTAGTTGGCCGCCGCCGCCAGGATGTTCCACGGATACTTGATCGGCGCTTCGACCGACGCGCCGACCTCGGCGTGGACGAACGGCAGCGAGGCGTCGGCGCCGTCCTGGAAGAAGTTGGCAATCTGGTACATCCGCGGCGCACTCGTCTCCCACGACTCGATGAGCGCGCGCATCTCATTCGGCAGGTCCATCGGGCCGACGCCGGCCTCAGCGACCAGGTGGGCGTTCGTACCGGTCAACTCGAGGATCTGATCGCCGAGCACAACGCCCACGACCTCGTCGCCGCCGACGCTGATCGTCGCCAGCTTGAACGGCGTGTCTGGCGCGTCCGAGAGCTGCGCCGTCGTTGAACTGCATGACGAGATGGCGACCACCAGGCCGAGCACGAGCGCGCCCATCGACCAAGACCAGCCGGCACCTCGGATTGTGAATCTCTTCATCGCGTCTCCTCTTTCAGTCAAAGGTCGGCACGGCCGACTGCGTTACGCCTCGAAACGTCAGAATCTGAACAGCCGGGTCATCTTGATCGCGAAGCCGCGATTCTGTAGGCCCGAGACCTCACGCGGGTCCAGATGGCTCTCGCGCCCCTCGCTGTAGACCACGAAGATGTCACTCCCCGGTTGATATTCCCACCGGAATCGGATGTTCGTGCTCAGCGCGCTGTCGGTCGAACTGTATTGCACGAACGCGCCGACAAACATCCGCGGCGACGCCGTATAGGTGAGGCGCGTGCCGGCCAGCGCGCTCGTAAACGCGCCGCCCGGCAGGTCCACCCAGTCCATCGAGATCTCGGGCTCAACCGAGAGCTGCGGCGTGATTTCCGCCCGGCTCCGGATCGACGCCTCTGTGCGCGTGCCGCCGTAGAAGCTCCCGTAGCCGACGCTCGTCCACCCCGACACCCGGCGCTGCGGACCGAACTGGTACGACCCGCCCACACGCTGGAAGTCGTACTCGCCGACGGGAATGATGACGCCGTTGCCGATCCAGAACGGCCGGTCGAGGAACTCGTAGGTGTTCGAGTATTCGACGTTGAAGTCATCGCCGTCCTGTAGCTCCGTCCGGAATCGGCCCTCGAACTCGCGCGTCTCGACCTGGCCCGCGCCGTTCTCGAAGTAGTCGATTCCGGCCGAGTAGTTGAACTTGCGGACCTTGTTGGTAAACGTCGGACGCGGGCTGAACTTCAACTCGCCGCGGTTGAGCGTGAAGTCGCGGCGCCTGACGAAGCCGATCTCGGGGTTGAAGTTCTCGCCGACGGCCAGGTGCTCGTACTCGAACCCGTAGCGGTCACCATCGTTCTCGACCCTGGTCCGGTAGCTCTCGTCGTCACCCGAACGCTCCGGCGTGTTGGTCATGGCGTAGTAGGTGTCGATCTGCAGATTCTCGAAGAACGCGAAGCTCGCGTCGGCGCCGTAGGATTGGTTCGAACCGACCCCGCCCAGTGCGATCGACCGATGTGTCCCGATCAGTCCGATCGTGCTCCGGCGCAGGATGTCCCGGCGCACGCGAACGACACTGAAGTTCGTGCCTGGCGTCAATCCGGCCTGGGTCTCGGCGGTCTGCATGTTGAGCATGCCGAGCGTGAAGGCGCCGGCGCGGCCCGTCATCCGGCCGCCGGCCCGGATCGGCTCCTCGCCGTTCTCACCGATGCCGATCCGCCGGCTGTGGAAGATGATCGGGGTATCGCCACCCGGTCCCCAGATCCGGTTCTCGCGCCCGCCGAAGTTGAAGACGCCCTGGCCCTCGAGGAAGAACTCGCGCTTCTCCGGGAAGAACAGGCTGAAGCGCGTCAGGTTGACCTGCTGATCGTCAGCCTCGACCTGCGCGAAGTCGGTGTTGACGGTGAAGTCGGCCGTGAGCCCGCGGGTCACGCCGTACTTCGCGTCGAAGCCGATGTCGCCGTCGACCTCGTTGGAGATGTCCTCGGTCCGGTCGGTCGTGGTGGTCGAGATGCCGTACGGCTTCAGCTCGATGTTCTTCGCCGATGCGGGCGTCTGGATGCCGACCAACGTGGCCGCCGACGAGAACCGGTTGATCGCGCCGAAGCTGACCGACGCGGGAACCGGGCTCAGGAACGAGCGCTCGTTCTTCCAGGAGACGTTGCGCTGAACGTTGATGCCCCACAACTGATCGGTCCGATCCTGGTAGCGCAGCGACTTGAACGGAATGGCCATCTCCGCGGTCCATCCGCCCTCGAACCAGGCGGTGCGGACGTTCCAGACGGTGTTCCAGTCACCGTTCTCGTCGCGCTCGCTCGTCACCTGCGCGTCGCGGAGCGCGCCCAGCGGATTCGTCTGGAAGATGAAGCCGTTTCGACGGTCATAGAACGTGTCGAGGGCGACCGTCAGGCTATCGCCGCGGCTGATATTCCAGTGATCGCGGCGCATCTCGTTCGCGACGATCCGGTCGGGCTGACTATCCCAGAGCCGCGCCGCCACGTAGAGGTTGTCGTCGTCGAACAGGACCCAGACTTCGCTGGCCTCGGTGGCCGGATCGCCTGAGACCGGTTCCTGCTGGATGAAACCCTCTATCGACGGAATCTGCGCGTAGATCTCGTCGGAAAGGCGCCCGTCGATGACCACACCCTCGGGCACGCGGACGGCTCTCACGGTGACGCGGCCGTCGGCGCTGGTCGTCTGCACGGCGGGCGGGACGGGCCGCGGCGGCCCGTCGATCGCCGGGCCGGACGGCGCGGGCGCCGTGGCGGTGGTCGAGGATGGGGACGAGGCCGCAGCCTGAGTATCCTGCGCCTGCGCCGGCGCGGTCGTCGCGACGGCCAGAGGCAGAACGGCGCCAAGTGCCACGCCAAGCAGCGGAAGTCTCGTCGAACCCATCAGTCTCACTATCGGTCGGGTCATCGTCGTCGAGTGCATCACGTTGCCTCCACCCGACCTAGACGGAAACGATAACCGGTGTGTTTGCAACGATCTCCGCCTTTCCCACGACCGGTTCCGGGCACCCGACAGGCGGACTGACAGGCCCCATGAGCGGCTTCCAGTCTAGACGTCCTGCCCCCTGGGCCCCGTTTACCCCAACCTGTCTACCGTTCGTGGGTGGCTGGCGACGGCTGGTCGGGGATCGGTTGGCCGCCGCTCCGCCGAGGGCTAGACTGCCACCTGAAGATGTCTCCACTCGACGCCGGATCGGCCGCGCATCTCGTCGGCTACCTCGTCGCGATCACCATCTACGCGATGTTGTTCGCGATGGTCTGGCCGACGCGACGCGAGAGTCCGCTGTCCCTCGCCACGGCGGTGATGGGCTGCGTCTGGAACCTCGGCAGCCTCTGGCGGTATGCCGCGTCGGAGCTGGCGCTCGTCCCGGTCAGCATCTCGGTCGGCGTGGCCACGTTCGCGGCGATCGACCTGTTGCCGGCCGTCGTCGTCCACTCGGTGCTCCGCAACCAGTTGCGCGGGCCGCGCGCTCATCGGATCAAGCTGCTGACGGCCGCCGCCTATACCCTCAGCGCCTCGGCCGCGGTCTCCCACGTCTATGCGGCCACGACGCTCGGCGTACCACTGTTCTCGGAGATGCACCATCTGATCGGCCCCGGCTTTGGCATCCTTCTCAGTCGAGGCACCCTGGCCAATCTCGACCTCTTCAAGTCGGTCAGCCTCCTGCCCGGCGGCACCCAGACCGTGACGCTCACCAACGGGCAAGAACTGAAGGTCAGCCGCACCCAGGCGCGCGTCCTGCGCGACCAGCTGCTGCGGCTGTAGCTCGAGCCCTACGAGCCGTCGCCTCCGGGTATAGTTAGGTCGATCGCGATCTCGTCCTGGAGGACCCCAATGCCGCGCACTCTCCGGACCATTCCACTACTCGCCCTCACCGCTCTCTTGCTGCCGGCCGTGCCGGACTCGTCCGCCCAGCAACTCGACGCACTCGACCCGGAGATCTTCAGCGCCCTGGAGTACCGCCACATCGGGCCGGTCGGCAACCGCGTGAGCGCGGTCGTCGGCGTGCCCGGCGACCCGAACATCTACTACCTCGGTGCCGCATCGGGGGGCGTGTTCAAGTCGGTCGACGGCGGCATCCACTGGGAGCCGGTCTTCGACGATCAGCCGGTCGCGTCGATCGGCGCGCTGGCGATCGACCCGGTCAACCCCAACGTCGTCTGGGCCGGCACGGGCGAGACGTTCATCCGCAGCAACATCTCCCACGGCAACGGCATCTACAAGTCGACCGACGCCGGCCAGTCCTGGCGCCGGATGGGCCTCGACGCCACCGGCCGGATCGGCCGGATCGTCATCCACCCGAACGACCCCGACATCGTCTTCGCGGCGGCGCTCGGCCACGCCTACGGGCCGCAGCCCGAGCGCGGCGTCTTTCGCTCGACCGACGGCGGCGACACCTGGGAGCGGGTGCTCTTCGTCGACGAACGGACCGGCGCGGCTGACATCGTCATGGATCCGAACAACCCGGAGGTCCTCTTCGCCGGCATGTGGCAGCTGGAGATCTGGACCTGGGGCCGCGAGAGCGGGGGGACCGGCAGCGGCCTCTGGACGTCTCGTGACGGCGGCGAGACCTGGGAGGAGCTGACCGGTAACGGGCTGCCCGACAAGCCGATCGGCAAGATCGGCCTGGCGATGACGCCCGACGACTCGAACCGGATCTACGCGCTGATCGAGACGAACTCGAACGGCGACTTCGCCGAACTCGACGATCACGCCGGCGTGCTCTGGCGCTCGGACGACGGCGGACAATCCTGGCGGATGGTCAACGCCGACCACACGCTGGCGCAGCGGCCGCTCTACTACACACGCGCGGCAGTGGCACCGGACGATCGTGACGAGATCCACTTCATGTCGACCCGCCACTCGGTCTCGCTCGATGGCGGCCTCACGATCGAACGCGGCACGGCGGGCGGTGACAACCACGACATGTGGATCGACCCGCGGCTGCCCGACAGGATGATCGTCGGCCACGACGGCGGCGTGTCGATCTCGACGACGCGCGGCGCGCAGTGGTGGCGGCCGCGGCTGCCGATCGCCCAGATGTACCACGCCTACACCGACAACCGGATCCCCTACTACGTCTACGGTAACCGCCAAGACGGCCCGTCCGCCCGGGTACCGAGCAACAGCCTGCAATCGGGCGGCATCCCGATCGGCCTGATGCACTCGGTCGGCGGCTGCGAGTCGGGCTTTGCCATTCCTGATCCGGTGGAGAACAACATCGTCTGGTCGGGCTGCTACGACAGCATCCTCGAGCGCTACGACCTCGAAACCGGCCATGCCCGCAACGTCAGCGTCTGGCCGGACAATCCCGAGGGATGGGCAGCGGCCGAACTGCCGTACCGATTCCAGTGGACGTTCCCGATCGCGATCTCGCCCCATGACCACAACCGCGTGTATGTCGGCAGCCAGTACGTGCACGTGACGACGAACGGCGGTCAGAGCTGGGAGATGATCAGCCCGGATCTCACGCGGAACGACCGGAGCCGGCAGCAGAAGACCGGCGGCCTGACGCCCGAGGACGTGAGCCCGACCTACGCCGGCGTGCTCTTCGCTATCGCCGAATCACCGCTCGAGGCCGGCGTGGTCTGGGCCGGCTCGAACGACGGCCTCGTGCACCTGACGCGCGATGGTGGCGCCACCTGGGACAACGTCACCGATGCCATCCCCGACCTGCCGCCGATGGGCACGATCAGCAACATCGAGCCATCGGCCCACGACGCGGGCACGACCTACATCAGCGTCGACCTGCATCAGGTGAACGATTTCGACCCGTTCATCTACAAGACGACCGACTACGGCGACAGCTGGACGAAGATCAGCCAATCGATTCCGGCAAGCATCTTGAGCTCGGTTCGCGTCGTCCGGGAAGATCCGACGCGCGCGGGGCTGCTCTACGCCGGCACCGAGAACGCCGTCTACGTGTCGTTCGACGACGGCGGACAGTGGCTCCCGCTGCAGACCAACCTGCCACACGCGCCGGCGCACTGGCTGACGATCCAGCCGCACTTCAACGACCTGGTCGTCGGCACCTACGGTCGCGGCTTCTGGATCCTCGACGACATCACGCCGCTGCAGCAACTCGACGCCGACGTGCTCGCGGCCGACGCGCACCTCTTCGACCCGCGGCCGGCGTACAGGTTCCGCAACCGGGAGAGCGTCACGAGCCAGCCCGAAGACTCGGGCGCCGGCACGAACCCGACCTACGGCGCGTCGCTCCACTACTACCTGCCGGCGGATCTTGAAGACGACGTGGGGTTGAGCCTCGCCGTCCTCGACGCGTCGGGCTCGGAGATCCGGTCGCTATCGAACCTGCCGACCACGGCCGGCATCAACCGGGTGCACTGGGACCTGCGCCACACGCAGACCGACGAGCCGCGGCTCCAGACGCCGGCCTACCAGCACTCGCACGTCCGGCCCGATCCGGAGACCGGCATCAGGCCGATCGGCGACGGCGGCCGCGTCGGCGTGCTGGCGCCGCCAGGCGACTACACGATCCGGCTGACGGTGGGCGAAACCGAGCTGACGCGGACGCTCACGGTGCTGAAGGACCCCAACTCGGCGGGCAGCGAGGCCGACATCGGCGAACAGACGGCGCTGCTGCTCGAGCTGCGCGACATTCTGAACGACGCGGTGGCGCTCATCAACGAGATCGAGTCGATCCGGAAGCAACTCGGCGACGTCGGCGGCCGGCTCGGGGATCACCCCGACGCCGACGGGATCCGCGAGGCGGCACGGGCCCTGGACGATCGGCTGCTGGCGATCGAGATGCGGCTGAGCGACCAGCGCCTCTCGGGCGGCTCGGCGCGCCAGGACTCGATCCGCTGGCCGCGCCAGCTCCTGGCAAAGTTGAGCAGCCTGGCCGGCTACATCGGCCAGACCGACTTCCCACCGACGACGCAGCAACGCGAGGTCTTCGAGAACTACAAGGAGCTGCTCGACACCTACGAGCTGCAAATGACCGACGTCCGCGACGACGATCTGGCCGATTTCAACCGGACGCTGGCCGATCGGGGGCTAGCGGGAATTGTCGTGCCGTAGATGTCAGGTCGCTGGTAGGATCCAAGGCTCGGCGGTTCCTCCGTCATCTGTCAGGGAGCGTCCATAATGAGTTTCTCCCGACTCCATCGGATTGCCGAGTCGGTTCTCCTCGCGACGGTCGTCGCAATCGTCGCGCTCTTCGTGCCAGGCCTCTCGGCGCAGACGCGGACGCTGACGGTCGACGACCTGCGCCTCGACGTCGGCCTGTCCGCTCCGGCTATCTCGCCCGACGGACAGGCGGTCGTGATCGTCACGAGCCGACCCAACTACGACGACAACCGGTTCGATCGCACGCTGGTCCTCGTCGATGTCGCGACTGGCGCCCAGCGGGACCTGACGCCACAGCGGCCGGCCGTCGGCCAGCCGCGCTGGTCGCCGTCGGGCGATCGGCTGGCGTTCGTGGATTCCAGTGAGGGCGAAGGCGGGCCGCAGCTCTTCGTCCTGTCGATGAGCGGCGGTGAGGCCAAACAGGTCACCGAGGGAAAGCAGGGCGTCCGCACCTTTCGATGGACACCGGACGGGTCGCATCTTCTCTATACCGTCCCGGACGCGTCCGAGGAACGCGAGGGCGAGGAGCGCCACAACCGGTCGTTCGAGGTTGGCTACAACAGCTACCTCGCACAGGCCGCGCCGGCCCCGGCACACGTCTGGAAGGTATCGATTAACGATCGAAAGACCGCCCGGCTCACCGAGGGCGTAGAGAGCTTCACCGACCTGGCTGTGTCGCCAGATGGTTCGACCGTCGCCCTCCGCGTCCTGCCGCGTCCGCACTCCGGCGAGAGCATCCGATCGGCGATCCGGGTGCTCGATCTGGAATCGGGTCAGCAACGACCGCTCGTGACCGATGCGAGCGTGTCGCTGAGAGCGTTCTCGCCCGACGGTAAGTTTCTGGCGTTCGGCCGCTCGCGAGGCCGAGAGGCGGGCTTCCACCCTTCGGGCATCTTCTTGAAGCCGATCGGCGGCGGTGCGGCCATGGACGTGACGGAAGCGATCGATCGGAGCCTCGGCGGACTGGCCTGGCTCAACGACCAGACGCTGCTGGTCTCCGGGACCGACCTGACGTCGCGCGCCTTCTGGCAGGTTGCGCTCGACGGCGCGTCCGAGCGCATCGATCTCGGACCGATTCACCCGGCGTCCAATCCGGCCGTGGCGCCTGACGGTACCGTGGCCTTCATCGGCCGGGAGCCTGACCGGCCTTCCGAGTTGTACGTCATGGCCGCCGGCACGTGGGAGCCACGGCGATTGACTGACTTCAATGCCCGGTTAGCATCGATGCGGCTCGGCGACGTGGAGACGATCACCTGGGATGGCCCGGATGGGTTCGACCAGAACGGCATCCTCATCTACCCGCCTGATTTCGAGGAGGGTGTGCGCTATCCACTCGTCCTCAGCATCCACGGCGGCCCGATGGGCGCGTCGATCGAGTCGTTCAGCACGTTCAATCAGATCCTGGCCGCGCAGGGATGGCTGGTCTTCAGCCCGAACTACCGCGGCAGCAGCACGCAGGGGGACGCGTTCCAGAGCGCCGTGATCAACGACGCGGGCGACGGGCCGGGGCGTGACGTGATGTCGGGTGTCGACGCGGTCAAGGTGCTCGGCATCGTCGACGACGATCGCATCGCCGTCTCCGGCTGGTCGTACGGCGGCTACATGACCGCCTGGCTCACCGCGCACTACGACGGATGGGCGGCCGCGGTGGCGGGCGCTTCGGTGACCGACTGGTTCGACTGGTACAGCATGGCCGACATGAATGTCTGGGCCGGCGGCGGCCTCGACGGGTCGCCGTGGCTCAACGACAACGCGCTGAACTACTGGCGGCAGTCGCCGATGGCCTACGCCCACCAGATCAGCACGCCAACGCTGATTCTCCACGCTACGGGTGACGAGCGCGTGACCGTGAGCCAGTCCTACAAGCTCTATCATGCGTTGGAGGACAACGGCGTCGAGACATCGTTCATCGCCTATCCGGTGAGCGGCCACTTCCCGCCCGACCCGGTGCACCGGCGCGACGTGCGGCGGCGCTGGGTGACGTGGATCGCCGAGCACTTCGAGCGGTTGGACGCGGCCGGCGAGCGGCCGGCGTTCGAACTGACCGACCAGGCCATGCTCGACGACGGCAACGCATTCACCAACGCGATCGCGGACTACGACAACGACGGCGACCTCGATCTGTTCGTCGGGTTCAGCCAGCAGCCCAACCGGATGTACCGGAACGACGCGGGCACACTGACCGATGTGGCCGCCGAGATCGGCCTCGCCGACAACGATGTGACCCGCGCCGCCGCGTGGGGCGACTACGACGGCGACGGCCACCTCGATCTGTTCGTCGGCTTCGTCTCCCGGCAAGGCAGCTCGAATCGGCTGTACCGCAACGAGGGCGACGGTGCGCGGTTCACCGACGTGACCGACCCGGCCGGCGTCGCGATCTCTGGGAGCTTCAGGCAGGTGAGCTGGGTCGACTACGACAACGACGGCGACGTCGATCTGTTCCTCGGGCTCCGGGATAAACCGAACGTGCTCTTCCGAAACGACGACGGCCGTTTCACCGATGTCGCCTCGGCGCTGGGCGTCGGTGACAGCCGCCGCACCGTCGGAGCCGTCTGGTTCGACTTCGACAAGGACGGCGACCTCGACCTGTACGTCGCCAACATGGACGGCGACGCCAACGGTCTGTTCCGCAACGACGGCACCCGCTTCGTCGACGTCGCGATCGAGTCGGGCGCGGATTCAGGCGGTCGACCGCTCGGCTTCCGATCGAACGGCAGTGTGCGGCCGACGCTCGCGGACTACGACAACGACGGCGCGCTGGACATCTTCACGGCGAACTACGGTCCGAACGGGCTGCTGCGCAACCTCGACGACGGTCGTTTCGAGAACGTGGCGCCGCAGATGGGACTGGCCATCGACAGCTTCTACGACACCGGTACCTGGGGCGACTACGACAACGACGGCCGACTCGACCTCTACGTGAACGGCACCGTAACGGGCGGTAAGCAGTATCGCGACTATCTGCTGCGCAACGACGGCGAGCGGTTCATCGATGTCACGCCCGACGTGCTCGGAGATCTTGCCTCCGACCATGGCGCACAGTGGGCCGACTTCGACCTGGACGGCGCCCTCGATCTCGCGCTGACCGGCGGCACGCCCGACGGGATGCACTACGTCGCCTTCAACCGAACAAACGAGCCGCAGGCGAGCCGCTCGCTTCAGGTGATGGTGCTCGACGGCGACGGCCGCTACACACGTGCGGGCTCGGAGGTCCGCGTGTTCGCGGCCGGCACCGATCGGCTGCTCGGGATGGGCATCGTCGATACGGGCTCGGGGTACAACTCGCAGAGTGCCCTGCCGGTGCATGTCGGCCTGGCTGAGGCCGGACGCGTCGATGTCGAGATCGTGACGATGACGGATCAGGGCCGCAAGACGGCCCGCGTGATCGAGGTCGATCCGGCGGCCCACGCGGGTCGTTGGCTGATCGTCAAGATCGATGCAAACGGGCGATTGAACGACCAACCCACACCGAGGTGAGACGCATGGCCCCGAAGAGACTTTCGCAACCGACCGCACGGAAGGCGCCTGGGCGCCGGGCCTTCTTGACGGCGATGGCCGCGACGGCGGCCGTGCCCGCGCTGCGGCCGCTCGACGCGGCCGCGCAGACGTCGGCGCGTTCGGACAGCGCCGTGCACTCGTCGTTCGATCCGTGGGTGGAAGTGCACGCCGACAATCTTCGCCACAACATCGAGGTGATCTCGCGACGTGTCGATAGCCGGCCGATCATGGCGGTCATCAAGAACAACGCCTACGGCCTCGGCATCACGAACGCCGGCAGGATCCTGGATCCGCTCGATGCCGTCGAGGGCATGGCGGTCGTGAAGCTGAACGAGGCGGTGGCGCTGCGCGATGCCGGCATTCGCAAGCCGGTGTTGCTCATGGGGCCGTTCGACGAGGTGAACCTCGAGGAGATGGGTGCGCGCGACATCATGCCGATGGTCTACACACCGATCGGCGACGCGCTGGAGCGCGTGGCGGCGAAGTTGCAGAAGACGATTTCGATTCATGTCTGCCTCGACACCGGCATGGGCCGGGTCGGCGTCCCGGCGCGAGATGCAGCGCCGCTGGTGCGCGATCTGGCCGGCCGATCCGGGGTGAGGATCGAAGGCCTCCAGACGACGCTGTCCGAAGACGTCGAACTCGACCCGATGCAGATCGAACGGCTCCAGGAAGTGGGGGCAACGCTGCGCAGCGAAGAAATCGACGTCGGTCGGCTCCACGCCGCGTCCAGTTTCGCGCTGTTCGAGCATCCGGACGCCTTCCTGGACATGGTGCGCGTGGGCATGGCGATCTTCGGCGTCTATTCCGAGCCACCATTCCGGGAGCTGGGCGTCCTCGATCTGCGGCCGGCGGCAGCGATGCGAGCGCGCGTCGCCTACGTCAAGCAGCTCCGCCGCGGGGAAACCGCCGGCTACGGCCGCGCCTACCAAGCGGAGAACGATGTCTGGATCGCAACCTTGCCAATCGGCCACGTCGACGGGCTGCCGCGCGCCGCGGCCCAGGGCGGCCACCTGACGATCGGCGGCAGACGCTATCCGATCATTGCCGCCATCTCGGCGAGCCACACGATGGTCGAGATCGGCGCCGAGGGTCGCGTGCAGATCGGTGACGAGGTGACGGTGTTCGACTGGGAGGACGGATCGCGCGCCGAGGATCTCGCGGCGGAGTTCAATGGGTCGGTCTACGACCTGACGATGCACCTCGGTCCGCTGATGGACCGGCGGATGGTCTAGGGAAGGCGAAGAAGTAGATGAGTAGAACGACTCGGAATCTGGCCTTCGCGGCCGCGATACTCGTCGTGCCGTCATTCACGGCAGCACAAGAACCCGTCTACTGGGATGTCGTCGACGACATCCGGACCGAGGGATTCGACAACTCCCAGGTGATGGAGAGTGCCGGCTACCTGGCCGACGTGATCGGCCCGCGGTTCACCGGGTCACCGAACATGCGCCAGGCTCAGGAGTGGGCGATGGCCCGGATGACGGAGGTCGGGCTGTCCGGGGTCGAGCGAGAGGCCTGGGGTGACGAGACCGTCGGGTGGGAGATCCAGCGGGTCTCGGTGCACATGACCGCGCCTGACTATCAGATGGTGATCGCCTACCCGCTCGCCCTGACACCCGGGACGGGAGGACCGGTCGTAACGAACGCCGTCATAGCGACGATCCAGACCCCGGAGGACCTCGACCAGTATCGAGGCCGACTCGACGGCGCCGTTGTCCTGTCCACGCCGCCGATGCCGATGGGCCCGCGCTTCGTGCAGGACGCGTTCCGGCACGACGAGGAGTCGCTTGGCGTCTTCGAGACCGAGGGCGTCGACCTGCTCATCCGCCGCCACGCCCGTGGGCAACTCGAACAGTCGACCTTCCGGCGCGAGGGGATTTCCGCCGCGGAGGTGGAGGCGTTCTACAAGTCGGAAGGCGTCGCCGTCGTGCTGGCGGCAAGTATCGGGAGCGACGGCACCGTCTATGCGACGGGCCATGCGTCGACCCGGAGCGACCGGACCCGCGCGGGGATCGAGAACGCCCTGCCCACGCTCGCCGTCGCGACCGAGCACTACAACCGGATCTACCGGATTCTTGAGCGCGGCCTGCCGGTGACGATGGATGTCGAGGTTCGCGTCGGGCTCGATGAATCGGATCCGGCGGGCTACAACGTGATCGCAGAGATCCCCGGCACCGATCTCGCCGATGAGGTCGTCATGATCGGGGCGCACCTCGATTCATGGCACACCGGCACCGGCGCCACCGACAACGCGAGTGGCGTGTCGGTCGTGCTCGAGGCGATGCGCATTCTGAAGGTCATCGGTGCTCGGCCTCGACGCACGATCCGCGTGGCGCTGTGGAGCCAGGAGGAGATGGGCCTCGTCGGGTCACGAGGCTACATCCGACACCGCTTCGGGGAAGACGGCGTGTACACGCCAGACCACGACAAGTTCTCCGTCTACTTCAACATGGACAACGGCACCGGCCAGTTCCGCGGCGTGCACACCCAGGGCAACGTCCAAGCGACGCCGATCCTCAAGGCGTGGATGACCCCGTTCCAGGACCTGAAGGTCGAGACTATCTCCCAGTTCAGCAACAGGGGCACCGATCACCTGGCGTTCAACCAGGTCGGGTTGCCTGGGTTCCAGTTCGTCCAGGACCGGATCGACTACCGAGCCAGGACCCACCACTTCAACATGGACGTCTACGACAAGCTTCTGCCGCACGACCTGATGATCAACTCGGTGGTGATGGCGAGCTTCGCGTACCACGCCGCGATGCGCGAGGGGACGTTCCCCCGACCGCGCCCACAGGAGTGAGTTGTGACGAGACGAGCGCTATCGATCTGGGGCTGTTGTGCGGCGGTACTGCTGATCCGGGCGGTACCCGCAACCGCCCAGGTGCCGACGCCGGAGTCGGTCCTGGGATACACCGTGGGAGCCGACTTTCACCTGGCGTCGTACGACGATGCGATCGCCTACTTCGAACGGCTCGACGCGGCCACCGATGAACTGACGCTGGTCCATGTCGGCGAGACGTCGTTCGGCCACCCGGTCCACGTGGCGTTCATCTCGTCCGCGGACAACCTAGCGAACCTCGAGCGCTATCGCGAGATCGCCGTCCGGCTCGCGCACCCGCAGGGGTTGACCGACGACGAGGCCCGGGCGCTCGCGCGCGAGGGTAAGGCAATTGTCCATATCGACGGCGGCGTGCACTCCACCGAGGTGGCCACGGCGCAGCACACGCTGCAACTGGCCTACGACCTGCTCACGGGCAGCGCGGATCGCGAGATTCAGGCGATTCTCGACAACGTGATCTTCATGCTCTGGCCGACGTTGAATCCCGACGGCCAGACCATGGTGGCCGAGTGGTACCGGTCGAACGTCGGCACGTCCTACGAAGTGGCGCCGCTGACCGCGCTGTACCAGAAGTATGTCGGCCACGACAACAACCGCGACGCCTACATGCTCAACATGATCGAGTCGCGCGTCATCGCCAGGACGATGCAAGAGTGGGAGCCGCAGATCGTCTACACCCAGCATCAGACCGCGCCCTTCCCCACCCGCATCTGGCTACCGCCGTTCGCCGAGCCGATCGGCCGACGTGTACATCCGCTGATGTCGCGCACGGTCAACACGATCGGCATGCTCATGGCGCAAGGGCTAGAGGAACGCGGCCAGATCGGCGCCACCCACATGGGCACCGGCTACGACGCCTGGTATCCCGGCTACGTCGACTACCTGCCGATGCTGCAGAACCGCGCGTCGTTCTGGACGGAAACCGCCCTGTACCGCTACGCGACACCGCACTTCTACACGGTTCAGGACTTCCCGGCGCGACAGCGTGGTCTGCGATCGGAGTCGCTCTACCCCAGCCCGTGGCGCGGCGGCTGGTGGCGGCTCCGCGACGCGGTCGAATACATGGAGACGGCGTCGCTCTCGGTGTTGGATTTCGCCGCGAAATACAAGGACGACCTGCTCTACAACCGCTACCAGACCGGGCGCGACACAATCGCCAAGTACGAGGCCGAAGCGCCGTTCGCGTACTTCGTGCCCCGGGATCAGCGCGATCCGATGGCGCCGGTGGAATTACTGCGCCGACTCGCGTTCAATGGCATCCGCGTCCACGAACTGCAATCCGAGGTCACCGTCGAAGGGACGGTCTACGACGCCGGCACCTGGGTCGTCCCGATGAATCAGGAGTTCGGTGAACTGGTACGCCAGATGCTCGAGATCCAGACCTATCCGGACCTCCGCGAGTTTCCCGATGGCCCGCTCGAGCAGCCGTACGATGCCGCGGGCTGGACGCTCTCGCAGCAAATGGGCGCCCGCGTGATCGAGGCGCGCTCACCGCTGACCGATGCCGTGCGATCGGCCATGGCGCTCGCTCACGGCGCGGCCGTCGATTGGCGCGACGGCGAGCACGGCAAGGACGCCGCGCCGTTCGACAGCGTTCCGGGCGTCGGCTTCGACACGAACCCAGTGGCCGCTGGCATCGTGCCGCGCGCGAGCAGCGTTCCCGACGACGGCACGTTCGCCGTCGACGCAGCCCAGCTCAACGCGTTCCGCGCGGTGAATCGGGCGTGGCAGTCAGGCGGCCGGGTCCAGCTGCGGCAGGACGATACCGGCGCCGCGTTCGTCATTTCCGGGCTCGGGCCCAACGCGCGGGCGTCGATAGGCGAGCTGCGCGTCGCGACGACCGTCGAGTCGACGGGAGGCACCGAGCTGACGCGCCCAGCGGTCGGTCTGCACCGTCCGTGGAACCCGAGCATGGACGAGGGCTGGACGCGCTGGGTGTTCGAACGCTTCGAGTTCGACTTCGCGAACATCCGTGACATCGAAATGCGCGCTGGCGATCTCGGCACGCGATACGACGTCATTGTCCTGACCGATCCCGGCCGCGGCTCGATCGTCGACGGATTCGCGGAGGGTGTCGTGCCGCCGCGCTACGCTGGCGGCATCGGCCTCGAGGGTGTACGCGCACTGGATCGGTTCGTCCGCGACGGCGGGACGCTCGTCTGCTTGAACGGGGCGAGTGGCTTCGCCATCGAAGCGCTGGGCCTCCCGGTGAGAAACGTGCTGTCGGGCCTGTCACGCGGCGAGTTCTTCGCCGGCGGGTCACTGCTCGAGATCGAGGCCGACACGGCGCATCCGATCATGGCCGGCGTGGCGCCACGGAGCGCCGTGTTCTTCGGCCGGAGCCCGGCGTTCGAGACCCTGGACGGCTTCGAGGGTCAGGCGCTGGCGCGCTACGCCTCGACCGGATCACCGTTGCTCTCGGGCTACCTGCTCGGTGAGAACCGGCTGAACGACCGTGCCGCGGCGCTCGAGGTGCGGCACGGGGACGGACGTGTCGTCCTGCTCGGCTTCAGGCCCCAGTGGCGCGGGCAGCCATTCGGCTCGTTCCGCATCCTCTTCAATGCCCTGCTTTCTGGAGGTATGAAGCGCGAGAGCTGATGCTTCTGGCCGACCTGACTCAGGACCTGCGGTACGCCGGACGAACGCTCGGTCGTGCGCCGACGTTCACAGCGGTGGCGCTGCTGACGCTGGCGATCTGGATCGGCGCGAACACCGCGATCTTCAGCGTCGTCGGTGCCGCCGCGCCGTTGCGCACCTCACCCCACCAGGTGCGCGCTCCTATTGACAATCTATAGGAAGGATGATTCCCTATAGACATCCGATAGGACGTGACCATGACTGAACGGCCTGAACCGATCGACCTCCTGCAGGGCACGCTCGACCTGCTGATTCTGAAGGCCCTGGCGCTGGGCCCGAACCACGGGCTCGGGATCGCCCGCCGGATCGAGCAGATCTCGCGCAACACGTTCAGCGTCAAACCGGGCTCGCTCTTTCCCGCCCTGCACCGGCTGGAGCAGGATGGGTGGCTCGCGGCGGAGTGGGGCGAATCCGAGAACAATCGACGCGCCAAGTACTACCAGCTGACGCCGTCGGGCCGGCGGCAGCTGCGGACGAAATCCGAGCACTGGCAGCGGGTGTCGCTGGCGATGGGTCGAGCGCTGCGAGCCACCTGATGCGAAGCACGATCTCTTGATCTACTCGGCTGTCGAGCCACGCCACTTGACCCGCCTCCGGTAGATCGCGGATGCTGCGCATCATGCGTCGTGTCTCGACCACCGCCTACCTAGCGCTGCTGCTCACTGCGAGTTCCCTCTCCGCGCAGACCGAGTCGCCGAAGCTCGTCGTCCTGATCGTCGTCGACCAGATGCGGGCCGACTACATCAAACGCTTCCAGCATCAGTGGAACGCCGGCCTGAAGCGTCTCGTCGACGACGGCGCCTGGTTCCAGCAGGCGGCCTACCCGTACTTCCAGACGAATACGTGCGTCGGACACTCGACCATCGCGACCGGCAGTCTGCCCGAAAGCCACGGCATCGTCGGCAACAACTGGTACGACCGCGCGGAAAGCCGGCTGCGCGCCTGCGCGGACGACCCTGAGGGGCGGCTGCTGACGTACGACAATCCTGTCGACGCCACGCAGGGCCCGGGCAGCCTGCTGGTCCCGACCCTGGGCGACGAACTACGCGCGCAGGCCGGGGCCCGGGTCGTCAGCATGTCGATGAAGCCTCGCGTTGGAGTGATGCTGGCTGGCCACCGCGCCGACATGGCGCTCTGGCGGCAGGAGACGGCGTGGGTGACATCCGCGGCCTACGCGGCGGCGCCCGTGCCGTTCGTCGCGCGATTCCTCGACGCGAACCCGGTCGCCGACGATCTTGGCGAGATCTGGTCTCGTGCCATGCCCGAGGACACCTACCTCTTTGACGGCTCCGTTGACGTCAGCCGGCCATTCGACGGCTGGGCGACCGGACTGCCGCATCCGCTCGTCGGTCGAGACGAATCGGCCGATCAGCTCTTCTACGACAAGTGGGCGGCCAGTCCGCTGTCGAACGACTACCTGGGCCGGCTCGCCATCGTCGCCGTGAACGAACTCGATCTCGGCCAGCGCGAAGCCACCGACTACCTCGCGCTCGGCCTCTCGGCGCTCGACTGGGCGGGCCATCGGTTCGGACCCAAGAGTCACGAGGTGCAGGACGTCCTCTTTCGCCTGGATCTGATGCTCGGGCGCCTGCTCGACGATCTAGACGCGGCGGTCGGACCGGATCGCTACGTCGTCGCACTGTCGGCCGATCACGGGGTTACGCCGATTCCCGAGCGTCGGGCGCGCCTGGCAGATGCGGGCCGGATTCCGGCACAGCGTATCGTCGACGCGGCGGAGGCAGCCATGCGGGAGGAGTTCGGGCCCGGTGAGTACGTCGCGCAATTCGAAGAGCAGGATTTCTACTTCGCGCCGGGTGTGTACGCGCGCCTGCTCGCCGACCCGAGCGCGCTCGCTGCCGTCTCTGGTGCGATCGAGGCGATCGTAGGCGTGGCCAAGGTCTATCGCGGCGACACGATCCGCGAACGTCGCGACACCGGCGACTCGATCGAGCGCGCACTGGCGCGGGGCTACTACCCGGGCCGAAGCGGCGATCTCCTCGTCGTCCTCCGACCGTACTGGACGACGTCGACCAACGCCGCCGGCCACGGCACGAGCTACGGCTACGACACGCGGGTGCCGATCCTGTTCATGGGCGCAGGCGTCACGCCCGGTCACTACCTGGCCGAGGTGACGCCAGCCGACATCGCGCCGACGCTGGCGGAGATCGTCGGCATCACGCTGGCTCGCACCGACGGCCGCGTCCTCACCGAAGCGCTGGACAACCCGTAACCCACGCCGATGTCGAACGTTCCGACCCACGCGGGCGCGGTGGTATTTCGCGAGGACGGCGGAGAGCGCCAATTCCTTCTCGTGAGGTCCAGCGCGGGAACGGAGTGGGTCTTGCCGAAAGGACATATCGAGTGCGGGGAAACGCTCGAGGAAACGGCGCGTCGCGAAGTGCTCGAGGAGGCGGGAGCGGCCGTCGAGATCCTGCACCCGATCGGTGTGACGGAGATCCCGTCGAAGCAGGCCGTCGTCGCCTACTTCACCGCAAGGTTCGAAGCGTCGGTGGGTTCGGATGAACAGCGAGAGCTCGTCTGGCTCGCCCTCCCGGCTGCCCAAGAGCACTTGGTCCATGACAATGCACGGGCCATTCTCGGCGACGCAGATCGAACATTGGGGATCCAGTCCGGGTCCGACGTCTGACCCGGTGCACCATCGCCCAAACGGGGGCTGGCATCTGACCTCGCGGGGTCAGGACGTCCAACTGACTTCTCCGGCGCGCACGACATGGAGCCCGGTCGTCACCCGGGCGTCGCGCGTCACGGCCCGCCAGGCCTCGGCATAGTGTTCGAGTTGCCCACGATAGCGGTCGGCGAGTTCCTCGGGGCCGCCCGCGCCGACCTGGTCGGTCTTGTGGTCGACGATCGCCCAGCCGTCCGCGGTGCGGTAGACGAGGTCGATGACGCCGTGGCGAACGACCGGCGGGCTGTCGCTCGAGCCAGCCTCGACCACGGCGAACGGAACCTCGACGTGTCGCGTTTCGGCCGCCAGCGCCTCCGCCCAGAGATCGCTCTCGGCGATCGTTTCGACCGTCTCGACTGCCTCGTCGATGACGGATGCCAGTTCCGATTTACCGAACGTCAACCACTTCGCCAGACACGTCAGTCGGGCGATGTCGACCTCGCCGCGGCGGAGTGCGTCCTCGAGTAACTTGTGCACCAGGTCGCCCCACTCCAGGCCGGTCGCCGGCCCGCGCAGCAGCCTCGCCGGGTCGTCCTCGCGGACGGTGATCTCGTGCCGCTCGCCGCCGGTGACAGACTCGACCGTCCAGGCAGGTGTCGCCGCGCGGCGGAGCCGCGCCTGCCGTTCTGAGGCCGCGGTCTCAGCGGTAGACGCGAGGTCGTCCGGCGCCGAACTCCGCGCGACCGCGGTGGGCGCCGTCGCCTCGCCGACGTCCAGCTCCTCGGCTCCAGCCAGCGCCGTGTCGAACGCCGTCCATGGCCCGGGTTTCTTCGCCGTCGCCTTCTCCCAACGCGAGACGACGAGCAGATCCATCGCGCGCGTCGCCGCCACGTAGCGGAGTCGGTCCTCCTCGCAGTCGAGGAACTGCCGTTCCACCGCGGCGCGGTCGGCCCACCCGTCGGGCTCGCCGAGGATCGTCTCGGCGAAATTTCGCCGCCGGACGAACCGGAGGAACCCGACGGCGCGATCGCCGTCGCGTTCGATGCGAAGATCGACGCCACGCGATCCGCCCGAGGTGCCGGGGTCGGCCAGGAAGACAACCGGCGCCTCGAGTCCCTTGGCCTTGTGGAGGTTCATCACTCGGACCACGTCGCTCCGGCCGGGTTCGAGCGGCAACGACTCGACGTCGCTCCCTTCGATCTCTCGCGTCAGCGCCGCGGCCGCCTCGGCGAGCGTTCCGCCGTCCTCGGCGATCTGACGGACCCGGTCGACCGCATGGAGCAAGTCGCCGGCGTCAGCACCACCCGGCGTGCCGGTCGCGGCGAGCGCGAGGAAGCCGGTGCGCTCGAGGATCCGTTCGGTGGCCGCCGCCGCCGGGAGCTGTCGCGTCCACCGGTACATCGCCTGCAGTTCGACGAGAGCGGACTCGGCCGCCGGGCGACTCGGCTCGTCGGGCACCTCGAAGAGGCTGGGTTGGCCGGCGTCGGGTCCGCGGCGAGCGCGCACGGGCGGAGGCGGCGGGATCGCCTCGGGCGGCGCTTCGACCTGTCCTCCTGTCACTGGACGGGCGAGATTGAAGACACCGCCAGCCTGACGGTGCCGGAACAGTTCCTCGTCGCTGATGCCGAAGAACGGTCCGCGCAGCACGCCGACGAGCACAACGCCATCGTCGGGATCGGCGAGCGATCGCAGCAGGGCCGCCAGCTCCCTTACGTGCTCGGAGTCGCCGAACGCGCCGGCGCCACTCACTTCCACCGGCAGCTCCAGTCGCTCCAGTGCGGCGGCGTAGACGGCAAGGTTCCGCTTGATCCGCGTCAGGATCAGGAAGTCCTCGGGGCGGCGGCGTCCGGCGGCAATTTCGAACCGGATGTAGTCGGCGATCCGAGCCGCATCTTCGCCAGCGAGTTCATTCCTGTCGACCGATGCCTCGTGCAGCAGGACTCGGACACCCGTCGCCGGCGCATCGTCGCGTACCGGCTCGAGCCGGTGGAACGCCGGCTGCTGGGGCGTGGGGGCATCGGGAAAGACAGTGGCGAAGACGTCGTTCGCCCAGTTGCACAGCGCGGGCACCGCCCGGAACGACGCCTCGAGCGGCACCGTCTGGCCACCGGACTTCTCGATGATCCGGCGGACCTGGTCGTAGATTTCGATGTCGGCGCGGCGGAATCGAAAGATCGATTGTTTCGGATCGCCGACGACGAACAGCGCACCCGCCCGGGGACGCACCTTGGTCCAATCGATGCGCCGGGCCGGCCTCTGCTTCCCCGCTTCGTCAGCCGCGAGCAGCAGCACCACTTCCGCCTGAATCGGATCGGTATCCTGGAACTCGTCGATGAAGAGCCACCGATACTTCCCCTGCAGCGCGCGTCGCACGTCTGGCTGCTCGCGCAGCAGCTTCGCGGCCCGCTGCAGCAAGTCGCCGTAGTTCAAGGCGAGGCGCCCGAACCGCATGTCGCGCGCGTAGTCGCGGGCGTCCACGAGCAACTCGATGGCCAGGCGGTAGACGTAGCGGCGCCATTCGCTGAGATACGGCGTGACGACGTCGTCGCGGAATCGACCGAGCAGTTCCTCGACCTGCTCGCGCAGCTGCTTCGTGTTCGGCGCGCACCCCTCCCACCACTTCATCGTGACCTTGGGCGTGTGATCCCAGATCGTCAGGAGGGTGACGAGATCGGCCGACCGCCGCGATCGCGCCGCACGTCGGCGCCAACGGAAATCGCTGGCCCGCTTCTGGACAGCGCACTTCGTCCCCTCGGGCAGCGCGTCAGGCACGCGCGGCCCGAGGTCGGCCCACATCGCGTCAAGCGAGTCCCAGGCGGCCTCCGCATCCGGCGGCGCGGCGGCGCCCGACGGGAACTCGACCTCTTCGAACAGGCAGACCCGCCGGAACTCATCGTCGAGATCCTTCGGCTGCACGCCGGCCGATTCGAGAGCCCGCAGCGTCTCCGATCCACGCGCGCGCTCGCGCGAGAGATACTCGCGCCACGACTGCTGCTGCTGTTCGAGGTCGGCGATCTCGTCGAGTTCGGTGAACCCGGGCGCGATGCCGGCCTCGACGGGGCGCTCGCGCAGGAGTCGGGCACAGAAGGCGTGGATCGTGCCGGCGAACAGACGGTCGAGCGACGACAGGGCGGCCCGGATCCGCGCAGCCTTTTCGGGCACGGCCTCGTCGACCAGCCGCACCTCGAGCGTCTGCTGGAACCGTCCGCGCAGTTCGGCGGCCGCCTTCCGCGTGAACGTGACCGCGGCCATCCCCTCGATCTCGTAGACACCATCGGCGATGCCGGCGGCCATCCGCTGCGCGAGGTTCTCGGTCTTGCCGGATCCGGCGCCGGCCTCGACGAGCAAATTCAGATCGAGCCGGCTGGCGATCAACTCGCGCGCGGCCTGATCGGGCAGCGTCATTCGGTCCTCAATAGCTTCCGGTACGGCTCGAGCGCCGTGTTCGCCGTGTTCCAGATCTTCCGCCCGGCGCGCGCGAAGCGGTCGCGGCCGCAGGCGTCCGAGTGCTTGCAGAACCGGCAGTTCTCTCCGTCGGCGGTGTGCACGAACGCGCCGTTGGCCACCGTGTCGAACAGATTGCCCAGCACGCCCAGCGTTGCGGCCGCCGGCGGGTGCGGCTTCGACGACGTCTGTCCGCCGCCGCGGATGCTCGGGAAGTAGTAGCTCCCCGCGCTGACCTGCGCGTCGGGGTCGACCGGTCGCAGTAGCTCGACCGCCGCCAGACCGTAGAGCGCGTGCTGCAGCAGTCGGCCCTCGTGAAAGGTCCCGCCGTACTTCTTCTCGAAGAAACTGCCGGTCTTGTAGTCGACGACCTCGTAGCGTCCGTCGACCTCATCGATCCGGTCGATCTTGCCGCGCAGCAGGAAGCCCGACCGCTCGTCGCCGATCCGGACCGCGTCGGCTCGAGCCAGCGGCTCGACCGCGTCGGCCTCGTCGGTTAGCAGACCCCGCGCCGGGCGGCCGAAGCCGACCTCCAGGGCGACCGGCCGGCGATCGGGCTGCTCGGCCTCGAGCGTCAAGAAGAGCGCCAGATCCTCGATGAGCTGCTGCCGCTCCCGGTCGAAGACGAGCGCCGAAGGCGGAGGCATGATCTCGGTGAGGCGGCGCAGCCGGTCGTCGGCGCGGGCAGTCAGCCATTCGAGATCGTGCGACGGGTCGGCCGAGCGGCCTTCGTCTCGCACCCGCCGCATGACGTCGGCGTACAGCGCGTGCAACTCCGATCCGCGCGTGAGCGGGTTGAGCCAGACGTCGCGCTCGGGCTCGGCTTCCTCCAACGCGTCGACGCCGAGGCCGTACTGCAGAAAGTGCCTGAACGGGCATTCCGCCAGTCCCTCGAGCCGCGTCGCCGACATGACGCGGCGCGATCCGCGCGGATCGAGCAGGCGGCCGGCCTCGGGCACCGCGCCGTCGTACACCGTGAACAGGTCTGACTCGCGCGCCTGCTCGGCCTTCAACCCGCGGCGCAGACCGGGGAAGGCCTCGAGCAGCGGCGCCTCGGGCAGGCCGCCGACGTGCAGGTTCGCCAGCCACCAGCCACTGTCGCTGACGGCGGCGTCAGGCAGACTCGGAACCGCCGAGACGGGCTCGGCCAGCTTGGCGATCAGATCGCCGTAGGTCGTCTCACCCGACCGCCCGAGACGAAACGCCTGGAGCAGCAGCCAGGAGGGAAACGTGTCGCGATACTGGCGCAGGTCGCGGCAGGAATAGCTGAGCGTGGTCGTGCCGTCGTCGTCGGTCGCTGCGCCGATCGCCGCGAGCCGGGAGACGACGCCGAAGACCGCCTCGGTCGCGTGGTCGCCAGAGGTCGGCAGACCGCCGCCGATCGCCTCGCGCTCGCCGTCGAGCAGCACGGCGTCCTCGACCGGTGCCGGAAAGACGCGGCCCTCTTCCAGTCCGACCACGAACGTGTGAGCACGCCCTGCCTGGCCCGCGCGTGCTATCGAGGTGACGTGGAGATGTCCCGGCCGCGCGCGATCCGCGCCGGCCGTCAGGCCCTCGAGCGCGCTCCGGATCAGCCTGAGCGCCTCACCCATCGGCCGCCGGAGCTCTCCGAGAAGCTTCAGTTCCTCGAGCGCGTCGCCGATCGCCGAGGCGCTCTGATTGTCGAGCGGGTCGCTCCGTCTCGCATAGTCGGCGGCGAAGCGCGCGACGCCCCGGAGGAGCGCATCGAACGCCACGGTGCCGTCCTCGCCGGATTCGGGGATGAGCGTCAGCAGGTGCTCGATCCAGATCCTGAGCCCATCGACCTCCGCGGCACGATCACGGGCGCGGCCCTGGGCCTCCTCGTCGACCTCGGGATCGGCGGCCCGTTCGCGGTCGGCGGCCGCCAGGCCGCGGAGCGCGGCATCGTACGTCGAACGGCCCCACGCCGCTTCCGATCGCGTGAGCAGCCGGGCCGCCCGCCCCGAGGTCAACCCATCGTCGCGCCGGAGCGTCACGTCACCCGACTGGAAGAGCCGCCGGAGCCGGCTGGCCGGATAGTCCCGTTCGATCCAGTCGAACAGCGCCGCGATCGCGCGCGCGGGCCGCGTGGCGGTCACCGGCACGCCGGCGCTCAGGGTCACCGGCCAGTCGTGCCGGACCGCTTTCTGCCAGATGAGGAACGGGTAGTCGGAAGCGGCACAGACAATCTCGACGTCGTCGAGTCGAACGCGCGACGCCGCAATCCGACGGAACACCTCTTCGACCTCGGCTTCCTTCCCGCCCGCTCGGAACATCGCCAGGGTGCCGTCGTCCTTCGGCGGTGGCGCCGCCTCCGGCGTCATCAGGAACCAGAGCGACGCCGCGTCGGTGCCTCCGGCCGCATCGGGCCCGTCACCGCTCGTTCCGCCGGTCCGTGTTCCCGCCGGCCGCTCGAGCGCAAGGCCGGTGAGCCGGCCGGGCACCGTCAGACCTGGCGGGCGACGTACGGCCGCCTCGCCCACCTCGTGGCCCGGCAATGCGTCGAGGAAGCGGCGAGTGAGCAGCGGCCAGAGGACGTCGGGCAACGTCAGCCTCGGATCGTCTCCTCCGATCGGACAGTCGTCGACAAGTGCCAGCGCCTCCGTGAAGACGGCCGCCGTGTCGGCAAGCTGTCGGTCGGCCAGGTATCGCTCGTAGGCCTCGACCAGCGCGACCAACTCGGCGCGCTTGTCCGGGTTGTCGAAAGCCCAGGCCAGGAGCGCACCGGCCCCGAGACCGGACATCCGCAGTTCGCTCAGGGTCGACCAGAGCGCGGCCGCCATCTTCTCCTGGAGGATCTCGCTGTCGAGCGCGCGGAAGTAGGCGGGCGTGTCGGGCGGCAGGTCGAGCAGCAGACGCATGACGAGCGTCGGGCCGACGTCTTCGGCGATCGGATCGACGCCGCGATCGACCAGCGTCGGCGCCGCCGCCTCGAGTGCGAGGTCGAATGGGGTTTTGAAGCGGAGATTGACCCAGCTGGTGCCGCCGAGCGCCAGGCGATCGCCCAGGGTGTGCCCGAGCGCGTGGCTCGGCACGATCACCCACTTCGGTGCCGTCGGCTGCTCGCGGCAGAGCGCGGCGAGCTGATCGAGGAAGGGGTCCATCAGGAGCCTCCTGCCTCCCACGCCCTAGTCCGCGATGTCCGCGAACATCTCGTGGATCCGGTCGAGGCCGCCGCGAAGGTAGTCGGCCGGCAGCCCGAAGCTGATCCGGAGGTGCTTGTCGACGTTGAAGTGATCGCCGGCCGCGACCAGCGCTTTCTTCTCCTTGAACAACCGCTCGACGAACGTCGTCGAGTTGACGTCGATCCGGTACTTCGGAAACGCGATTGCCGCCGCATCGGGTGGAACGATCGAGAAGAGATCGCCGTGCGACTGCATCCACTCCTCGAGGATCGGATAGCCACGACGGATATAGCCGCGGGTCCGATCGAGCAGCTTCGGCCGGACGTCGGGCGACACCGCGATCGTCGCAAGGTTGTGCGACAGCGTCGGGGCGGTGATCGTCGTGTACTCGTGGCGGGCCCAGGCCTCGTCGACCTTGTCGGGTGGCCCGACGATCCAGCCGACCCTCAGTCCAGGCAGACCGTACGCCTTGCTGAGACTGTTGTTGGCGAACAGCTTGTCGTAGCGCCCCCAGAACGACGGGGTCATCTCATCGGTCAGCCGCTCGGCGCCGCTGTAGACCTCGTCGGCCAGGAGCCATGCCCCAACGCGGTCGGCGGCGGCAACGACGGCGTCCATCTCGACCGACGTCATGATCCGACCGGTCGGGTTGTTCGGGTTGCAGACGGCGACGAGCTTCGTCTGCTCGGTGACGGCCCGGTTGAGCGAGTCAACGTCGAGCGCCCACGCGCGGTCGGGGTCGAGGTCGAACGTCGTGACCGACGCGCCGAGGTTCTTCGCCGAGCCCCACACCTGCAGGTAGTTCGGCGTCATGACGGCCATCTCGTCGCCAGGCTCGAGCAGCGTCTGCAGCGTGATCAAGTTCGCCTCGATGCAGCCGACGGTGACGAGGACGTTGTCGGCGGTCGCTCCCGGGTAGAGCGCCGCGATCCGCTCACGCAGCTCCGGAACGCCGTTGGCCTGGGAATAGACGAACTCGGTCGAGAGGAGATCCTCGACCTGCCCCGGATCGGGGACGAGGTCGCGGACGGTCGCGGGGTGCACGCCGCTCTCCGACAGGTTGTAATCGACCTGGTTCTCCCACTTCGACATCATCCGTTCCATGACGAACGGCTGGAATTTCGGCATCGTGTCCTTTCGTAAGTGGGCTTCGCCTTTCGGGCTCGCCCCGGCAGATGGGATGAGAGAGCCAGCCTCCTTTACGGGGTATCTTGCGATCCCCAATTGATTGACGGGCGCAGGGGCCCACCCAAAGGA
>PCAK01000002.1 GCA_002730525.1 Acidobacteriota bacterium | reverse complement strand
GTCGTCTTTCCATGGTCAATGTGCCCGATCGTGCCGATGTTCACGTGCGGCTTCGATCGATCGAACTTTTCCTTCGCCATGTCCTAGTTCCTCCCTCGCGATTATCAGACGCGCCGAAGCGGTCGGTGCCAGCGACGCCCCGTGGGCGCTACCGGCCTTGAATCCTCGCAACGACTTCCTCACTCACCTGCTGCGGGGCCGGCTCGTATCGATGGAAATGCATCGAATGGGTCGCGCGCCCTTGCGTCCGCGACCGAAGGTCCGTAGCGTAGCCGAACATCTCCGCGAGCGGCGCGAACGCGGTGACGATCTGGGTGCCGCCGCGCGCCTCCATCGACTGGATGCGTCCGCGACGCCCATTCATATCGCCCATCGTGTCGCCCATGTACTCCTCGGGCACGACGATCTCGACGCGCATGACCGGCTCGAGCAGCACCGGCCCGGCCCGCTTGGCGGCGTCGCGGAACGCCATCGACCCCGCGATCTTGAACGCCACTTCCGAGGAATCGACGTTGTGAAACGTCCCGTCGTAGAGCGACACGCTGAGATCGTCCACGGGGTAGCCGGCGAGCACGCCCGTCGTCATCGCCTCGCGGATACCCTGCTCGATCGGCTTGATGAACTCTCGCGGAATAGAACCGCCGACGATGTCGTTGACGAACTCGAAGCCCTCACCGGGCCGCCGAGGCACGATGCGAATCTTCGCGTGGCCGTACTGACCGCGACCGCCAGTCTGCTTGACGTAGCGGCCCTCGCCCTCGGCGGGTTTCGTCAAGCTTTCCTTGTAGGCCACCTGCGGTCGGCCGACACTCGCGGCGACACCGAACTCCCGCTGGAGCCGATCGACGATGATCTCCAGGTGCAGTTCGCCCATGCCCGAGATGACGACCTGGCCCGTGTCGTGGTCCGTCCGCACCTGGAACGTCGGGTCCTCCGCGGTCAGCTTGGCCATGCCCTGGCCCAGCTTCTCCTGGTCGGCTCGCGTGCGCGGTTCGATCGCCAGCGAGATCACCGGCTCGGGGAACTCCATCGACTCCAGCGTGATCGCGTGGTTCCGATCGCACAGGGTGTCGCCCGTCGCCATGCTCTTCAGCCCGACGGCCGCCGCGATATCGCCCGCGTAGACCTCTTTGATCTCCTCGCGCTTGTTGGCGTGCATCTTCAGCAGGCGGCCAAGACGCTCGCTCCGCTCCTTCGTCGGGTTGTAGACCGTCGCCCCGGTCTTCACCACGCCGGAATAGACGCGGAAGAACGTCAACTGCCCGACGAACGGGTCGGTCAGAATCTTGAACGCCAGGGCCGAAAACGGCGCATCGTCGCTCGCCTCGCGCTCGAGCAGCATTTCCTCTGCCTCGTTCGGGTCGAGACCGGTGATGGCCGGCACGTCGATCGGCGACGGCAAGAGGTCGACCACGGCGTCGAGCAGCGGCTGGACGCCCTTGTTCTTGAAGGCCGACCCGCAGAGCACCGGCACGAACGGCGCCTTTTCGTTGCGGACCGACTGGATCACGCGACGGCGCAGCGTCGCCACGATCGCGTCCTCTTCCATCGGCTCGCCGTGCAGGTACTTCTCCAGCAACTCGTCGTTGGCTTCGCTGACCTTTTCGATCAGTTGCTCGCGGTAGGCCTTGGCCTGCTCCACCAGCGACTCGGGAATCTCTTCGATCTGCGACTCGGCGCCCATCGTGTCGTCGGCATAGCGAATCGCCTTCATCCGAATGAGATCCACGACGCCCTCGAAACCGGCCTCGGCACCGATCGGAATCTGCACCGCCACCGGATTGGACCCGAGCTTCGTCCGGATCTGTTCCAGCGTCCGGGGGAAATCGGCACCCACGCGGTCCATCTTGTTCACGAAGCAGATCCGCGGCACGCGGTACTTGTCGGCCTGGCGCCAGACGGTTTCCGACTGCGGCTCGACGCCGGCCACGGCGTCGAACACGGCCACGGCCCCGTCCAGTACCCGCAACGACCGTTCGACCTCGGCCGTGAAGTCGACGTGGCCGGGCGTGTCGATGATGTTGATCCGGTGGTCGCGCCAGTGGCAGGTCGTAGCCGCCGACGTGATCGTGATGCCCCGCTCCTGCTCCTGGGCCATCCAGTCCATCACGGCCGTGCCGTCGTGCACCTCTCCCAGCTTGTAGGTGATGCCCGTATAGAACAGGATGCGCTCGGTCGTCGTCGTCTTACCGGCATCAATGTGCGCCATGATGCCGATGTTGCGCGTCCTGTCGATCGGTGCCAGCCTGGGCATTGCTCGTTCCGAAATTCCCTGCAGATGTCTGAGGCCTACCAGCGGTAGTGCGCAAAGGCGCCAGGCCTGCCGCACGGCAGGCCGTTCAAGAAATGCTCGCCTCGGGCGAATGAGGCCGTCTCCGTTCCGGCCTGATCCCTCGACGTGTGCTGCCTTGCGTCTACCATCCCTTTACCAGCGATAGTGAGCAAAGGCCTTGTTCGCTTCGGCCATCCGGTGCGTGTCCTCACGCTTCTTGACGGCCGAGCCCCGCAGGTTCGACGCGTCGATCAATTCGTTCGCCAGCTTCTCGCGCATCGTCTTGCCGTCACCGCGCGCGCGCGCGTAGCCCACCAGCCAGCGGATGCTGAGCGATAGTCGGCGATTCTGGTGCACTTCGATCGGCACCTGGTAGTTCGAGCCGCCGACGCGCCGCGACTTCACCTCGAGGGTCGGCTTGACGTTGTCGAGCGCCTTCTTGAACACCTTCATCGGGTCGTCGCCCGTGCGCTCCTTGATGATGTCCATCGACCCGTAGAGAATGCCCTCCGCAGTGCTGCGCTTGCCGCTCAGCATGATCGTGCGAAGAAACCTCGTGACCAGCGAGCTGTTGTAGAGCGGGTCCGGCGGAACTTCGCGTTTCGGAATCTCACGTCGGCGTGGCATCTTCGTTATCCCTCTGCTAGGCCTTCGGCCGCTTCGCACCGTACTTCGAACGCGATTGCTTCCGCCCCTGAACCCCAACCGCGTCGAGCGTGCCGCGAACGACGTGGTATCGAACGCCCGGCAGGTCCTTCACACGACCGCCGCGGATAAGCACGAGCGAGTGCTCCTGCAAGTTGTGCCCGACGCCGGGAATGTAGGACGTGACTTCGATGCCGTTGGTCAACCGGACGCGCGCGACCTTGCGCAGCGCTGAGTTCGGCTTCTTGGGCGTCTGGGTGAACACGCGGACGCACACGCCCCGCTTCTGCGGACTCTCCTGCAATGCAGGGCTCTTGGTCTTCGTCGTGATCTTCTTCCGCCCCCGACGAACGAGCTGACTGATGGTCGGCACGAGCACTCCAATGGGCCGCCCACACGCCGCGGTAAAGGGATTCGGCCGATGGCCCTCCCTCAACCGGTACGCGAGAAGCGACCGGACACTGCCCCAGGCCTAGAAATGACGCCGCGCGTCGATTTGGCGCCTGGAAACCCGAATACCCTATTTGTGTGTTCGCGCGGGGAGCCCCCGCAAAAAGCACTCAGGTGAAGATACGGATCGTGGCACGCGCCACAACCGCATCTTCTTCTGCCTCTCGACGTCGGCGCCGGCGTCGGCACCGGCGTCTTCAGAGACGGAACGAAGCTAGATAGGGTTTCCTAGCTCCGACAAAACCCTACGAAGATAGCACAACCCGAAAACCCGAAGCAAGTCCTTCGCACGGCACGACTTAGCTCGGCCGCGGCCGGGCCGCGCAAATCCCGTTTCCGGGTCGAATGCATCGCCCCGACGAGGCGCTGAAGGCTAAGTTCTGAAGAGTGAAGGCGTTAACGGAATCCTGGGGCCTGGCTGCCCTCTGCCCTCAGCCGCCAGCCTACTCTAGTAGCTCGTCTCGCCCGAAGCTCTCCTCGGGCTCGACCAGGTACTCCATCTCGCGCTCGAGCTCCAGCTCCTCAGCCGTCGGCGGCGGCGGCGGCGGCGGCTCGTCGGGCTCGATGCTCACGCGTCGGTAGTAGTCGAAACCGGTGCCGGCCGGAATGAGACGTCCCATCGTGACGTTCTCCTTCAGCCCGCGCAGGTGATCGACCTTGCCGGAAATCGAGGCCTCGGTCAGCACCCGCGTCGTCTCCTGGAACGACGCCGCAGAGATGAACGACTCGGTCGACAGCGATGCCTTCGTGATGCCCAGCAGCATCGGCCGGCCTGTCGCCGGGCGGCCGCCATCTTCGGTAATCACGCGCTCGTTCTCGGCCATGAACCGGATGCGATCGACCTGCTCGTCGACGAGGAACTCGGTATCGCCCACCTCTTCGATCTTCACCCAGCGCATCATCTGCCTGACGATGACCTCGATATGCTTGTCGTTGATGTTGACACCCTGCAGCCGGTAGACCTCCTGGATCTCGTTGACGAGATAGCTCTGCAGCGCCTTCTCTCCGAGCACGCTCAAGATGTCGTGCGGATTACTCGGACCGTCCATCAGCGGCTCGCCGGCCCGAACCCGGTCGCCTTCCTGCACGTTGACGTGCACACCGCGTGGAAGTGAGTATTCACGAGGTTCGGCACCCGCCTCATCCGGCACGATCACAATCTTGCGCAGCCCCTTGGCAACGCTGCCATGGCGAACGACACCGTCGATCTCGCTAATGACCGCCGTCTCACGCGGCTTGCGAGCTTCGAACAACTCCACGACGCGTGGCAAGCCGCCCGTGATGTCCTTGGTCTTTGTCGTTTCGCGCGGAATCTTCGCCAGCACGTCGCCCGCAAAGACTTCTTCGCTGTCCACGACCATCAGATGGGCATGCGACGGCATGTTGTACTTCCGCAGCACCTTGCCGTCCTTGCCCTTCACCTCGATGCTCGGCTGCTTCTTCTCGTCGGCAGAATCCATGATGATGAGCCGCGACAGTCCGGTAACCTCGTCGACCTCCTCGTGCACCGTGAGCCCCTCGACGACGTCCTTGAAGCGAACGTTGCCCGGGTGCTCCGTGACGATTGAGAACGTGTAGGGATCCCACTCAACCAGCACCTGCCCCGGCTCGACTTCCTGGCCGTTGTGCACTCTGAGGTGGGCGCCATAGACGACCGAGTAGCGTTCACGGTCGCGGCCCTTCACATCCTGCACGATCAGTGATCCGCTCCGATTCATCACGACCAGGGCGCCGCCGCGCGCCTCGACAACCTGCAACCCATCGAACCGCACGTTGCCCGCATGCTTCGATTCGAGCGTCGACTGCTCGGACACGCGGGACGCTGTGCCGCCGATGTGGAACGTGCGCATCGTCAACTGCGTGCCGGGCTCGCCGATCGACTGCGCCGCGATGACGCCGACGGCGAGTCCCCGGTCGACCAGTCGGCCCGTGGACAGGTCGCGCCCGTAGCACTTGGCACAGACGCCGCGGCGCGCGGCGCACGTCAGCACCGACCGGATCCGGACGCGCTCGATCCCGGCCTCCTGGATCTCGGAAGCCAGCTCCTCGGTGATCTCCTCGCTCGTCTCGATGATCAGATCGTTGGTGAACGGATCGTTGATCGACTCGAGGGTGACGCGGCCCACGATCCGGTCGCGTAGGGGTTCGATGATCTCGCCGCTCTCGACGATGGCCCGCGCGTCAATGCCGTCCATCGTGCCGCAATCATCCTCGGAGATGATGACGTCCTGCGCGACGTCGACCAGCCGGCGGGTCAAATAGCCCGAGTCCGCCGTCTTGAGGGCGGTGTCCGCAAGTCCTTTCCGCGCGCCGTGCGTCGAGATGAAGTACTGCAGCACGGTCAGACCCTCGCGGAAGTTCGACGTGATCGGGGTCTCGATGATCTCGCCGGACGGTTTGGCCATCAGGCCGCGCATCCCCGCCAGCTGGCGAATCTGCTGCTTGCTGCCGCGCGCGCCGGAGTCGGCCATGATGAATACCGGGTTGAAGGTGCGTCCTTCGCGGTCGAGCTCCTCCATCTCGGCGAACATCTCATCGGCGATCCGCTCGGTGACATCCGACCAGACCGCGATCACCTTGTTGTAGCGCTCACCGTTGGTGATCGCCCCTTCGAGGTACTGCTGCTCGACCTTGATGACCTCGGCACGGGCCTGCTCGACCAACTGGGGCTTCACGGACGGGATGACCAGATCGTCGATGCCGATCGACAGCCCCGACAAGGTGGCCGCGAGGAAACCGAGGTTCTTGAGCCCGTCGAGCATGGCGACGGTCTCCTCCAAGCCGAAGCGCAGATAGCAGTACTGCACCAGTTGCTGCAGCCCCTTCTTCTTGAGCAGGCCGTTGACGAATGGCACGCCCTCGGGCAGCGCGTTGTTGAAGATGACGCGGCCCACCGTCGTGCTGATGATCGTGCTGGCCGTCTCCTTGACCTCCGCGTGCAGGATGTCCTGGTCGTCGCGCGCGCCCACCAGATCCATGAACTCGCCGCTGATCCGGAGCCGGATCGGTGACAGCGTCTCCAGTTCGGCCGCCTCCTGCGCCAGAATCACGTCCTCCACGCTGCCGAAGACACGGCCCTCACCCTTGGCGCCGGTCTTCGCCTTGGTCAGGTAGTAGCAGCCGAGCACGATGTCCTGTGACGGCACCGCGACCGGCGTGCCGTTGGCCGGCGAGAGGATGTTTTTCGACGACATCATCAAGACCGAGGCCTCGATCTGCGCCTCCGGCGCCAGCGGAATGTGAACCGCCATCTGGTCGCCATCGAAGTCGGCGTTGAAGGCGGTGCAGACCAACGGATGGATCCGGATGGCCTTGCCCTCGACCAGGACCGGCTCGAACGCCTGGATCCCCAGCCGATGGAGGGTGGGCGCACGGTTCAGCAGCACCGGGTGCTCCCGGATCACCTCCTCCAGGACGTCCCAGACCTCGCCGAAGTGCTGCTCGACCATCTCCTTGGCCTGCTTGATCGTGGCCACCAGGCCCCGTTCCTCGAGCTTGTTGTAGATGAACGGCTTGAACAGTTCGAGCGCCATCTTCTTGGGCAACCCGCACTGGTGCAGCTTCAGCTCCGGACCCACCACGATGACGGACCGACCGGAGTAGTCGACGCGCTTGCCGAGCAGGTTCTGCCGGAATCGTCCCTGCTTCCCCTTCAGCGTGTCGGACAGGGACTTCAGCGGCCGGTTGTTGGCGCCTCGCAGCACGCGGCCGCGCCGGCCGTTGTCGAACAGCGCGTCGACGGCCTCCTGCAGCATCCGCTTCTCGTTGCGGATGATCACGTCGGGCGCCTTCAGCTCCATGAGCTTCTTGAGCCGATTGTTCCGGTTGATCACCCGGCGGTACAGATCGTTCAGATCGGACGTCGCGAACCGCCCGCCGTCGAGCGGCACCAGCGGGCGCAGCTCGGGCGGGATCACCGGCACGACGTCGAGAATCATCCACTCGGGCTTGTTCGTCGACCGCCGGAACGAATCGACGACGCGCAGCCGCTTGGCGAACTTCAACTTCTTCTGAGCCGAGGTCTCGGTCCGCATCCGATCGCGGAGATCCTCCGCCAGTTCCTCGATGCTGACGCGCTTCAACAGCTCCTTGATCGCCTCCGCACCCATCTGGGCGCGGAACTTCACGCCGTATTCCTCTCGCGCCTTGCGGAACTGATCCTCGGTCAGGAGCTGGTTCTGCTTGAATTCCGTCTCCCCGGGATCGATGACGACGTAGGCCTCGAAGTAGAGGATGCGCTCGAGATCCCGGAGCGAGATGTCGAGCAGGTGCCCGATGCGACTCGGCAGCCCCTTGAAGAACCAGACATGGCTGACCGGGGTCGCCAGTTGAATGTGGCCCAGCCGTTCCCGACGGACCTTGGCCTGCGTGACCTCGACGCCGCACTTGTCGCAGATCACGCCCCGGTGCTTCATCCGCTTGTACTTGCCGCACAAGCACTCCCAGTCGGTGACCGGCCCGAAGATCTTGGCGCAGAATAAGCCGTCACGTTCCGGCTTGAACGTGCGGTAGTTGATCGTCTCGGGCTTCGTGACCTCGCCGTGCGACCACGACAAAATTCGCTCAGGCGAGGCGAGACTGATCCGGATGGCATCAAAATCCGTGGTCAGCGAACCGCGTTCTTGAAAACTTGGTCTCATAAGAGTTCTTCGTCGCGAAATGCGCCCTCCGAGGCCAGCGGTCGGCTGGCCTCCGGACGGCTCAGCCTATGCTTCTTCGAGTACTGCTTCCTCCGCCGGCGGCAACTCGTCTACCACCTTCGGCTTCATTTTCAGCAATTCCACGTCGAGACAGAGCGCCTGAAGCTCACGAATGAGCACGTTGAACGACTCTGGAAGCCCGGGCGTGAACGACGCATCGTCCTTGACGATCGCCTCGTAGATCTTCGCTCGGCCGATGACGTCGTCCGACTTCGCGGTCAGCAGTTCTTGCAGGATGTGCGCTGCGCCGTAGGCCTCGAGCGCCCAGACCTCCATCTCGCCGAATCGCTGCCCGCCGAACTGCGCCTTGCCACCGAGCGGCTGCTGCGTGATGAGCGAGTACGGGCCGATCGAACGCGCGTGGATCTTCTCGTCGACCAGGTGCGACAGCTTGAGCATGTAGATGTAGCCCACCGTCACGTCCAGTTCGAAGGCCTTGCCGGTCATCCCGTCGAACAGTCGGGTCTTGCCGCCCTTCGGCAACCCGGCCTGCTCGAGCCAGTTCTTGATCTCCGTCTCGGTCGCGCCATCGAAGACCGGGGTGGCGAAATAGAGCCCGAGCGCATGGGCCGCCCACCCGAGATGCGTCTCGAGAATCTGCCCCACGTTCATCCGCGACGGCACACCGAGCGGGTTCAACACAATCTCGACCGGCGTCCCGTCGGGCAGGTAGGGCATGTCTTCTTCAGGCAGGATCCGCGCGATGACCCCCTTGTTGCCGTGGCGGCCCGCCATCTTGTCGCCCACCGACAGCTTCCGCTTCATGGCGACGTAGACCTTCACGAGCTTGATCACGCCGGGCGGCAGTTCGTCGCCCCGGCGGACCTTTTCCTTCTTCTCCTCGAACAACTGCTTGATGACCTCGACCTGCCGCATCGTGCGGCTCTCGAGGTTCTGGAGATCCGCCTCGAGCCGCGGGTCGTCAGCCGCAATCTTCATCCGGGCGATCGTCTCGTACGGCAGTTCCTGGAGCCCATCGCCACTGAGCACCGTGCCGGCGTCCAGCAGCTTCTCCCGCCCGTGCTCGTCGTAGAGATCGGCCGACAGCGACTGCCCCGGCAGCATCTGAACGACGCGCTTCTTGACCTCGTCGTGCAGGATGCGAACCTCGTCCTGCAGGTTCTTCTCCATCAGCTCGAGTTCTTCGGCCTCGATGGCCTTCGCCCGGTCGTCCTTCTCGATCCCCTTCCGGGAGAAGATCTTGACGCCGACGATGATGCCGTCGATCCCGGGCGGACAGGTCAGCGAGGCATCGCGCACATCACCGGCCTTCTCGCCGAATATCGCGCGCAGCAGCTTCTCCTCCGGCGTGAGCTGCGTCTCACCCTTCGGCGTCACCTTGCCGACGAGGATGTCGCCCGGCTTCACGTAGGCCCCGATCCGGATGATGCCGCTGTCGTCGAGATCGTTCAGGAACCCTTCGGACACGTTCGGGATGTCGCGCGTGATCTCCTCTGGTCCGAGCTTCGTGTCGCGGGCCTCGATCTCGAACTCCTCGATGTGAATCGAGGTGTAGTAGTCGTCCTTGACCATCCGCTCGGAGACGAGAATCGCGTCCTCGAAGTTGTAGCCTCGCCACGGCATGAAGGCGACCAGCACGTTCCGTCCCAGCGCCAGCTCCCCCAGTTCGGTGCAGGGGCCGTCGGCCAGCGCCTGCCCCATCTCCACCCGCTGCCCGTCGCGCACGATCGGCTTCTGGCTGATGCAGGTGTTCTGGTTGGAACGCTTGAACTTCGTAAGGCTGTAGATGTCGGCGCCCATGTCGGCGCCGGCGTCGCTCTCATCTTCGCCTTCCACACGCACGACGATCCGCTGCGAGTCGACGTAGTCGACCGACCCCGCGCGCCGCGCGCTGACGACCGAGCCGGAATCGCGCGCCGTGATGTACTCCATCCCGGTCCCGACGAACGGCGCTCGGGCTCGCAGCAAGGGCACGGCCTGCCGCTGCATGTTCGAGCCCATCAAGGCGCGGTTGGCATCGTCGTTCTCCAGGAACGGAATCAGCGACGCCGCCACCGACACGAGCTGCTTCGGCGACACGTCAATGAAGTCGACCTTCTCGCGGGGCGCCAGAATGAAATTGCCCGCCTGCCGGGCATTGACCCGCTCACTCGTGAGCATGCCCTGCTCGTCGACCGTGGCGTTGGCCTGCGCGATGACGTACCGATCCTCTTCCCAGGCCGAGAGGTAGAACGAGTGCGGCTCGAACTCGGCGGCGCGCTTCTTGCGGGACTTCGCGGCGGCGTTCTCGTCGACGGCATCCTTCGATTCCACGATGTCGCCGGCTTTGAACTTGGTCCCGCCGGCGTTCGTGATGAGCACAGCCTCGCTGACGTGGCCCTCGTGGACCCGGCGATACGGCGACTCGATGAACCCGAATTCGTTGATCCGCGCGTAGCACGACAACGACGAGATGAGCCCGATATTCGGCCCTTCCGGCGTTTCGATCGGGCAGATCCGCCCGTAGTGCGTCGGGTGGACGTCGCGCACCTCGAATCCGGCGCGCTCCCGCGACAGCCCGCCCGGCCCGAGCGCCGACAGTCGCCGCTTGTGCGTGATCTCGGACAGCGGATTGGTCTGATCCATGAACTGCGACAGCTGCGATGACCCGAAGAACTCCCGGATCGCGGCCATGACCGGCTTGGCGTTGATCAGGTCGTGCGGCATCGCGGTCGCCATTTCCTGGTAGACCGACATCTTCTCCTTGATCGCCCGCTCCATGCGCACGAGCCCGATCCGGAACTGGTTCTCGAGCAACTCTCCGACCGATCGGACACGACGATTACCGAGATGATCGATGTCGTCGACGTTGGTCGGATTCCGGCGGAGCTTCAGGAGGTAGCCGATGACCTCGTAGAAATCCTGCGGGTGCAGAATCCTCTCGTCGAGCGGGGTCGTCAATGTCAGCTTGGTGTTCAGCTTCAGCCGGCCCACTCGCGAGAAATCGTACTTCTGCGGGTTGAAGAACATGCTCTCGAACAGCGACCGCGAGCTGTCGAGGGTCGGCGGGTCGCCCGGCCGCAGCCGGCGATAGATCTCGATGAGCGCCTCTTCGTGCGTCCGGATCGTGTCCTTCTTCAGCGTGGTCGACAGCACCGGCCCGGTCTCGTCGCGCTCGGCGAAGAAGATCTCGAGCGTCTCGACGTCCTTCTCCTGCGCCATCGAGATGACGCGCGGCGTGACCTCCTCATTTGCTTCCAGAATCACTTCACCCGTGGCCGGATCGACCACGTCGGCACCGGCGAAGGCCCCTTCGAGCTCGGCGTCCGACACCTCGATCGCCCCAACGCCGGCCGCCTGCAGCGCAGCCACCGCCGAGCTCGTGATCTTCTTACCCGAGCGCACCACCTTGTCACTGCCGGCCAGGACCACGTCCGACCCCGCCCGGCGCCCGATGAGCGACTCGCTGACCTTCCAGCGCAGCGCGCCCCCCTTCATCTCGAGCGTGTCGACCGTGTAGAACGTTCGGACGATCTCGTCCGCGCTGCGCAGCCCGAGCGCACGCAGGAACACCGTCGCCAGGAACTTGCGCTTCCGGTCGATGCGGACGTAGAGCAGGTTCTTCGCGTCGTACTCGAACTCGACCCACGACCCACGGTACGGAATGATCTGCGCGACGAACGATGCCTTGTCCGACGAGTGGAAGAACGCCCCGGGCGAACGGTGGAGCTGCGAGACGATGACACGCTCGGTGCCGTTGATGATGAACGTGCCGTTGTCCGTCATCAACGGGATGTCGCCGAAGTAGACCTCCTGCTCCTTGATGTCGCGGATGGTCTTGACGCCCGTCTCGGGATCCTTGTTCCAGACGACGAGCCGGATGGTCACCTTCAGGGGCACGGCGTAGGTCATGCCGCGCTCCTGACATTCGTCGACGTCGTACTTTAGCTTGAGCGCGACGTTGTGGCCGCACACATCGCAGACGTCACCTCGCGCGATATTGGCGCGCCCGCAGTCGCCACAGAGCACCTCGTGCGATCCGTACGGTGCGGCGATCAACTCGGACCCGCAGCCGGCGCACGGCACCCTCAGGTGCTGCAGGCCTGCCAGCCGCCCGCACTTGCACTCCCAGTTGCCGATCGAATACTCGATGAACTCGAGCGACGAATTCTCTCGGAAATCGCTGATCGGAAAGACCGACTTGAACACCGACTGCAGGCCCAGGTCCTCGCGCTCGGACGGCAGCCGGTTCATCTGCAGAAAGCGTTCGTATGACTTCCGCTGAATCTCAATGAGATTGGGAATCGGTACGGTCGTGCTGATCTTCGAAAAATCGATGCGTTCGCGGTAGACGTTCTTGAGCTGGGTGTACATGCTTGGCTGAGTCCAGGGCGCGGCCTACGAACCACGCCGGCGGAAAAACGCGTGACGCGTGACAAATGACGTCGGATCCGGAGTCGCCGTCCCCCGAACCCCGTTCGACGAGCGCCGCCCCGGCCTCCGCCGGCGCGGCGTATACCCAAGCCGAGACCGCTACTTGATCTCGACTTTGGCGCCGACTGCTTCGAACTTCTTCTTGATCGCCTCGGCCTCGTCCTTCGGCACGCCTTCCTTGACGGCCTTCGGTGCGGCCTCGACGAGGTCCTTCGCTTCCTTCAACCCGAGGCTCGTGACCTCGCGGACCGCCTTGATGACGTTGATCTTCTTGTCGCCGATCTCGGTGAGCGTGACCGTGAACTCGGTCTGCTCCTCGGCCGCGGCGCCACCGGCGCCCGGTGCCGCCGCCACGCCCGCCACCGCCATCGGCATCGCTGCCGACACGCCCAGTTCTTCCTCGAGCATCTTGACGAGCTTCGAGAGTTCCATCACCGAGATGCCCTTGATGTATTCGACTACCTGCTCTTGCGTAACCTCAGCCATCGTTCGTTCTCCTGACGTGAGACGGACGCGCGCGCCATGGACGGCGCCGCGAATCAGTCGTTCTTCTTCTCAATCTGTGACAACACGTTCACGAAATCGCGCTGAACGCCGTTCAGCACCATGACCAACTGGGACATCGGCGCCTGCAGCACCGACAAGAACCTCGCGTACAACTCGGGCTTGCTCGGCAGCGCTGCCAACTCGGCGATCTCGGCGGGCGTGAAGCTGCGCCCCTGCACGATGGCCGCCTTCACCTTCAGCGACGGCGCCGTCTTCGCGAAGATCGAGAGCGTCTTCGCCAGCGCCACGGGATCGGCTGCGGACGACGCCACCGCGGTCGGCCCCTCGAACATCTCCGCCAACGCCTCGTACGCGCTGCCCCTGAGCGCACGCTTCGCGAGCGAGTTCTTCACGACCCGGTACTGGCCGTCAGCGGCGCGAACCTTCTGCCGCAGCTCCGTGGCCGCCGGGACGTCCAGGCCCTTGAAATCGACGAGCAGTACGCTGTCCGCCGCCTTGAACAGTGACTCCAACTGCTCCTGTTCGGCTTCTTTTTCCGCTCTGGTCACCGCCATCGGTTATGCGCCTTCCGAGGCCGCCGTATCGACCTTCACTCCGGGCCCCATCGTCGAGGACACCGTCAAACTCTTCAGATACTTGCCCTTCGCCGCGACGGGCTTCGCCTTCACGACGCTCGACACGAGGGCGGTGGCGTTCTCGATCAAGTTCTCGCTCGAGAACGACATGCGGCCGATCGGGGCGTGGACGATACCCGCCTTGTCGACTCGGAACTCGACCTTGCCGGCCTTGATTTCCTTGACCGCCTTGCCAACCTCGAACGTCACCGTGCCGGTCTTCGGGTTCGGCATCAATCCGCGGGGGCCGAGCACCTTGCCGAGCTTACCGACCGAACGCATCATGTCGGGGGTGGCCACAACGGCCTCGAAATCCATCCACCCGCCCTGGATCTTCTCGACGATCTCCTCGCCCGCGACGACATCCGCACCGGCCTCCTCGGCCTCCTTGTGCTTGTCGCTCCCCGCGATCACGAGCACCTTCTTGCTCTTGCCCAGGCCGTGCGGCAGCACGACGGTGCCGCGGACCATCTGGTCGGCATGTTTCGGGTCGACGCCCAGGCGCATCGCCAGTTCGACCGTTTCATCGAACTTCGCGAACTTCACCTTCTGCACCATCGGGATCGCGTCTTCCAGTGCCAGCACGTTGTCGGGCACTTGATCCTTCGCCGCCTTGAAATTCTTTGTCATCCCCATCAGTGCACCCGCTCCGCCGCGCTGGCTACGCCGTGACGTCGAGCCCCATCGACCGCGCCGTCCCGGCGACGATCTTCACCGCCGACTCCATCGACTCGCAGTTCAAGTCGGGCATCTTCACCTTGGCGATCTCCTCGACGTCCTTCGCCGTGACCGTGCCGACCTTGTTTTTGTTCGGCTCACCCGAGCCCTTCGCGATGTTCGCCGCGCGCTTCAACAACACCGCCGCCGGCGGCGTCTTGGTGATGAAGCTGTACGAGCGATCGGCATACACGGTTACGACCGCCGGGATGATGAGACCATCCTGCGCGGCGGTCTTCGCGTTGAACGCCTTGCAGAAGTCCATGATGTTCAGACCGTGCGGGCCGAGCGCCGTGCCTACGGGGGGCGCGGGGGTCGCCTTCCCGGCCGCAATCTGAAGCTTCACCTGCGCCAATACTTTCTTCGACATACGTCAATTCGCCCGTCGCGGTGTCAACCGCCCGCTACAACTTCTCGACCTGGAGGAAATCCAGTTCCACCGGCGTCGACCGGCCGAAAATCGTCACCATGACCTTCAACGTGCTCTTGTCGAGGTTGACCTCCTCGACCGTGCCGTTGAAGTTCGTGAAAGGGCCCTCGTTGATCCGCACCTGATCGCCCTTGTCGAACATGTACTTCGGCTTCGGCTTCTCGGCGGCCACCGTGACCTGGTGCAGGATCTGGTCGACCTCCTCGCGCGTCAGCGGCGTCGGCTTCACGCCGGCACCGACGAACCCGGTGACCTTCGGCGTGTTCTTGACGACATGCCACGCGTCGTCGGACATGTGCATCTCGACCAGGATGTAGCCGGGGAAGAATCGCTTCGAACTGACGACCTTCCGGCCGCCGCGCATCTCCACCACGTCCTCCGTCGGGATGAGGACCTCGCCGATCTCGTCTTGCAGTCCGTACGCCTGGACGCGCTGACTGAGCGACTCGGACACCTTCTTCTCGAACCCCGAGTAGGCGTGCACGATGTACCACTGCTTCGTAATGACGTCCGTCATGCCACACCAAATGCGCTGAATACCCACCCGACCAGACTGCTGAGCAGCAGATCGATGCCCCAGAGATACACACCGAAGAAGACCGAGGTCAGGATCACGACGAACGTCGTCGCGTACACCTCTGTCTTCGACGGCCAGGTGACACGCTCCAGCTCGTTGCGTACCTGCGCCAAGAACGACCGTGACTGACTCCACCACCCGACGACGCCACTCATCGTGTTCTCTCGCTCGCCATCCCTTCGCCGCGCTGGCCCCACGATCTCGTCTCGTCGTGGGTGGCAGGCCAGGAGGGACTCGAACCCCCAGCCCCCGGTTTTGGAGACCGGTGCTCTGCCAGTTGAGCTACTGGCCTACGAAAACGCGGCCGCACCTACCTCGTTTCCCGATGCTTCGTATGCGTCCGGCACCATCGACAGAACTTCTTCATCTCGAGACGCTCGGACGTCGTCCGCTTGTTCTTCGTCGTACTGTAGTTGCGCCGCTTGCACTCGGTGCACGCCAGCGAAACGATGTCGCGCATGGTCTCGTATCCTCAGAAGTCTGGCGCGCTATTCGACGATGTCGGTGATGGTGCCGGCGCCGACGGTGCGGCCGCCTTCGCGAATCGCGAACCGCAGCCCCTTCTCCAGCGCCACCGGCGTGATCAGTTCCACTTCCGCCGCCACGTTGTCCCCCGGCATCACCATCTCCACGCCTTCGGGCAACGTCGCCACCCCCGTCACG
>PCAK01000001.1 GCA_002730525.1 Acidobacteriota bacterium | reverse complement strand
TCGATTCGGTGCAGGTGCGTCAATGAAATCAACCCTGAATTGCGAAAGTCGTGCGCCATCACCATGTTAGGGTGATCGCACTTTCAGGGTTCGACTCCCAGGCGCTTCCGCCATTACTTACACGGTGAAACGGGGAGAAACAGCCCTACCTTCGCCTTTTTCCAGGTATTTCAGTTTGTGCCACAAATGCCAGGGAAAGTGACACGAGTTGCCATGCGTCCTTGTTGTGCATGGTAGAGCACGTGGTAGGCATTCCTCGGCTCCTACCGTCCCGTCGGCACCCGCGCCTGGAGTTTCTCGTCGTCGTCCTTACAAGCTTCGACAGGACAGTCGTCTCATGCCGCCCGTGGATTGCTGAGCCACGTGGAAAACGAATTGGCCAGGCTTGACGCTGCCTGGTCGGCGTCGAGCGCCCCATCGGCTGGCCACGACAGTTGTACAACCTCGGTGTCTCCGAAGGGTACGGTAGGCAAGCTCGGCCTTCCAGCTTCTCGAAAGTCGACAATCGCTGCGTGTGAGGTTCCATAGCCAGCGGCAAAGGCGACAGCTTGGTAGAGGTCGGAGCGATTCCAATCTTCTCCCGCCAGCTTGTACTTCACGTCTGCGACGGCATATCCACCATCTACTACGATGTCTGGATTGAGCGTCATAGACGTAGTTCCGAGTTGGATGCCTTTCTTGTCGATTTTCCAGCCCTCGCATCGCGCTCCGAGGACCGCCAGAAGACCTTTCTCGACCATCTCTGGAGTGCGAATGAGAAACGCCCATGACGCCTCGGTCCCGTGGCTCAGGTACCGGCCAGAAGATCTGATCACGTGCTGAGCAAGAATGTAGGCATCTCGGTAGTGGTGAGTCTTATGGAGCGCGTCCTTATCCTGTTTCTGAGCCGCCCCGCTTCCCACAAACAGGCCAAATTCCACGTCTTTGGCTTTGACGATGACTCCGACCTGGAGTCCGAACGACTTTTCCTCCGCCGCCGCCGGGAACACACATGACCAGTAATGCTGTGCGTTACGGCCGCTCGGGGTTGGGTGGCTCGCGAAAGCTTCTAGGGGAGTTGTCAGCTGAAGCTCACGCTGCATGGTGACAGCAAATTGCTTCAGTTTCTCGCGTAGCCCCTTCAGTAGATTCCTATCCTCCTCAGGTATCGTCGCCCAATTGACGCTCTTCGGGTAGCGTGCCAGGACATCGAAGTCCTCTGGCTGAAAACCGCCCTGTATCGAATCCGATCCGCTCTGAAGAGAACGCTGGGATCCTTTGCCAACGACGCTAAAGCCGAGCCTTCGAAGCAGACCGTTGGCTTGATTGGCACTTTCTCCGGCATGGAACTCTGATGGCTTTAGCTCGACGTCAGTGGCGAGTTTCGCGGCGATCCCGACGACAGCCTTCGGAGGATATCTGTTCCCTTCGTAGAGAAGGTCGTAGGTCACTGAAGGCCCGAAGGCATGGTCCAGTCCTCCGTCTATCATTTCGATGGCGCGCTCGACATGTTTCCGTGTGATACCGGCTGGAATTGGCATGGTCAGACCCGGGGTCGAATAATGACGCTCAGGACGTGCGGAACAGCCTTCGGAGTCTCCGCCAACCGCTTAGACGGTACATGAACCTTGCAACCAGAGGCTCGTTTCGAGGGTAGCTCTAATAGTTCCGGCGCGATTCGGTCTGGCAGGAAGTCCGCGTCGGGCAGGATCTTCAGCGCGACATCACGGTCGAGCTTCGTGTCGGTGGCCTTGTAGACCTCACCCATCCCCCCGGCCCCGAGGGGGGCATCAATGGCATATGGGCCGAGGCGGGTGCCGCGGGCTAAGGCCATGGGCTACTTGCTGCGGTTGCCTTCAATGTACCAAACGAATAACCCGCCTCCGATGACGAAGACCCAAAAGAGCAGACTCATTAGTTCCCTGCCATCACGAGTGTCTCCCGCGATAGCTCCGCACTGAGCGAACGAGGCCAAGACAAACGTCACGACGATGACGCGCCACTGAACCGGGGCGGGTTGCCACACGGGTTGGTCCCCCTTCACGCGGTCGGCCCTGCTCGCATCGACCACGCTCTTCTGTCACGGAAAGCAGCCCGATTGTAGACGCTGCGGTCAGGAGTGACAACGCCGGCGCAGTGACGGCCTCAGCCGTGACAGCGTCGCCTATTCCATCCATAGCGCTCGGTCGACGTCGTTCCAGACCTCCATGGTCATCGTGCTGTGGTCGAAGACATCCTTATAGTAGGGATCGTTCTCCCTGTACTCGGCGTAGGGCCCACCATAGTCGGCTCGCCGTGCCTTGTAGGCTTCGAACGCCGTCAGGCTGTCGTATTCCCAGACCACGAAATACCGTCCGGAACCCTCCCCGGCGATGTACTTGTTGAAGTAACGCACACTCTTCCATTCGGCGAACAGCTCCCGGTGATCGTTGATCCACTGCAGCCACTGACGCATGGCGGCGTCGTGCTCGGCCTGTTGTCCTTCGGCGACCCGCCAGCTTTCAACTTCGAAGATGGCCATCAGCGCACCGCCTTTCGCGGGCCAAATTCGGGACCGTAGCGCCGAATGGCCGCGGCCAGCCGTTCGGCCTCTGCATCCCGCGATGCGGTTCGTGGAGTGGAGCCATGAGCCGCGACCCCCTCGACACCGGCGAACACTATCGCGGTCCCGCCGAGGGCCGCGGTTTCCAGAAATCGGCGACGCGAGGTCGACATGGTCCACGAGCCTTCTCGTCTTCGCTCATTCATCCCTCTCGCCTCTCTCTCTCCTGGAGCACCAGTTGATCAACGTTCCCACACGTTTCGATCGGCTTGGCGTACACGGCTCAAGCAACGCGACGGCGCGACTCTACCAGGGAAGCTGCCGGTTCGCCAGAGCACTTGCGGATCGCCCGCGGCTCCACCCCGGGGCGGCAAAGTCTCTCTTGTCTCACAGCCTCGACTGGTCCACGAAGGTCTGAACCGCTACGAGAAGGCATCCGCAATCGGCTTCGCAACAATTCCGAGACGCGACGAGGGTGGCCTGTCGTTGCAGGCTGTCAATCGAATGATCGCCGGTGCGGTCAAGGGATTGAAACAACGGGAGGGTCTGCCCCATTAGCCCACTGCCCGGAATTCCTTGTCCGGCTGAGATTCCGGCTGTATCATCCGTCCCGATCTGTTGGGTTCCTTCGCGGAGGCACGTGCAATGAGAATCTCGAATCGGGCTTACTCTGCTTTCGGCGTCCTGGCCGTCATCGTGGTGTTGGGGGCCTCTACGGGGCTCGTCGGCCAATCGGTTACTACCAACCCGTTCCGGCCTACCTACGGATGGGGTGAGCTCCCGGAAGGGCGCGAGTGGGGCTCGACGAGCTCGGTCGAGATCGCCCTCGACGGCAACATCTGGGTCGCCGAACGGTGTGGCGGCAACACGTGTGTCGGGTCGGACGTTGATCCCGTGCTGCTGTTCGACAAAGAGGGCACCCTGCTCCGGAGTTTCGGTGGCGGCCTGATCGCGTGGCCTCATGGGATCGACGTGGACCATGAGGGCAACGTCTGGATCGCAGACGCCTGGGCCAACGGAGCCGAGAACACGGGCCACACGGTGCTCAAGTTCTCACCGGAGGGCGAACTCCTGATGACGATCGGCACGCCCGGCGTCGCCGGCGACCCGCCCGATCACCTCACCCGCCCCTCGGATGTCCTCGTGGCGCCCAACGGACAGATTTACGTTGTGGATTCTCACGATCGAACTCTGGCTCGCGTCGTCCGGTACGCCGCCGACGGGACGTACATGGAGACCTGGGGCGAACTCGGATACGGCCCCAAACAGTTCCGCGACCCTCATGCGCTGGCGATGGACTCGCAGGGCCGGATCTTCGTCGGTGACCGCTACAACAACCGTATCCAGATCTTCGATCAGGAAGGTGAGTTCCTCGCGATTTGGACCCAGTTCGGCAGGCCCAGCGGCATCTACATTGACGAGAACGACACGATCTACGTGGCCGACTCGGAGTCCAGTCCGGCCCCGAACGAGTTCACCGGCCAACGCAACGCGGGTTGGGAGAAGGGCATCCGTATCGGTGATGCCCGGACCGGCTGGGTAAGTCACTTCCTCCCGGACGACAGGGCCAATGTGAATGGTTTCAGCGGACCAGAGGGCGTTGCCGTCGACAGCGATGGCAATGTTTACGGAGCCGAGGTTTCGCAGCGACGCGTAACGAAGTGGGTGCGGTTTCGACGCTGAATCGTGCGCCGCGTGAACTACGACGAGATCGCCGATCGATACGACGATACGCGCCGTAAACCGACAGTCGACCGGAATCTGCTGCGCTTTCTGACGGAACGACAGGAAGCACCCGAGCAGACCTCGGCCCGAGTGCTGGATATCGGGTGTGGAACCGGTAGGCAACTCGCCCTTAACCGCTCGCAATGCCCCAACGCCGTGCTGCTCGGCATCGACGTGTCAGCGGCGATGCTCGAGATCGCTAGACGGCGGTGTCCGAGTGCCCACTGGCTACACGGTGACGGAGCCGCACTGCCGCTGAGGACAGGCAGCGTCGTCTATGCGACCAGTCAGTTCTCGTACGCCCACATTCGGCGTCAGAAAGCGTTCCTCACAGAAGTGCTGCGAGTGCTGCACCCTGGTGGGCGATTGGCGATCACCAGTATCGACCCCTGGTCGATGCCAGGCTGGCTCTACTACCGATACTTCCCGGCGGCACAGGCGCTGGACCATCAGAACTTCATCCCTGTCGAGGGCTTCAGCGACCTGCTGCGCGATCTCGGATTCGTGGGCGTCCAGGCAGCGCGCTCGGACCGCTCGTCGACGGTGACGCTCTCAGCGTTCCTCGCCGGAGTGAGTCAGCGCCACAGTGCGTCGCAGCTGATGGCAATTCCAGACGCGGAGTACGAGGGAGGGCTGAGGCAACTACGTCAGGACATCGAGGCTGCGCGCGGAGGTCAAGCGGTCAGGTCAGAGTTCGTGCTGGTGACGCTCACCGCCGACAAGCCGACACCATCCGCGTAGGCACGTTGTCTGGCGGCCCCCGCAGCCCATACAACCTCCATGCCGGAGATGTCGCCGAACGCAAATCCCTCGCAGAAGGCTCCCGGCAAGAACACGTCGCCTCCCAACAGATAGAGCACTCAGCGAGGGTATGATTGCTGTCATACCCGCCGCGACAGCTTCGGCTCTACGCTGGCCGCGGCCGTGTGCGCGTTCCCGACACATCGGTCAGCCTACGACATGCCAGCTGCACGACGACGACGCAACGGCCGAAGACGCCGCCCGTGGGCGGCCCAAGGGGCGGTCGGCGCCTCCGACCAGATGCCGGCGCAGTCACTCCGCGTGTTCTTGGTGCCCCTGGCACTGACACTCGGCGTCGCCGCCCTCTCGTTCATCCCGCGTGTCCAATCCAACTTCACCCTGACCCGGTCCTTCTGGACGGCGGCCGCGGTCCTGCTGGTCTGGCAGTTAGGACTGTTCCTGCGGCTGCGGCGCGAGGGAGTTGGTCGCTCGTTCCGCGTCGAGCTGCGGCTGCAACACTACCTGCAGGCGGCGCTGCAGGTGATCCTGCTCGGCTACTGGGGCTGGTACTGGCGGCCGGTCTACGACATGGCCTGGCTGATGGTGGCGCAGGTGGCCTTTGCCTACGCCGTCGACATGCTGCTGTCCTGGTCGCGCCGTGACACCTATGTCCTCGGCTTCGGTCCGGTTCCCATCACGCTCAGCATCAACTTGTTTCTCTGGTTCCGGGACGACTGGTTCTACTTGCAGTTCGTGATGATCGCCGTCGGGTTTCTGGGGAAGGCGCTCGTGCGCTGGCAGCGTGAAAACCGGAGCATGCACATCTTCAACCCGTCGGCTTTCTCACTGGTGTTCTTCTCGCTCGTTCTGATCGCGACGAATACGACCGACCTGACGTGGGGTGAGGAGATCGCGTCGACGCTGGCGCTCGCGCCGCGGATCTATCTGGTGCTGTTCCTGATCGGCCTGATCGTCATGTACTACTTTTCGATCACGCTCATCGCCGGATTCGCGGCCGCCGTGCTGTTCGCGCTGAGTGCCCTGTACTTCGCCGCAACCGGGGTACCGTACTTCATCGACTCCGAAATCCCCGCCGCGGTATTCCTGGGGCTGCATCTGCTCGTCACCGATCCGTCCACCTCACCGAAAACGCCACTCGGGAAGAGCGTCTTCGGCGTGCTCTACGGACTGGGCGTCTTCGGCCTCTACGCACTGCTCCAGGCCGTTGGAGCGCCGACATTCTACGACAAGCTGCTGTGCATGCCTCTCTTGAACCTCGCCGTTCGACAGATCGACGCATTCGTCGGTTCGGTCCGAGAGATCCCGGCGGTGAGTCGCTGGCGTGTGGACTGGGCGTCGGCCCGCACGAATCTAGCGTACATGACGGTCTGGATCGTGCTCTTCGGCACCATGACGGCCATCGGCAAGACCGACGGAAGACACACGGGCGACAGCCTGCCGTTCTGGGAGCAGGCCTGCGCGGCCGGTCGCCGCAACGCCTGCGAGCGCCTCCTCTCGATAGAGGCGGCGTATTGCGGCGACAACTCGGGGTGGGCGTGCAACGAACTGGGCGTGCACTACACCGAGGGGGCGATCGAAGAGCCGGATCCCGAGCTGGCGCTGGGCTATTTCTCGCGAGCGTGCGAACTGCGGTTCCAGGCGGCCTGCGTCAACGTTCTCGATCCGAGCCAGGTCAGCCGGGCGGACCCGAAGGTCCTCGACCTCCGACTCCTCTTGCGCGAACGGAAACTCAACCTGATGGAGATGTCGGAGCCGGAGCTGTACGCGCGGGCCTGCGAGCACGGCTGGACCTTTGCGTGCAGCCTCGTGTCGTCGTCACCCAGCCGCTGATCTGGGGATCCCACATTACGAGAACGCTCGTCGACAGGCGCTCAGCAGCGCAGGGAGAGGTCGGATGCGATTACGGATAGCAGTTGGTGGACTCTTGGTGGGTGGCGTGCTGGCTGGTCTCGTCGGCCCGCAGGTTCGAGCGCAGGAAGTCGAGGACCGCGCGCTCCTGCCGTGGGACCAGATGCGGGCGATCATCAACGAGGCCTCCGGTGAGAGAGCAATGCACCATGTCCTCGAACTCACCCCCTATCCGCGGGTGAGGCCGCGCGCCGAGTACCTCGAGCACTTTCGCGAGAGTGAAGTCATGGCTCGCTTGGCCCGCGAATACGGTCTCAGCAATGTCGAGATCGAATCGTTCCCGTCCGCGAGTGACCTGTGGCAGCCGACCCGAGGTGAACTCTGGCAGGTGGAGCCATTCGATCGAAAGCTGTACGACATCTTCGATGTTGCCGTGTCTCTGGCGGCCAACAGCGAGGCCGGGGAACTGGAAGCGACCGTCGTCGACGTGGGGAGCGGCGCGCGCGCCGAGGACTACGACGGCCTGGACGTGGCCGGCAAGATCGTCCTCGGAGCGGCCGCCGCCGGCACGCTGCAACGGCTTGCGATCTGGGAGCGCGGCGCCGTGGGGGTGCTCAGCTACAACTCGTTGCGCCAGAGCAGCTACCCCGATCAGATCCCCTCCCAGCGCCTTGCGGTCGGCCAGGCCGGCCAGGCGACAGGGTTCGGCTGGTCGATCGCGCCGCGCGTCGCCCGCGACCTGGCGGCGACGATCGCACGTGGCGAGGAAGTGACCCTCCGCTCGGTCGTCGAGACGGAATCGTTTCCCGGCGAACTCGAAGTCGTCCATGCCGAGATTCCCGGCGATGGGAGCACGGACCAGGAAATCGTCGTCTCGGCACACCTCTACGAGGGCTACATCAAGCAGGGCGCAAACGATGACACGTCCGGCTGCGCCCTGACCCTGGAGATCGCACGCGCCTATCTCCGGCTGATCGAATCGGGGGCGCTGCCCCGGCCTCGCCGCACGATCCACTTTCTGTGGGTGCCGGAAATCAGCGGAACGAATGCGTGGCTCGATGCCCATCCCGACATCGAGGAGCGGCTGGTCGCCGACCTCAACTTCGACATGGAGGGCGTGCGACTGGCAACGAGCGCCAGCGCATGGGTCCTGCACCGGACGCCCGACACCTTTCCGTCGTTTCTCAACGACGTGGCGCAGAACATGATGGAGTTCGTCGCGGCGATCAACCGCGAGCGGATCCGCTTCCGGACGAACGGCTACAACTTCACGTGGCCGGTGGTGTCGCCGAACGGCTCGCGTGACCCGTTCTACATCCAGATCGCCAAGCACTACGGCGCGAGCGATCATGTCGTGTACCTCGGTCGAGGTATCCCGTCGGTCATGTTCATCACCTGGCCGGACATGTGGTACCACTCGTCGCAGGACACACCTGACAAGCTAGATCCGACGCAGTTCAAGCGTGCGGCGGTGGTCGGGATCGGGTCGATGAGCGTTCTGGCATCCGCCGAGGACCGCCTGGCTTCGACCGTCGCGGGTGAATCGCTGTCGCGAGGGACCGAGCGCCTCGGCGAGGCCGAGCGAAAGGCCCTGGCGTATCTGGCCGAGGCCGACTCGCACGCGGCACTCCACGTGGCCTACAAGGAGGCGCACAACACGGTGCGACACCAATCGGCGGTCGAACGGGCCGTCATTCGATCGGTGGCGGTGCTGTTCGCCGATGCCGCCGAGGGCGCGCGCCAGGTCTCGGCGCTCGAGAAGGTAATCGGGCGCCGCGAAGCCACGATGCAGGACGGCATCGAGACCTACTACCGGCTTCGCGCGGATCTGTGGGGCGTGCGGCCGGCCGGCCTCACCCTGACCGACGCCGAGCAGCGCGCCAGCGACACGACCGTCGGCGACGGTCCGAACAGCACAGGCGGCGTGGGCATCTTCGCACGTCGCGCGGCCATGGCGGCGCTGACGTCAGCGCAGCGAGAGGCGCTGACGGCGGCAGAGGCCAGGATCCCGCAGCACATGAGAGCCGAACTCAGGATTCTGCTACGCGAAGGACGCTCCGCCCTGGCGATCCGTGATTTCTTGTCAGGAGAATTCGATCCCCTAGCCCTGGACATACTGCTCGGCTACCTGCGTGTTCAGGAGGACGTCGGGTTCGTGAGCCTCACCGTCGCATCCGCCGCCGGTCGGTAGCAATCCGGGACCACTTGGCGTGGCACCCGGCTTGCACGTGTCGAGCCACGAGGAGATCTTCTCGACGGCGAAAGGTCCCATGTAGCTCGTCCCGCGCGAAGTCGCGGGGCTTTTCGGGGTGCGGTGCGGGAATTGACCCACCCCGCACCATGCGTTCCCCCGGGGTGACCGTGTACCGCATCACCAGACGCGAGCAGTTCGGCCCGGCCACTTCCTGATGGTCCGGATCGACGATGCCAGCGAGCGGATCCCGCTCACCGTCGCCGATTACGACCGGGACCGGGGCACGGTGACCGTCGTCATCCAGGCGGTGGGGAAGACCACCTGGCAGATGATGGCCCTGCCCGAGGGCGCGGAGCTCCTCGACTTCGTCGGGCCGCTCGGCGTCCCCAGCCAGATCGAGCAGCCTGGCAAGGTCATCGTGGTGGGCGGGGGGCTCGGGGTCGCGCCGATCTTCCCGCAGCTGCGCGCGTTCAAGCAGAGCGGTGCGTACACCATCTCGATCATCGGGTTCCGCAACCGCGATCTGATGTTCTGGGAGGACCGGTTCCGGGAATTCAGCGACGAGTTCCACGTGACCACCGACGACGGCTCGTACGGAATGAAGGGCCGGGTCACCGACGCCCTGCAAGACGTCCTCGAGGCCCACGCCGACGTGGACGAGCTGGTCGCCATCGGTCCCCTGGTGATGATGCGCGCCTGCGCCGAGATGACGCGTCCGCGTGGAATCCGCACGATCGTCAGCCTGAACTCGATCATGGTGGACGGAACCGGGATGTGCGGCTCCTGCCGCGTGACGGCCGACGGGCAGATGCGCTTCGCCTGCGTGGATGGGCCCGACTTCGACGGGCACCGGGTGGATTTCCAGGAGCTGATGCTCCGGCAGAAGCGCTTCGAGCGTGAGGAGAAGGAGGCGATGGAGCGCTACGAGCGCGAGACCGAGGCGGTCGCCGCGCTCCCCGGCTCGTCGGCTGCCGCGACCTCAGCCGCCCTCCGTGCCCAGGCCCGAGCCCCGGCGACAGGGTTCGACCCGGTTCCCGAGCCCAGCCCGCCCTTGCCGGGCGCCCCCAGACGCATCAAGACGGTCCGCACGATCGCCCCGACGCAGGCGCCGATGCCGGAGCAGCCGGCCGAACGCCGCGCCAAGAATTTCGAAGAGGTCAACCTGGGCTACGAGCTGGAGGTCGCCGTGAGCGAGGCCGACCGCTGCCTCGGCTGCAAGAAGCCACGCTGCGTCCCGGGCTGCCCCGTGGGCATCGACATCCCCGGCTTCGTCATCGCCGTGGCCCACCGGGACCTCCAGAAGGCCTACCGGATCCTCAAGGACTCGAACGCACTGCCGGCGGTGTGCGGCCGGGTCTGCCCCCAGGAGAGCCAGTGCGAGGCGAACTGCATCGTCGGCAAGAAGCTGGAGCCGGTGGGCATCGGCCGTCTGGAGCGCTACGTCGCCGATTTCGCCGCGGACCGCGGCTGGGACGTGGAGCCCGCCACACCGAAGGTCGGTAAGAAAGTCGCCGTCGTCGGTGCCGGTCCGGCCGGGCTCGCCTGCACCGGCGATCTGATCAAGCACGGCCTGGACGTCACGGTGTTCGAGGCGCTCCACGTGGCCGGCGGCGTCCTCAAGTACGGCATCCCCGAGTTTCGGCTGCCGGACCAGATCATCGATCGGGAGGTGGACGCCCTCCGGCAGCAGGGGGTGCAGTTCGAACTCGACACCGTCATCGGGAAAGTGTTCACCATCCCGCAGGTGCTGAGCGAAATGGGCTACTCCGCGGTCTTCATCGCGACGGGGGCCGGCTCGCCCCGGTTCATGAACATCCCCGGCGAGGCGTACAACGGGGTCTTCTCCGCCAACGAGTTCCTCACGCGGGTCAACCTGATGCGCGGCTACAAGCAGCCGCTGTACGACACGCCGGTGGGGATGGGCCGCCGCGTCGCGGTCATCGGCGCCGGCAACACGGCGATGGACTCGGCGCGGGTCGCCCTGCGAATCGGCGCGGAAGAGGTGACGATCGTCTACCGCCGAAGCGAGCGGGAGTCGCCGGCTCGCGTGGAGGAGCTCCACCATGCCAAGGACGAAGGCGTGAACTTCCGCTGGCTGACGAACCCCGTTCGCATCCTCGGCAACGAGGCCGGGTGGGCCGTGGGGATGGAGTGCGTGGAGATGGAGCTGGGCGAGCCGGACGACTCGGGCCGGCGCCGACCGACCCCGGTCTCGGGAACCGAGCAGAGCCTGGACGTCGACACGGTCATTTGCGCCCTGGGGACCACCGCCAACCCGATCATCGCCCAGACCACACCGGGTCTGGACGTGAACCGCTGGGGCTACATCGACGCCGACGAGGAGACCGGGGCGACGTCGCTGCCCGGAGTGTTCGCGGGCGGCGACATCGTCACCGGCGCCGCTACGGTCATCCTGGCCATGGGAGCCGGCCGCAAGGCAGCCGCCGGCATCCTCGGCCATCTCGGCATCGAGCAGGCGCCCGCGCTCGTTGCCGCCCAGGAGGCCGACTAGCCATGCCTTCCACCTGCCCAAAGTGCCGTCAAGTGGTGCCGGAGGACATCGTCTGCTGCGCCGGGATCGAGTACGCCTGGAAATGCGTCACGTGTCACAAGGTCTCGACCGGGTTCGCCATTCCCTTCGGCACGTGCTTCCTCTGCGGTGGCAAGCTGGAGCTCGTCCAGGGTCACGACTTCGAGGACCCGATGAAGATCCGGCCGATCCGCGACGCGGTGCAGTTCGAGCTGAACGCCTACCACTTCTATCGCCTCGCCTTGACCAAGGTCACGAAACCGCTACTCCGCTCCATCTTCGAGCAGCTCTACGAGCATGAGGTCGACCACCTGCACACGTTGCAGGAGCGCTACCACACCCACCTCGACGACGACGTGCTGAACCTGCGCCCGGACGCGGAGGCACTGCTCGCCGACGAGGTGTTCCGGGGGATCGACCTCGCCGACCAGCAGGGCGGCGCGCTCGCGCTCTACAACAAGGCGATCGAGATGGAGCGACGGACCCGGGACCACTTCCGGAAGCTGTCGAGCGAGCTGCCCGACGGGCCCGAGAAGGAGGTCTGCCTGGAACTCGCGGCAGAGGAAGAGGAGCACGTCGCCTTGCTGGAAACCGAGATGGGGTAATTCACCAATGACTGAGGAGCCAAACGCCCTGAGGCACCTAATCGAGGAACTCACCACCGACGACCCCGCGATCCTGGAGCCCGCCGTGGAGAAGATGCGGTCCGAGCTCGGCAAGCTCGAGGGCGCGGACTATCGCCGCGCGGTCGAGGCGCTGTGCAGCCTGTTCTACGCGGACGTCGCCGATCGGCCCGATCTCGAACCGTCGGCCGACCGCGCGACCGACGTCCTCGTGGCACAGGGTGCGAAGGTGGTCTCGATCCTGCTGGCCCAGATGGAGGGCAGCGACATGAAGTCGCACTTCTACCTGGCGCGGATCCTCGGCGAAATCGGCCACGATGCGCTGGTGAAGCTCCAAGACTACCTGGCCGAGGCGGAGGACCCCTACTCGCTGTCGTTCGCCCTGTACGCCCTGGGCAAGCTGACCACCCCCGAGGTAGTGCATGCGCTGCCGGAGGTCCTGGGATGTCTGATCCATCCCGACAAGGAAGTCCGGGATTCGGCTGCGCGGACGGTCGGCAAGATCGCCGAGGCCGTGCCCCCCGAAGAGCTGACCAACGAGATGCGTGAACAGATGTTCGACGCGCTGCTGCGCTCGTCTCACTACCATCAGGCGCCCGTGCGGGCCAAGTCGTTCCGCAGCCTAGGGAAGATGGTGCGCGCCGGACTGCTCGATACGACGCAGACCGACAAACTCGAGCATGTCCTGCGTGGCGCCCTCGGGGAAGGTGATTCCGAGGAGCACACCTGGGACCAGGCGTTCATCGTGCGGCGCGAGGCCAAGGACGCGCTCCGGGCGATCAGGTAACGTCCTGGACATTCGGCCGCATCCTTTCAAGCGGCAGGTGATGGCCTCGACCTCGGTGCCGACCGAAGTGCAGGTCCGGCAAACGCGCGAATCGAGGCAGGAGCTCGCCGAGGTCGTCGACGACGTCAATGCGGTGATCACTTCGACGATGCCGGCGCTGTATCGGTTGTTGGCCGAGCACGACCTGCAGCCTGGACTCACGCCGATCGGTGCGATTGGAGCGATTTCCGAATCGCCGCAGCCGTAGTCCCGTCGTGGCGACCGGTGCGTTATTTCGCCTGAGTTTCTTTCTCCGTTATGATCGCCTTCATGACGAGCGTCTTGAACGGCCAGATACGTTTTCGCTAGACATCAAGCAGACAAAGCGGCAAAGTCCCATCGAGGAACCACTATGAGAGAGCTATTGCGTGACTACTTCGACGGCGGCGTGTCGAGACGTGGATTCTTTCGGCATCTCGTTGCGGCGGGGCTCACGGCGAGCGCGGCGCGCTCGGTGCTGGAAGCGGCGGACAGCGGCGGACTGGACGCGGTACAACCCGCGAGCAGCGGTGCCTACCGTCAGTCGGGCACGGGCGGCGACCTGCTGCTCGAGCAGATCAAGGCGGCCGGCACGAAGTACCTATTTGCGAATCCTGGGTCGGTGGAGACGCCGTTCTATGACGCCATGACCGACCGTCCCGAGGTGCAGCTGATCATGGGGCTGCATGAGGGCGTCGTGATCTCGATGGCCGACGGCTACAACAAGGTCAGCCAGAAGCCGGCGCTCGTCAACGTCCACGCCGTGGCTGGCACCGGCCAGATCGGCGGCCAGCTGTTCAACGCCAACCGCGACGGTTCGGCGATCGTCATCACCGCCGGCTTGAACGATACGACGACCTACAGCGACGACCTGCACCTGGCACCGGCAGCCGGATCCAACCAGATCGACATCAACGAGCAGTTCACGAAACTCTCATGGGAGGTTCGCAGCGGTGCGTCGGCCGCGGTCGCGACCCGCCGTGCCTACAAGCTCGCCGGAACCGCGCCGGGCGGGCCAGTCTACGTCGCCTTCTCCCGAGCCGCGATGGCGGAAGAGGTCACCGGAGAGATCTGGCCGGCAGAGACGTTCCTGATCGACGCGCGCCCACGCCCAGCCGCGGACAAGCTGGAGCGGCTGGCTCGCTGGCTGATCGAAGCCGAGCGCCCGGCGGTCATCTTCGGAGACGAGATCTCGAGGACGAACGGACAGGCTCGCGCCGTCGAATTATGCGAGCTCCTGGGCCTCGTCGCGGCCACGGGCCAGCAGGCCTTCGGGAATTTCCCGACATTCCACCCGCAGTACGTCGGCGGGCTCAGGGCCAGTCGACCGTTCCCGTTCGGCGGCCATGATGTCGTCGTCCAGTTCGGTGCCCGGGACCCGGGCGGCGGTACGGTGCCGCGTCAGATTCGCTCGCCGGAACGCTACGCGGCCGTCGGTCTCGACACCAGCATGCTGGGGCGGACGCAGCCGCTCGACCTGGCCATCGTCGCTGACGTCAGCGTGGCGCTCGAGGAGTTGATCGACGCGGTGCAGTCGCTGGCGACGAAGGAGCGCCTGGCCACGATTCGTGAGGCGCGCCTGAGCGTCATCACGCCGGCGGTGGCGGAGGCGCGTGCGCAGCGCGAGGCCGCCAGTCGCGAGAACCTCTCGGCCAGCCCGATCCATCCCGATCGGCTGGACTACGAGCTGAACAAGGGGATCGACCCGCATGCCATCGTGGCAATGGAGAACCTGACCGGCCCCACCAACTTCATGCGGTTCGGCTTCCGTGAGGACGAGAAGATGCGGCTCCGGTCCAACGGGACGGCGCTGGGCTGGGGC